>JACRDB010000077.1 GCA_016218725.1 Deltaproteobacteria bacterium
ACCGCGCGGAGGCGCGGTGACCGCCTTCCGTAGCCCGGGGTGAGCGACGCGACATCATGGACCCTGATTCTGGCGAACCCCGGCCTCCACCGCCCGACCCCAGCCTCCACCGCCCAACCCCAGGCGAAGTCCGAGTTCCCCGGCGCCTTGGGGAATCGGTCCTGACGACGCCGTTACGTGATGGCGCTTAACGCCTATGCCCCCCGGCCCCCTCTCTCGACAGGGAGAGGGGGCCGGGAGGTGAGGTTGCCGTGCGCGGGTTTATCTTTGGTGGCCTCTATACCTATTGACGTATGAACGTATATTCAGTGATTTCTGCACCATGGTCCCCCCGCCCCGTGGCTCTGGGGACACACCACCGATCCGTGGCGAAGCGCGCCCCTACACCGCCAGCGTGAGCGAGATCGGGCAGTGGTCCGAGCCCTTGACCTCCGGGTGGATCGCCGCGTCGGTCACCGACGGCACCAGCGCCTCGCTCACCAGGAAGAGGTCAATCCTCCAGCCCACGTTCTTGGCCCTCGCCCCGCCCCGCTGGCTCCACCAGGTGTAGAGCCCCTTCTCCCCGGGGTGGCGCTGACGGAATACGTCCACAAGTCCAGCCTTGAGGTAGCCCCGGAAGTCCTCCCGCTCCTCGTCCGTGAAGCCCGGGTTCTTGCGGTTGGTGCTGGGGTTGGCCAGGTCCACCTCCTCGGGGGCGACGTTCATGTCCCCGACCACCACCAGGCGCTCGCCCTTGCCGTGGCGAGCCTTCATCACCTTGATGAGGCCCAGAGCCCACTGGCGCTTGAAGTCCAGCCGCACCAGCTCCGCGGAAGCGTTGGGGAAATACCCCGCCAGGAGCGTGAAGCCCGGGTGCTCGGACACCACCATGCGGCCCTCGCCGTCGTAGGCGGGCAGCCCGAGGCCCGGCGTGTGCTTCATCCCGAGGCCCTTGCGCGAGAGCGTCGCGCTCCCGGCGTAGCCCTTCTTCACCGAGGCCGGGAACCAGCACACCTCGTGGTGCTTCGTGAGCTCCGCCCGCACCGACGCGTCGAGCTGCTCCCACTCCACCCGCACCTCCTGGAGCGAGAGCACGTCCGGGTCCGTCGCCCGGAACCAGGGCAGGAAGCCCTTGTCCAGCACCGCCCGCATGCCGTTCACGTTCCAGCTCCAGAGCTTCATGCAGGGAGCTATGCCCGACCCCTCGCCGCCCCGCAAGGGAACGGCGAAGAACAAGCGTAACTATTTGAATTTACTGCTGTTCTACAGACCGGCGCGGAGCACGTCGACGAAGCACGCGGCGGCGCTGCCGCGGGCGGCGGTGAGCACCCGGAACTGCCCCACCGGGGGGCAGGTGAAGGTCACCGACGCGCAGTTGGTGCCGCAGGCGTTGTCATTGCTGGCGATGGCGCCGGTGGCGAGGCCGGCGTCGCTCCCGAGCACGGGCTGGCGGTGGAGGCAGATCTCGTTGGCGGCGCACACCCGGAGGAGGGTGTCCCCGTCGCAGCGGCCGACGGCGGGCATGCAGTTGCCGTTGCAGCCCACGGTGACCTGCTCCCCGGGGGTGCAGTACCGTGCGGTGTCCTCGGCGCTCCAGCCACAGTCACTCTCCTCCGAGGTGTCCATGCCCGAGGGGCAGGCGGCCAGGGGGTTGACGGTCATGGGCGGCGGCGAGGAGCGCGGGGTGATGGTCACGTCCAGGAGGGCCGTGTTGTCCTCGTAGTTGCTCTCGGGCACCACCCGGCGGGTGTTGACCCGGGCCCGGATGCGATAGTTCCCCGGCGGGACGTTGGTGATGTCAATGAACTGGCACGGCAGGGCCTGGTAGTACAGGTCGTAGTAGCCCGCGTGGATGCCCTGGTTGCCGCAGTTGTAGCGCTCACCAGCAGGCACCGTGCGGCCGATGCCCATGGACGCCAGCATGCTGTCCCGCGACGAGTCCTCCAGGCAGAACGACTGCTTGTGCCCCGCGGCCACCACGCGGCCCTCGGCGTCCAGGAGGTCATACTCCGCGTAGCCCAGGAGGTGATAGTGCCGGTGGCAGGTGGAGAACTCGAAGTTGTCCCGGGGCCTCCCGGCCATGGTGGGGGCGCCCAGGTACAGGTCCCCGGGGCCCGCGTTGGGGGTCAGGAGATCGAAGCGCAGCACCCGGTCCGTGCGCTGCGTCACGCAGCGCTCGTCCAGCTCGCAGCGGAACTGGTTGTTCCGCGCCGGGTCCGCCACGTACGGCATGATCATCGGGCTGCGCAGCCTGGGTACGATGTTGGCCCCCTCGGGGTCCGGCGGCCGCAGCGTGTCCGGCGGCATCGTGGTGTCCGGCCCCGAGGTGTCCGGCCCGGTGCCGGTCTCCCCGGAGTCCATGGCCACCATGCCCGAGTCCGTCGCCGGGGGGGTGTTGCTGCTGGGGCCGTTGGAGCAACCCAGGGCCGTAAGTGGAGCGATCCAAAGCATGAACCGGGCTGAAGCCTTCATCGGGTTGTTCTCTCCTTCACCAGTGGCTGCCGTGCTGGGGGTCCGTACCCTTTACTTGATTTCCGTCACCTTTGCACCCCCACCCGCGCGATTGGTGCGCGGCCTTCAAGACCCCGGAGGGAGCACCAGGGACAGGCGCAGCTCCACCCTCGCGGTGGGGCCGGGGTGACCACCCTGGTCCCAGGTGAGGAACGCTCGCCCCAGGCACTCGCTCAGGCCCCGGGGGGTGCTGGAGGGCTCCAGGGCCACCTGGACGGGCCTCCCTCGGCCCCCCAGGAAGAGCGTCACCAGGAGCGAGGGCCCCAGGCGGGAGAGGGCCACCGGGTCTTCCTGCCGCGCCTCCCGGAGGCACACCAGCGCCCGAGGCTCCACCCTCCCGAGTGCGGCGCGGGCCCCGCGGGCGCTGGCCCCGTGGGTGGCCAGGAGCCTCAGGGCCGGCGCGGGTCTTCGCGCCCGGGGCTGCGCCTGGAGCGCCCAGGGGAGCATCAGGGCGAGGGCCCAGGGGAGCGCGCGGGGGGCCCTCACCGCGGGTGGCAGAGCCTCGGAGGGGCGTAGGGCGGGAGGGACCCGAGGAGGGCGTCGGTGACCTCGTTGGCGTCGATGATGCGACGGAAGGTGTCCGCCGCGGGGGTGGGCGTGCGGGGCCTCATGGGGTTGTCATAGTCCACGCGGTAGAGCCCGAAGCGAGGGCAGTAGCCCTCATGCCACTCGAAGTTGTCCACGATGGACCAGTGGAAGTACCCGAGGACGCGGTCCCCGGCGCGGAGGGCGGCGGCCACGGCGGCCAGGTGCTCGGCCAGGAAGCGCGGGCGGCTGGTCCCGGCGGCGTCGGCCACGCCGTTCTCGGTAATGATGATCGGGAGACCGTACTGCGCGGCCTCGTGGAGGACCTCGACGAAGCCCTGGGGGTACACGTCCCAGTCCAGGTCGCTCTTCGGGAGGTCCGTGGGGAGCGAGGACAGCATCGGGAGCCCGCGCAGGAGGGGGAAGGTGCGCAGGCCGCGGACCAGGGCCAGGCCGTAGTAGTTGATCCCGACCCAGTCGGCGCGGCCTCGCCAGGCGGGGTCCCCTCGGCGGTCCGTGGGGCCGTCCAGGGAGCCGTCGCCGTCGTTGTCGGCGTCGCCGCGGATGATGGCGTTCAGGAAGAGCAGGTTGTTGAGGTAACCGAGGTGCCGCGCGGCGGCGACGTCGTCCTCGGAGTCCGCGCGGAGCGGGCGCCAGACGCGGTTGTGGGCGGCGATGCTCACCCTCGCCGGAGCGCCCGCGCCGGCGTCTCCGGCGCCCTGGGCGCGCTCCGTGTCGCTCTCGTGGAGGGCGTCGTAGGCGGCGACGTGGGCGCGGATCATGTTGCGCACGACCCGCAGCACCAGCGGCGCGTCGAAGGGCGCGGCGGGCGGGAAGTTTGTCTGGAGGTAGCCCCCGGCCACATACGCGAAGGGTTCATTGATGGTGACCCACCAGTCGACCTCGCGGCCATACTCGCTCCCCAGGAAGCGCGCGAAGGCGCTGAAATCGTCGGCGATGGCGTCGTTCGCGAAGCCCTGGGTGCCCGCGGGCATGGAGAGGTCGTTCAGGTACCCGGGGAAGACGAAATGGTGCAGGGTGACCATGGGCGTGAGCCTGCGCGAGGCCATGGCCTCCAGCACGCGGTGGTAGTACCGCACGCCCTCCATGGAAGCGGCCCCGCGGCACACGGTACGGAACGCGTCCAGGGGCATGGCGCGCGCGTCCCGGCAGCGCTGCCAGCCCTCCCGGGTGGGGAAGAGCCTCCACCAGTCGAAGCCAAGGCGGTAGGCGTTCTGGTGCGAGGCCACCAGGGCGTCGAGGTCTTGTTCGAAGTGGGTGAAGCTCCGCGGGCCGTCGTCCGCGCGGTGGCCCCCGGCGATGCGCATGGGCATGGCCTCCCAGCGGGCCCAGTCGGTGCCCGAGAGCCCCCCTTCGATCTGGTACGGGGCCGTCGCCGAGCCCCAGAGGAAGCCCTGGGGGAAGCTCCCTCGGGGGTTCGGGTTGAAGGGCTCGTACACCCTCGGGGCGTCCCCCGGAGCGCCCCCGTCCCCGAGGTCCGAGGGCGCGTCCGCCCCGGAGTCCCGCCCAGCGTCCCCTCCGGAGTCCATGGCGGGGGAGGGAGGGTTCGAGCACCCGAGGAGTGCGAAGAGGCCCAGGGCGATACGTCGGTGCATCGTTGCGTACGTACCAGATTTTCCCGCCGGAGCGGGTATGCTTGCGGGCCCTGATGACAGCGCCCCAGAGCGACCTGGTGCTCGGCGTGGCCGGGCACATCGACCACGGAAAGACCGCCCTGGTAAAGGCCCTGACGGGCGTGGACACGGACCGCCTCCCGGAGGAGAAGGCCCGGGGGATCACCATCGAGCTCGGCTTCGCGCCCTTCGCTCTCCCGGGCGGTCGGCGCTGCGCGGTGATTGACATGCCGGGCCACGAGAAGTTCGTCCGGACCATGATCTCCGGCGCCGGGGGCGTGGATCTCCTGCTCCTGGTGGTGGCCGCCAGCGAGGGCGTGATGCCCCAGACGCGGGAGCACCTGGCCATCGCGTCGCTCCTCGGGGTCCGCGGGGCCGTCTGCGCCCTGTCCAAGACGGACCTGGTCACCCCGGACATCGTCGAGCTCGCCGCCGAGGAGGTGCGCGAGGTGCTCCAGGGCACCCCCTTCCGCGACGCCCCCATCGTGCCCGTGAGCGCCCACCGGGGTGACGGCCTCGACGCCCTCCGCGAGCACCTCGCCGCCCGCGCCCTGAGCCCGAGAGAACCCACCGGGCCGTGCCTCCTGCCCATCGACCGGGTGTTTGTACGCAAGGGCTTCGGCGTCGTGGTCACAGGCACACTTGTAGGTGGATGTGTGCGTGAGGGAGAGGCGTTGGTGGTGGGCCCCCTTGGGGTGGAGGGGGACCTTCTGGGGGTGCGGGTTCGGGGGCTTCAGGTGCATGGCAGCGCGGTGGCCGAGGCCAGGGCGGGGACCCGGCTGGCGGTGAACGTGTCGGGGCTGGACCAGGGGTTGGTGTCCCGCGGGGCGTGGCTCTTCCGCGAGGGGGCGGTGCCGGTGACCCGGGCGTTTGACGCGGAGGTGACGCTGCTCCCGGAGACGCGCCGGGCGCTGGGGCGTCGGGCGAAGCTGGAGCTGGCGGTGGGGGCGACGCATGCGCTGGCGACGGTGAGGGCGCTGGAGGGCGACGGGCTTGCGCCGGGGAGTGTAGGGCTGGCGAGGATCAGCACGGACCGGTGGCTGGCCTTGCGCCCGGGGGAGCGGTTGATTCTCCGAGGGCCTCCCTCGCTGGCGGGGGTGGGGAGCACGGTGGGCGGGGCGGTGGTGGTGCGCCCGGTGGCCGAGCGGGTGCGGCGCCGGGCGGGGGCGCTGGAGCGGGCTCGGAGGGCCTCTCGGGGCGACCCCGCGGAGCGCGCGAGGGTGGAGCTGGAGGCGCTGGGGGCGAAGGGCCTCGGGCGCGAGGCGCTCACGGCGAGGACGGGCTACGCGGTGCGTGAGGGGCACGCAAACGACGGCCTGGTCGCGCTCCAGGGGGATCGGTACGTGGGCCGTGGGGTGGTGGAGGCGCTGGAGAACGAGGTCCTGGGGGTGCTGAGCGCGTACCATGGAAAGCACCCGGGAGAGCGCGGGATGGACCTCCGGGCGCTGGGGTCCCTGGCGGACGAGGTGCTCCTGGAGGCGGTGCTGTCGGGCCTCGGGGCGGCGAGGAAGGTCACCCGCGAGGGGGACCTTGTGTGGCGCGCGGGGTGGAGGGCGAAGAACCCGGACGACGTGCTGCACCTCCTGGCGGTGAAGGGGGCGCTGGCGGGGGCGGGGCTGGCGCCGCCGAGGCCGTCGGAGCTCGGGGTGACGCTCCGGGCGACGGGGGCCGAGGTGGAGGCGGCGCTCAAGCGGCTGGTGGAGCGCGGGGACGTGGCGAGGGTGGCCCAGGACCTCTACGTGGACGCGGCGGCGCTGGGGGCCCTGGAGGCGAAGCTGGTGCAGTGGCTGCGGGAGAAGGGGAGCATTGACGCCCAGGGCTACAAGGATCTGACGGGGCTGTCGCGCAAGTACGTGATCCCGTACGCGGAGCACTTTGACCACCGCCGGGTGACGTTCCGGGTGGGGGACCTGCGAAAGCTGCGGGAGAAGTGATATAGAGGGCGTCCAAGTGGATTTTCCGGGCGTCTTGCTTCAGCTCCGCGTCGCCGGGCGGCGTCAGGCCGCCTCGCCGTGCCACCAGCACGGCTTCGGCGACCTTCCTTGCCCGGCTCGCGGAGCTTTGCAAACGCCTCGGAAAATCCACTTGGACACCCTCTAGGAGCGGGGCCATGGCGAGTGACATCGACCGGATCGTGGACGCGGTGGTGGCCAAGGTCCAGCAGGAGCTTGGGCGGGGGGCGGTGCCCGGGGCGGGGGCGTCGGTGACGCCGAAGGTGCCTGGGGCGGCGGGTGTGGGGAGCGGCGGGGCGGCGCCCTCGGGGCGGCCCAGGCCGGACCTGGCGCGGATCATTGACCACACGCTGCTCAAGCCCGAGGCCACGCGGGACGACCTGCGGAGGCTGTGCTCCGAGGCGATGGCGTGGCACTTCTTCTCGGTGTGCGTGAACAGCGCGAACGTGCCGTACGTTCGCGAGCAGCTCCGGGGGAGCACCGTGGCGGTGTGCGCGGTGGTGGGTTTCCCGTTGGGGGCGATGACGCCCAACGCCAAGGCCTTTGAGACCACGGAGGCGCTGCGGGCGGGGGCGGACGAGATTGACATGGTGATGAACGTGGGCTCGCTCAAGAGCCGGGACTACCCGCTGGTGCTGGACGACATCGCGCGGGTGGTGGGGGCGGCGCAGGGCCGCACGGTGAAGGTGATCCTGGAGACGGGGATGCTCACGCGGGACGAGAAGGTGATCGCCTGCGCGCTGTCCAAGGCGGCGGGGGCGAGCTTCGTGAAGACGTCCACGGGCTTTGGGCAGGGCGGGGCCACGGTGGAGGACATCGCGCTGATGCGCGAGGTGGTGGGCCCGGAGCTGGGCGTCAAGGCCAGCGGGGGGGTGCGCACGGCCTCCGACGGCGACCGCCTGGTGGCCGCGGGGGCCACGCGCCTTGGGGCGAGCTCCAGCGTGGTGATCGTCTCCGGCGGCGTGGCCTCCGGGGGGTATTAGCGGCCCTACCGCGCGCGGTGGGCGGCGAGCACCGAGGCCACGCAGCAGGTGAGCCGCTGGCCCGTGGGGAGGGACTTGACAATTTCGCTAGGGTGCTAGACTCTGTTCGTGAAGTCTCGGACAGGACGCCATGACCGCCAGCGAGGCTCTGGTCTTGATCCGTGGCTATGCGAGCGCTGGGCGTATCACCCTGACCCTCCACGCACGCGAACGCATGATCGAGCGGGGCATCACCTTCCACGATGTCCGCGCGGGACTGGCAGGTGCGCCAGGTTGCAGCTGGCAACCCGAGCGGGGCTCCTGGCGGGTGGACACCTTCGACCGATCCAGCGCGGCGTTGGTTGTCATCGTGGTTCTGGCGGGGGAAGAGATCGTGGTGACCGTCTTCTAGTGTCCGGCACACAACCTGAAGGAGAGGCATGTCCATGACGCTTACGAGGTGTGTTCAGTGCGACAGCGACGCGCTCTGCGACGCGACCCACGAAGAGGCGCGAGCCGTGGGACCGCGTCGCTTCACGGCGCAGCTGCCTGCCCTTCGCTGCCCTCGCTGCGGCGAGGTGTACCTCCCGGGGCCCGCGGTGGGCGCCTTCGACGACGCCGTCACCCGCGCCCTGGTGGAGGCCGGGGCGTCGGACGGGGATGCCCTGCGGTGGCTCCGCCGGGCGGCGGGGCTTCGCGCGGCGGACCTCGCCGCGCTGCTCGACGTGCGCCCGGAGACCGTTTCCCGGTGGGAGACGGAGGCGTCGCCCGCGCCGCGCGCGGCGGTGTACGCGCTCGGGACGCTCGCGCTGGCCAGCGTCTACGGGCAGACAGCGCCGCTGGAGCGGCTGCGCGCCCTGGCCTCGCCGACCGCGGCTCCCGAGGGCGCCGTAGCGCTCGACGTCCGCGCGGCCTGACGCCGCGGTGCGCAAGAGCCCTGGCGGCTACCGCCCGCGGTGGGCGGCGAGCACCGAGGCCACGCAGCAGGTGAGCCGCTGGCCCGTGGGGAGGTGCAGGAACTCGTTGGGGCCGTGGGCGTTGCTGCCCGGACCCAGGAGCCCGGTGATGAGGAACTGCGCCTGCGGGAACTTCTCCCCGAGCATCCCCATGAAGGGGATCGTGCCGCCCTCGCCCAGGGCCCCGAAGCCCGCGCCGAAGTACGTCTCCGACGCATGGGAGAGCGCCCGCTCCAGCCACGGCGCCAAGGGCGGTGAGTCCCAGCCGGGCCCCGCCTTCTCGGGCTCGAAGGTCACCCTCGCGCCGTACGGCGGGTCCCGCTCCAGCGCGCGCTTCAGGGCCTCCGAGGCCCGCTCCGGGTCCACCCGCGGCGGGATCCGCAGCGAGAGCTTCACCGCCGTGAACGGCCGGAGCACGTTGCCCGCGCTCGCCAGCGGAGGCAACCCCTCCACGCCCGTGACCGACAGCGCCGGGCGCCACGTGCGGTTCAGCACCAGCTCCGCGCGGTCCTCCGTCACCGGCCGCACCCCCGGCGTCCATGGGAACTTCGACCACACCGCGTCCCCCAGGGCCTCTGCCGCAGCGCGGGCCTGCGCGACGCGCCCTCCAGGGATCTCCGTGTGCGCTTCCGAGAGCCGGACCTCCCCCGTCCCGGGGTCGTCCACCCGCGCGAGGAGCTCACGCAAAACCCGGAAGCTCGACGGCACGATCCCGCTCGCGTCCCCGGAGTGCACCCCCTCGGTGAGCACCTCCACCCGGAGGTTGCCCGCCACCAGCCCACGCAGCGAGGTGGTGAGCCACAGGGTATCGTAGGTCGCGCAGCCCGAGTCCAGGCACACAACCAGCGAGGGCTCGCCGATTCGTCGGGAGAGGTGGGAGATGTAGTACGGAAGGTCATAGCTGCCGCTCTCCTCGCAGGCCTCGATGAGCACCACGCAGCGGGCGTGGGGTACGCCCTGTTCCTGCAGGAGCTCCAGCGCGCCCAGGGAGGCGAAGGCCGCGTAGCCGTCGTCCGCGCCGCCGCGGCCGTAGAGCCGGTCGCCCTCGACCACGGGGGTCCAGGGCCCGAGGCCCTCGCGCCAGCCGACCATCTCGGGTTGTTTGTCCAGGTGGCCGTAGAGGAGCACGGTGTCCGGGCCGTCGCCCGGGACCTCCATGAAGATCACCGGCGTGCGGGCGTTGCCGTGCTCGTCCGTGAGGCGCACGACCTCCACGGTGAGGCCCCGGAGCGGGCGGGCGCGGCACCAGCGCTCGATCAGCGCCACGGCGCGCTCCATGTGCCCGGCCTCGACCCACTGGGGGTCAAAGGCCGGCGAGCGGTTCGGGATGCGAATGTACTCCACGAGCTGCGGGAGGATGTCCCGGCTCCAGAGGGCCTCGGCGCTGGCCCTGGCGCGCGACGGTTCGAGGGTCTTCATCGCCCGGAGCAGAAGCACCCCCGGGGAGGCGTGTCAATGACGCAAGGCACGCCTTCGCTTCCAGGGCAACGCCGCGCTCGGGTATGCTCCGGGGCCCCTATGGCCTCTCGCCTCGCGTCGCGCCTCTCGGTGGTGGTGCCCTCGGCCACCCTCGCCATCAACGCCCGCGCCCAGGAGCTGCGCGCCCAGGGCGTGGACGTGATCTCCTTCGGCGCCGGTGAGCCCGATTTCGACACGCCCACGGCCATCCGCGCCGCGGGCATCCGGGCCATTGAAGACGGCCGCACGCGGTACACCCCCGTCAGCGGCATCCCGGAGCTGCGGGCGGCCATCGCCGAGCAGTCCACCCGCGACCGCGCGGTGCCCGCCACCGCGGCCATGGTGACCGTCAGCGTCGGCGCCAAGGGCGCGCTCTTCAACCTCGCCCTGGCCCTCTACGAGCCCGGCGACGAGGTGCTCATCCCAGCCCCCTACTGGGTCAGCTACCCCGAGCAGGTGCGCCTCCTCGGGGCCACCCCCGTGTTCCTCCCGAGCACCCTCGACGCGGGCTGGAAGTGCTCCCCGGAGGAGCTCGCCCGCGCCCTCACGCCGCGCACCAAGGCCGTGCTCCTGTGCTCGCCCTCGAACCCCACCGGGGCTGCCTACACCCGCGCGGAGCTCAACGCCCTCGCCCAGGTCCTGCGCCCCCACGACTGCTGGATCCTCGCCGACGAGATCTACGGCCGGCTCGTGTACGACGGCTTCGAGCAGGTGTCGCTCCTCACCGTGGCGCCGGACCTCCTGGCCCGACTCGTGGTGATCGACGGCGCCAGCAAGAGCTACGCGATGACCGGCTGGCGCGTAGGCTGGAGCATCGCCCCGGCCCCCCTGGCCCGCGCCCTGGACACCGTGCAGGGCCAGGGGCCCACCAGCGCCGCCACCATGGCCCAGTACGCCACCCTCGAAGCCCTGCGCATCGACGACGCCGAGCTCGCGCCCATGAGGGCCCTCTTCCAGGCCCGCCGAGACCGGCTCGTCGCGGGCCTCCGGGCGCTCCCCGGCGTGCGCTGCGCCCTGCCCGAGGGGGCCTTCTACGCCTTCCCCGAGATCCGCGGCTGGCTCGGGCGCAGCACCCCCTCGGGCCTCACCCTCTCCGACGACCTGCAGGTGACCCGCTGGCTCCTCGACGAGGCCCACGTCGCCGTCGTCCCAGGCTCCGCCTTCGGGGCCCCGGGGCACCTCAGGCTCTCCTACGCCGTCGGCTCCGCCGCCATCGACGAAGCCCTCGCCAGGCTCGGGCGAGCCGTGGCTACGCTGGTGTAGGGGGAAGAACCACATCCCTTGAAGACGTAGACCGCTCCGTGCGTCCAAGACCCATGCGCTGTGTGGAGGGCCGTGTAGGCGTTGCATCCTCGCGGAAGGCGACGCACCATCGGGGGATGGGTGTTCGCGGCGCGGTCTCGGCCTCCGTGGGGCTGGTGGTGGTCCTCGGGGCGTCGGGGGCGCTGGGGCAGGGCCGCGGGATCGGCCCCTTCGCGGGGACGTACGCCCTGGCCTCGGCGACCACGGTGACGGTGACCTCGCCCATTTCCCAGACGGAGAGCCGCACCACCCGGGAGCGCCTGAGCGTCGAGCCCGTGAGCGGCGCGGACATGGTCTTCGTGGTGACCAACGACCTCGGGGACCGCTGCGCGCTCAACGCCAACCGCACCGGGGAGAGCACCGTGCAGTTCCCGCAGGGGCAGCCCTGCGCCATGACGGACAACGTCCGCAACATGCAGCTCTCGCTCACGCTCCAGACGGGCTCCGGCTCGCTCCAGGGGGACACCCTGAGCCTGGAGTTCACCTGGAACGTGTCCGCCACGGTGATGCTCATGCCCGTGGTGGGCGCCGCCGCCCAGCGCTCCACGGGCCGCCGCGGCGCCGTCGCCCAGGCGCCCGCCGCGCAGCCCGCGCAGGTGCCACAGCCCGCGCCGCAGCCCGCGCGCCCGGCGCCGGGGGCTCCCGCCATCGGTGGTGGATACCCGTCGACGCCCGGCTACGGCGCGCCGGGGTACGGGATGCCCTCGTACGGCGCGCCCTCCTATGGCGCCCCGGGGATGCTCGGCGGCCCGGGCTACGGCGGTCCGGCGGTAGGCGGCGTGGGCGCTCCGGCCTTCGGGGGCCCGGCCATCGGCGCCCCGGGGATGCTCGGCGGGCCGGGCTACGGCACGCCGGGCTATGGCGCGCCTGCCATCGGCGGAGGGTGGCCGGCCTACAACGGCGCCTGGCCTGGCGGCGGCTACCACACACCCACCGTGGGGGGTCCGGCCTACGGCGCGCCGGGCTACGGCGCTCCAGGCGTGATCACGCCGGGGTACGGCGCCCCGGGCGTCACGCCGGGGTACGGGATGCCCGGCGCCACGCCTCCCGGGTCCGGGTGGGCCTGGAACGGCGCGCCCACGCCGTCACCCGCGCGCCCTGCGCCTGCCGTGCAGCCCCAGCAGCCCGCGCCGCAACCCACGGCGCCCGCGCCTGCGCCGAACGGTCCGTGGACGCCGCCCACCACCGCGACCCCGTCGGGGAGCGCGTGGACGCAGCCCTCGGGGCCACCCACCACGCCCAGCCCCGGACCCATGATCCCTCCGGGGGTGAACCCTCCCCCGTGGGGTCAGCCGTCCAGGCCCACGATCACGCCTCCTCCGGGGATGGGCATGCCCATGCTCGCCCCGCCCGCCCGCTCTCGCCGACGGTAGGCGCCCTACGGCGAGCGCGACAGGGTCGTCTGCCGCGCGCCGGAGATCGCGATCGACGCGCAGGCCACGCTCCCGCCGTCGATCATGTTCATGAGGCAGGTGCACGGGCTCGACGGCCCCGCGCACCCGGTCGGCACCGCCAGGCACCGCGCCGTGCTCATGGACGCCCCACCCGTCATGGTCGTCGTCACCTCGCAGTACTCCGTCGTGGTCGCGCACCGGGGCCGCGTCGCCACCGTCGCCCCCCCGCACTCAAAGGTCGACCCCGTGTTCGTCGCCTCCCCGCCGCAACCCGCCAGCACCGCCACATACACCCACCGCCGAAGCGCTCCGCCAAGAGTCACCGCACACCTCCTCCCCCATCCTCGCACGAGCCCACCCCCAGGGTCACCCCCCTCCGGGGCATCCCACATGTGGGTGGAGGTATGGTCGAAAACTGGCGCGGGAGAAACTCCCGGGTAGGTTACGGGGACCATGTCCAGGGTCCTCGGCGCGGTGGTGCTGCTGGTGCTTGCGGTGACCCCGCCGGCGCCGGGGCAGATTCCGCCTCGGAGGCAGTTCGGCCAGGAAGACCCCGCAGGCCCCCCGAGGGACCCCACCCGGGACCTGGGGGACGGCACGGTGGTGCCCGCGTGGGTGCGGAGCGTGCGCATCGAGCGCGAGGGAGAAGTGGTACGCCTCCGGGCGGACCTGCGCAGCCCCCGGCGGGGGACCCTCGCCCGCGGGGCGCACTTCGCGGCCCTGGAGGCCAGCCAGGGAACGGGCTGTCGGTTGTTCTGGGTGCGCGTGGGGGACGAGGCGTGGGTGTGCGGGGATGAAGTGCAATTCTCCGCGGAGGCGCCCTCGGCGGTGCTCCAGCCCGTGGTGCCCGACGGGGAGGTAGTGCCCTACACCTACGGCTTCGCCACCCACGCGGGGGTGCGCACCTACCGACGGCTGGAGGACCTCACCGACGACCTCTGGGCCGAGGAGCTCGAGCGCGGCATGTCCATCGCGGTGACGGGCACCGCCCGGGTGGGCGGCCAGACCTATTTGCGCTCCGCCGGAGGGCGCTGGGTGGCCCTGAGGGATTTGTCCTTTGCCCGGCCCAGCGAGCGCACGGGCGTGTTCTACGACCCCGGGGAGCTGCCCGACGGGGTGGGCTTCCTGCGCAGTGACACCCGCGCGTGGCCCAGCGCCGCCCAGGCCATCCATGACCGGGGACGCGCCCGTGAAGCCGTGCTGCTGTCGCGCCGGGACCCGGTGCACATCCGCGAGGAGCGCCGGGTCGATGGCTGGACGCTCCTGCGCCTGGACGCCGGCTGGGTAAGCGCTTCGAGGGTGCTCCGACCGAACGTGCCGCCCGCGCCGCCCGGCCTCGGGGCCCAGGAGCGTTGGGTGGACATCGACCGCGGCAGCCAGGCGCTGGTGGCCCTGGAGGGCACGCGCCCGGTGTTCGCCGCGCTGGTGTCCACCGGGCGCCCGGGGAGCCCCACGACCCCCGGCGAGCATCGGGTGTGGTCCAAGCTGGCCACCACGGACATGTCCAACGTGGACGACAACGACGTGGTCAGCGTCGCGGCGCTCTACACCGTGTCCCGCGTGCCCTGGGTGCTGTTCTTCCACAACGACCAGGCCCTCCACGGGACCTTCTGGCACGACGCCTTCGGTCGTTCGCGCTCCCATGGGTGCGTCAACCTCGCCCCCAGGGACGCCCGCTGGCTCTACCACTGGTCGCCACCCACGGCCCCTCCGGGCTGGACCGCCGTGGTGGCCTCGGACCATGACCCTGGACTCCGCGTGAGGGTACGCTGATGCATCGCCTGTCCTACGTGTGCGCGCTGGGAGCCCTCGCGGTGGTGGCCCTGGCCTCGGGCCTGGAAGCCGTCCCCAGGGTGCGCCAGGTGCCCGCCCGAGGGCTCATCCCAAACGCCTATCACTCCGTGCTCTCCGACGCCGAGGGGGCCGTGTACCCCCGCCCGGACCGCCGGGGGACCCTCCTGGGAAGGCTCTCCGTCGGGGCGCCCTTCGGGCTCTACGCCGTGGCCTCCGCGGGCCGCGGCTGCACCCGCCAGTGGGTCTCCATCGGCGACGACCGCTGGGTCTGCGGCGATGACGTCCTCCTGCGCACCGACCGCTTCCGCGCGCTGCCCTCGAACAGCTCCCGCGTGCCCTCCCGCTGGGCCTTCACCGCGGGCAACCGCCCGAGGGTCTACCGCTCCCTCGCCGACGCCACCGCGGGAGACCCCCACCGCGGAGAGCTCTGGGAGGCCCACTGGGGCTTCGCCGTCCGCGGCGAGGTCCGGGTCCCTCCCACGGGCTCCTACCTCCAGCTCCTCGACGGGCGCTGGATCTCCCGCCACGATGTCTACGGCAGCGACCCCCTCACCTTCTCGGGAGACACCCTGGAGAGGTTGTCCTACTCCCACGGACATCACCGTACCTTCGGGTGGGTGGTGGCTCCGGGGACGGCATCCTGGCGGCACCTGGAGGCCACGCGCACGTCCCCGGGGCACCGGCAGCTCCGGCGGCTCCAGCGGGTGCACGTGCATGCGACACAGAGGTACAACGGCGCCGAGTGGTCACGGATCGACGGGAGCCAGTGGGTGCGCTCGGACCGGCTCCAGGTGTTCGTGCCGTCGGCGCCGCCGCCGGAGGTGCGGGGCGCCCGCGAGCGCTGGATTGACGTAGACCGGGTGACGCAGATCCTTACGGCGTACGAGGGCCGCGAGCCCGTGTACGCCACGCTGGTGTCCACGGGTCGTACGGGGAGCGAGACCCCGCCCGGGGTGTTCCGGGTGTGGGGCAAGTACCTCACGCACACCATGGACAACCTGGAGGACAGCACCGCCCAGGGGCGCTTCCGCCTCGGGGACGTGCCCTACGTGCAGTTCTACGACGGCGACCGGGGCCTCCACGGCGCCTACTGGCACGACGGCTTCGGCCGCGCGCGCTCCCACGGGTGCGTCAACCTCGCGCCCCGGGACGCCCAGTGGCTCTTTCGCTTCACCGCGGGGGAGGTGCCCGAGGGGTGGGTCTCCGTGGCCGTGCCCCGCGCCGAGGGCACCGTGGTGCGCGTGCGGTAGGCGCTTCAACCGGGCGGCGAGGAGCTCCGCGCGCCGCCGGCGCCGTCGAGGATGCGCGCGACAAAGACCCCGAGCTCGGCGCGGGCCGCGGGCAGGCCCAGCACCGCGGCGGCGTCCTCCAGGCTGTGACCCATCGCCGCGGCGGACTCGAAGCGCAGGGACGGCACCCGGGCCAGTGCCCGGCGCACCACCAGGTCCAGCGCCGGGGGGTAGCCCGGCACGTCCCTCGCGGGCGACGGCGTCGGCCCCTCGGCGATGGCCGCCATCACCACCACGGGGGGGCCCTCGAAGAGCCTCCGGCGGGTGGTGAGCTCGTAGAGCAGCACCCCCACGCCGAAGAGGTCGCTCCGGGCGTCCACCTCGTGCTCGCCGGTGATGGCCTCCGGGGAGAGGTACCCTCGGGTGCCCTTCATGCGTCCGCGGTCCGGGTCCGGGCGCCAGAGGCTCGTGGCGATGCCGAAGTCCAGGAGCTTCACCACCCCATCCCGGGAGGCCATCACGTTGCCCGGGGCGAGGTCCCGGTGGACGATCTGCAGGGGCGGCCCGTTGGCGTAGGCCCTTGTGTGTACATGCCCCAGGGCCCCGAGGAGCTGCCGGACGATCTCCACCCCGAGCGCCAGCGGCAGCTCCGGCGCGCGGCGGGCGAGCTGCGTGAGGTCCAGGCCCTCGACCCGCTCGAGCACCTGCATCCAGGTTCCCCGGTCCGGGCAGAGCTCCAGGAGCCGTGGGACCCCGGGGTGGTCCAGGGCGGCGAGCACCCGGGCCTCGTGGCGGAACATGTCCACCAGGTCCGGGTCCGCCGCGCAGTGGCGGTGGAGGCGCTTGAGCACCACCCGGGTCCCCTGGGCGTCCGTGGCCTCGAAGACCTCGCCCAGGGCGCCGGTCCCGAGGCGCGCCCCGGCGGTGTACTGCGAAGGCTCCAGCGAGCCCGGGCTCCGGGGCAGGGGCGAGCTGTCACGGGGCGGCCGAGAGGTGGGCGGAGAGGGCTCCTGGCTGGGCCGCGATCCCATGTGCTTTCACCAAGCCTAGAGCACCCTTCGGAGGGTGTTCAAGCGGTCTGGCCGCCGCAGGACGAGCCCGCCCCGGCGGTGCAGCCGAAGCAGTGGTTGTCCGTCACGATCCGCCGGCGCTCCAGGGCCTCCAGGTCAAAATCCTCCAGGGCGCTCGGGGCGTCGGCCACCGTGAGGTCCAGCATCTGGTTGAAATCGCAGTCGTAGAGCTTCCCGTCGTAGCTCACGGACACCGTGGAGCGGCACATGAGCGGCGCTACCGCCGCGGGGTTGAAGGCCGCCTCCAGCTTCGCCTGGTAGTCGTCGAGCTGGCCGGCCTTCTCCAGCCAGTCCCGGAAGCGCCGGATGGGCATGTTGGTCAGGGCGAAGAGCCCGTCAAAGGTCACCCCGTAGCGCGCCAGCTCCCGGCGGTAGTCCCGCTCCAGGTCCTTCTGGCTCCCGGGGAGAAACGCCCCGAGGGGGTTGTGCATGAGATGAAACACCCGGTCCCTGCGGCCGGTGCCGTAGCCCAGGGCGTTCAGGCGCTTCATCGCCGCGATGCTCTCCTCGAAGACGCCGCCCCCGCGCTGGCGGTCCGTGCCCGCGGAGGTGTAGTGCGGCAGCGACGAGACCACCTCCACGTCGTGGGCGGCGAAGAACTCCGGCAGGTCCTCCTGGCCGCGCTCGAACATCACCGTGAGGTTGTGCCGCACGAGCACATGGACCCCGAGCCCCCGGGCCCGGGTGACCATGCGACGGAAATACGGGTTGAGCTCCGGGGCCCCGCCGGTGATGTCAAACACCGGGAAGCGGTGCCGCTCCAGGAGCCCGAGGCAGCGCTCGGCGGTGGCCTCGTCCATCGCCTCCGTGCGGTTGGGACCGGCGTCCACGTGGCAGTGCTTGCAGGCCTGGTTGCACACCTTGCCCACGTTGATCTGGAGCGTGGTGATCCGCCCCGACCGGAAGGTGTCCCCGAGGGCCTCCTGGGCCTTGATGGAAAAGCGGTTGACGGGGCGGTTCTCGTACAACGGCAGGTGCATCGCGCAGGCACCCTAGCACGGCTCCCGGCCTCCCGGCACGGGGTGCGCTACCGCACGGTGTACGCCAGGGTGTAGGCCATCCCCCCCACGGAGCGGTCGTCCACGAAGAGGGCGTGGATCCCGCGGGTGACCACCACGGGGTCGATGCGGGCCCCGACGGGGCGCTCGTCGCCGCCCGTGCCCCGGCAGCTCGGGTCGTCGAAATCGTCGTTGCAGGCGAACTCCCGGCCCGTCAGCCCGCTCCGGAGGTAGAGCACCGGGTCGTGCTCCCGGCCGTCGGAGCGCCGGGAGAAGCCCCCGCGGTCCATCCCACACAGGCTGAAGCTCTGGGTGAGCCCCCCACAGGTCATGAACCATCGCAGCTCCTCGCCGGAGCCCTCCCCCCCGCAGGAGCCCGCGGTGCCGCCCGCGACCGGGAGCACCCCCGAGGCGGTCCCGCGGTGCGCCAGGGGCGCCTCCTGGGCGGCGCTGGTGAGCGGGAGGTACTGCAGGTGCAGCGAGAAGGGCCCGCTGGCGGGCAGGCCCCGGCAGTGGGTCACCACCAGGTGGTAGCTCCCGGGGGCGAGCACCCGGGCGAGCTGGGACTGCTCCCGGGAGGCGAAATCCCCGGTGGTGCAGCCCCCGTCGTCGTTGCATGCGTCGGGCAGGGCGAGGCCCTCGCCGTCGGTGAGGTACACCGCCGTGTCAATGGGGCTCCCGGCGGTGTCCGCGTAGACCACCGCCCGGGCCGTGAGGCGGAAGTGGAACCACACGTCGGGCTGCCCTCGGGCGGTGCAGGTGCAGGTGCTCCCCGGGCCGTCGGGGGTGGCCCCGGCGGTGCTCCCGTGGAAGGTGCTCTCGGCCAGCGAGGGCGCCCACTCCACCGCCTGGTCGCGGCGGTCGTTGCCAGGGCGGCAGAGGCCCGCGAGGCACACCGGGTCCGGGCCGCACCACCGGCGACAGACCCCGTCGCACCAGGTCAGGCCACCGGGGCACACACACACGCCCTCCTGGCAGCGCCGCTCCGTCCCGCAGGAGGCCCCGCAGGCGCCGCAGTGGCGCCCGTCGCGGGTCGGGTCCACGCAGGTCCCGCCGCAGAGGGTCTCGTCGCCCGGACAACCCGGCGCGTCCTCCGGCGGCGGCGCGCGGTCCGGGGGCACCGAGGCGTCCGTGGGTGGCGGTGGAGGCGGCGGGGGCGGCGGGGGCGGTGGAGGTGGCGGCGCCGGAGCGTCCTCCGGGGGTGCCTCGGGCGCGTCCGTGGTGTTGTCCGGACTCTCCGTGTCGGGGACCGGAGGGGCGTCTTCGGGGAGCCCGCTGTCCTCCACCCGTGGGCGCTCTTGTAGGGTGCTGTCGGTGCTGGGCGGTTCTTCGGTGGCGTCGGTGGTTTTTGTGGTGTCCCCGGGGGTGGTCTCCGGGGCGGTGACGGCGTCCGGGGAGGGGGGTGGGGCGCCGGGGCTGGTGCCGCAGGCCCCCAGGAGGCACACCAGGAAGGCGCCGAAGCGGGGAGCGGTGAACCGGACCATGGCTCCTCAGGGAAACGGCCCCGGGGCCTCGGGCCTTGAGCGGTTGCACTCCGGGGGCGCCGGTCTACCCTTGCGCGGTGCGACGCTTCCTGGTGGTGGCCGACACCCCCGAACCGTGTCCCTACCTCCCCGGGCGTACCATGCGCCTGCCCCTGCGCCTGCCCATCGGGAGGCTCACCCCGGAGGAGTTCGATCGCCTGCTGGACGAGGGCGACCGCCGCACCGGGACCCTGCTCTACCGCCCGTCGTGCGAGACCTGCGTCGCCTGCGAGGCCCTGCGGGTGCCCGTGGGGCGCTTCCAGCTCACGCGCTCGCAGCGCCGGGTGCTGCGCAGGAACGACGGGGGCCTGCGGGTGGAGCGGCACCGCCCGAGCTACACCGAGGCGCACCTGACGCTCTACAACCGCCACGCCCAGGAGCGGGGGCTCTCGCTCCGGGAGCAACCCGCCACCGCGGCGGACTACCGGTTCTTCCTGGTGGACTCCTGCGTCGAGACCTGGGAGCTGCGCTATTATGCCCAGGACCGCCTGGTGGCCGTGAGCGTGGTGGACGTAGGCCGCAGGGCCGCCTCCAGCGTCTACCACTACTTCGACCCGGACGAGTCCTGGCGCTCCCTCGGGGTGTACTCCGTCCTGAAGGAGGTTGAACTGTGCGCGACGCTCGGCCTGGAGTGGTACTATCTCGGGCTCTATGTCGAAGCGTGTCGCCACCTGAACTACAAGGCCGCATACTTCCCACACCAGCGAAGGATCGGTGGCATATGGCAGGAATTTCACGACAGCGCCCTACACCCGGTACCCGATGAAGCGCCTCCTGCTGGTCGAAGATGAAGAGCACGAGCGCTTCACCCTGACGCGGGTGCTGGAGCGGGCGGGCTTCTCCGTGGTGGCCCTCCCGGACGGCGAGGGGGTGCTCCCGAGGCTCGAGGCCGAGGACTTCGACGCGCTGCTCCTGGACGTGATGATGCCCGGCGCGGACGGGATCTCCGTGGCGCGCAAGGTGGCCTCGGTGCGGCCGCAGCTACCGATCATTCTGGTGAGCGCGTTCCATCTGTTCCCGGGGCAGCTCGAGCGGCTGGACCTGGACCGGGTGTACTTCCTGGACAAGCCCCTGGACCTGGACCGGCTCCTGGACGTGCTCGAAGGCCGGGTGCCCCCGCGCCGCGCCCGGAGCGACTCCCGGGGATGACGCAGACCCGCGTCCCGAGGTAGAACCTCGGTCCCATGGGACACGTTCTTGGTGTGCTTGGCGGCAGCGGGCTCTACCACCTCCCGGGCCTCGCAGAGGTGACCGAGCTCTCGGTGGACACGCCCTTCGGGGCGCCCTCGGACGCGCTGGTGCGCGGGCGCCTCGGGGACACGGAGCTGGTGTTCCTCCCGCGGCACGGCAGGCAGCACGCGATCCCCCCGTCGCGGGTGAACTACCGGGCCAACATCCACGCGCTCAAGCAGCTGGGGTGCACCCACGTGGTGAGCGTCTCCGCCGTGGGCTCGCTCCGGGAGGAGCTCCTCCCGGGGCACCTGGTGGTGCCCTCGCAGTACATCGACCGCACCGTGGGCCGCGCGGCGAGCTTCTTCGACGAGGGCGTAGCGGTGCACGTCTCCATGGCCGACCCGGTGTGCCCGGTGCTGGCCGAGGCGCTGGCCGGGGCCGCGGCCACCACCGGCGCCACGGTGCACACCGGGCGTACGTACGTGTGCATCGAGGGCCCGCGCTTCTCCACCCGCGCGGAGAGCCATCTGTTCCGTCAGTGGGGCGCGGACGTGGTCGGGATGACCAACGTCCCGGAGGCCTTCCTGGCCCGGGAGGCGGAGCTGCCCTACGCCACCCTGTGCCTCTCCACGGACTACGACTGCTGGCGCCCCCACGACGAGGTGGACGTCACCGCCATCCTGGCGATCTTGAAGCAGAACGTGGAGCGGGCCCAGGAGACCCTCCGGGCGCTCTCCGGCGCGCTCCCGGACCCGGCGCGCTCCCCCGCCCGGAGCGCCCTGCAGTACGCGCTGCTCACGCGGCCGGAGGCGGTCCCTGCGGGCCTCCGGCAGCGCTACCGGGTGCTCCTCGGGCGGTTCTTCGAAGGGCCTCCCGGAGCGCCGTGAAGGGGGGCCTCGCGTCGGGCCCCGGGGGACGGCACGCGTAGGTGACCACGCCCCCCGCGTCGAGCACGAAGTCCCCGCCGAGTTGGAGCACGTCCGCCTGGCGCGAGGGCCCCATGGCCCGGCCCCGGAGCCGGAGCCACAGGTCGTTCACCACGGCCTTCGGTCCGAAGGCCCTCCAGGCCGAGGCCCTCCCGAGGCCAAAGGCCCGGTAGAGCGCGCGCTCCGGGTCCACCGCGAAGGGGAAGGGCCACTGGAAGAACCGCACGTGGTCGTCCACCTGCGCCGCGGTGGCGAAGGACACCGGCAGCACCGTCACGCCCTCACGCTCCCCGAGGTGGTCCCGCACCTCGCCGAGGTGCTCGTGTCAAGCCAGTCAGGCCAGGTGGCGCAGGAACACCAGGAGCACGGGCGCGCCCCGGAAGCGCCGGAGGGTGACCGCCTCGCCCTGCCAGGTGAAGGGCACCTCCGGGGCCAGGGAGCCAAGGTCCACCAGGGCCACCGTGGGCTCAGCCCTCGGTGCGGTGCTGCGGCGCGAAGCGGGTGAGCTCCTCCCGGAGCCTCCGCACGGCCTGGGCGATCCGGGTCTTGACGGTCCCCAGGGGCTGGTCGAGCTTCGCCGCGATCTCCGAGTGCGACAGGCCCGAGAAGTACGCCAGCTCCAGCACCTGGCGCTGCTCCGGGCGCAGGACGTCCAGGGCGACCCGCACCGCCGCGGCCCGCTCCGCGTCCACGATGGCCCGCTCGGGCGTGTCCGTGAGGTTCGTGGGCTCCGGCTCGGCGCGGTCCTCGTCGTGCTCGTGGAGGTTCCTGCGGCGGCGGGCCCGCACGAGGTCAATGGCCCGGTTGCGCGTGAGCGCGATGAGCCACGCGATGGCCGAGCCCCGCGTGCGATCAAACGACGGCGCCTCCCGCCAGGCGCGGGTGAGCGCGTCCTGCACGACGTCCTCGGCCTCCGGGCGCTGGCCCGTGATGCGCAACGCCACCGCCAGGAGCGAGCCCCCGAAGCGATCAAAGAGCCGCAGGAGTGCCTCGCGCTCGCCGCCCGCGACGCGCTCCAGGAGCGAGTCCGGGTCCTCCGCGGGGGCCACCACGGTCCCCTCCTCCTTCGGTTCCGGCGGCGAAGTCATCATAAGAAAACTGTTCAGGGCGACCGATTCCCCAGCCCGCGGATGGTCAGACAACCACCCCCGCTTGTCAACGACCGACAAGACCCCTGCGCCGAACCCCTCTCGGTGGGCATCGTCTGCCCTGCCAGGTCCGACGTAGAGCGTGTACGTCTCGGGAAAGGTACTTGGATTCCATGCGACGATGCACGACCAGGGAGGCGCTGTGGGTGTGGGTGTGCCTCCTGCTTCTCTTCCCTACGAGGGGGTGGGCCCACCAGAACTCGGTCACCTGGCTCCGGGTGCGCGCCGAGGGGAGGGAGGTGCGCGCGGAGTTCCGGGTGGACTCCCTGGACCTGAACGAGGCCCTGGGGCTCCCGGCGGGGCGGGACGCGACCCGCGAGGACGCCCTCCAGAAGGCCCCCCAGGGGGCGGCGTACCTCGTCCAGCGCTTCCGGGTGTCCAACGCGGGGCACCGGTGCGCGCCCCAGGCCCACCAGGCCAGGCTCCGGGAGCGTCAAGGGGGCTTCGAGCTGGTGCTCGCGGTGCCCTTCACCTGCCCCCACAGCCTGGAGGCCCTGGCGCTGCGCTACGACCTGTTCTTCGACGTGGACCCCCGGCACCAGGGGATCGCCACGGTGGAGGCCTTTGGCGGCACCGCCCAGGTGGTGTTCCGCGAGGCCACCCGGGACTACGCCCAGGAGCACCGGGTGCCCCTGAGAGCCCAGCTCGGGCAGTACGTCTCCCTCGGGGTGGAGCACATCTTCCAGGGCTACGACCACATCGCGTTCCTCTTCGGGCTGCTCCTGGTGGTGGGCGCCCGCAGGCCCCGGGAGGGCGCCCGGGAGGTCCTGGCCATCGTGACGTCGTTCACCGTGGCCCACTCCCTGACGCTGGTGGGCAGCGCTCTGGGGTGGTTTGCCCTGAGCCCCCGGGTGGTCGAGCCCGCCATTGCCCTGTCCATCGCCTTCGTGGCCGTGGAGAACCTCCTTGCCCGGGAGCCCCGAGGGCGCTGGGCCCTCACCTTCGGCTTTGGCCTCGTGCACGGCTTCGGCTTCGCGGGGGTGCTCCAGGAGCTGGGCCTGCCCGCCCGGGGCCTGGTGCCCTCGCTCCTGGCCTTCAACGTGGGCGTCGAGCTCGGTCAGCTCGCCGTGGTGCTGGTGGCCCTCCCGGTGCTGGCGGCCCTCTCCAGGGACCGCTGGACCCCAGGGACCGTCGCTCCCGCGGCGCTTCTTCTCCCCGTGGCCTTCGTGGTGCTCTCCCACTCCGGCGTGCCCTGGCTCCCCGCGGCCCTGGTGCTCTTTGCCGCCGTCCCCGCCCTGGGGATCGCCTCCCGCAGGTGGGGCTATGTGCGAGGTGTACGGAAAGGTGGGAGCGTCGTGCTCTTTTTCCTGGCGGCGCTGTGGTTCTTCGAGAGGGTGAGCGGGCGCACGCTGTTCGGGGGGCACCTGGGGTGAGGGGTCGCGCAAATCCGTCGCGGGATCGTTGACGTTGACCGTTCAGCGGGCATAGCGTCCGCACCGTCCGAGGCGCAAGTGGTGCGGGGTGCCTCGGGGGATGCTTGCGAACCCGGCGCACCGAAGAGGCTTGGACCGCGATGCAGAACACGGTGCGTGGGGCTCTCGGGCTCGTGCTGGCGATGGGGGCTCTTGGCGCGGGCTGTGGTGGTGGCGGGGGCACGGACGCGGGGACCCCCACGGACACGGGGATGACCATGGGGGATGTGCCCGCGGGCCCGCGGGTGCGGATCACGTCCCCGGCGAGCGGGGCGGCGTTCCCGGTGGGGGCGGCCACGGAGCTCCAGGTGGTGGCGGAGAACTTCCAGCTCGAGGCCTTTCCCCCGGTGGGGATGATGGCCCCGGGCCGCGGGCACTACCATGTGTACCTGGACGACTTCGACGGCAACGACTACCTCTTCGCGGATTACACGCCGGGCTCGCAGATCGTGATCCCGCCGGGGACCACGGCGGGGATGCACCGGCTGCGGGTGAGCCTGCGCCAGCACGACCACAACGCCATCGTCCCGGACCGGACGGCGGCCCTGGCGAGCGGGGCGGACGCGGTGCTGCCCATCATGGTGGTAGCCAACAACATGCCCGCGGTGACCATCAACGCCCCGCCGGACAACACCAACGTGCGCGCGGGGGGCATGGTGATGCTCCAGGTGGCGGTGATGAACTTCGGCCTGGTGCCCCCGGGGATGCCCGCGATGATGGGCCGGGGGCACTTCCAGACGTACCTGGACAACAACTCGGGGAGCAACCAGCTCTCGGAGCCGACGAACAACACCATGATCACGGCCACGATCCCTGCGGACACCACCCTCGGGCCGCACCGGGTCCGGGTGAGCCTGAGGATGTCCGACCGGTCGGCGGTGCCCGGGAACCCCGAGGCCGTCATCCGGATCAATGTGACGGCCCCCTGAGAGGGCCGCAGGCGTGGGACGCGCAGGAATCCGCGCGGGGGGAAATCCGCGCCGGGGGGATGGACGTAGGGCTCACGGCGTGACCGTGGGCCCGTCGTCCCATTGCCCGAGTGAGCCAGGAAGACCAACAACCAACAAGGAACGCCGGGTAATGCGGACGATGAGACAGGCCAGGTGGGTGGTAGGGGCTCTTTCCCTGGGGCTGGCGGGGTGCCCCAGCGACCCGATGATGCCCCCCGTAGATTCGGGCATGACCGGGGACACGGGCGGCGCCGACACGGGCGGCGTCGACACGGGCATGGGGGGCGACACGGGCACGCCCCAGGACTCGGGCGGCGGAGACGTCCGGGACACGGGCATGGCGGGGGACACCACGGTGACCCCGGACGTGCCCGGAGACGGAGGGATGAGCGCCATCCCGGCGATGGTGTCCTCGCTGGTGTCGTCGGGCTTCTCCCGGCCGGTGGACGCGGTGCCCACGGCCAGCGGGGCCACGGTGTTCCTCCTGGCCTACGGAAACGTGGACGGGGTCCCGGTGCCCACGGTGCTGCGCCGGGGCATGGCCGGGGCTCCGTCGGTGGTGGTCCAGGGCGACCCCCTGGCGGCCCCGACGGGCCTGGCGATCTCCAACGACGACATGCGGCTGTACATCGCCGACCCGGCGGGCACCCGCGCCATGGACGTGCCGGACGACGGGGCCATCTACTCGGTGAGCACCGAGGGGGGCATGGTGTCCGTGGTGAACACCGGTGGGAGCATCCACAACCCGGTGGCGGTGGCGCTCCACGGGGACGGGACCGAGCTCACGATCCTGGCCCGGGACGACATGGGGGTCTTCGGGGTCTTCCGGGTGGGCACCGCGGGGGGCACGCCTCGGAGGCTGGACACCGGCGGGGGATTGCAGTCTCCGTCGGGGCTCGCGGTGGCCAACGACGGGACGGTGTACGTACTGGACACCCGCGGGGGGGGAGAGGCCTCGGGGACGCTCCTTCGGGTGCCGTCCATGGGCGGGGCGCCGATGGTGCTGGTCTCGGGGGGGCTCATCATGAGCTTCCCTGCGGGGCTCGCGCTCTCGCGGGACGGGACGAGGCTCCTGGTGAGCGGCTTTGACCCGGGCAACGGGCCCGGGGTGCTCACCTGGGTGAGGACCGACGGCACGGCGCCGGACTCGCCCATGCCGTTCGCGCCCATGATGGGCCTCCTGGCGACCCCCTCGGGGCTCCACCGGGCACGGCTGGCGGACGTGTACGCGATCGCGGACGAGGGTTCAGGGGACACCGGGAGCGTCCTGCTCGCGAGGCCGTGAGCGGGAAGTGCATCCGAAACACTTGGTGGGACGTAGCTCAGTGGAACACGAAAGGACCGGAGTGATGATCACGAAGACGCGACCTGGCACCAGGGGCCTGGCAATGGTGATTGCGCTGGCGGGAGTGCCGGCGACTGCGTGGGGATCCAGCCACCGCGAGGCGCCGCTGATCTCCGAGGACCCGTCGGCGGACAACGCGGACCTGTACGCGTTCACCTCGCCGGACCGGCCCAACACGGTGACGTTCATCGCCACCTACATCGGCCTGGAGGAGCCCGGCGGCGGCCCGAACTGGCTGCGCTTCGCCGACGACGTGCTGTACGAGATCAAGATCGACAACAACGGCGACGGGCGGGCCACGGACGTCACCTACGAGTTCCGGTTCCGGACGCACTACAACCCCGGGATGGCCATGGGCCTCCTCGGGGGCACCGGGCCGGCGGGGACCTTCTTCTACAACGTGGGGCCGATCGACGGGCTGCCCTCGCCGTCGAACTTCCACGGGGCCCTGGTCGCCCAGACCATGACCGTGCTCCGGAGGCAGGGCGGCCGCGGCACCGTGGTGGGGACCAACATCCCCGTGGCGCCCACCTACGTGGGCCGCTACGCCTACGGCACCGGCAACCTCCTGGCGGGCACCACCGGGAGCACCACCCCGGCGCCGGACGACACGAACTACACCCGGATCTGGAACAGCGCCGTCACGGACCTCACCGGCGGCGCCGGGCGGGTCTTCGCGGGCCCCACGGACGATCCGTTCTATGTGGACCTCGGGTCGATCTTCGACAACGTGACCTTCCGTCCGCCGGGGGCCTTCGGGAGCCAGGGCGGCGGCTTTGACTACGTCGCCGGGTACAACGTGCACACCATCGCGCTCCAGGTGCCGGTGGACCAGCTCGTGGCGGCGGGCACCACCCCCGCCATGACCGACCGCGGCAACGTCATCGGCGTGTACGCCACGGCCAGCCGGCCGCGGGTGACCATCCGCCGCAACTGCGTGAACGACGCCCGCGTGACCACCCGGCCCTACCGCCGGGAGGGCTGCCAGGACGGCCTCGGGCAGTTCGTGCAGGTGTCCCGCCTCGGCATCCCGCTGGTGAACGAGGTGCTGATCCCGCTCCAGCTCAAGGACGCCTGGAACGCCGGACGCCCCACGGACGACGGGACCATCTTCGCGCAGTACATCCTGGCTCCGTCGCTGCCGACGTACACCCAGGTGCTCTACGGCGCCATGGGCGCCCGGGCCGGCGCGGGGTACAACACCATGGGCCTGCAGCGCTCGCTCACGGACCTCAACCTGAACGACATGGCCTGGCTGGTCACCGGCAGGCTCGGCGCCCTCACGCTGACCAACACCGCGGCCAACCCGCTGGTGAACCCCACGGGCATGGCCCCGGCGGACCTCCTGCGGCTCCACGTGCGCACGCCCTCCTCGGAGCTGCCGACCAACGTGGGCAACCCCACACTGGCGATGGGCCGCTCGCGCCTCGGGTTCCTCGGGCTCGACACCCAGGGCTTCCCCAACGGCCGCCGCCTCTACGATGACATCGTGGACATCGAGGAGCGCTACGTGCTCAACGGCGTCACCCGGATGAACACCGCCAACCCCACGGTGGCGCAGCTCTCGATCAACAGCATCCCCTTCGGCGACGGGGTTGATGGCAACGACGTGCCCTACCGCCCGACCTTCCCCTACGTCGCCATCCCGCTGCGCGGCGACGGGCTCCTCGTGCACCGGCAGGAGCCGGCCCGCATGGCCCCGTGAGCCTCCGCTGGGGGAGGGCGTGAACCTCCCCCAGAGCCTCCCTCTCCCGCCTCTTCGCCCATCCATCTACCCGACACGCGCCGTACTACAGCCGGAGGGTGTTACCCTCCGGCGGGAGAGTATCACCTCATGCTCAAGCGACCCCTCGGCGCCGCGCTGGCGCTCTGCCTCTCGGTCTCCTGTCGGGAGTCCACGCCGACGCACATCCCCCCGCGGGATACAGGTCCGCCCACAGCCTCCGCGGGCCCGGCGCTCACGCCCGTGCGCGGAGACTCCGCGGTGGACCTCCAGATCCGTCTGGCCCAGGCCCGCTGCACCGCCAACCCCGGCCAGGGCCGGCGCTGGCTGGAGCTCGCCCAGGCCTTCATCCGGAAGGCCCGGGAGACCGCCGACCCGGGCTTCTATCTCCAGGCCGAGGACGCCGTCGCCCGCGCGCTACGGATAGACCCCGCGGATCTGAACGCCGTTCAGATGCAGGGCCTGATCATGATGCAGGACCACCGCTTCCGCGAGGTGCGCGAGCTGGCGCAGCGCTCCCTCGCGCGCAACTCCCAGGCGGCGATCCTCCACGGGCTCCTGGGCGACGCGGAGATGGAGGTCGGGCACTACACCCAGGCCGAGGAGTCCTACCAGCGCATGCTGGACCTGCGGCCGAACCTGCCGTCGTACTCGCGCGCGTCGTGGATGCGCTGGCTCCTCGGGGACGCCGAGGGGGCCATTGACCTGGCCCGTCGGGCCGTGGAGGCCGGGGATCCCAGGGTGCCCGAGGAGCACGCCTGGACCATGGTGCAGCTCGCCAACCTGTACTTTGCCACCGGGGACGTGCAGCACGCGCTGGAGAACTGCAACGCCGCGCTGATCACCTTCGCGCGGTACCCCGCGGCGCTGGCCACCCGAGGGCTCATCCGGCGCGCCCGGGGGGACCTCACCGGGGCCGTCGAGGACCTGGCCATCGCCGTCGAAGGCAACGGGAGCACCGAGCATCTCATGTACCTCGGCGAGGCCCAGGAGGCCGCCGGGAGGAACGCCGACGCCCAGGCGACGTACACCCGCCTGGAGCGCATCGGGCGCCGCTCGGACCCGAGGACCCTGGCGCTGTTCTACGCCAACCACGACCGCGAGCACGACGCCGCCGTGAGCCTCGCGCGGCGCGAGCTGGACAACCGCCCGGACGACGTCTACACGCAGGACGTCCTGGCCTGGGCGCTCTACCGCGCCGGGAACCTCCCCGAGGCCGCGCGCTACACGGACCTGTCCCGCAGGATCCACACGGCGGACGCGCGCTTCGCCTACCACGCCGGGATGATCGCCCTGGCCTCCGGGCAGCGCGAGGCCGCCGCCACGCTCCTGCGCGACGCGCTGCGCTACAACCCGCACTTCGACGAGCGCCTCGCCGAAGCCTGCCGCCAGACCCTCGCGGGGCTGCCTGGCGGCCTCGGGGACGCGGGCGCAGCCCCCGCCCCGCGCGCCGACGCGGGCGCCGGAGCCGCACCGAGGCGGCCGTGAGGCCCCGGGCAGCGCTGCGCGCGCTCGCCCTCCTCGGGCTGGGCGCGGCATGCTCGTCACCGTCGCCCCCGCAGGACGCGGCCAGGGACCGCGCGGATGACCTCGCGGACACCCGCGTCGAGGATACGCGCCCCCCGCCCCGGGACATCCCCCGCAGCGACGGCGGCCTGAACATCGAGCTGGTGGAGGAGCGGGTATTCGGGTTCTACTGCGCCGTGCCCGCGTGTCACTCCGGGGACATGCCCACCGGGAGGATGAACCTGGAGCCCGGACGGGCGCGCGAGTCCCTCCTCGGGGTCCGCGCCCGAGGCGTGCAATGCGGCGCCACGGACAACGTCCGCGTGGTCCCAGGCTCCGCGGAGATGAGCCTGCTCGTGCACAAGCTCGAGGACCCGAGGCCCCCGTGCGGCGCCCAGATGCCCCTCGGGTCGGCCCCGCTGGACCCGGAGCTCGTGGCCCTCGTCCGGCGCTGGGTCGAGGCCGGCGCTCCGTAGCTGATTTATCTTTGATTTCGAGGAGTTATGGCCCCTCTCCCACACCGGGAGAGGGACCCTACGGGACGCTACCTGGACCCTACGGGACTGTACCTGGGCCCTACGGGACGCTACCTGGGCCCTACGGGCCCATGGCCACCATGAAGATCTGGCCGTTGTCTCCGGCGCCCTCGTCGGCGACGGCCCAGGCATTGACCGAGCGAGCGCGATGCAGCCCGAGGGGGGCCACCATGCCGGTGGACAGGGCCATCGGGGCCATGGGGCGCCCATCACCCATCACGAAGGTGAGGAGCCCGCCGCCGTTGGCCGGGTCCGCGCCGGACAGGAGGATGGTCCGGGAGTCGAGCCCGTAGGCCAGACCCGCGGGATAACCCGCCTCCAGCGAGCCGGCCACGTCCGTGGCGGCCATGCCGGTGACCGAGACCGCCGTGGCCGAGCGCTCGCCGCCGCGGCGGGTGTCGTGACAGATGATCCCGCCCATGGGGGCCTGGGAGACCCCGGAGGGGTCCACCAGGTTGGTGGTCATGAGCATGGCGGTGCCGCCGGAGCGGGACACCCGGAAGAGGGCCCGCTCGAAGCCCATGTCCGTCCGGCGCTGGCCGGTGATCAAGAGGTCCATCCCGTCGCTGGTGATGGTGATCGCCGCGGGGGTCAAGAGCTCCGTGCCCACGTTCACCTGCGTGGGCGCGCCGCCCGCCGCGGGGATCGCGAAGATGGCCCCGACGCCCTCCAGGACCTCCGCGCCCATGTTCCGGTCCGCGGCCTGGTCTGCCACGTAGATGGTGCTGTCGTCGTTGGAGAGGGTGATCCCCACCGGGAACGCGAGCCCCATCCCTGCCACCACCTGCGTGGGGGCCGCCATGGGCATGCCCATGGCCGGCACCGCCGCCCGGAAGACCGCCGGCTCGTTCATGGCGTTGTACGCCGTGAAGAAGATGTTCCGGCCCATGGTGTCCGGGATGGAGTCCAGCGGGCGGGAGCACACCATCCCGCAGTTGACCACCGGGCGGGTGCTCATCCCGGGCATGCCCGGGGTGTCCCCGGGAACGTCCCCGGGGGGTGTATCCGCGGGGGGGGTGGTGGTGTCCCGCGTGGTGTCCTGCTGGACCACGTCCCCGCCGCCGTCCGGCGGGGGCGGGGGCGGCATGGTGTCCGCCATGCCGGTGTCCATGGTGCCGGAGTCCACGGCCGCGTCCGTCGCCGGGTCGCTCGGGCAGCCCATGAGCCCGGCCGCCACGGCGCCAATCGCCATCACCTGCCAGCGCAACGCGGGCATTTTCCCCGTTGTGATCATTCCCATCGCCTCCTGTAGCAGTCCACTCACCGGATGGTTCCGTCCCAAGCCAAAGGCTCCCAGAGACTCAGCTCCGCCCACCCCCTGGAGGGGTACGCGCTCGGGGCCTGTCCCTCCCTACGCCCCCGCCGGACGAATAGATTTGCCGAAACGGCCGGGCGCCCGGCGCGTAGTCCACCCGAGAGAAAGGCACCGAATTGTGTGCCCCCCCGCGCCGCGGGGGCGGTAGATTCACGCTGCGCCTCCATCGGGGCGCGAGGGCGCCGGGAGGGGCCATTGCCCGTGCCAGCGACCTCGCGCGCCAGAGGGCAGAAAGGGAACCCTCCGTGGCCGTCGCGGACATCCTCAAGGTCAGCTTTGAGTTCTCCCCCAAGGTCGGCACCCGGCAGCTCCCGGCGCTCACCGAGCACTACGAGAGCATCACGGTGCCAGGGCTCTACATCGGCGGGGACCTCGCCGACGCGCCCATCATCAAGATCGCCCTGAACCAGGGCTACGAGGTCATCCAGAAGATCTTCAAGAAGGACTTCCAGGGCAAGGCCCCCGCGCGGGGCGAGGGCGACGCCGAGCCCGGCGTGGCCTACCGCAAGAACCAGGACAAGCCCGAGCGCTACGACGTGGCCATCGTGGGCGCCGGTCCCGCGGGCATCGGCGCGGCCATCGCCTGCCAGGACCTGGGGCTCACCTACGTCCTCCTGGAGAAGGAGAAGCCGTTCAACACCATCCAGAACTACCCCAAGGCCAAGCACGTCTTCTCCGAGCCGCGGGAGATCAAGCTCCTGCCCAACGTGTTCAAGTTCGACGACGAGCTCAAGGAGAACCTCGTCGACCGCTGGGAGAAGCTCATCGACTCCCAGGGCTTCCACCTGCTCCAGCCCGTGGAGGTGACGAGCATCGCCCGGGCCGACGCCGAGGCGTTCAACGTCACCGGCAAGGGGCCCGACGGCGAGCGCAAGCTGCGCGCCCGCAAGGTGTTCCTGGCCATCGGCCGCCGGGGCAACGTGAACCGCATGACCTGCCCCGGGGCCGAGCTCGACAAGGTGGAGTACGTGCTCCACGAGCCCGGGCGCTTCAAGGGCAAGCGGGTGATGGTCGTCGGCGGCGGGGACAGCGCCGTGGAGGCCGCCATGGCCTGCGCCGAGGCCGGGGCCAAGGTCACCGTGTCCTACCGGCAGGAGAGCTTCGCCCGCGCCAAGGCGGGCAACCGCCAGAAGATCGAGAAGATGATCGCCGCGGGGGAGATCGCCGCGGAGTTCAACACCTCGACGGCGGAGGTCACCGTCGACGCGGTGAAGCTCAAGTCCAAGGACGGCACCAAGGACGTGCCCAACGACTACGTGCTGGCCTTCCTGGGCGCGTCGCTCCCCACGGAGTTCCTGAAGAAGATCGGCGTGCAGATGGAGGGGGACATGTCCCGCCTGCGCGCCCTGTGGATCACGACCTTCGCGCTCCTGACGTACCTGTTCTACTGCGTCAAGGCCCACAAGGACTTCTTCCCCTTCGGGCCCCTGAGGGTGCTCTGGTACGGGGACTACACGGAGAACAACGAGGCGGCCCACGGGTTCTTCTGGAAGCCCGTGCTGGAGAATTTCAAGCCCCTGGCCGGGGTGTACGACCGCCTCCAGCACCTGCACCTGCCCTTCTGGGGGATCCATAACGTCCACGACGAGATGGTCTGGGGCTTCTACTGGCGGGACATCAGCGGGAGCTTCCTGGGCACCCTGGCCTACTCCTTCCTGGTGACGTACTTCGGCCTCCAGGCGATGAAGCGGTACCCGTCGCCCATCCAGAAGCGCCGCTACAAGATCATCATCTTCTCGCAGCTCGCGCTGCTCTTCGCGATCCCCGAGCTCCTGGCGCCGATCTTCTTCGCCCGGGGCTACAAATGGTACTCCATCGTGGTCCCCTGGCCGCTGTCCAAATGGAGCGTGCTGGACAGCCCCGAGTGGGAGCCCACGCACACCGCGTGGCTGGGGCTCTCGCCCTGGGTCTGGATCGGCGGGGCCGTGGCCCTGGTGGGCATGCCCCTCTTCGTGCGCTACCAGGGCGAGCGCTTCTGCTCGTACCTCTGCGGCTGCGGGGCCCTGGCGGAGACCTTCGGCGACCGCTGGAGGCACCTGGCCCCGCGCGGGCGCACCGCAAAACAGGCCGAGCTCTTCGGGCGCTTCGTCCTCGGCGCCGCGGTGGTCACCACGCTCTTCATGCTGGCGGACCTCTACCAGAACGTCTCGGGCTTCCGACAGCTCTGGGCCGTGGTCGGGCCCCACGACAAGCTCCGGGTCTTCGTGAACGAGTGGTACGACCTCATCGTGGACTTCTGGATGGCCGCGGTCATCGGCGTGGCCGCCTACCCCTACCTCGGCAACCGCTTCTGGTGCCGCTTCATGTGCCCCCTGCGGGCCTTCATGGAGATCACCTCGAAATGGATCGGCCGGCTCAAGATCACGTCCAACAACAAGTGCATCGGGTGCGGCCAGTGCACCCGGTACTGCCAGATGGGCATCGATGTGCAGCGCTTCGCCCAGACCCAGAAGGACATGCACAACGAGAACTCCGCGTGCATCCAGTGCGGCATCTGCGTGCAGGTGTGCCCCATGGAGGTGCTCACCGTGGAGCGCGCCCCGCAGAGCGCCCGGCGGCGCCTGCCGCTCTACAAGGGTTGAGCTGTTTCCTTTGTGATTTCCGGTAGTTGTGCGAGCTCCCGGGTGAGCGCTTCGAGCTCCCCGGGGCCCAGCGGGGCGTCGCCGAAGCGTGCCTCGGTGTAGCGCTCGGCGACGCGCACGGCGAGGGGCCCCGCGGGGTCGCCCCTGCGCTCCACCTCGGCGGCGAAGCGCAGCGGGGACTGGCTGGGCGGGCGGAGGTGGCCCCGGCGCGCGAGCGCCGCGTCGAGGCAGAGGGCGAGCCGCCGGGCCTCGCGGGCCGAGGGCGGCAGCTCCGGGGTGGCGCGCTCGCCGCGGTCCTGCCAGAAGCGCCGCAGGGCGAAGGCCCCCACGCCGAGGACGAGGGCCCCGAAGGCGAGGGAGCGCCAGGGGACGCGGGCGGGGGCGTCCGTGAGCCGGGTGCGCGCGCGCTGGAAGCCCCGGGCGGCGTGGTCCAGGTCCGTGCGCCCCCGGCGGGCCTCGAAGAAGCGCCAGAGGCGCACCGCGAGGCGCGTCTGGGTGGAGAGGTCAAAGCCCACCACGTAGGTCCTCCAGCGGAGGCGCAGGGCCTCGACGACGGCGTCGACCTCGGAGAAGAAGCCCGTGTGCACCACCGGGGCCTCGCCGGCGGGGGGCGTGGGGTCGAAGGTCACCCAGCCCCCGTGGGGGTCGTACACCTCCACCCAGGAGTGGGCGTCGCCCTGGTGGATGGCGTAGAAGCGCCCGTAGCGGTTGTACGTCCCGCCGAGGAAGCCCGTGACGTTCCGGGTGGGCACGTCCACGGTGCGCAGGAGCACCGCCATGGCGGTGGAGAAGTACTCGCAGTGGCCCGCGTGGGACCGGAAGAGGAAGTCCTCCAGCGGGCGCTCGGCGCCGCCGCTCTCCAGCCGCAGGGTGTAGCGGTACGTGGACAGGTAGCGCTCGACGGCGCGGGCCTTCTCCTGCGGGCTCCGGGCCCCCGCGGTGACCCTCTGGGCCAGGGCCCGGACCTCCGGCGACAGGTCCGGCGGCACGCGGGTGTAGAGCCGCAGCTGCTCCGCCGAGGGGCGCCTGCGCCGCGCCGGGAGCGCGTTGGAGGTGGGCGCGAAGGCCGTGTACACGAGCCCCACGTCGTCGGCGTTGGCGTAGTGGACGCGGTCGTCCACGTCCTGGGTGAGGCTCATGTACCGCGGGATCCCGCGCTCCAGCCGGGGCTCGATCAAGAGCCCGACGGTGCCCTCGGGGAGGAGCACCACCGGGGGCTCCAGCGGGTCGAGCACGAGCCTGAGCGCGGTGTCCTGGTCCGTGACGGGGAAGCGCGCGAGGGCGTAGCGGTCGCTCTGGCGCTCCACGGGGATGTTGTCCTGGCCGGGGAAGGGCGTGCGGGTCCAGCGCCGGCCGTCGTAGGTGTCGAAGGTCGAGCCCCGGAGCCGGAAGGGCCGGATGAGCGGCGGGTTGGCGGGCTGTACCAGGGGCTCCACGCGCAGGACGATGGTGGGGTCGTTCCGGATGACCCCGTGGCCCTGGAGGTCCACGGTGGTCCCGAGGCCGCTCACCACCTGGCCCCGCTGCTGCCGCAGCGAGAGCACCCCGATCCCGATCCGGGGGAAGAGCACGAACACCATCGCCGTCAGCACGAAGATGGGCACGCTCAGGAGCGACGAGCCCACCAGGAGCCCCGCGCTCACCACCCTGCGGGAGCGCAGGATCCGCGCGACGTCAATGGGCACCCCGGCGCGGCCCGCGCGGGCGTCGGCCAGGTAGTTGCCCTCGATCTCCCGGCGCAGGTGCCCGAGGGTCATGGCCCAGGGCGTGGCGATCACGAAGCCCAGGAAGCACAGCGCGTAGGAGAGCCCTCCCCCGAGGACCGTGGCGGCGATCAGGTGCAGGAGCGCCAGCACGGTGATCTGCTGGTAGTCCCGCGCGGTCCTGCGCGTGGCGAGCTTCAGGAGCTGGAGGAAGGCCGCGAACTCCACCGTGGCCGTGAGCATCGGCGCGTCGAGGAAGAGCGAGCGCCCCACCTGGGCGAAGAACGCCAGCACCACGGCGACGTTCCACGCGCGGTGGTAGCGCTCGGACTGGAGGAGCTCGCCCTCGGCGAACCAGCTCGCCAGGACGCCCGCCGTGAGGAGGAGCGCGCTCACCCCCTGGAGCTCGCCCCCGGCCCCGAGGGCCACCAGGCCCAGCACCGCCAGGATGTACGACGCGACCTTGTGGACCTGGGCGAACCTCACGGGCCCCTCGCGTCGGGGTCCTCGGGGCCCGCGGGCAGGGGCGGCAGCCGGGCCAGGAAGGCCAGCACGCGGTCGGCGGCGTGGGTGGAGGGCCGGGCCAGGAGCCCGCGGGGCCCCTCGGCGGGGGCGTCCTGGGCCAGGAGCTGCACCTGGGCGCCCTGGCGCAGCGCGTCCAGGGCCACGAAGGCCGCCCGGCGGATGTCATCCTCCAGGCGGACCGTGAAGTCCTTCAGGCCCGCGGGCTCCGAGGGCGCGCGGTTGGGCACCTCGATGCGCACCAGGCGCGCCCCCTCGCGCCGGCGCTCCCGGGCGACCACCTTGTCCATCGCGGCGGTCTTGGGCCAGTGGATGTCCCTCACGGGGTCTCCGTCCACCAGGTCCCGGACGCCGTCGACCTCGCCGTGGCCGCGCTCCTCGTGGGTGACCAGGTCCCCGAGGACGCGCGCCACGGAGCTCCTGCGCTCCGCGGGCCTGGGGTACGGGAACACCAGCTGGTCCTCCGGGAGGGTCACCTCGCGCCATTTCTCAAAGAGCCCGAAGGGGAAGCGCGTGGCCACCCGGAGCGAGCGGTAGCGCTCGACGCCGCGCACCGGGGCCACGCGCCGGTACGCCGCGGTCTGCCGCGCCCCGGCGGAGATCTTGAGGAAGTAGCACCGCTTGTCCGTGCGCCGCCCCTCGACGCGGTCCTCCACCTCGATCGAGTAGCTCGGGGCGTAGCGCTTGCGGTTGTGCACCTCGATCTCCACCAGCGCGGGCACGCCCGCGAAGGCCCGCCGCGGGAGCCTCCGGCGGAAGTCCAGGCCCCGCAGCGCGATCTCCGACAGCACCCCGGAGAGCGTCACCAGCGAGAGGAGCAGCCCCAGCACCAGGTACAAGAGGTTGTTGCCGGTGTTCACCGCCGCGAGGCCCACGCCGATGGTCACCCCGAGGAAGACCTTTCCCTCGCGGGTGACCCGGAGCTTCCTCGGCGGGCTCAGCACCCAGGACCAGCTCCCGCGCATGCGCCAGTACACCCTCTTCGCGTAGTGCACCCAGCGGGCGTCCTTCACCCCACGCAGGATGGCCCACCTTCCCCCCGGAGGCAACGCGGCCCTACCTCGGCAGACACGCCGCCACGAAGGGGTCCAAGGGCGTACACAGGTACCCCGCGCGGCACTCCGTGGGGGAGAAGCACTCCAGCACGCACCACGCCCCACCCGGACCGAGCCTCACGCACACGCCCTCCAGGCCGCAGTCCCGGTCGCTCCGGCAGGGGTACAGGCAGTACCCCCCGGGCCAGCCGTCCTCCGGCGGGGCGCAGGCCCCCCCGGCCCCGCAGGCCGCGTCGCCCGCACACGGCGCCCCGGGCCTCATGCTCCCCCCCGGAGGAGGCCCCGGGGTGCCCGCGCAGCCGCCCGCCACGCACATTTCCCCGGCCATGCAGGGGTTCCCGCAGCGCCCGCAGTGACGTAGGTCCGTGGAGGTGTCTACACACTCCGCCCCACATGAGATCCTTGGGGCAGGGCAGGAGCCCGCCCCGGGGGTGCACACGCCTCGGTCGCAGGACTCGCCCGCGGCGCAGCGCAGGCCGCAGATGCCGCAGTGGCTGGGGTCGGTGTTCAGGTCCACGCAGTCCGGGGCGCAGAGGGTCCTTGGGGACACGCACCCGCTGGCGTCCGGGAGGGCGCTGTCGGGCGCCGGGCCCGCGCCGGAGTCCGTGTCTCCCGCGCCCGCGTCTGCGGTCCCGCCCACGCAGCGGCTGGCCTCGCAGCGCTCGCCGGCGGAGCATCGGTTGCCGCAGAGGCCGCAGTGGTTCTCGTCGGCGGTGACGTCGGTGCATGCCACGCCGCACATCCTCCGGGGCGACGCGCAGCCGCCCGGGCTGGTGTCCGGCGTGGGGCCGTCGGGGGGCGTCGGCGCGTCGGGCGTGCGGGGCACGTCGAGCCCCGGGGGGAGGATGGTGACGTCGTCCCCGCCGCCGGTGTCCGTGTCCCTCCCGGCGTCATTCTCGCGGTCCATGGGGTCCCCACGGTCTCCGCTGGAGGCGCAGCCCAGGACCGCACCCAGCGCCACCGACGCGACCAGGCCCCTGTACCGACGAGACACTGCCACCGCTGCCTCCCTCCGGGCGTAAACTTGAACTTACGTCAACCCCGGGATCTTGATCCCTCCGGTGGCCTTGTTGATCTCCTTCTCCATGGCGTCACTGGCGGCCTTGAGGGCGGCGTTGCAGGTGGCCGCGATGGCGTCCAGGGCCAGCTCCCGATCGCTCGCCAGGAACTCCGGGTCCACCTCGATGCGCACCAGCTCACGGCCATAGTTGGCCGTGACCTTGACCTTCTCGTTGGCCCCGGACACCTCCAGGGTGCGGTCGTGGGCCTCCTTGCGGGTGTCATCGATCTTGCGCTGCAGGCGCGCGGCCTGGCGCATCACCTCGTTCATTCCACCGCGGAGTTGCATGGTGCGCTGGACGTTACCGCACCGCGCGACCGATCGCCACATGCGTTGGGATCACGCAGTCGGGACAGCCCTGGCCGAACCAGCCGTAGCCGGTGCCTCGGCCCAGGGCGTCGGTGGTCACCAGGATGGTCCCGCGTCCGAGGCCCGTGCGCCCTCGGCGGGTGTCGTCCTGGTGGGCCAGCGAGGTCGCGTCGGCGATGCGCACCAGGTACCCCCCCACCACCGGCCGGGGGACGCCCACCACGAAGGCCACGTGCCCGGTGTTACGCGAGCGGAACCACCGGGGCCGCGGCCAGGCCAGCACGTCCCCGGGCCGCGCGTCCGCGATGCGAGGCACCTGGAGCCACCCCCTCCGGGGCGAGGCCACCGGCGCGGCGGCGATGGCCCGGTAGAAGTCCACCGCCAGAGGCCGCGGGCGCCCGAGGCTCGCGAAGGCCTGCGGGGTCGCCCGGCGGAGGAACCACCCCACCATGGCCGAGCAGTCCCACTCGTAGAGCCCCTGCGGCTCGTTGATCCGGGTGCTGTGGGCGTAGCGCCCGGAGACGTACCGGGCCTCGACGTTCTCCAGCGCCGTGAGCACCCTCACGGGGCCCGTGGGCACCCGCTGGGCTTGCGCCACCGAGGCCAGGAGGAGCACCCCGAGGGACAGGGACCACACGCGCACCACCCGTATTCGACGTCCGTGACAGCCGAAAGGTTCCCCCGGTACACTCCACGCCCTCCGGAGGAAGCGCACCTTGGCACACATGCTGGCGATCATCAGCAAGGCCATCTTCGAGAAGATGGTCTCGGGCACGCCGAAGCCCGGGCTCGTGGTGGACACGGACCGGTACAACAGCAACACCCCACGGCTGTCCAACCTGGCGGGCGGGGATCTGTTCCTGGTGACCGTCCGCCCGCCGGACGAGGCCCTTTGGCTGGTGGCCATTCTCCAGGGCCCGAAGTCCAGCGGAAGCGCCTGGGTGGCCACGAAGAACGTCATCCCCATCACCGACGTGAGCGCCCTCAAGGGCAAGCTGAAGTTCGACACCGGGGCGGGCATCCAGGCCAAGCCCGGCGCGCTCGGGATGAGCCTCCAGACGCCGCGGATCCTCACCGACGGGGACGTCGCCCTCCTGCGGGGGGCCGCCGGAGCGGGCGCCGCCAGCGCCCCGGTGGTCGCGCCTGCGCCCGTGCCCCCGCCCGCGCCCGAAAAGAGCGCCCCCTCGCGCCCCAGGGGGCCGCCCCGGCCGAGGGCCCCGAGGACCTTCGCCGAGGCCCTGTCCCTCGCGCACTGGACGCGCGCGTCGCCGTCGCGGCAGGCTGCCCTGGTGCGCGCGCTGGTGCTGCGCGCCCGCGGAGCGCTCAAGCCCCTGCGGAGCTTCGCCTTCGGGGGCGTGAGCGTGCCGGCCTTCGTACATGTGCCCTCGGGGCTGGTGCTTCACCTCGTGCCGGGCGGGCGCACGGCGCTCGGCGTCACGGACGGCGAGCGGGACGCGCTCACCGAGGCCCTCCGGGCCCGGGGTTCCGGGGGCTCCGCGGCGGCCCTCCTGGCGGGCGCCTACGCCACCCCCACCCGCGAGGCGGACGTGCCGGCGTTCCTCCTGGCCACCCGGTGCCTCCTCGCCGAGGAGCTCTCGCGGCTGGTCCTGGGCGGGGACGGGCCTCCGGCGCCAGACGCGAAGAGCCTCGCGCGCGCGGGCGCGAGCGCGTACACCGCGCGCCTGGGCGAGGCAGAGCCCGGGAAGGTCCCCGTGGAGCGCGTCCCGGTGCTGGAGGCCGCCCTGCGGGCCTGGGGGCTGCGCCTGCCCTCGGAGGCCGAGTGGGAGCACGCCGCCCGCGGTGGCCAGCGGGCGCCCTTCCCCTGGGGAACGGCGCTGCCCGCGAGCGAGCGCTCGGCGGCCAACCGCTTTGGCATGGCCAGCCTCGGGGCCCACCCGGAGGTCTGCGCGGATACATTTCACTACTCGCACGCCGGGGGCCCAAGGACCGCCCAGCCCCGCGCCGGGGGCACCGGCCTGGTGGTCCGCGGCGGCGTGAGCGCCCCTCCCTGGAAGGACGACACGGCCTGGAGGCCGCTCTTGTGTGGCGCCCGACGGTCAAGCGTGGACCACCCGCACGGGGTGGCCCTCCGGCCGGTGTGGGAAATTGTAGGGTGAAGTAGGGGTCTGTGCGCTACGCCAGGATGGCGCGGATGGGCTCGACCCGGAGGATGTACGGGTCGAGGCCTGCGGAGGACAGGAGCGTAGCGCCGACGTGCTCGGGCTTGATGTTCTCGCCGGAGTCCGAGGCGCGGTTGGCGCGGAAGTCCCAGCGGGCGGGGGCCATCCCGACGTTGCTGGAGGCGCCGAAGACGGTGTTCCCACGGATGCCCGCGCCGGCCAGGATGCACGAGCCGGTGAGGTGGTGGTCCCGGCCGCCGTAGTTGTTGAACAGGGCCGTGCGGGAGAACTCCGAGAACCCGAGGAGGGTGGTGTGGTCGAGGAAGCTGCCCCCCTGGGGGTGCGGCGAGTCGGCCAGGTCCTTGAGGAGGAGGGTGAAGGCCCGGATGCCCGGGTAGAGCTGCGCGGCGTGGCCGGGGTTGCCGGTGAAGTGCGTGTCCGTGCCGTTGCCGATCATCACGCTCACGACCTGCGAGACCCCGAGCTTGATGGCCTGGGCAGCGAGGGCGGCGCGCGCCCCGGGGCTGCCGGCGTCGCCGCGCAGGAAGCCGTAGTGGGCGCGGATGCGCCGGGCCTCGGTGTCGCGGCCCATGGCGTCGGTGTCCGGGTCGCTCACGAAGCGGAAGCGCCCGGCGAGGTTCTCGCGCACGATGGAGTCGCCCTGGGAGCGCGCCCCGCGCATGGCCGTGAGGAGCCCCCGGCGGTCGTAGGCCTCCACGGAGCAGGGCCCGACGGCCTGGCCGTAGTCCGCCAGGGCGCGCTCGACCCCGTCGCGCTCCAGGTGCTCCGAGGGCTGGAGCACGAGCAGCAGGTCGTTGATGTTGTCCACGCGCAGCGACGAGGCGGTGCCGGGGTGCCGGTCGTTGTAGCCCTCGACGCGGAGCGAGAGGTTGGCGATGGGCCTCCGGGGGGCCATCTGCGCGACGATCTCCGTGGAGTAGTTGGACCCCCGGGCGTTGTTCCCGACGGGGAAGCGCCCCGTGAGGAAGTACCGGTAGCCCACCTCGTGCCCCAGGGTGGACATGTTGATCCCGCGCACGATGGCGATGCGGCTGGCGAAGTCCGTGATCTTCACGGCGTCCGCGACGCGGGCGGCGGCGGGGCCGAAGACCAGGGGGCTCTCCCCCTCGGGGCGCAGGAGCTGCCCGCCGAAGCCGTTGACCCCGTCCAGGTCGTTGTAGCGGGTCTCGAAGAGGTTCTGGGCGCGGTCGCTGTCGGGGAAGCGCTCCGGGTCCCTGGGGTCCAGGAACAGGAGCTGGTCCCAGCCGCCCGGGAAGTAGCAGAAGATGAAGGCCCGGCCCGAGGGCACGGGCAGCTCCGCGCGGGCCAGTTTCTCGAAGCCGAACATGCCCACCGCGGCGCTCCCGATGGCCGCCGAGGTGCCCGCCAGCACGCGCCGGCGGGACAGGCTGAACCCAGGGACGTTCTCTCGCGTGTGCTTTGTCATGAACGCTCTCCCGGTCAGTAGGTCAGGAACTGGTTGTCGGTCACCAGGGCGATGCAGACCGCCCTCCACCCGTCCGCGGGGGTGCCTGCGGCGCGCATGCCCTCGGCGGGCGCCGTGGACGCCTGCGTGAAGAGCCTGAGGAGCGGCCCGAGCTCGCCGTCCGTCGGGCGCAGCGAGCGCGCCCAGAAGCGCAGCGTGAGGTACGCGAGGTTGGCCCTCACGGCGGCCTCGTTGGCGGCCGCGGTGTCCCGCTCCGTGGCGTGCCGCAGGAGGATGCGCGACGCCTGCGGGCGCGCCAGGTCCGCGACGACCCCGTCCCGGCACGCCTTGCGGGCGGCGTCCCCAACGAGCTTGGAGAACGTGGGCGACGGGTCCAGGGCCTCCGCGGTGGAGTTCTGGTAGTCCGGCTGGCCCAGGGTGGCCGCCAGGGCGTGGAGCATGTCCGCGTTCTCGTCGCGGTAGCTCCCGCCGGGCACCTCCGCCGAGGCGATGGTGCGCGTGTCCGTCCAGGACACCCCGAGGGCGTTCAAGAGCGCCTCGTGGAGCTGGCGCACGTCGAGCCTCCGGGGCGCGCGGCCGACGTGCCCGTCGTTCATCTCGGGGTTCCCGAGGGGCAGGCCCGTAGGGCGAGCGCCCCCGACGGTGCCCGGGTCCACGCCCCGGGCCGCGCCCGGGGTGATGTTGTCCCGCGGCGGCGGCGCCGGCGGGGGCGGCACCGGCGGCGCGGGAGGCGTTGGCGGGGCCGTGGACCCGCCGGGGCCGCAGGAGAGAACTGCGCAGGAGAGGAGCGCGAGGTGCGTTCTCATCAATCGATCCTCCGGTAGGCCGGGGCGTTCACGATGGCCCGGACGAGGGCCCGGTAGTTGTGTCGGCTGGCGTCGAACTGCCGCGTGAGCTCCGGGAGGACGTCCCGGGTCTCCTCCTCGGAGAGGCCTCGGCCGACCAGGCGCCGCCACGCGGTGCGCACCGCGCAGGACTGCAGCTCCCCCGTGGAGAGCGCGTTGGCCACGAGCCCCGCGGGGCCCTGGTCGATCCTCGGGAGCTCCTCGGAGGTGCGGTACAGGTACCCGAAGAGCGTGCCCGCGTAGCGCGAGTCCTCGGCGTTGAGCGGGTTTGTGACGTAGAAGCTCCGGCACCGGGGCGTGCAGAACTGCCCGGTGATGGCGCAGGTGGCGCAGTTGGGGTCCGTGGCCGGGAAGGTCGCCGGGTCCAGGTACTGCGCCGAGCGCTCCGCCCAGCGGCCCCAGTACGCCCCGAGGGGCTCGATGGCCGCGTGGCAGTGCTGGCACCCGCAGCGGGCGGCGAGGTTGGGCTCGCGGTTGCACACGTCGTCCGGCGCGGGCAGGCCCCCCGCCGGGGGCTCGAAGGGCCTGCACAGGAGCATCGTGCGGAACTGGTTGATGCGCGACCGCCAGGTGGGGAAGCGCCCGAGGTACGCCGCCGTGGTGAGCACGCCCGCGTGCTCGGTCCCGCGGACGTACTCGTGCCAGGTCTCGTCGGTGTAGGGCAGCTCCGGGAGCTGGCTCATCGCCGCCGGTGGCGACACGTCCAGCCCGAAGACCTTGCCCGCCTGGCGGCGGTACATGAACGCCATCGGGCCCGTGATGAACGACCGGCGCGTGGTGTACGCGTTGAAGTAGTCCTCGTCGCGCGCGATCACGCTCCGCACGATGCGCAGGGGCTCTTCGTTCAATCCCTCGCGCACGCGGCGCTCGGCCCGGGACGGCAGCGCGGCCTGGTAGCCCTGCGAGGGCATGCAGTACTCGCCCCCCGGCCCGCACCCGCAGGACGGGTCCATGCGGGCCCTGGGCGCGCATGCCAGGCCCGTGTACACCGAGTTGGTACGCTCCTGGGACTCGTAGGCGCACACCTTGAGGAGGTGGTCCCCGCCCCAGTAGGTGCGCGTAAGCCTGTAGCCCTCGCGGCGCACCCGGACCCGGTCGTCCAGGCCGCGGTAGGTGCGGTTGTCGCAAGGGTTCACGACCTCCGTGAAGCCCTCGGCGCAGGCGGCCAGCGGGTGGTCGCCGGTGACCAGGCGCCCGCCCTCCATCCGCTGCTTGGGTTGGTAGTCCGCCTGGAGGAGCGCGCCGCCCACGCCGGTGCCGGCGTTGCGCCGGCAGTAGTTCGGGCAGTGGGCCCAGTCGTCGTAGGGCAGCGGGACCTCGTCCTCGTCGTAGTAGTAGCGGGTCCTGCCGCTGCGGGGCGAGAGGTAGTAGGGCCGCCCGGAGGCCTCGTGGAGCCACCGGCGGTCGTCCGAGGGCACCCGCGGGGGCGGGTACTCCAGGGCCTCGTCGCAGCCGCCGCCGGCGCCTCGCAGGGGGATGTCCCCGAGGCCCTGGTAGGCCACCATCATCGCCCCGAGGGCGTGGCTCTTGGCCACGCAGGCCGGGTCCCCGGGGTTGTAGCGCCCGTTGCGAGGCACGCAGCACGCGGGGTGGTTGGGGTTCGTGGCCGTGCAGCACACGCGCGCGGTGAGCCTCCCGGTGCCCGTGGTGGGGCACGTCGCCTGCGGGGTCTCCGTGTCCAGGAGGTCCAGGGCCAGCTCGGGGTTGGGCCCGCCGGAGGTGAGCCTCACGGGCGTCGCCTGGAGCGTGAAGCCGTTGAGGTTCGGCCAGAGCTGGTCGGCGTGCCAGCGCTCGGTCTGGTCGAGGAACGCGTCGCTCCGGAGCATCGCGTCGATGAGCTCCTGCGGGACCCTGCCGGCCCGTTGGACGGCCTCCAGCTCCTCGTAGCGCGGCGGCGCCCCGCGAAGGTCCAGCGAGAGCTGCCGCAGGAGCCGCGTGGCGTCGAGCTCCAGCGGCGGGCACGAGGTGCTCGCCTGGGCGCTCTGGACGCTCGCGTCGGGGCCCGCGCAGGTGACGCTCGCGAGGCCCAGGAGCCCCAGGAGCAGCAGCCGTGAGGCGCGCGGGCCGCTCATGATGTCCCCCACCGGGTGGTCGCTTGCATGGTCGCTGTGTCCTCCTCTCAGGCTCTCAGGGTACCGAAGTTCGGGCGCTGGTCGCGACGACCACCGCGGTGTCCACGCGCACGCGGTCACCGCAGACGCGCACAAGGAAATGGTCGAGGTTCTCCCGGGCCGGGCCCCGGGTCACGACGCCGTTGCCGTCGTACTCGCTGCCGTGACACGCGCAGCGGATGGCGCCCGTCATCGGGTTGGGCGGCTCCACGGTGCACGCCGAGTGCGTGCACAGCGCCGTGAAGGCGAAGAGCCCCAGGGCGTCCCGGCCCAGCACCAGCCGGGGGCCCATGAGCAACGTCCAGGAGCCCCGCGGGAACATGCTCAAGGGCCCCACGTCCCGGCCTCGGGAGCAGGGGTCCACGTCGGCCACCATGGTGTCCCGGGCGGTGTCCGTGGCCGCGCCGTCCGCCCGCGCGTCCGAGGGCCCCGCGTCCCCGCCGCCGTCGGTCATCCCCGCGTCGGTCACCGGCGGCTCCGGCACCGCCCGGGTCTCGTCGGGCACGCGCTGCGAGGGGTCCACCAGCACCCGGCCCCGCGCCACGGTGACCGCGTAGTGTCGCAGGTTGGTCGTCGACGGGCCCCGCACCACGTGCCCCAGGCCGTCATAGATGGACCCGTGGCAGGCACACTCCGTGCGCCCGGCCTCGTCGGGAAGGCCCAGGAGGCACCCCTCGTGGGTGCACACCGCGGAGTAGGCGTAGAGCCCACCGCGGTCCCGGGCCACCAGCACCCGCGCCCCGGCGTGGTAGCGCCAGCTCCCGATGGGGTAGTCCTCCAGCGGGCCGAGGTCCGCGCCCCCCGGCGGCCTCCAGCCCTGGAGCCTCGCGCTCGGCAGCCCCCCGTCCAGATCCACGAAGGGCTCGTTGGGGTCCGGGCCGCCGTCTCCGTCGGGCCTGGGCGCGGCGCCGTCCCCGGGGCCCATCCCCCCGGGCATGGCCGAGCACGCCGCCGCGGTGGTGGCCGCTCCGCCCACCACCAGCAGCCTCCGGCGGGTGCTGCGTTCACACCCTTTCACGGCCGCTCCAGGGCTCCTTCGTGACGTCCATCAAGTGCCCTGAACATACAGACCCGAGGCCCACGCTGTCCACGCCGTGCGCTGCGGAAATCGTGCGCGCCAGGCGGCCCCACCTGCGGGGTCCACGCCGCAGTTTGGTGCCCTCCTGGGGAATGGGGGTACACTGGCCGGGTGACCGCTCTCGACGAGACCCTCCCGCCGGGGACGACCCTGGGGCGCTATCGGATCGTTCGGACGGTGGGCTCCGGGGGCATGGGGACCGTGTACGAGGCCGTCCACACGGACCTGGACAAGCGGGTGGCGCTCAAGGTGCTGCATGCGGCCATCACCGCGGACCCGGTGGCCCGGGCGCGCTTCCTGCGGGAGGGCCAGGCCGCCGCCCGGATACGGCACCCGCATGTGGTGGAGCTCTTTGACGTCGGCCAGGACGACGGCAGGCTCTTCCTGGTGCTGGAGTACCTGGAGGGCCAGAGCCTCTCGGAGTTCCTGGGGGCCCGAGGGCGGCTCCCGGTGGCGGAGCTGGTGGACCTGGTGCTGCCCCTGTGCGCGGCGCTGGCGTGTGTCCACGAGGCCGGCGTGGTGCACCGGGACCTGAAGCCCGACAATGTCTTCCTGGCGCGCACCCGGCACGGGGTCCTGAGGCCCATGCTGCTGGACTTCGGGATCTCCAAGGTCGCCTCCGGGGGCCGGGCGCTCACCCGCGAGGAGTTCCTCGGGACGCCCGAGTACATGTCCCCGGAGCAGGTGCATGACACCTCCAACGTGGACGCCCGCACGGACCAGTACGCCCTCGGGGTGCTCCTCTACGAGGGCGTGACGGGCCGCAGGCCCTTCGAGAACGGCGACCTGTACGAGCTCTTCGAGGCCATACTCTTTGGCAAGGCCCCGCCCCCGAGGGCCCTGGTGCCGGAGCTCCCGGAGGCCTTCGAAACAGTACTCCTTCGGTGCCTCGCCCGGGACCGCGACCAGCGCTTTGGCTCCATCCGGGCCCTGGGCCAGGCGCTCCTGCCCTTCGCGGGGAGCGTCCAGCGATCGACCTGGGCCCCCGTCTTCGACCGCCCGGACACGCCCCTCGCGGCGCTCGTACCGCCGAACCCCAACACCTTCGCGCCCCCGGACGCGCCTACCGTGGCGCTCCCGAAGGCGCCCGCGAAGGTCCCCCCGAGGCCCCGCCCCGACGCGCCCACGATGGCCCTCCCGCTGGTGCGCCGCGCCCGGCGGGTGCCGCCCTGGCTCACCGTGGCCGCGAGCCTGGCCCTGGTGGCCCTCCTGGTCGCCGCCGTGGCATGGCAGCCTGGGGCCTCCACCCCTGCGGCGCGCACGCCGCAGGTCGCGGCGCCCTCGGCGGACCCTGGTGCCACTCAGGTGAACGCGCCACCGGAGGCCGCGCCTGCGCTGGGACCCGAGGCGCCCGCGGCGCTGACCTCTCCCCGCGCCACGCCGGGCCCGCCGCGGCGAGCGGCGCCGCCGAGGGCCCTGGCGGCGCGGCCGAGGGCGCTCTCGGGCGCGCAGGGCGGGCCCGCCGCGGCGCCTTCGGTCAGGCCTCCTGCTGCGGGGGACCTCGGGCGCAACCGGGCCCCGATCATCGAGTGACGCGATGCGAGGCCGCGCGCTTTTCCTCTGTTTGTTTCTGTCCCTCGGGCGCGCGGAGGCCCAGAGCCCGCCGGTGGACGACCTGATCCGCCGGGCGCTGGAGCTTCGCCGAGGGGGGCGCGACGCCGAGGCCCTGGACCTCCTGGCGCGCGCCTGGGAGCGGTCGCCCTCGCCGCGGCTGAGCGCCCAGCTTGGCTTCGCGGAGCAGGCCCTGGGGCGCTGGCTGGAGGCCGAGGCGCACCTGCGGGGCGCCCTGGTGGCCGCCGAGGACCCATGGGTGTCCGAGCGCCGGGCGGTCATCGAGGGCGCCCTGCGCGAGGTCGAGCGGCACCTGGGGGGCCTCTCCGTGCGCTGCGCCACGCCGGGGGCCGAGCTCTGGGTCGAGGGTCACAGCGCCGGGGCCTTCCCGCGGAGCGCGCCGGAGCGCGTGGTGGCGGGCCTGGTGCACTTCGAGGTGCGGGCCCGGGGCTACCAGACCGAGGTGCGCACGATGACGGTGCTCGCGGGGGGCGTCTCCGAGGCGTCCGTGGCCCTGGTGGCGCTGGGCCCTTCGCTCGGCGTCGGGGCGCCGGACGCCGGGGTGCCTCCCCCCGCGCCGGGCGGCGCCCACCGGACCTGGGCCTGGGTCACCACGGCGGGCGCGGCGCTGGGCCTGGGGCTCGGGGTGACCTTCCTGGTGGTGCGCAACGCCGCCGCGGAGCGCTGGAACGACCCCTCGTGCCTGCGCGAGGGCCGCGCCCGCGGGGACAACTGCCTGGAGGACCTGGACGACGGCCGCGCCGCCGAGGCCGTGAGCGTGGCGGGCTTCGTATTGGGCGGCGCGCTGACGGCGCTGGCGGCGGTGCTCTGGGCCACGGCGCCCTCACAGCCCGAGGGGGCCCTCGCGGTGCGGTGCGCGCCGGGCCTCGGCGCGCCGGGCCTCACCTGCGCGGGGGTGTTCTGATGCGCCGGGGGGCGCTCCTCCTGTGCGCGGTCCTCGGCTGCGTGCGCTTCCTGCCGGCCGACGACCGGGCCGACGGGGCCGTAAACGACGCGTCGGAGGGCGTCACCCCCCCAGAGGATACCCTGGAGAGCGACCGCGCGGCAGTTGACACCACCGAAACAAGCGAAGCTACAACCGATACTTCAATAGATATTTCAACAGATATTACAACGGATATAATAAACGATATATCAACAGACATGACACCGGACGCGCCGCTCCCGCTGGACACGGCGCCCCCGCCGGACACGGCGCGGACGGACACGGCGCCCCCGCCGGACACGGCGCGGCCGGACACCGCGCCGGGGCTGGACGCCCCGGCGGACACGGCGGCGAGGGACACAGCCCCGCCGCCGGACACGGCGGCGAGGGACACGGCGCCGGACCTGGGCCCCTGCGGGGCCCTCACGCAGCGGTGCTGCGCGGGCGGCGCGTGCGCGGCGCCCTCCACGGTGTGCAGCGGGGGCGTCTGCGTGGGCTGCGGGATGCTCCGGCAGCCCTGCTGCGCGGGCGGGGTGTGCCACGGGGGGGCCGCGTGCGCGCCCGCGTCGAGCACCTGCGTGCCCTGCGGCGGGAGCGGGCAGCCCTGCTGCGCGGGCGACGGCTGCGGCGCCGGCCTGGTCTGCAATGGCGGCTCCTGCGTGCTCTGCGGCCTGCGGGGGCTCTCGTGCTGCCCGATGATGCAGTGCCTGGACAGGACGCTCACCTGCTCCTCCAGCAACCTCTGCCAGGGCTGCGGGGCGATGCGCGAGCCTTGCTGCGCGGGCGGGGGCGTGCCGTGCGGCGCCGGGCTGTCCTGCGTGACGGGGGCCTGCGTACCCTGCGGCCGCGTCGGGGAGCCGTGCTGCTCCGCCGGGGCGTGCAACCCGGCGAGCCCGGACCTCATGTGCCTCGGCAGCACCTGCCAGTACTGCGGCCTGGTCGGACAGTTCTGCTGCCCCGGCGGGGTCTGCACGCAGATGAGCTCGGTCTGCGGCTCCGCGGGCGTCCGGTGCCAGCACTGCGGCGGCGTGGAGGAGCCGTGCTGCGCCGGGCGCGTGTGTGACATGGGCCTCACCTGCCGCGCCCCCGCGGTGTGCAGGACGTAGGCGGGTCGGGCCCTACGGGCACATCGCCTGGACGTCCTCCCACACCCGCCCCATGCCGCTGGTCCAGCGCAGCGCGGTCACGGCGCTCCAGCCCTGGTCCCGGCCGTGCAGCCGCGAGGGCTCCCCCGGCGCGACGCCCGCCCGGTGGCACGCCGCCCGCCACGCCGCCGTCACCCGCGCGATGTCCCGCTCCGGCGTGCGGCCCCGGGCCACGCTCCAGGCCCCCACCCAGGCCTCCAGGAGCGTCACCAGCGTGAGCTCGGCCTCGTAGGGCGTGGCCGCATGCAGCGCGGGCCGCGCGAGCACGTCCTGGATGTGCGCGCCCAGCCACGCGCGGTAGGCCTCGAGGTGCGCGTCCTTGCTCACGGCCCCGGAGCCTACTACGGCGCCCGCCCCTCGGGGCGCGGGCGAGCCCTCAGGCCTTCTTCTTCCCCGCGGACTGCCGCGCCTTGGGGGCCTCCTCCTCCTCGGCCTCCGGGAGCTCCGCGGCGTCTACACGCACCCCGGAGGCCACCTCCGGCTCGGCGTTCTCCCCGCCGTCGTCCAGCTCCACCAGGGAGGCGTACACCATCGCCAGGAGCGGCGCGAACACCAGCGGGAGCTGCGCCAGCGGGCCGTGGGTCCCGAGGTTTGGCAGCGTCACGTCGAAGGTCAAGAACGCCGCCGCCAGCGCGTAGAGCCCGCACCCCACGAGGATCCCGAAGACCCCCTTCAAGATCGACGCCACCCAGGCCCCGGCCTTCCACGGGGGCCTGCCCGCCAGCGCCCCGGCGGAGGCCCCCACCACGCCGTAGAACGCGTAGTTCAAGAGGTCCCCACGGCCCAGCAGCGTGTGCTGGAGCCCGAAGTGTAGCAGGGCCCCGAGCGCCCCGCCCACGAACAGACCCTTGAAGATCCCCAGGAACAACCGCTTCAGCATCGTGCAGGCTCAACCTGCCACGGGGAGCCCCCTGCGGCAACCGGAACTCACCCGCCGAAGCTCGGCGCCGCGCCGGTGCCCTGGAGCTGCACCGTCAGCCCGGCCCCGTCGCCGCCCTCGACCCGCGCCGCAAACAGCGGCTCCAGGAAGAGCTCGCCCTCGACGCCCCGCACCTCGCCGATGCGCGTCACCCGGCACGCCCCGTCCCCGAAGCGCGCCGTCTCCACCACCACCGGCCGCGTGGAGGCCATCCGAGAGACCGCGTCGGCCTGCTCGAACCACGGCCCCAGCGTGCCCACCATGCACAGGCGCGAGATGCCCGCCTCCGCCGTCGGCGCCTCCACCGCCACCAGCCAGCCCTCGCTCCCCGTGGTGAGGTTGCTCGTCAGCGCGCGGGCCACCGCGTCCACCGCTTCACCATACACCACCCTCGCCGCCCCGAAGCGCGACACCGCGGCCAGCGCCCGGGTCCAGTCCCCCTCGGCCTTGAGCGCGATCGCGTCCCGACGCACCCGCGCCACCTCGTCCCTGGCCTCCACCACCACCACCCGGTCCGACGGGGGCATCGCCCCCACCAGCGCCGCCAGGAGCGTGCTGCGCCCGGACCCCCGAGGCCCCACCACCACCACGTTCCGCCGCGCCGTCAGCGCCCCCGCCAGCAGCGCCGCCGCCGGCCCCGTCAGCATCGCCCGCGCCGTGAGGTCCCCGAGCCCCGACACCCGCGGCCCGCTGCGCTCCAGCGACACCACCGGCCCGGAAGACGCCGGCGGCCACAGCGCATACACCCGATGGCCGTCCGCCAGCGTCGCCTCCAGGTGGCTCTCCCCCGCGGGGCGCTCCAGCCCGCTCGCGCGAAGGAGCCGGTCCAGCGCGTCCAGCACCGCCTGACCGCTGGAGAACCACTGCCCCGAGGGCCCCAACGGCCCCGCGCGACCCACCAGCACCCGCCCCGTGGGCTCCACCAGGACGCTCGTCACGTCCGCGTCCTCCAGCACCGTCTCCAGGGCGCCCGCGCCCACCAGCTCCGCCACCGCGTCGCGGGTGATCCGCTCCAGCGTCACCCCCGGCGGCAGCGCCCCGGACGCCCGGGCCGCCTGCTCCACCACGGACCTCGCCCGCTGGCGCACACCGTCGTCCCCAAGGCGGTCCGTGCTCTCCGCCCCGCGCTGCCTCGCCGCGCGCACAACCTGCGCGAGGCTCTCAGGGTACTCCTCCCCGGCGGGGGCCCCGGGGGCGGCGCGGGGCGGGGCCTTCGGGCCCTCCGTGGGGCGCGCCTCCTGGGCGCGGTTCTCCAACGGACGGAACTCCAGCGGCCGAGGTCCGAGCGGCGGCGCCGCGGCCACCGGCGCGCTCACCGGCGACGGCGCCGGGAGGGGCTCCGGGGTGGTCGTCAAGGGCGGGAGGACCTCCCGGAGGTTGTCCTGCCCGCCGCGCGCATACGCTGGCTCCGGCGGTGTTTCCGTCGCCGGTGTGGCCCCGCCGTAGGGGTTGAACACCGGCGGCGGCGGCGCCTGGGCGGGCTCCATGGGCGCCATCGCCGTGGCCGCCAGCGGCGGCATCTGCGGCGCCACGGACCGCGGGGGAGGCCCCTGGTCCCGCTGCATGGTGGGCGCCTCGGGCGCCACGTCGCGGCCCAGACCCATCCCGACGTCGCGGGTGGCCGCCACCGGGCGAGGCCCGAGCGGCGAGCCCAGCCCCGGACCGCCCATCCCGCCGGGACCCGGGGGACCTCCGGGGCCCATCCCCGCGCCCACGGCGCCGAGAGAGCCCATCCCGGAGGACGGCAACGGGGGAGCGCCCAGGGGAGCGTTTTGCGGCGCTCCTGCGGGCTCCCCGCGGGATCCCAGCGACGGCCCCGAGGCGCGCAGGGGAGAGCCCGGCAACGGCGGCCTCCCAGCGGGCGGAGGCGCCACCCCGAGGGCCGTGGCCCGGGGCCCCGACGCCGACGGAGGCGCGCCCGGCGCGCCGGCCGCGGGGATGCCGGGTGTGGAGGGCTTTCCAGGCATCCCGGGACCGCGGGAGCGCTCGCCGCCCAACCTGGGCGTGCCGGGCCCGGCGGAGGTCATCACCGGCGCGCGGGCGCCCGGCAGGGGCGGCGCCGCGGGGGCGGCCACGGGCGTGGGGTTGAACGCGGGAGGGGCGGCCTCGGGCTCGTCCTGGGGGAAGCCCTGGGTCTCGTTGGGATCTTCCTGGGGCTGGGGGACCGCGGCCATGGGCTCCGGGGTGTCCATGGTGCCCGCCGAGGCACCCTCGTCGATGGGCTCCCCGGGGTCCTCGGCGAGGGCGTTGGGGTTGTCCCCCATGTCCACCATGACCACGAAATCGCCGATGTAGATCTTGTCCCCGGGGCGGATCACCGACGGGGTGGTGATGCGCCGACCGTTGAGGTACGTGCCGTTGGTGCTCTTCAGGTCCACCACGAAGAAGCGCCCGTCCTGCTTGACCACCCGAGAGTGCCGCTTGGACACGTTGCCCTTGGCCAGCACGATGTCGTTGCCCGGGACCCGGCCCACGGTCACCTCGTCCCGCTCGAACTCCATCCTCTTGGGCGATCCGCCCTTCTCGGTCACGATGAGCGTCAGCATCTGGGCGCTTCTCCTCGGAGGTCCCTCTGGTAGAGGGTACTTGAGTCCGGGCGGACCCCGTGTGTCAAGGCGGATGTACCCCGGAGTTCCTCTCCGCCGCCCACCAGGGCGCCGCCGGGCCCTTGCGCGGGAGGGCGCGAACATACACCCTCCCGCTCTCCCGTGGCACCTCGCCTCGACGCCGTGCTCTTCGACCTCGACGGCACCCTCGCGGACACCGGCGACGACCTCGCCGCGGCCCTCGGGGCCGCCTTCCAGGACCTGGGGGTCACGCCCTCGGTGAACATCACCGCCCTGGTCGATGGCTCCCCCCTGGAGGAGCTCTTCGCCGTGGCCGTGCCCGAGGCCCCCGCCGGGCTCTTCGCCCTCTTCGTGGAGCGCTACCGCGCCCATACGGTACAGAGCAGCTTCCCCCGCTCGAGGCTCTACCCAGGCGTCCGGGAGACCCTGGAGGCCCTCGGGCACTTCCGGCCCACGCTTCGCCTCGCGGTGTGCACCTCCCGGCGCCCGGAGGCCGCCCGGGCCCTCACCCGGCACCTGGCCATCGACCACTACTTCGACCGCGTCGAGGGCACCGGCGGAACGCCCCTGCGCCACAAGCCCTCGCCGGACCTGCCGCTCTTCCTGGCCCGCGCCCTGGAGGTGCGCCCCGAGCGCGTGCTCTTCGTGGGGGACACGCCCCGGGACGTGCGCGCCGGCCGCGCCGCGGGGATGCTCACCGCCGCGGTGCTCTACGGCATGGGAGAGCCCGGGGCCCTCCTGGCCTCGGGCCCCGACCACACCCTCGAAGACCTCCTGGAAGTACTGGATATCCTTGGAGTTCCAAGCGCCTGAGGGGCCTAGAGCAGCGCGTCGTCGATGGCCTCCGGGGGCTCGTCCACGGCCTTGGGCGCCTGGGCCGAGCGCACCCAGGCCACCAGCGGGTCTACGTAGCTCTCGAAGGGCGGGCACCGCAGGCCCCGGGCGCCCAGGAGCGCGCGGGCTCCGTCGTCCCGGAAGGTGGCCCTCGGCGCCAGGCGCTCCAGGAAGGCCCTGGGGCTGCGCGCGATGCGCTCGATGCCCGGGGCAGAAAGAAACGCCCGGGTGAGGTTCATCGGGATGAAGCCCCGCGGGAGCCTGCGGCCCGCCGCGCGGGCCACGGCCTCGAAGACGGCCCTCGCGGTGGTGGGGGCCGGGTCCAGGACGTGAAACGTGCGCCCCAGGGCCTCCGGGGCCTCGGCCAGCGCCAGGCCCGCCCGGGCCACGTAGTCCACCGGGACCAGGTCCAGCGGGGCATCGCCGCGGCCGGGCAGCGGGAGGCTCACCTCCGCCGGGGCGTTCAGGAGCAGGAGGAGGAACAGGTACGGCCCTTCGAGCTGGTCTACCTCGCCGGTGCGGGAGTCTCCCACCACCAGCGAGGGCCTCACGATGGTGACCGGCAGCTTCTCCCGGGCGCGGCGCAGGAGCGCCTCGGCGCGCCAGAGGGAGGCCTCCACGGGCGAGCGGAAGCGCTGCCCGAGGTCAAAGTCCTCTTCGCGGACGGTGCCCCGGGCGTCGCCCGCCACCAGGGTGGACGAGTAGGCCACCAGGCGCCGAAGCTCCGGGGCCTCACGGGCGAGCTCCAGCACCTCGCGGGTGCCCTGGACGTTCACCCTCTCGGTGCGCGGGCCCTCGGCGCTGTCCGAGGTCACCTGCGCGGCATGCTGGATGGCCGTGACGCGCCGGGCGAGGGCCAGCCAGTCGCGGCCCGGCAGCCCGAGGTCCAGGGACGTCACGTCCCCTTCGAGGAGCTCCACCCGGCGGGCGCGCTCCTCGCCCAGCTCCGAGAGAAAACCCTGGGCGAGCTCCAGTCGTGAAGGGCGCACCAGGAGCGCGATATGGGTCTCCGGGCGCGCGAGGAGCTCCCGGGCGAGGCACTTTGCCAGCACCCTGGGGAAGCCCGTGACGAGGGTGAGGTCCGTACTCACGAGAGGTTCCTCCGGGGAGGGCCGAAGCGGGTGACGAGCTCGGCGTAGAGCTCGCGGGTGCGGGCCAGGAGGCGCTCCTGCGAGGAGGAGTTGTCCACCACCCAGCGGGCCAGGGCGACCTTGCGGCTCAGGGGCCACTGCGAGGCGATGCGGGCGCGGGCGTCGGCCTCGCCGCGGCGGTCCCGACCAAGGAGCCGCTGGAGCTGCACGGACGGTTGGGCGGTCACCACCACGAGCCCATCGAAGCCCCTCCAGGCGCCGTTTTCAACCACCACGGAGGCCTCGTACAGCACGAAGCCATGGCCGGCCAGGGAGAGCGTCTGGAGGCGCTCCATGCTCTCGGCGCCGATGCGCGGGTGGAGGATGCCGTTGAGCCTCTCGCGCAGGGCGGGGTCGCCGAAGACGCGGTCCCCGAGGCGCTTCCGGTCCAGGGCGCCGGTGTCATCCAGGAGGTCCTGGCCAAAGGCATCGAGCACGGCCTGGAGGCCCTCGGAGCCGGGGCGGGTGACGTCCCGGGCGACCTGGTCGGCGTCCACCACGGGGACCCCGAGGGCGGCCATGGTGCGCGCCACGGTGCTCTTGCCGCATGCGATCCCACCGGTGAGCGCCAGGACGGCCATCGCTGGCGTACAGAAGTACCACACCGCGTGAAATTCGCGATTCCCGTGGACCCCGGCGTAGAGTCTCGCCGTCGCCGTGCCGGACCCTCGCGACCCCGCCCCGAGCAGCGTCATCCACGTGGATTTCGCCCGTCGCCGCAAGGGCCCCCAGGGGCCCTCGGAGCCCGGCGGGCCTGCGGGCACCCCGGAGCCGGACCTGGAGGGGGCGGCGGTGGCGCGCACCTTCACCGCGGCGGAGGTGGCGGACGTCTTCGGGCTCTCCACCAAGGTGCTGGAGCGCTGGAACCGCCACGGGATCGTGCGCCCCTCGGGGCGCCGGGGCCGGGCGGCGGTGTATACATTCCAAGACCTGGTGGCGGTGCGCACGGCCAAGGGGCTCACCGACGCGGGCTTCCCCGTGGCGCAGCTCAAGCGCGCCCTGGAGCGCCTGAGGGACACCACCCCGGAGGCCTCGCAGCCCCTGGCGGACGCGCACGTACGGGCCCAGGGGCGGCAGCTCCTGGCCCGCACGGACGCCCTCGGCGGCGCGAGCTTCGACCCGGCCACGGGGCAGTTGTTGTTGGATTTCAACCACCAGGCGCTCCGGGAGGACGTGGTGCGGAGGCTCCGCCCGAGGCTCGCCCCGCGGCTGGCCGAGGCCTACGAGCTCTACCTGGAGGGCCTGCGCCTCGACGAGGACGAGACCACCCAGGACCGCGCCGAGGGCGCCTACCGCGGGGCCCTGGAGCTCGACCCGAAGCTGGCCAACGCGCTGGTGAACCTCGGCAACCTCCGGCTGGCGAAGCGAGACCTGGACGATGCCGAGGGCCTCTACCGCCGGGCCCTGGCCGCGGACCCGGGGCTGGCCGAGGCGCCGTACAACCTCGGGTACCTCCTGGCCGAGCGGGGCCAGCACCGCGAGGCCGCGGGGATGTTCACCCGCGCGCTGGAGCTCCAACCGAAATTCCCCGAGGCGCATTTCAACCTGGCCAACGTGTGCGCCGAGGTGGGTGACCTGAAGCGCGCCGAGGAGCACTACCGCGCGTACCTCGCGCTGGAGCCCGACGGCCGCTGGAGCGCCCTGGCGCGGCAGTACCTCGGGGGGTAGGGGAGGGGTGCGGGGTCCAGACCGCACCCAGGCCGCCTCCCGCACGTCACGCTGGGGAGTTGGGCGTCAGGACCTCAAGGAGTTCGGCGGCGATGCGCACGTCGCCCAGGTGGCCGCCGTCGAGCACGATGGGCCCGAAGGCAGGGTTGTCGGGCGCGAGTCGGATCTCGCTCCAGGGTGCGTCCGAGCCCTCCGGGGCTCGGACCCCGCGGAAGCGCTTGACGGTGTAGCTGGCCGCGGTGTCTGCGTCGATGAGCCCCCGGTACTGCGCGAGCACCACCTTGCCCGACGGGTCACCATGCACCGGCGCAGAGAAGAGCACGTAGGCGCCGCTCGGGATCGTGGGCTCCATCGAACGGCCCAGAACCCGAGCGACAAAGCAGCCCCGGTGGAGTTTGCGGCGGGTGCGTGGGATCACCCAGCGGGTGCCGCGGTCGACGCGGGTGCCGTCAAAGCCCCCGGCAGCGACATCGAGGCCGAGGAGCGGGACCGAGGCCGGGGGGTCGGTGATCGCATCGGGAGGCGCCGTTTCGGTGAAGGGCAGTTCCTCCGGAGGGGCTGCCGCGGGGCGGAGCCTGAGGGCCGTGAGCAGCGCCCGGAGTGCCTCGGGAGAGAGGTCCCGGGTGGCGTCAATGACTCGATGGCGGAGGTGGCTGGGGTCGGGGGTGACCAGGAGGTCGAGGATTTCGACACCAAGGCGTCCGGCGAGCAGCTCGAGCACACCGAGGGTGGGGAGCTGCTGGCCGGACTCTATCTTGGAGAGGGTCCCCTTCCAAATGCCGACCTCGTAGGCGGTCTTCTCCTGGGTGACCCCAAGGGCCTCGCGTAGAGTCCGGACCCGGCGGCCGAGGTCCCGCGCCAGCATGGGCGCCCCAGCCCGAGGGATCTTCGGCACCCCTTGACGGTAGACAGCCGCCCGGGATACACGTTTCTCTAGAAGAAACCTGCTTCCGTCGAGTACGGGTGGGCGTGGCGGTCGAGGCAGGCCAGAGGCCCCTGCACGGGCGTCAGAGTGCCTCGCACGAGCGGACAGGTGTGGGTTCGCGAAGAGGGACCATTGATGACCTGTAGGGAAACACCCGAGGCTCCGATCCCCCAGCGCCGCGGCGGCGGGGCAGTTCGGCCAGACGAGCACCCTGGTCGGGACACCGGACCCTACAGCACCCGCAACACCTCCAAAGGCTCGCTCGTCGCCGAGGCGCTCAGCGTATTTCGTGCGCTCGATGCTGGGATGTCCATCGAGGAAATCCGCGCAGCCTGCCTCGGCGGGAGGCTCCTACGGCAGACCGCGAGAGAGACGCGCCTCCGCATCTGGGATTCTCTGCACTGGAGATTCCTCGCGTGGAACCCTCCGTCGTGGGTGCTCGCAGACCTCGCGGCCGCCGCTCGTGGCGATGTAACGTCCCCGCGTTTTGTCGGCCTTGTCTATGTGCACTTCGCTCGTCGTGATCGCCTGACCTTCGACTTCGTGACCGACAAGCTCTGGCCGCTCTGGAAGACCGGGGCCCTCCGGGTACGTCGCGACGATGTCATCGACTTTCTCTCCGAGAGCGCCCAGGGCCTGCCGAGCAGATGGCGTGAGAGTACGCGCCTGAAGGTCGCCGGCAACATGTTGTCCGCGCTGCGAGACTTTGGCCTCCTTCTCGGCGTCCAGCGGAAGACCCTCCAGCGCCCGGTCGTCGCGCCGGAGGTCGCCCTCCACCTCTGCCGTCTGTTGGACGTCGAGGGGCTGCGGGGCCGCGCGTTGCTCGAGGCGCGCGACTGGCGTCTCTTCCTCTGGAACGCCCAGGACACGTCGCTGGCGCTGGCCCAGCTCGCACAGCGGGGCGAGCTTCGGTTCGAGCGCTCGGGCCGTACCGTGGTGCTCGACGTGCCCAGGCACCCGCTCGGAGCCGGACCATGAGCGGTGTTGAGGACTGGGCGTGGAAGCTCCGCGAGGCCACGGACCGCGTGCGCACGCGCTATCAGCACATCGGGCGCAAGACCGGGGCGCCCTTCCTGGCAGTGGTGTACCCGCCGGAGTCGGAGCGGGCCGTCCTGCGTGAGTGGCGCACGCTCGCCGCGACGCTGGAGCCAGAGTTTTCGATCCGTCCTGTCGACGTGCTCGACGTGACGGCGCGCGTGGTGGACCGGTTTGGTGTGAGCGCCATGGTGGACGCGATGAGCGATCCGATGCCCGGCTCGGACCCTGCGTCGGAGCTGTGCTCTCTGTGGACAAACGCCGTTGCCACCGAGGTGCGTGAGGCCGTGACCAGACCCGACGCGGGACGTCCGGTCGTCGTGCTGGAGCGGATGGCCGCGCTCTACCCGGTGTCGGGACCCCGCGCCGTGATGCAGACGCTCTGGGACGGCGACCACGCGGCGCTTGAGGGACCGGCGATCCTGCTGATCCCCGGCGTCCTCGTCGAGGCGCGCGTGTACCGCTTCCTCGGGAAGAGCGAGGAGTTCATGTACCGAGGAGACATCCTGTGATGACGTTCATTGGCCGCGGCGGGGGAGAAGGACGATGAAGCTCGCAGACATCTTCGAGACGCGCATCGAGGAGAAGATCGACCCGGTCATCAAGGTCGGCGAGGTGCAAAGCGAGGCCAAACTCGCCTCGGAGGTCGGCGCGTACGTGGTGACGCCCACGATCGAGAGGTATATCGACGAGTTCCTGGAGCACTACACGGACTCCTTCCGGCTCCAGACCACGGAGGTCGGCTCCTGGATCTCGGGCTACTTCGGCTCAGGCAAGTCGCACCTGGCCAAGATCCTCGCGCTGCTCGCCGAGAACCGCTCGCTCCTGGGACACACCGCGGCGAAGCGCTTTGAGGGACGGGTACCGCCAACGGCCCCGATGCGGGCGTCGATCGTGCGAAGCCTCGGCCAGCTCGATCAGTGCTCCACGCGTGTCCTCGCCTTCAACCTCAACACGCTCGTCGACGGCAAGACGACGCCGCTGTCGCGGCTCCTGCTCTCGCAATACTACCAATCGCGCGGCTACTGTTCAAACCTCTTCTTCGCGAGGGTCATCGAGCAGGAGATCGACCGGCGAGGCAAGCTCGCGGAGCTCCACGCCGAGGTCTCGGCGCGGGCGGGCCAACCATGGTCTGACATCCGAAAGAACCCCGGCTTCTACGCGAAGCACCTGTACCAGGCGGCCTGTACGGTGGCGCCCGATGCCTTCGGGAGCCCCGCGGAGGTCGCGCAGGCGCTGAAGAACGCCGAGCACGGGGACCTCTACAATGTCCAGCTCCTCGTACAGACCATGCTGGACGACCTGGCCGCGCGTGAGAAGGAGAGCAAGAAGCCGGCGCGTATCTTGTTCGTCCTCGACGAGTCCGGTCAGTGGATTGAAGACGACGCCGGACGTCTCGCGCAGCTCCAGGCGCTGGTCGAAGAGGCGGCGATCAGAGGGCAGGGGAAGATCTGGATCTTCGTCACGACACACGAGGACATGGGCGCCATCTACCAGAACGCCCGCGCGCTTCGGGCGGACATGAAGAAGATCGAGGGCCGCTTCCGGTTCAAGTGGTCGTTGACCACGGAGAACATCGAGCTGGTCCTGGAGGATCGAATCTTCAAGAAGAAGCTCGCCGGGCGCGACGCCGTCGGCAAGGCCCACGACGCGGCGCCCGGCGTGCTCCGGGGCCTTGGGGAGCTGGCGAACACCAGCCAGAAGCTGCCGAGCTGCGAGCGCGACCGCTTTGTCACGCTCTACCCGTTCTTCCCATACCAGGTGCACCTCATCCCTGAGATCGTAAAGAGCCTTCGCTCCAGGGGCGGGCGCGGCGAGCAGCTCTCGGGCTCCACGCGGACGCTGCTGGCGATCACCCAGGACATCCTCCGCGCCGGTCGTCGGCCGTACCTCCAGCTCGAGGTCGGCGAGCTGGTGTCCTTCGACGAGGTCTATGGGAACCTCTCGGGCGAGAGTGAGGTGAGCCCGGACGTCCGGCGCGAGCTCTCGCGCGTCGAGGAGGTGGTTCCCGGCGCCAGCGCGCTGACGCGGCGGGTCGCGGAGGTGCTCTACCTCATCCGCGAGATCGCCTACGTGCCGCGGACCATCGACAACGTGGCGCGGCTCCTGGTCGAGTCGACGAGCGATGACCTGTCCGGGCTCACAGCCCGGCTCCAGCCTGAACTTGAGAAGCTCATCGGTGCGAAGATGGCCACCCGCATCGGTGACGAGTACGAGTTCCTCACCGGCGAGCGGCGGACCTTCGAGGACGAGGTCGCGACCATCGCAACCCAGCTCCGGCAGCAGGACCGCGAGGCCGGCTTTGCCAGGCACTTCGTCTTCGATCCCGAGACGAGGAAGAACCACCTCCATTCCCTCCTCGGCTTCGAGACCGTCCCATTCAAGGACGGCGAGTTCGAGGTGCGCCTCAACATGGATGGCACCTCGGCGCTGAAGAACGGCCACATCGAGGTGCGAATGTACTCGCCCCTCGCAGCGCTCGGGGGGGTGAAGGTGCCCGACCTCGAGGACCAGAGCCTGCGCGCCGACGAGCAGCAGACGATCTTCGTCCTCTGTGATCGCGTCCCGGGTTTCGACCGGGACCTGAACCGCCTCCTCGCGCTCCGCGAGGTCGTCACCACCTGGAAGCGGGACTCACAGAAATCGGAGGAGGCGCGCAGGCTCGCGACCGAACGGGAAACCAGCGACCTTTCGAAGCTCGAGCGCAAGGTCCAGGAGGGCCTCAAGGCAGGCCTCCGGCAGGCGCACGTGATCTTCCGGGGCTCCAGCCGCGCCCTCTCGCCGCGCTCGGGCCAGACCCCCGGCGCCACCCTTCGCGCCGAGCTTGCGACCTTCTGGCCCACGCTGTACCCCAGGTTCGAGAAGGTCCCGGGCCGCATCGCCCAGGAGCAGAAGGCCATTCTTGACGTGCTGGGGGGCGAGAAGAAGCTCGCGCCCGACGTCGAGGCGCTACGCCTCTTCGACAAAGCCGGCGCGCTGGACCCGCACTCTCCCCTGCTCGACGCCCTCCGGATCTTCCTCTCAAGCCGACAGGGCAAGAAGGAACGGACGCTGGGGAAGAACCTCCTCGACGAGTTCGGCGCTCCGCCGTACGGATGGGATCGGAACGCGGTGCGGGTCGGCGTGGCTGCGTGCGTGCGCGCCGGCACGATCAAGGTGCTCCTTGGCAAGATGCCGCACACGAACCCGGCGGACCCCACGCTCCAAAAGGCGCTGCGAGACAGCCGCGAGTTCGACAAGGTCGAGCTCGTCCTTGAGGACTCGGAGGTCGCCGCGGAGGTCCTTGAGGAGACCCGTACGCTGCTCATGAAGCTCACTGGCACGCGCAAGATCGACGAGACGCCAGCGGCGCTGCATGACGTGATGGAGACCTTCGGACGCGAGAAGCTCGCCCGCGCCGACACGGTGACCCTCTGGGCTGACCCCGCCTGTCTTCCGCGCCCCAAGGCCTTCGGCGAAGGCAGGGATGCACTCCAGAGCGTGCTCGCGCTGTCGAACCCGATGCACCGCGTCAAGGGGCTCCACGCGCGCTCCGAGGACCTGAAGCGCGGCGTCGAGGCCATCGATCAAGTGGCTGTCTTCCAGGAGAAGTGGGGGACGAGGTTTATCGAACTCAGGACCCTCGCGGAGCAGCTCCGGTCCATCGAGCACATGCTGGCCGCGGGCGGCGCTGCCGCGCGGTTCCTCGGGGAGTACGAGACCGCGCGCCTGGGCGCTCGGTTCACCGAAATGGACGTCTGGAAGCAACTCCAGGGGGCAAAGGCGAGCGCCGACCTGGAGCTCCAGACACTGCTCTCCGCGTGGCGAGAGGAGGCACGGGGAGTCGTCGAAAGAGCCCTGGACCGTCTGCCCCAGGAGCTCAAGCAGCAATTCCTGGAGGAGGCGTTGGCCAGGGAGATGACGGAGCCGCTCGACTCGTTCATCGCAACGCTGGACTCCGAGACCAACCCCGCCCGAGTGGCGGCGCTGCGGATTCGCGCGCAGCGCCTTGTCGACGAGCTGAGCGCCGCCATTCAACGCGAGGTCCAGAAGCGTGCGTCACAAACTCCGCTCGGCGACTCGCGTTCCCCGCCCCCAATCCGAGAGACGCGGCGCCTCCGCCTCTCGGAGGTCGCGACGGCCCGTCGTATCCGGACGGAGGCTGACTGGGACGCGCTTCTCAAGAAGCTCGACGGACACGTACGCGCGATGCTCGAGAACTTCGACGTGGAGCTCGACTGATGGACCTCAAGGGCACACTCAAGGCGATCACCCTGGAGCTCCGCCGCGAGCTCGACGGCAGATACGACGCGCAGGGAACGTGGCAGTCGGGCGATCTGGCGCGGCGCCTGGCAGCCCTCGGCGTGCGTCCGGAGCGCGCCTCGGTGCCCGTAGATGAGCTCCCCCAGCTCACCCCTGAGGACCGCGAAGCACGCCGGGTCATTGACGCGTACCTCCAGAACCGAGCGGAGGCCGGACAGCGTCGCGAGGCGGCCGTCGCGGAGTTCACCCGTGATGCCGCCTACACCTGGGCCAACCGCCTCCTCGCCCTGCGCTGTATGGAGGCGCGCGAGCTGATCGACGAGGTCGTCCTCCAGAAGGGCGCCTACGGCGGCCGCTCCCTCCAACACAACCGACTTGCAAAGAAGCAACCCGAGCGCTGCATCGGTGATGACGAGGGACTCTTCGCTGCGCTCTTCGATGAGTTTGCGCGACGTGCCAGGGAGCTTCCACTGCTCTTTGATCCACGGTCCCCGGCGGTGGCGCTACGGCCGTCGGTCGCGGCCCTCAAGCGTTGCATCGCGCTTCTGTCGGGCACCGTCACGGTGAAGGGACAGGAGGCCGCCAGCGACGACGTGTTCAAGGCACCCGACGCGCTCGGCTGGACCTACCAATACTGGAATATCGAGGAGAAGGACCGGGTCTTCGAGAAGGTTCGGACGAAGAAGGGCTCCAAGATCGAGGGCGCCGAAATCGTCCCAGCGACATGCATCTACACCGAACCGTACATGGTGAAGTTCCTGGTCCAGAACTCGCTTGGCGCGACCTGGATGGGCATGCACCCGGACTCTCGCCTCACGGAGACGTGGACATATTACGTCCGAGGCGCCGACCGTGCGCCGGTGACGATGAAGCCGGTCGCGGACCTCACCTTCCTGGATCCAGCTTGCGGCAGCGGGCACTTCCTCATCGAGGCGTTCGAGCTCTTCTACGCCATGTACGTCGAGGAGGGGACGGTCACCGACCCTGCACGGATCTGCGCGTCCATCCTTGAGCGGAACCTCTACGGCATCGACATTGATGAGCGCGCCGTGCAGATCGCTGCGCTGGCGCTGGTGATGAAGGCCAGGGAGAAGGCGCCGGACTTCGCACCGCGCCGGGTGAACCTCGTCGCGACCAACATCCGTCTGCCTGCGGGGAAGGAGCACCTCAACGCCTTTCTCCGCAAACATCCCGAGGACACGCCGCTCAAGCCCGCCCTCCTGGCCATCTTCGAGGGCCTCGCCCACGCGGATGAGCTTGGCTCGCTGCTCCAGATCGAGGAGCCCGTTGATCGCGAGCTACGCCACTTGCGTAAGCAACAACTTGACCGCGAGCGCGAGGCCGGCGCGGGATCGCTGTTCGGGCCGCGCAAGGAGGAGGACTGGGCGGCGTGGAGACACGAGGCCGTGGGTCGGCTGCGAGAGCACTTCAGCGCGGAGGCGCGGGAGGCCGACCTCGCCACGGCGTTTTTCGGTGAGGCGGCAAGCAAGGGAGTGACGCTCGTAGAGCTTCTCTCACGGCGCTACGACATCGTGGCGGCAAACCCGCCGTACATGGGCTCGAAGAACATGGGGCCCGTCCTCAAGAAGTTCGTTGAGCATCACTTCGCGCCCGGCAAGCGGGACGTGTACGCAGCGTTCATCCTGCGGTGCCTGCAACTCGCGGCTGAGGGCGGCCGGGTCGCGATGGTCACGCAACAGTCGTGGATGTTCTTGCGGTCCTTTGCCGCTCTCCGTGCGGTGGACGAGGAGACGCTCAAGACAGCGCCGAAGTCGTTCGGGGGCGTGATCCGTGAGACCAGCATCGAGGCACTGGCACACCTTGGACCGCGTGCGTTCGGCGAAGTCACGGGCGAGGTTGTGAACACCGTGCTCTTCGTCTTCGCCAGGACAAAGCCATCATCTGAGCACCGGCTCACGGCGTTCCGGCTCGTGGGCCCCAAGACCCCGGGGGAGAAGGATTCACTCCTCTGCGACGCCCTCCGCGGCATCTCGGGGGAAGCAGGCACAAAACACCTCAGCGTCTCGCGCCCGCTCCAGGCACGGTTTCTCACAGTCACGCAGGCGCCTCTCTGCTACTGGTTTCGCGAGCGGATCTTCGAATTGTTGGCAGGGCGCACGCTTGGCGGTGTAGCGGACGTATGCCAGGGCCTCGCCACTGCTGACGACGCACGCTATGTCCGGTTCGCCTGGGAGGCATCGGACAAGGACTGGAGTCGCCCGGCTCCCCAGCGGCGCTACGTACCGTTCGAGAAGGGCGGCGGCTACGGAAAGTGGTTTGGCCACCAACTCTGGGTCGTTGAGTGGCAATACCAGGGGACTCGGATCAAGGCGACAGGAAGGGCCTATGCACGCAATGAGGACCGGTATTTCGCGAGAGGATGGACCTACACGTGGGTCGCACGTGGGTCGCTAGGCGTTCGTTGGATGTCCGAGCCAGCCATCATCGCGGGAGCTGCCTCTTCAGGCATCTACCAGCGCGAGCCGCACCCAGCGATTGCTGCGGTCCTTAGTTGCCGTTTCTCCAGCACGATCGTGCGTGGCCTCAGCGGCAAAATTCAATTGCCCGAAAGCTCGGTCGCTCGGGTTCCTGTGCCTGATACAACTCCTAGTTTTCTGGATGAGCTGGAGTCCAGCGCTGTCGCAGTGAAACGGCACCTCGTGGCCCTCGACTCGACAGAGCGCAGCTTCAGAGGCATTCCATTGTGTGGCACTTCGCTTACTGAGGCGTGGCGGCGCTTCGCCGATCAAACAGACGCGGTTGCCGCCCTGCTCCACACGATCGAGGGACTCTCCGAGCGCGAGGTGTTCCGGGCGTTCGACATCACGGGCGACGATCTCCAAGCCGTCCTTGATGAGACCGGTACACCCGCAGGCTGGTCCCCGCTCATCACTGGGTACGACGCCGTCCCGGAGCACCGTAGGGGGCTCTCCTTACCCGTGGAAGCCCTTGAGTCCCTCGCGCGCCAGGAGCGATGCACACTCTCCTCGGACACGCTGGCGCAGTTGAAGCGACGTCTACGCGACGCCCACGAGGCAGGACGTGGCCACTGGATTGGTGAAGAGGATGCTGCCAATGGCGACGACGAAGACGAGGATGAGAACGAGGATGTCCCTGGCGCCCGCGTTCCAATCCCAACGGAGACCCTTCTCGAAGAGCTCGCCCAGAAGCTCGAGATCCACCCCATCTCGGTCTACTGGCTGCTCCGCGAGCTACGCGAGAAGGAGGGCGTTGTCTCAAAGCCCGAACTCGTCCGGTTCACCGAGGACTACCTGAGCGTACTCGTGCTCCGGCTCCTGGGCCACCGCTGGCCACGCGAGATCGAGTCCCATGAGGCTTCGCCACCCTGGGCCGACGCCGACGGCATCATTCCGCTCACCGAAGACGCTACCGAACCCTCGCTGCTCGGTCGTGTGCGCGAGCGCCTCGCTGTGGATTTCGGCGCTGAGCACGCACACGCCGTAGAGCGCGAATCCGCGGAGATTACGGGCAGGCCCCTTGCCGGCTGGCTCTCTACCGACTTCTTCAAGCGACATGTCACGCAGTTCAGGAAGCGCCCCATCGCGTGGCAACTCAGGAGCGTTGGCAACAACAGCACACGTCGCAGGGGTCGTGGCGCCGTACGGGGCACGCCGACCTTCGCCTGTCTGGTCTACTACCACCGCCTGGATGCTGACCTGCTGCCCAAGGTCAGGACGCAGTACCTTGGACCGCTTCGCACAAGTCTCCAGACGGAGCTCAACAGCCTGGAGAAGCTCCGAGAACGCTCTAGCGATCAGGACGCACGGCGCTTGGAGTTGGAAGGAAAGGTCGAGGAGCTCAGGGCCTTCGACGAGGTGCTCGCGAAGGTGTGTGAAACAGGCTTTGCCGCCCCGATGCTCACGAAATTTGCGGTCGATGACGCGGTCCTGCAACTGAAATCGTTGTGGCTGTGGAGGCTCTCCAGCGCGGCCATCGAGGAGGCCGTGCCCTCCTGGCGAAGGGACGCCTCGCAGGGAACCCTGCCGGAGGCGTTGGTGGATTGGGTGGCTACCGGCCTGGCCGAACTCAACCGATGTTGTGTCACCGTCGGGCCAATCCCCGAACCCCCCGCGGACAGCGCGTCTGCCGAGGTCATCGCACAAGCCATCGCAGCGCACTTCCGGGGCATGGTGGCAGAGGGCCTTCGACTTGCGACCGGGCCCGCCTTCGCTCGCCTTGACCGCGAGGTCTTCAAGCCACTACGCGAGGAGCTACGTGAACTCAACACACAACGAACCGGCCTGGAGAGGCAGCCCAGGGCCATCTTGATCGAGGATGAGCTGCGTCAGAAGACCCGGGCCGCGGAACGGCTCCAGAAAGACATCGAAGGCTGGGCTCCGTCGGACCTGACGACCTGGGAGGCGTGGCTCGCGCAGCAGCCGTTGTACGATCAGCTTTCTGCCCGCGACCCGCTCGCGCAGCCTCCGCGCTCGGTGCAGGCGTGGATCGCGCAGGAGAGCCGGTACAGTCCTGATCTGAACGACGGTGTTCGCGTGAACATCGCTCCCTTGCAGCGGGCCGGTCTGCTCGCGGCGGACGTGCTCGCGCCCAAGGACCTTGAGAAGGCGATCGCCGACCGTGCGGAGTGGCGCGCCGATGAGCGACGCTGGTGCCGCGAGGGAAAGCTCCCACAGCCGGGATGGTGGCCTGCAAAGGACAAGGGATGACCATGGCCTGGATGCGCCTCACCCGACAAGCCGACTCCCCTGAACCTGAGGGCGAAGCGTGAGCGCCGCGGCGGATTCGCTCCGGGTGTGGCTGCGAGGCGAGGTGGCCGCGGTCCTTCGCCGGAAGGTCACGCCGCCGCCGTTCATCCTCTGGTGCGACCCGGAGGGCACCTGGCGCGACCTGTTGAGGGCGGCCGCGGAGGGCGGCGCCTTCGAGCTGTGGGCCGACGGCGAGCACGAGCTCCTCCTGCGCGATCGGCTGCGGAAGGCCGCTCCCGCACCACGGGTCCTCTGGCTTCCCGTTGCCAGCGAGGAGATCGGGTATCTGAAGGTGTTCGAGCTTCACGCAGACCAGGTCTGGACCGAGTCCCTGGTCTCGGCGCTCGCCCGGTTCGGGGTCGAGCTGGCCCGGGATCACGAGGCCGGGCTCCGCGACATGCTGAGGACCTACGCCCTTGAGCACATCGATCAGCCGCGGTCGTCGTGGCGTGACCTCACGCCCGGCAGCGCGAAGTCGGCGCTCGTGGACGAGGACCAGATCCTCGCCGCGCTTGCCCGAAGGAACACGCCCATCGTAGACATCATCGGAGAGGCGCGGCGCAGCATCTTCACGCGGCGAGTCATTGAGGACTTCGGGTTGCCCGCGCCCATTCCCGGGAAGGACGAGGACTGGCGCACGGCGGCGACGGCGCACCTGCTGGTGACAGACGCCGCCGCCCGCGCACCGGCGGAGCCGCCGAAGGAGGGAGACAAGATCATCCCCGCCGGGACCGCACGCGATCGGGCCCTGAAGCTGCTCGATCGCTGGCAGAAGAACGTCGAGCTTCTGGGCGCGTTCGAGGAGCTCGCGCGTCAGGCGGATGGAACGACCTCCCTGGTCTACTGGGCCAGGAGCCTCTCCGGGACCGTGCCTGCGCTGGCGTCGCGCGCCGCCGAGGAGGCGGTCTTTCAGAGGGAGGTCGAGCGCATCGCGCCGCAGGAGGACTTCGAGCCCCTCGCCCGGCTGCTTGAAGAGCGCGAGCCCTTCTACACGACCCACGCCCAGGCCTTCTGGGGCCGCCAGGCCGAGCAGAAGGTCGCCTGGCAGAGCCTGGTGACGCTCGCGCGAGCCGCATCGCTCCTGCGTCTGCAGGTCGGCGTCGAGAAGAGCTGGAAGGCGCCGAGCGAGGCCGTTGTGTGGTTCACCACCTCCGGCTGGGAGGTCGATCGTCAGGGAGAGCAGCTCTGGAAGGACGACCCCGGGCTCCCGGGCGGCCTCCAGGGCGTGCGGGCGCGCCTGCGTCGCGCCTACCTCCGGCACCTCGACGGCTGCAACGCGGCCTTCTCGGAGCTGCTCCAGCACCATGGAATTGCCTCGCTGGGCCTTCCGTTCGCCGGCGAGGTGCTGGCCCTGGAACGGCCCTCCCGAGACCCGATGGCGGTGCTCGTGCTCGACGCGTGCCGCTACGACCTGGGCGCGCGGATCGCCGAGCTGCTCGACCGGGGCGAACCGGTACGCCGCTCCGAGGTGCGGCCCGCGCGGGCGCCGCTGCCGTCCATTACGGCGCTCGGGATGCCGTTCGCACTCGCCGAGGACCCCGGACGGCTCACCGTCGAGCTCACGACGGCGACCCCCGTCCGGTGGCGCGTCACGGCCAGCGACGGGGCGCAGGACCTGACGGTGGCCGAGGCGAGGCGTGCGTGGCTGCGGCAGCGCTTCAAGCTGAAGCCTGCGGCGACAAGCGATGTGAAGAGCGTGCTCGACGCGGACCCCCCAGCGCCGAAGGACACCGGTCGGCTGCTCTTCGTCTTTGGTGACGAGTTCGATGTCCAGGGCCACGAAGGCGAGCTGGAATTTACTGGCGCCGACGAACACGTCGAGCGGTATGTGCGCGTGGTCCGCCGTCTGCGAGACGCTGGCTACCCCACGGTGGCGATCGTCACCGACCACGGCTTCATCCACTGGGAGCCAGGACTGGACGAGGTGAAGGAGGTGCCAACCGGGGAGGTCCTCTGGCGCTCGCGCCGCGCGGTGGTCGGGCGAGGGCTCAAGCACCCGACGGCGATCGCGTTGCCCGTCGAGGGGAGCGACCTCGAGTGTCGCGTTCCTCGCAGCGTGAACACGTTTCGGACCTACGGTGGCACCGGCTTCCTCCACGGCGGCGCCACGCTCCAGGAGCTCGTGACCCCCGTGGTCATCTTCCGCTGGCCGAAGAAGGCAGAGAAGGTGGCTGCGGTGCTCACGCCGGTCTCAGAGATCACCTCTCTGAGGCCGCGCGTCGAGGTGAGGGCCGGCGCGGGCCAGAGCGCCATGTTCGGCGCCGACGCGAAGATGACAGGCCGACAGATCCTCGTGAAGGTCGTCGAGCCGGGGAGCGGGCGACGGCTGTTCCGGTCGCCGAGTTGCAAGATCGAGGCGCAGGGCCAGCCGGTCACCATCACGCTCGACCGCGAGGCCCACGAGACCTGCGCGCGCGGCACCCGCCTCCAGGTCGAGGTGCGCGACGCCGACAACGACGAGCTCCTCGACCACTGCGACGTCGAGCTCAAGGTAGACCTCGAGGAGTGGGACTGACCATGAGCGGCTCCGAGGCAAACCAGGCTCTGCCCTTGGACGAAGCGCCTGTCGATGACCTCGACCGGAAGCTCCTTGGCGCATTTTCTGGCCGTGTAGTCCGAAAAGATCTTGTCAAGAGGCTCAAAGTCGGCTACAATATTCCAGTCTATGTGCTCGAGTACCTGCTCGGGAAGTTCTGCTCCACCACGAACCGGGACGAGGTCGAGGCGGGCCTGCAGCAGGTCAAGGAGACCATCACCGAGCGCATCGTCCGAGCCGACCAGGGCGAGCTGATCAAGGCGCGGCTCCAGAAGCAGGGTTCGATGAAGATCATCGACCTCTGTACGGTGACCTTCGACGAGAAGGACCAGGGCGGGAAGTACTGGGCCCGCCTCGCCACGAGCGGGCTCGACTTCGTGCACGTCGAGCCGGACCTGGTCCACCGGCACGAGAGACTGTTCACCGGTGGCATCTGGGCCAACATCGAGCTCTCCTACGACGAGACCATCGTCCATCGCGGCGCCACGCGGCCCTTCGTGCTGCAGCGGCTCGCGCCGATCCAGATCGCGAGCGCGCGCTACGAGGAGTTCGTGGAGGGGCGGCGGCGCTTTACGCGGGACGAGTGGACCGACGTGCTGCTGAGGACCATGGGCTACGAGCCCACGCAGGCGGACTTCACGCCCCGCCGCAAGTGGCTCTACCTCCTGCGCCTCCTTCCCCTGGTGGAGAGGAACTTCAACCTCGTCGAGCTCGGCCCGCGCGGAACGGGCAAGTCCTACGTCTTCCGCGAGCTCTCACCCTACGCGATTCTCCTCTCCGGGGGTCAGGTCACGATCCCCAAGCTCTTCGCCTCGAACGCGCCGCCCTACGGGCCGGGGCTCGTCACGCGCTGGGATGTGGTCGCCTTCGACGAGGTCGCAGGGAGCCACTTCAAGAGGCCCGAGGACAAGCAGCTCTACAAGGACTATATGGAGCTCGGGTCGTTCTCCCGCGGCAGCGCCAAGGGGACCGTTCAAGGCGAGGCCGGGTTCGTCTTCAACGGTAACCTCGACGGGGAGGTCGAGACGATCGCGCGCACGTCGCACCTGTTCCTCCCGTTCCCCGACACGATCCGCAACGACATGGCCTTCCACGATCGCTGGCATGCGTACCTGCCAGGGTGGGAGCTGCCGAAGATGCAACCGGGCTACTTCACCGCCCACCTGGGCTTCATCGCGGACTACATCGCCGAGGTCTTTCACAACGAGCTCCGACCGCGCAGCTACGCAGACGTCTTCGAGCGGCACTTCCGCCTCGGCAGCCACGTCGAGGAGCGCGACCGGAAGGCGATCGCGAAGACGACCTCAGGCATGCTCAAGCTCCTGCACCCCGACGGCGAGTGCACCAAGGCCGAGGTCGAGGAGTGTCTATGCTTCGCGATGGAGCTCCGGCGGCGCGTGAAGGAACAGCTACGCCGGATGGGCGGCGTCGAGTACGCGCGCGTCAACCTCTCGTACATCGACCGTGAGACAAGGCAGGAGACATTTGTCACCTGCAAGGAGCTCGGGGCCACGCAGCTCATCCCCAGCGATCCGTTGCCGCCGGGCGATGTCTTTACGGTCGGGCACGACCCCGCCGAGGGGCGCTACTCGCTCTTCCGCATTCAGTGCACCGTGGCGCCGGGCGGCGGACGCTTCTCGGTCCTCGGCGTGGCATCAAAGGGCCTCCGCGAGTCGGCGCGTATGGCTTATGACTACCTGCGGGCGAGCAGCCGGAAGGTCGGCCTGGACCGCGATTTTAGCGGGTACGATGTCAACCTTCAGGTGATGAGCCTGACGTCGGGCAGGGATGCCCTGGATCTCGGGATGGCGTTCTATGTCGCCCTGTTGTCTGCGACGCTTGGGAGGTCCCTGGGAGCGCAACTGGTCGTGCTGGGACAGATGAGCCTCCACGGCGTGCTCACCCGTGTCGAGGGCCTGGGCGACAAGCTGCGCGTCGCGATGGACGCAGGGGCACGCTGCGTGCTGATTCCCACGGAGAACAGTCGCGACTTCGCCCAACTCCCACCGGAGGTCCTGGACAGGCTTCGGATCGAGTTCTACAGCGAGCCGTCTCAGGGGGCGTTCAAGGCCCTGGCGGAGTAGCGAGAGGCCCGCGCGGCGAGGACCGTGTTGACGCCGGGTCCCGTCGGCGTCATGGTTCCCCGGTGGTTCCCGCGCGTTGCACCGTCTTGCGCGCTGTTCGCGAGCGCTCCCAGCTCAGCCCCGACGCCCTCGCTCGGCGGAGCCACATCACCGTGGAGGAGCTTCACCGCATCGAGGATGGCGTCGCGCCTGGCAGCACGACCACCTGGCAACAGCTCGCGGCGGCGCTGGAGTTGGATCCCTGGGCTTTGCTCGATGGTGTCGAGCAGCCTCGACCGGGCTCGCGGATCTTCCTGCGGCACCGGGCGTGGCAGGATTTCTCGCCGGAGGACGAGGCGCCGCTCCGACGAGCGCTGGACGCGGGACGGACCCTCCGGCGTCTGGCGGAGGCATCATCCCCAGGAGACGCCGGGCACCTGCGTCAGCAGTTCTCCCCCATGGCGGCCCCGAGAGACATCCCAGGCCCGGCGGCGCGCCCTCCAGCGGCGACCGATGGCTACCGACGCGCCTCGGGGGTGCGGGGGGTGCTTGCTCGTCCGCCCGTGAGACTCGCTCCCGACGCGGCGGTTTCGGCGCTCTGCGCGCTCGTGGAGGAGCACTTCGACATCGCCGTCCTGGTCTTCCCGTTGGCCTCTCCCGGGGCGTCCGCCACGAGCATCCGCGACACGGAGGGCGCCGCCACGATCGTTCTCAACGCGCGGGCTGCTGAGGGCCTGAGCCCGCTCCTGGCGCGGGTGCATCTCGCGCACGAGCTGTGTCACCTCCTGTTCGATCCCGGTGAGGCCGGGGTACAGCTCGTCCTCGATCGTGACGATCTCGGAGGCTCCGCCGCGGAGCAGCGGGCCCGCGCCTTCGCGGCGGAGTTCCTGCTACCTCTGGCTGGTCTCCGACGGGTGTTGGGGGCGCCGCGCGCAGTCGCGTCGCGCGAGCAGGCGCAGGCGCTGGTCGACCTGGCCCGACACGAGTTCTTCACGCCTTGGAAGATCACGGCGTTCCACCTCGTCAACCGCGGCTTTGTCGCACGGTCCCTGGAGGCATGGCTACCCGACGCCCCCCCGCCTTCGGCGCCTCCCTCGCCTCTGGAGGAGCTGCCTGCGTCGGACGCCCCCAGCCGAGGGCTCCTCGCCCGTCTGCGGCAAGCCTGGGAGCGCAACGATCTCACCGACGGTCAGGTCAAGGTCGCCCTCGAGATCCCTGTCGACGAGCCACTGCCAGCCGCGTTCCGCTGAGCGTCCCTCCAGAGCGAACGACGGAAGGACGCGCGGTGCCCGAGCCCACCTACATTCTCGACGCCAACTGGTGGTCCTTCCTGTTCCTGAGCGGCCACGCGGACAGCTTTGCCCAGGCCATGGGGACCGTCCGATGTATGATCCCTACCGAGATTCGTGATGAAGTAGACCACATCCCGAGTCGCCAGGGGGCCTTCTCGACCTGGTGCCACAGCGATGGCCGCGCGCTCCAGGTCGTGGACCTCCTGGCTGGCAGCGCGGAGCAGCAGCTCCTCAGCGCGTTGATGCGAGCCTCTGCGAACCCTGGCAAGGACCTCGGTGAGCGTGCCTGCATCGCGCTCGCCAGCGGAGATCCTTCGCGGGTCTTTGTCAACCACGACAAGGGCGCGTGCTTCCTGGCGTTGCGGGAGCTCCCCCTCCACCCACAACCGGTCTGTTCCATCGCGGCCTTTCTGCGACGGCTGGGCGACCGCCGTCTGTTGTCGCGGGTGGCCATCGAGGCGATCGCTCACCGAGCGCGCCAGTCCCAGTCGCCGCCGACCTGGTGGAGTTCCTGGTTGCCCACGGTCCCGTGACCTTCGCCACCAGTGCTACCCTCCCGCCCATGACGACGGACCGCGTGACGCTTGTGGCGAGGGAGCTCGGGCTCCCGGAGAGGGGCGCGCGCGCCGCGCTGGAGCTCTTGAACGGCGGCGCCACGGTGCCCTTCGTGGCGCGCTACCGCAAGGAGGCCACCGGCGGCCTGGACGAGGTGCAGCTCCGCGCGCTCTCCGAGCGCCACGGGTACCTCCTGGAGCTCGACGAGCGCCGGGGGACGATCCTCGAGACGCTCCGGGAGCAGGGCCAGCTCACCCCGGAACTACTCGAAAAGATTGAACAATGTACCACCCGCTCGGAGCTTGAGGACCTGTACCTCCCGTTCCGGCCGAAGCGCCGCACGCGGGCGATGATGGCGCGGGAGAAGGGGTTGGAGCCCCTGGCCCGGAGGCTCCTGGCGCAGCCGCTGGAGGGCTCTCCGGCGCGCGAGGCCGAGGCGTACGTCTCCCCGGACAAGGGCGTTGGCAGCGTGAAGGACGCGCTCCAGGGCGCGCGGGACATCGCCGCGGAGGCGCTGGCGGAGACCCCGGAGCTGCGGGCGACGCTGCGGGCGCTGTACCTGAAGACGGCGCTGGTGGCCTCTCGCCGGGCTCCGTCCTGGGAGGGACCGAGCAAGTTCGAGCTGTACTACGACTTCCGTGAGGCCGTGGCGACGATCCCGTCGCACCGGTACCTGGCGGTGCGCCGCGGCGAGGCCGAGGAGGTGCTCCGGGTGGACCTGGAGGTGGACGAGGCCGTGGCGCTCGGGGAGGTGAAGCGCGCGGGGCGACGGGACGGGCGCTCGCCCTGGGCGCCGGAGCTGGACCTCGCGGCGGCGGACGCGCTCAAGCGCCTGCTCATCCCCGCGGTGGAGGGGGAGGTGAAGGTGGAGCTCAAGCTCCGGGCGGACGGCGCGGCGGTGGACGTGTTCGCGCAGAACCTCCAGGCGCTGCTCCTGGCGGCCCCGCTGGGGATGCGCGGGGTGGTGGGGATCGACCCCGGGCAGCGCACGGGCTGCAAGGTGGCCGTGGTGGACCCCACCGGGCGGCTCCTGGAGCACACGGTGCTGTACCTCGTGCAGGGCGCCGAGGCGCTCGAGCGCGCGCGGGTGGCGCTCCGGATGCTGGTGGTGAAGCACGGCGCGGGGGCCGTGGCCGTGGGCAACGGCACCCACGGGCGCGAGGCCGAGGCCTTCGCCCGGGAGGCGTTGAAGGACACCCCCTCGGTCATGGTGGTGAGCGTGAGCGAGGCCGGGGCGAGCGTGTACTCCGCATCGGACGTGGCGCGGGAGGAGTTCCCGGAGCTGGACCTGACGGTGCGCGGGGCGGTGTCCATCGCCCGGAGGCTCCAGGACCCGCTGGCGGAATTGGTGAAGGTGGACCCCAAGGCCATCGGGGTGGGGCAGTACCAGCACGATGTGTTTCAGCCGCTGCTGTCGCGCAAGCTCGACGAGGTGGTGGAGTCGTGCGTGAACCAGGTGGGGGTGGAGCTCAACACGGCCAGCGCGCCGCTCCTGGGCTATGTGGCGGGCCTAGGGCCGTCGCTGGCGAAGAAGGTCGTGCAGCACCGCGAGCGCCACGGGCCCTTCGCCTCGCGGGCGAAGCTCCTGGACGTAGCGGGCGTGGGGCCCCGGACCTTCGAGCAGGCGGCGGGCTTCTTGCGCGTGCGAGGGAGCGCGAACCCGCTGGACAAATCCGCGGTGCACCCGGAGCGCTACCCTGTGGTGGAGCGCATGGCCCGGGACCTCGGGGTGGAGGTGGGCGCGCTGGTGGGGAACAGCGACCTCGCGGGGAAGGTGCGCTGGCAGGGGTATGTGTCGGAGGACCTGGGCGAGCCCACGCTCAAGGACATCCTCGACGAGCTCCGGCGCCCCGGGAGGGACCCTCGGGCGGTGTTCGAGGCGCCGAAGTTCCGGGAGGACGTGCGCACCCTGGAGGACCTCAAGCCGGGGATGACCCTGGAGGGGGTGGTGACCAACGTGACGGCCTTCGGGGCCTTCGTGGACGTGGGGGTGCACCAGGACGGGCTGGTGCATGTCTCGCAGCTCGCGGATCGCTTCGTGAGGGACCCGTCGGAGGTGTGCCGCCCGGGCGACCGCTTGACCGTGAGGGTGCTCGAGGTGGACCTTGCTCGCCGACGGATCTCGCTCACGGCGAAGAAGGGCGCTCCCCCCGGCCAGACCCCGGGCGCCCACGGCAAGGGCACCCCCCAGGGCTTCCAGCACACGCCCTTCGCGAAGCTCCTCAAGCGCTGACGGCTCGACCGCAGGGCGGCGCCGTCTCTTTCCGGGTTCGCGCCCCAGGGCTTCGCCCCGGAGGGGGAATCAATTTTCTTTTCAACTATGTGATTTTTATGTATTTTTACTCCATCATTCGCAATTCGCGAATACCGAATGCGGCCCGGCTGCGCCGCCGAGTCGGCCATGATGAAGCCCCAGGACATCCTCGTCGCGCTGAAGCTCGCCGCCCACCCCGGCGTGCCCTGGCGCTACGCGCACCTGGCCCGGGAGCTTGGCCTGAGCGTGAGCGAGACCCACGCGAGCGTCCAGCGCAACGAGAGCGCGGGGATCCTCGTGCCGGACACCCCGGGCATCGTGGTGCGACGCACGCTGGTGAACTTCCTGGTCCACGGTCTGCGCTGCGTCTTTCCGGCGGAGTTCACGCGCGTGACGCGGGGCGTACCGACGGCGCTGTCCGCGCCGGTGCTGGGTGACCTCGAGCTCCTGGCTCCCGAGCCAGCGCTGGTCTGGCCCGCGGCCCAGGGCACCACCCGAGGACAAGGGCTACACCCGCTCTACCGCACGGCGCCGTCGGCGGCGCTCGTCGATCCCGCGCTCTACCGCCTGCTCGCGCTGGCCGAGCTCCTGCGCGTAGGCGCGGCGCGCGAGCGCGCCGCGGCGGAGAGGGCACTCCACGCAGAGGTCGCGCCGTGAGCACCCCTCGAACGCCAGAGGCGCTCCTCCGGGCGGTCGCGGAGCGACTCGGAGACTTCCGCGAGCGCCTGATGTTCGTCGGTGGGTCGGTGACCTGGCTCCTGCTGACCGACCCGGTCGCGCGGCAACAAGCCCCGCGGCCAACCACGGACGTAGACGCCGTGGTCGATGTCACCACGAAGGCTCAATACGACGCGCTCGCGCCGACCTTGCGAGCCCTCGGGTTCACCGAGGATGATCGTCCGGGAGCGCCGCTGTGTCGCTGGCGGGCGGGCGAAATGGTGCTCGACCTGCTCCCGACCAGCGAGGACGTGCTGCGGTTCTCGAACCGGTGGTACAGCGCCGCAATGCTGCGCTGTGAGCAGCATGAACTCCCTGGGCTCGGAGCGATCAGGGTCGCCCGCGCGACGGACCTCCTCGCGATGAAGCTTGAAGCGTTCCACGATCGAGGGCAAGACGATCTCTACGGCTCCAAGGACCTCGAAGACGTCATCACCCTCATCGATGGGCGTCGGGAGCTGGCCGACGAACTGCGGTCGGCCGACCCCACTTTGAGGACCTATATCGAAACCGAACTCGGGCGGCTCCTCGCAAACCCCGCGTTCCAGGAGGCCCTCTCCGGGTTCCTACCGGGAGATGAAGGCTCCCAGGCTCGCGTGCCGCTGCTGCGCCGGACCTTGGAGGGCCTCGCAGGCCAGCTCCCGCAGTAGTGCTCGCCGTCGTCCGTCACCCCCCAGCCCCGTCCGCCGCGCCCGCATCGGTCGCGCTGCCCGCGTCCGTCGCGCCCGCGTCCACCGCTCCGCCCGTGTCCGTCGCGCCCGTGTCCGTCGCGCTGCCCGCGTCCGTCGCGCCCCTGTCCGCCGTCGCGTCCACCGCCCCGCCCCTGTCCGCCGTCGCGTCCACCGCCCCGCCCGTGTCCGCCGCGGTGTCCGTCGTCGTGTCCGTTGCCGCCGTGTCCGCCGTGGTGTCCGCCGTCGCGTCCGCGACCGCGTCCGTGACCGCGTCCGTGGCGGCGTCGCCCGCGCCGCCGTCGGCGCTGCGCTGGCACACGCCGGAGACCGCCATGCCGCCGCTCGTGCGGGTGGTCAGGCACTCGGCCTCCGGCGGGCAGCGCTGCATCCCGAAGCGACAGTTCATCGCCACGCAGAAGCCGTTGACCGTCACCCCCGCGTCGGTCCCGCGCGACGGGTGCGAGCAGATGTACCCCGGGCGGCAGTCCCCGTTCTCCATGCACGCCTTGCGGCACGTCCCGATGGACCCCGCCATCGCCGTCGAGTCCCGCGTACACACGCTCCCCATCGGGCAGTCCGCCTGCGGGAGCATCGGCGCCGTGTACGCCTCGTCCTCCGGGATCACGCAGCGCGAGGTGCAGTAACCCCCGAGGTTGCCCGTCGGCGCCCCGGCGCTCGACAGCTCCTCGATGCACCGGTTGCTCCGGCACTCGTTCGCGGCCGCGCAGGGCGCGCCGTTGTCCCCGCGCATCTCGTTCACCTGAGAGCAGAACCGCGACCAGCGGTTGCACGCCGAGCCCGGGCACTGCCCGTCCTCCGTGCACAGCGGGAAGCACGCCTGCGTGCTCTGCCGGTCAATGGTCGTGGTCGCGAAGCAGTAGTACCCCGGCCGGCAGTCCATGGTGGTGTCACACCGCCGGAAACACCGGCTCTCGCTCGACCCGAAGGGCAGGCACTCGCCCTCGTCCGTGCAGTTGGCCTGCGTGGTGCACCGCCGCGAGCAGTACCCCTGGGGGTAGCCGTCCTGCACCCGGATGCACACCGCCTCCCGCCCGCCGGGGCACTGCGAGTCCACCGTGCACGGCGAGAAGAAGGTCCTCGGCGCCGTGTCCTGCGCCACGTCCCGCGCCGTGTCCAGCCCCGCGTCCCCAGGGAGCAGGTCCGCCCCTACGTCCATCCCCGCGTCGGTCATCGCCGGCGGGTCCGAGCTGCACCCCACCACCCCCAAGCCCCACCCCAGGAAGAGCGCCCTCAAAGGTCCCAAGCCTCGCATCCGGCGACCGTACCACCGCGGTCGGGAATAAGCTCCACACCGTGAGCGCTCTCGCTCCGTCCGTGCGCCCTCCGCTGGCTCCGCTGGCCCTGGTCCTGGCTGCCCTGGGATTCCCGGGTACCTTTGTCCACACCTCCCCACACCAGGGCCCCCACCCTCTCAACGTGGTGCGTCCCACGGCCCTTGTCCACCAGGAAGCGGTCCCTCGCAGGGTGCTCTCAGGGCGCGTGAGAGACCCCGAGGGCCGGGACCTCCCTGGGGTCACGGTGCGGGCCCTCCTGGCCCTGGAGGGGCGCTCCTGGCCGCTGGGACGCGCGCTCTCGGGCCCCGACGGGCGCTTCACCGTGGAGGGCCTCCCGGAGGGGAGCTACTGGGTGGTGGCCACGGCTCCGGGGCGCGCCCGCGCGGTGATCCCGCTGAGACTCCGCGCGGACACCGGTGCCCTGGCGCTCACCCTGGCCGAGGGCGGGGCCATCACCGGCACGCTCACCACACGCCGGGACGACCAGGACGCCCCCGTCGAGCGCACGGTGGTGAGAGCCCTGCGCGAAGGAGACCCCACGGAGCTCCCGGTGCTGGCCCGCTCCGATGACCTCGGGCGCTTCTCTCTTGAGGGCCTGGGGCGCGGCACCTGGAGGGTCGAGGTGGACACCCCGGGCTTCGAGGGCCTTCATCGGGTGGGGGTCCCCGTGGGCGTACAGGGGCTCACCCTGGTGCTCCGGGCCCTCGCGTCCCTCGAAGGGATCGTGCGCAACGCGCGCGGCGAGGGCGAGCGCGGCGCCCAGGTGCTGCTCTCGGGCTCCGGGGTGTGGCCCGCCCGGGAGGTGCCCGTGCTCCCCGACGGGCGCTTCGCCGTGAGCGGGATCCCGTCCGGGGTGTACGAGCTCCGGGCGTCCTACGGCGATGACGTGGCCGAGCCCCTGGCGCCCCTCAACCTGGAGCCCGGCGAGCACCGCGAGGTGGCCCTGGCGCTCTTCCCCGGGGCCACCCTCGCGGGGACCGTGACCGACGCCCGCACCGGCAGGCCCGTGCCCGGCGCCAGGCTCGTGCTCGCCGAGGAGGCCCTGTCCACCGCGCCTCGGTCGCTCACCGCGGACGGCGCCGGGGCCTTCACCGTGCGAGGGCTCCTCCGAAGGGGCTACCAGCTCTCGGCGCGGGCGCCCGGCTACGCCGCCCGGACGGGCCTGGTGGTGACCCCGGGGGCCGAGCCCTCCAGGGTGGAGCTCCTCCTCGCGGGGGCCGTCGATGGGCGCGTGGTGGACGGCCACGGCGAGCCCGTGGCGGGCGCCCAGGTGGAGCTCTCCGTGCGGGACCCCGAGGGCCAGGTGTCGCTCCTTTCGGGCGCGACGGTGGCCTTCACCGAAGCGCTGTTCACCGTCCAGGCGCGGGGCCCCGCGGCGCTGGTGCCTTCGGGCGAGCTCGGGGTGACCCGCGGGAGGGTGCCGCTGGTGCCGCTCATCCCGCTCCCGGCGGGGGTCCTCGCGGAGCACGGCGCGCCGGGCTTCGCCACCGACGGCGACGGGCGCTTCCACCTCGCGGAGGTGCCCCCGGGGGTCGTGCAGCTCGTGGTGAGCCACCCGCTGTACGTGCGTACGCTCTCCGAGGAGCGCGCGCTGGAGCCCGGCCAGACCGCGGAGCTCACCGTGACCCTCCACGCGGGAGGGACCCTCGAAGGGCGCGTGCTCACCGAGCGGGGCTTCCCCGTGGCCGGCGCCCAGGTGGAGCTGCGCACGGAGCGCGAGCCCTTCCCTCGGCGCTTCTTCGCCGAGCGCGACGGGACCTTTCGGGTGCCGTCGGTGCTGGGCCACGCGACGCTGGTGGCCTGGCTCGGCGCCCGGGTGGCCGCCCGCGTCGAGGTGGACGTCACCGACGACGCCACGGTGCCCGTGAGTCTGGTGATCCCCGGCGCGCTCCGGCGCGTCGAGGGCCGCGTGGTGGACCACCGGGGCTTCCCCGTCGCCGGGGCCAGCGTGACCCTCACGGCCCTGGACCGCGCAGCCCTCGGCGCCGCCGTCACCATCACCGCCAGCGACGGGACCTTTGACACCACCCTCGGGGGCATCGGCGCGCTCTCCGTAGGGGTGCGGCATCCAGACCACGCCCCTCGGAACGTGCGCGTGGAGGACCCTTCGCGCGCCTTGCGTATCGAACTGGAGGACGGCGGGGGCTTCTCGCTGGAGGTGGTCTCCGACGGGTGCGCGACGGCGCCAGGGACCCTGGAGGCGCGCACGCCGTGCGGCCCGGTGGGGGCGGCGGTGACCGACGGCGAGACGGTGACCCTCGGGCGTTTGTGTCCCGGGCGGGTGACGGTGCGGGTGGTGTTGCCGGGGTGCCTCTCCGGGGAGCGCGCGGGGGTGGTCCCCGCCGGGGGTGTCGCCGCGCTGGAGCGGCTGGAGGTACGGGCGGGCGGCGGCGCCGAGGGGGACGTGGTGGACGGCCGCGGGGAGCCCGTGCAGGGCGCGAGGGTGGCGCGGGAGGACAGCGCCACCGACGGCGCGGGGGGCGTGCTGACGGCGCGGGAGGGGCGCTTCACGGCGACGAGCCTGCCGGAGGGGGACGTGGCGCTGGTGGCGATGCACCCGGCGCTGGGGCGCTCGGCGCCGGTGGTGGTGAGGGTGCTGCGGGGGACCGTGGCGAGGGGGGTGCGGCTGCGCTTCGAGGGGGACCTGGCGAGCGCGGCGGTGGCGCGGGAGTCGCCGTCCCTGGTGCTGGCGGGGACGCGCCTCGGGGTGTTGGTACGGGCCGTGACCGAGGGCTCCGCGCCTGCGGCGGCGGGGGTGCGCGAGGGCGACCGGGTGCTGAGCGTCAACGCCGTGGCGGTGGCGGGGGTGGCGCAGGCCGAGCGGCTCCTGCGGCTCTCGCGCGGGGATCAGACGGTGCTGGAGCTGGAGCGCGACGGCGCGCGCAGGGTCGTGCGCTGGGGCCGATGACCGGTGGTGCTTGGAAGGGCCGGGGGTAGGACCCATAGGCGTCAAGTCGGCATAAGCCCGTGCCCGTCCCCGTGCCCGTGCCCGTCGTCAGGTGGGAGTCAGGGAGCGACGACGCGGCGGTGCGACGATCGGGCACGGGCACGGGGACGGGCACGGGCTTATGCCGACTTGACGCCTATGGGGGTAGGACCCTACCCGCCGTCACAACCGCCTCCGCACCCGCCTCCGCACCCGGTGGTGCAGTCCGCGGTGGCGGCCTTGGCGACAGTGCCCCGGAGCTGATCCATCAGGGTCCAGACGCGCTGCTGGGTGTTGGCGTCATGGCCGCCGCGGGCGTCCTTGAGGAGCAGGGCCAGCGGCGCGAGCATGGACCTGGCGGTCATTTCCCGCCCCTCCGAGGGGGGCGCGGCGTGGAGGTTCAGGCAGTAGGTGCTCACGGTGCGGGAGACCGTGGCGCCTGCGGGCACGTCCAGGCGCATGGGGGCGGTGACCGTGAGGTCCTGCTCGCCCTCGACGGGGTCGTCGAACACGGTGCCCGGGAGCGCCGTGACCTGCACGGCGTGGTCGCTGCGGTTGTGCACGGACACGGTGACCGAGGTGTACCCGTGGGGGCGGAGCTGCACGGTGAGGCTCCGGTCCCGCTGGGCCTGGTCCAGGGGGATGGCCCCCACGGACCAGGGTAGCGCCAGGGTGGTGACGGCGCTCAGCACGGCGTACCAACGATTCATGACGTGGGCTCCTTCGGTGCGGGACCGGTCCCGGGGTGGCGTCCCGGGGGCCCCGCGAGGCACCACTGTACCACCGGGACGGCGCCCGGCAACGCGGGTCCCCGGTCGGTTTCTGGACTTCCGGGCCCGGGCCTCGGCAGGGTCCGGGGTGCGATGAAACCGCCGGGACCGCCCACCCTGGACCTCTTCGCGCGGGAGCCCTCGACGGAGCCCACCGCGCAGGACCCCTCGACCCCGCTGGCCCAGCGCATGCGACCTCGGACGCTGGACGAGCTGGTGGGCCAGGACGCGGTGCTGGGCCCCGGGACCCCGCTGGGCCGCGCGCTGCGCGAGGATCGAGCGCCGTCGCTGGTGCTCTGGGGGCCTCCGGGGTGCGGCAAGACCACCGTGGCCCGGGCGCTGGCTGCCCACTCCAGGGCGCGCTTCGTGGCCCTCTCGGCGGTGCTGTCGGGCGTGCAGGAGCTCCGCGCGGTGCTCTCCCAGGCCGAGCACGAGCGCGCCCTCGGGCGCCGCACGGTGCTCTTCATCGACGAGATCCACCGGTTCAACCGGGCCCAGCAGGACGCGCTCCTGCCCCACGTGGAGGCCGGGGCGGTGACGCTGGTGGGGGCCACCACGGAGAACCCGTCCTTCGCGGTGAACGCCGCGGTGCTCTCCCGCGTGCAGGTGCTGCGCCTGGAGGCCCTCTCCACGGAGGCCCTGGGCGCCCTGGTGGACCGCTGCCTCGGGGACACCGAGCGCGGCCTCGGGGGGTGGGGGCTCGCGCTGGACCCCGAGGCCCGCGACGCGCTATGCCGCTGGGCCGACGGGGACGCCCGGAGGGCCCTCGGGCTCCTGGAGCACGTCTGCCGCGAGGCCCGCGAGGGCGGACGGCGCGAGGTCACCGTGGGCGACGTGGAGGCCGCGGCGCGCTCGCCCACGCTGCGCTACGACAAGGCCGGCGAGGAGCACTACAACGTCGCCAGCGCGTTCATCAAGAGCCTCCGGGGGAGCGACCCGGACGCGGCGCTCTACTGGGCCCTCCGGATGATCGAGGCGGGGGACGACCCTCGCTTCGTCCTGCGGCGGATGATGATCTTCGCCTCGGAGGACATCGGCCTGGCGGACACGCGCGCGCTGGAGGTGAGCGTGGCGGCGGACCGCGCCTTCGAGCGCCTGGGCGTGCCCGAGGGGCTGATCCCGCTGTCCCACGCGGTGGTGTACCTGGCGCTGGCGCCCAAGAGCAAGGCCAGCTACCACGCCCTGCGCGCGGTGCAGGAGGAGATCACGCGCACCGGCGCGCTGCCGGTGCCCCTGCGGCTGCGCAACGCCCCCACGGCGGCGATGAAGCAGTGGGGCTACGGGCGGGACTACAAAGACCCCCAGGCCACCGACGAGGGCTTCGTCCCCGAGCGCTACCTCCCGGAGGCGCTGGGCACGGCGGAGTACTACCACCCCACGGCCCGAGGCCACGAGGGCCGCGTCGCCGAGCACCTCGCGAAGCTCCGCGCCCGCGCCCGCACCGCTCCGGGGGTGTGAAGGCGGCGACCCATGGGCGGCAGGAAGAAGGTCCCTCTCCTTGTCGGGAGATGGGGTGTAAGATCGTGAATTTATTAATCTTTTACCCATTCTCCAGCCACCGAGAGGGCCGGGGGGCATAGGCGCCAGGATAAGGGCTCCGAGGTCTGAATTTCAGGCACTTCAGGCGGCGGATGGGGCTTCGAGGACGGCGCAGTCGGCCACCGCGCCGCCGCGCCGCCCTATCTTCTGACGCTTTTTTGCCCGGGGTTCGCCAGCGCAACGGCCTCCGAGGTCGCGTCGCTCACCCCGGGCTACGGAAGGTGGTCACCGCGCCTCCGCGCGGTTGTGCGGAGTGCGGTCCGAGTGTTCTCAAGCGCCGAGGGGGTTTCCGCGCGAGGAGTGCTCCCGCGGGCACAG
>JACRDB010000079.1 GCA_016218725.1 Deltaproteobacteria bacterium
CCCCACGGGGACCTCTTCGAGCACCTCGTGGCGGTCATGCCGATGCCGACGTTGCCGCGATCCCGACGGAAGGATCCCCCGCCAGAGAACGTCCCGCTAGACGACTGATTATGGAGGTGGACCAAGTTAGACGGGTAGCCACCGTGGAAGATCCGCCTCTACTCCCGCGGGATGGGCACCTCGTGAGCTACTGGATCGGTGGGCGGCATCCCGCAGCAGAACAATGCAATCGGGGTCTCCCTGAAGCGTCTGTGGCACGATGCTTGCAAGACCTGTCGCGGTTTGCCTACTTCGCCACCTGGCGTCCGCCGACCGCTCCGACGCCCCTGTGAACCTGTGATTTCTGGACCAGCGCCCGGGACCTCGTCCACGCTGCGGCGATCGCGATGAAGGCCCCCTATACAGCGCCCGCGGCCCTCGCCGCCGCGGTTCTCTCGGTCGCCGCCTCGGCGCTCGCGCAGGCGCCCTCGCCGGAGGCCCCCACCTTCCGGGTTGTGCTGACCTCGCAGGTCAACGGACAGTTCACGGACCTTCGCTGCGGGGACGGAGGGTCCCTCTTCCAGCGCCTCTCCCGGGGCCTTGCGGGCGCCCCGGAGGGGCTCCGCATCGACGCCGGAGACCTCCTGGGGAGCGCCACCACCACGCGCCTGGCGGCGGAGACCAACGCCCCGGGCCTGGCTCGCGCGGTGGCCTCGCTGGGTTACCACGCGCTCGCCGTGGGGCACCGGGACCTCGCCGCCGAGCGCCAGGGCTGGCTCCGCGCCGTGGCCGCCCTCCGCGCCGAGGGCGTCCCCGTGGTGCTCTCCAACCTCCATTGTGAGCCCGACCACCGCGCCCTCTGCGAAGCCATCGCCGACGCGGGGGACCCCCCGCTGGTGGTGACCACCCCCGCGGGCCCCACCGGCGTAGTGGTGCTCATGAACCCCGCCCTCCTCACGGGCCTGGCCGGAGACCGCCGCGAGGGCCTGCGCCTCGACGCCCTGGACGAAGCGCTCCCGCGCGAGGTGGGCCGCGTCCGGGCGGCGGGCGCCCGCAGGGTGGTGGTGGTCCTGGACCCGGGCTCCGAGGCCTCGCTCCCGAGCGCCATCGCCGCGGGGCAGCACTTCGAGGGCACCGCTCCGGACCTCGTGGTGGTCAATGAATTGCCCGAGGGCGTGGCCTCCCTGGTCACCGCCCGCGCCGAGGTGCCCGTCGTCGCCGCGCACGGAGCGTACGTCTCCATCGTCACGCCCGGCGCTCCAAGGCTCCTCCAGCGCGCGCCCGAAGAACACCCGGCCCCCGAGAGTGTCAACTTGTTTATACAGTCTACGGGGCGCTGGCTGTGTGAGACGTACCACCGCGCGCTGCCTGGCGGCGCGGTGGAGGGCATCCGGGACCGGGAGCGTTTCGCGCGGTACTTCCTGGACGTGGTGAGGGACGTGACGCGCTCGGAGGTGGCGCTGATCAACCGACCGGCGGTGAGGGACCTGGTGTTCCCGCTGGAGGGGGCCCTCACGGAGCTGGACGTGCTGGCGACGCTGCCCTTCGCGGACACCCTCCAGCGGGCGCAGGTGACCGGGGCGGCGCTCCGGGCGCTGGTGACCGGTCCCGCGCTCGCGAGGGTGTACCTCCAGGGGGTCACGGTGGAGGGCACGGCGGTGAGGGTCAACGGGCGGACCCTGGACGACACCGCGCGGTACACGGTGGTCACCACGGGCTTCGTGGCCCGGGCGGGCACCGTGGGGGGGAGCCCCTCGTGGGCGAGGGTGGAGGCTTGGGGAGGGCCGCAGGAGCTCTTCCTGGGGTGGCTCCGTCAGGCGGAGCACGGCGCGCCGTCGGACCCGTCGAGGCACACCCGGTGGCGCTTCCGGCTCTCGCTGGACACGTCGTACAGCGACACGCGGATCCAGAACCCCCTGGCGACGACCTACAACGACGCCCAGCTCACGCGGGCCGAGGCGCAGAACCTCCGGCTGGACGCCGAGGCCCGGGCCGACGCCGACCACCCGTCGTTCACGTGGGAGAACAACATCCGTACGCGCTACGGCCTCGGTCGCCAGGTCACCCTCGCGGGGATGGACTCGGGGTTCCTGGAGAACCTGGACGTCACCACCGCGCGCACCACGTTCTCGTACCGGGCCTTTGCCCGCGGGCGCTGGTTCCACCCGCTGCCGTACCTGGAGGGCTTTCTGGAGACCGAGCTCGACCGCCCCACGGGGATGAGCGCGAGGAGCTTCCTGCACTTCCAGGTGAGGCCCACGGTGGGCGTGCGCTTCGAGTTCGTCGAGCGCTGGACCTTGAACCTGGGCGCGGGGCTCGACACGGAGATTTTCGACGGCAGCCGGGGGCCCCAGCCGGTGCTGGTCTTCGGGACCGCCGTGAGGCCCGGGAGGCTCTTCTCCATCGGCGGGCGCAACGCCGAGTGGCAGGTGTCCGCAGAGCTCGCCTGGAGGGACCCCGGGGGCCTTTCCGACGCGCAGCTACGAACGTCCGTGAAGGTGAGCGTCCCGCTCCTGGAGCGCCTGGCGCTGTCCTTCGGCAACGATGTGTTCGGCCGGGTGGTGGGCTCCAACGCCGTCGCCGTGGCCAACGATCTCACCGTGGGGCTCAAATGGACCCTGGACGGGAGCCTTCAATCTTTTCGTTGGTAGGTGTAGGTTACAGCCCTCTCCCGACCACCCTTCGAGGAGCCGAGGACAGCCACGAACCGCGGCGCTACGCCGCGGACGCGAAGGATCGACCAGGAAGAAGGAAGCCCGCCGTCGCCAAGGCGATAGCGCCGTCGATGGCGATGCTGCTTCCAACGACGGGAAGGCTTCAGCCGAGGAGGTGCGTTGGCGCTCCGAGGGGGGTCGGGAGAGCCCCTCAATCAGGGAGCCAGAAGAGGCCATCGGTCGGGCGCCGACGGCGCCGCACACGGGGCCGCGGGCGCGGCCTGGGGCGCTCGGGCTGAGCGACCGGCGCCGTCACCGCGGGCGGAGACGCATCCGGCGCGGCGGCGGGCACCGCCGGGGGGAGCGCCACCGGCGGCGCTTCTGGGGCCGTGGGCGGCGCTCCAGGGGCCGCAGCGTCCTCCACGGACGGCACCTCTGCGGGGGTCTCCGTGGGCGCCTCCAGGGCCTCCGGCGGTGTCGGTGGAGGTAGGGTGGAGTCGGGTGCTGTGGGGTTCTGTACGGCAGCGTCGGGTGAGGTGGTCTGTACCACCGGGGGCCTGGACCAGTAGCGGTGCCCGAGCCAGATGCCACCCACCGCGGCGGCGATGGCGGCTACGAGGAAGAAGAATGCCAGGAGGGCCTTGCTCAACGGGTCGAGGCCGACGGGAGCGAGGACCTGCGTGGGTGGTGGCGGCTCCCGGGGTGCGAGGCTCAACGCCGGGGGGTACGACACCGGCGGGGGCAGGGACTCCGGCGGTGGGAGCGAGGAAGTTCGCGGAGGGTACGAAGGCTCCCGCGGGGCATCGGACTCCGGCGGGAGGCTCTCGGACGCGAAGAGGTCCTGGCCCTCGGGTGAATCGGCGGCGATGGGGAGGGGGATCGCGGGGCTGTCCGTGCGCTTGCGGGTGGGCTCCTGCGAGAAGGTGTCGTCCGCAAAGGAGATGAGCGACACCGGCGGCGTGGGCGGCGGGAAGCGCATGCTCCCGCCGGAGCCCTCGGCGAAGGACGGGATGGACGACCCACGGGTGGGTTCCGGGGGCTCGTCCGGCGGCTCCTTCGGGGGCTCCAGGTGCGGTGTAGAGGCCCGGAGCTCCGGCTCCGTGGGCCCAAAGAGCGACGGGCTGGACCGGTCGCTGTCGGCCCGCGGCGGCGACGAGCCGAGCCCGAGGAGCGACGGGTCCGGCGCGGGGGCCATGCGAATATGCGTGTTCTCATCGAGCACGCCGTCCGGCAGGGACGGGGCCACGGCGCCCAGGGCGTCGGCGAACTCATCCATGGAGGCGAAGCGCCCCGAGAGGTCGCGGCAGAGGGCGCGGTGGGTGATGTCCGCCAGCTTCGAAGGGACCTCGGGGTTCACGACCTCGACCCTCGGGGCGTCCTCGGAGATGATCATCCTCAGGAGCTGGGTGTAGTTGGCCGCGGAGAACGGCCTGCGGCCCGTCAGGCACTCATAGAGAACAATCCCGAGGGCCCAGATGTCACTCTCGGCGCCGGCGCGCTCCCCGAGGGCCTGCTCCGGGGACATGTACCCGGGGGTGCCCACGGGGACGCCGGTGGTGGTGACCTTCGCCTCGCCGTCGTCCATGCGGGAGATGCCGAAATCAATCATTTTCGGTACGCGCTGGCCCTCGGCCTGGAGCGAGAGGAGGATGTTCCCGGGCTTGACGTCCCGGTGGAACACCCCGCGCTGGTGGGCCACCGCGAGGCCCCGGGCCACCTGCGCCACGATGGCCGCGGCCTCCGCGGGCGAGAGCCTCCCGCGGGCGTTCAGGAGCTGCCGCAGGTCCCCGCCGTCAAGGAACTCCTGGACGAGGTACAGCGGCCCGTCGGGGCCGTCCCGGCCCATGTCCAGCACCTCGACGATGCTCGGGTGCGCCAGGCTCGCGGCCGCCCGGGCCTCGCGCAAGAAGCGCGCGGCGGCCTCCGGGGAGCGCGCGATCTGTTCGCTCTGGATCTTCACGGCCACGCGGCGGCGGGTCCAGACGTGGGTGGCCTCGAAGACCGCGGCGTGACCGCCCGTCCCGAGCACTCGGACGATGCGGTACTTGTCGGCCAGCATGCGCCCGATCCAGGGCTTGAGGCTGGCCTCGCGAGCGGCCTGCGGGTCCACCTTCAATTTCCCAGGGTATCACATTCCCAGGGGCCCTCTCGCCATTCTTTACGGAGTACCATTGGGCCATTGCCATGGTGAGCCGAACGATCCTTGTGGTGCTGCTGGTCCTGGTGGGGGGGTGCACGGCGGACGGAGACCCTCCGCCCACGGACGCCGGGCCGCGGGACACCGGCGCCCGGCGGGACGCTCCAACGGACACCGTGGCCGCGCCGGACGCTCCAAGGGACTCCGGCGCGAGGCCCGATCTGGGCGCGGAGACCGGCCCCCAGGACGCGGCGGACGCGGGCGACGCGGGCCCTGGCGACGCGGGGCTGCGCTGCGCGGCGATGGTGGACAGCGACGGCGACGGGATCACCAACGGCGACGAGTGCGCCCGAGGGACGGACCCCTTCAATCCGGACACCGACGGGGACGGGCTCTCGGACGGCGCCGAGGCGAGGTATCCCCGGGTGTGCGTGGCGACCGATCGCGCGCGCCAGCGCAGGCCCCCGGCGCGCTGCGCCATGGACTCGGAGTGCATGGCCGGCGAGCGCTGCGTGGGCCTGGACCCCACCCGCGCCGACAGCGACGGGGACTCGGTGCCCGACGGCGTGGAGGACGGCTCCGGCCGCGGGGTGATCGAGGTGGCCCGCGGCGAGACCGACCCGAGGCTCTGGGACACCGACGGGGACGGGCGCAGCGACGCGATGACGGGCCTGGCCATCTGCCGCCCGGCGGGCCTGGCCACGGTGATTCAAACGGCGCTGCCTGGCGCGGCCACGCAGGTGGGCTATGACCCGGCCTGGACCACCGTGCGCAGGGTGCCGGGCACCGCGGGCCGCGCGGCGCTGGTGCTCGACGACCCGGCCAGCGCAAGCGCGGGGCTGGTGGTGGCCGCCAACGCCGCGGGGGACGTGCGCGCCGAGGCCACCCGCGTGGAGGGGGTGATCGCCATGGCCCTGAGCGCCACGCCGGTGCTGGTGGGCCGAGCGTTCACCACCCACGAGATGAACCCCGGGGTCACGTCCACCTACGAGGTCACCCGCGCCGGGAGCGCGTCGGCGCTGCGCGACGCGGCGGTGATGCCCCTGGTGGGCGCCGCCGCGCCGGCGGGCTCCGCGGTGGGGAGCGCCACGGGCTTCCTGGTGGACATCACCACCGTGCGGCGCACCATGGGCCGCTCGGCGGGCGCGGTGGACGTGATCGTGGTGGTGGCCCCGAGGGCCCTCGCGGAGGACCGCACGCGCGTCACCGGGATCCGCGGGACGGACCTGGTGAACGCCACGCCGGTGGCCGAGGCCGACCGGGGCCTCGGTTTCCATTGTCAGCAGTTCCGCGCCCCGGGGGCGCCCACGGCGGACTTCGTCTGGACCGTGGACGTGTCCCCGTCCATGGGACCGTACCAGCAGGCCGTGGGCAACACCGCCGTGCGCTTCTTCGAGGACCTTGGGCGGGCCGGGCTGGACTTCCGCGTGGCGGTGCTCCAGGCGCAGTCCACGGCGTTCAATTTCGCCACGCCGGGCCTGCGCTGGGTGGGCTCCGCGGACCCGATGGGCGCGCGGGACCTGGCCTTCCGGGTCACCATCGACCCGTACATGATGGACGCCACGGACCGCCTGGCCCCGTACCCCAACCCCGGGCGGTACACCCTGGACGTGAACGAAGAGCCCATCGCCGCAGGGGTGCTGTCGTTCACGCAGCTCCTCGAGGGCGCCCGCACCGGGGCCATGCCCGACCACCGGGTGCGGGATATGGCTCGCCTCGTGGCGTTCTTTGTCGCCGACGAGCAGGGCGGCAACGACGACAACCGGTTCTTCGCCCGGGACCCCGCCCGCTGGGGGCGCACCTACGCCGAGCGGCTCGCGAGCACCATCGAGTTCTACCGCTCCCGGCGGATCCTCACCTTCGGCATGGTGAACGACCAGGGCACCGTGTGCTCCGCGGCCGACGTGAGGGACTTCCGGCGCTGCGTGATCCTCGGCAACGGCGGGGCGTACATCCCGATCCGAGGGCGCATGGTGGACCCCGGCACGGTCACCTCGGCGATGCTGCGCATCGTCGCCGCGGTGGTCGGCAGCGCCAGCCCCTACCGCCTGGAGCGGCTTCCCATCACGTCCACCCTCAAGGTCCAGGTGGACGGGAGGGACGTCCCGCGCTCGCGCAACGACGGCTTTGACTACGACCCGGTGGCCAACAGCGTGGTGTTCTATGGTGCCACGCACCGCCCGAGGATGGGCGCCGAGGTGGTGATCTCCTACCGGCTCTGGCAGCCCTGCCCGGGCCTGGGCGGCGCATGCCGCGCCGGGGGCGAGTGCTGCGCGCCGCAGGAGTGCCGCATGGAGCGCTGCTCGCTCCCGTGCACGGCCACCGCGGGAATGTGCCGCACGGACGCCGACTGCTGCGCCCCGGGGGCCTGCGTGGCCGGGCGCTGCGCGCCGCCCACCACCTGCCGCCCCACCGGGGATACATGCATGGCCGACGCCGAGTGCTGCGCCCCCGCCCGCTGCACCATGGGGAGGTGCGCGCTGCCCCCGCCGTGTCGCCCCGTGGGGGAGGCCTGCGCGAGCCCCGCGGACTGCTGCTCCGAGACCTGCACCATGGGGCGCTGCGCCCCGCCGCCGTGCCGACCCATCTCCGGCATGTGCACCAGCGCCGCGGACTGCTGCTCCGGGAGCTGCTCCAGCGGGAGCTGCGCCCCGGGGTGAGAGAGCCTTCCCTGGCGCCTGCTGCGGGCGTACGCTTGGGGCGTCAGGGAGACCGGTGATGACCCCCAACGCGCTGACCGTGGACGTCGAAGAGTATTTCCAGGTCGAGGGCCTGGCGAAGCACGTGGACCGCGCCTCCTGGGACCAGCTGGAGTCCCGGGTCGAGTGGCAGACGGGCTCGCTCCTGGACCTCTTCGCCCGCGAGGGCGTCAAGGCCACGTTCTTCACCCTCGGGTGGGTGGCCAGGAGGCACCCCACCCTCGTCCGTCGCATCGTGGCCGAGGGGCACGAGCTGGCCTCCCACGGGGACGGCCACCGGATGATCACCCAGCTCTCCCGCGAGGCCTTCCGGGAGGACCTGCGCGCCTCCAAGGCCACCCTGGAGGACGTCGGCGGCGTGCGCGTGGATGGCTACCGCGCCCCCACCTTCTCCGTGGTCAAGGACACGCTCTGGGCCCTGGACGAGCTCCTCGCCGCGGGCTTCACCTACGACGCCAGCATCTACCCCATCCGCCACGACCGCTACGGCATCCCCGACGCCCCTCGCAGGCCTCACCGTATCGCCCAGGGCCCCGGCGCAGGCCTGGTGGAGTTCCCCACCACCACGCTCCAGCTCCTCGGGCGCAACCTCCCCCTCGGGGGCGGCGGCTACCTGCGCCTCCTGCCGCTCCAGTACAACCTCTGGGGCCTTCGCAGGATCGCCCACGAGGGGCCCTTCATGGTGTACCTGCACCCCTGGGAAATCGACCCGAACCAGCCCCGGTTCCCCATCGGCCGCCTGGCCAACGCCCGCGGGTACCACAACCTCGACCAGATGAAGGAGCGCCTCACGCAGCTCCTCCGGGAGTTCCCCTTCGGCTCCGCCCGCGGCGCCCTGGAGTCCCTCAGGCTCCTGAACGCAACCCCCGCCGAGGCGCGCGCCGCGTGACCGACGCCCCGCGGTCCTTCGTGGTCTTCGCCGACGACTGGGGGGGCCACCCCTCGTGCGTGCAGCACGTCTTCCGACGCCTGGCGCTCTCCCACCCCACGCTCTGGGTGAACACCGTGGGCCTGCGCCCCCCGAGGCTCGACCGCCGTGACGCCGCCCGCGTGGTCCGCAAGGTGCGCACCATGCTCGGAGGCCGCGCCCGGGACAACGCCGGCGCCGCCCCCCGGGAGGCCACCCCCGACGCAGGCCTCAAGCTCCAGGTGTGCGCCCCGCCGATGGTCCCGTGGATGCGCCCGGAGCCCGTCCGGGCCTTGAACCGCCTCGCCGTGCACCGCGCCCTGCGCCGTGCGGCCGCGCACCTCGGGCCCGGAGAGCCCGTCCTGGTCGCCGCGGTGCCTAATGGAGTTGACGCCCTGGGGGCGTTGCCCTTCGCGGCCGTGGTGTATTACTGCGTCGACGATTTCGCCAACTGGCCCGGGGTGGATGCGTCGGCCGCCGAGCGCCTGGAGCGGGAGCTCCTGGCCGCCAGCGACGTGGTGCTGGCCACCAGCGAGCACCTCTGCCAGACGCGGATTTCCCCGAAGGGGCCGACCCTCCCGCTGCCCCACGGGGTGGACGTGGAGCACTTCTCCCGGGCCAGCGACCCGGTGACAACTCCATTAGACGGAGTGCGCCGGGGCAGGCCCGTGCTGGGCTATCTGGGCCTGGTGGACGAGCGCCAGGACGTGGCGCTCCTGGTGGCGGTGGCGGAGGCCAGGCCCGACTGGGACCTTGTCTTTGTGGGTCCGACGGACAAGGCCCCGGACCCGAGGCTCCGGCGGGACAACGTGCGCTTCGTCCCGGCGGTGCCCTACGCGAGGGTGCCGGAGGCCCTGGCGGGCTTTGACGTGGCGATCCTGCCGTATGTCCGCGGGGAGGTGACCCGGGCGATCAATCCGCTCAAGCTCCGGGAGTACCTGGCCTCGGGGCGGCCCATCGTGGCCACGAGCCTGAAGGAGGTGGCCCGGTACCACCCTCGGGTGCGCATCGCGGACACGCCGGAGGACTTCCAGCGCGAGGTGCAGGCGGCGCTGGAGGGCCCGAGGGACCTGCGGGCCGAGCGCGAGGCCCTGGTGCGCGAGGAGTCCTGGGAGGCCCGGGCGAGGGCCTTTCTCAGCGCCACGGAGGACGCCGTCGGGCGCCGGAGGTAAGAATTCAAGCGATGGGACGACGAGACGACGTTCTGGCTCGGGTGGACCCTCGGGGCTTCCACCTGTGGGGAAAGAGCTTCCTGCGGTCGCTCAAGGCCGAGAAGCCCGACCCCGAGCGCCCGGTGAACCTCTACGTGACCGTGGCGGACCACTTCGAGCCCCGCTGGCGCAAGCCCACGGTGGACGAGGAGAGGCACCGGGTGGACCGCTGGGTGCGGGAGTATCCCGGCATGGCCCGGAGGCACCTGGACGCCTTTGGGAAGCCCCACGTGCGGACGCTCTTCTTCCCCGAGGAGGAGTACCGCAAGGAGCACCTGGACGCCCTCGGGTCCCTGGTAAAAGACGGCCTGGTGGACGTCGAGGTGCACCTGCACCACGACAAGGACAACGCGGACAACCTCCGCCGGACGCTCCTGGACTTTACCCGCACGCTCCACGAGGGCCACGGGCTCCTGCGCCGGGACCCGGAGACGGGGAAGATCCAGTATGCGTTCATCCACGGCAACTGGGCCCTGGACAACTCCCACCCCGAGGGGATCTTCTGCGGCGTGGACAACGAGCTCGGGGTGCTGGTCGAGACCGGGTGCTACCTGGACATGACCTTCCCCAGCGTACCTTCCCCTACCCAGGCGAAGCTGGTGAACGTGATCTATTATGCCCGGGGTTCCGAGGGGGGGCGCCGGGGTGCGGACACGGGCCGGGTGGTGTCCGTGGGCACCAGCCGCCAGGAGGGGGAGCTGATGCTCCTGCCGGGCCCCCTGGGGGTGCACCTCGGCAGCCGGGTGGCGGGGGTGATCCCCAGGATCGAGGCGGCGATGATCGAGCCCGGGAACCCGGTACCCCTGGAGGACCGGGTGCAGGCCTGGGTGCGCCACGCCCCGGCGGTGAAGGGCGCGCCGAACCATCGGTTCATCAAGCTCCACGCCCACGGGTGCAACGGGGACGCCCCGGACTACTTCCTGACCCCGGGGGGGCCCTTCGACCAGCTCCTCGGGGCGCTGGAGCGCCACTGCGCGGACGCCCGGAGGTACGTGCTGCGGTACGTCACCGCGCGGGAGATGTACGAGACCGTCAAGGCCCTGGAGGCCGGCACCCTGCCCAACGCCGTGTAGGGCGCTCCCTCGTCGTGAGGGGCGCCGTTGGCCGTTCCGCCGGGGGGCGACCCTGGGGTATGCTCCGCCCTCGGAACGCCCACGATGATCACCCTGCTCGGTTGGATGCTGCTGGCGTTGACGGCGGTCGGGTCGCTGATGAACCCGCGCCTCGCGGTCTACTGCCTGGTCTGGTACGACAACCTCCGGCCCAACGACGACCCCATGATGGACATCCTGTTCTGGACGTCCATCCCGTTCTCCAAGATCTACACGGCCGTCCTGCTGTTCTACCTGCTGTTCCAGTACCGGCGCTTCCGGATGACGTCGGACACCTTCCACTGGACCATCGCGCTGTTCTTCTTCGCGGTGGTGAACTCCGCGCTCTTCGCGCCGTGCTTCGGCCCCGCCATCGGCCGCGTGGACGACTACTTCAAATTGCTGCTCCAGTACTATTTCATCTGCGCCTTCCTGCGCGAGGAGAAGCACCTCCGGAGCCTCCTGTGGGCCAACGGCTCCGTGGCGATGTCCATCGCCCTCTACTACTGCTACACCAAGTTCATCAAGGGCGGCCGACCCTGGGAGGGGGCCACCGGCGACCGCAACGAGATGGCCATGTACATGGTCATGGTCATGCCCATGTTCATGATCATGGGCCTGACCTCGACGAAGCGCTTCGTCAAGCTGGTCTGCTTCGGGAGCCTGGGCCCGCTGGCCCTCACGATCCTGTTCTGCGGCTCCCGCGGGGGCCTGCTCGGCATGGGCGCCGTCATGGGGTACATGCTGTACCGCATGCACCACAAGCGCTGGCTTGTGGTCATGGGGGTGTTCATCGCCCTGGTGGGCCTGGCCAATGTGCCGCCGGAGATCGCGGCGCGCTTCACCAGCATCGGCACGGCCAGCAAGAAGGACGCGAGCGCCATCGGGCGCATCAACGCCTGGGGCTGCGCCAAGGGGATCCTCCGGGACCGGCCCCTCTCGGGGATGGGGGTGGGGAACTTCCTGGTGGACTTCCGGCGCTACGCCCCGGACCCGGAGGACGTGCACGTCGCCCACTCGTCGTTCTTCCAGCTCATGGGGGACATGGGCTACCCGGGGCTGATCCTGTGGATCTACATGGTCTTGTCCCTGTGGCTGGTGGCATCGTGGCTTGAGATGCGCGTGGTGCGCCTGGAGCGGGGCCGCTGGACCGACACCCGGTACTACCTCGCGGTCGTGAAGGGCGGCTGGGTGGGCTACGTCCTGTGTGGGTCGTTCCTCTCGCAGGAGGACATGGACCTGTTTTACCACCTCCTCGCGATCACCTCGCGGCTGGGGTTCTTCATCGGCGCCCGGGAGGTCCAGGTGCGGATCGAGCGCCGCGAGGCCGCCAACGCGGCGCGCCAGGCGGCGCTCCAGGCGCAGAACCCGTCGCCCGAGGCGTGGCCTCAGGCGCAGCCGGGGATGCCCGGGGCCTGGCCCCAGGGCTACCAGGGGTATTGACGGGCCCCGTGGGAAGCTCTTCGCGGTGACCTCACCCCCCGGCCCCATAGGCGCCAGGATAAGGGCTCCGAGGTCGGAATTTCAGGCACTTCAGGCGGCGGATGGGGCTTCGAGGACGGCGCAGTCGGCCACTGCGCCGCCGCACCGCCCTATCTTCTGACCCTTTTTTGCCCGGGGTTCGCCAGCGCAACGGTCTCCTAGGTCGCGTCGCTCACCCCGGGCTACGGAAGGCTGTCACCGCGCCTCCGCGCGGTTGCGCGGAGTGCGGTCCGAGTGTTCCCAAGCGCCGAGGGGGTTTCCGCGCGAGGAGTGCTCCCGCGGGCGCAGCACGCGCCTCTCCAGTCCGCGTCGCCATGCCTCCCCACTCCGCTTCCCTGCGAGCTCGCTCCCTGCAACCGCGCGGAGGCGCGGTGACCACAGTCCGTAGCCCGGGGTGAGCGACGCGACCTCGGAGACCGTTGCGCTGGCGAACCCCGGGCGAAAAAGCGTCAGGAGCTCGGGCGGCGCGGCGGCGCGGTCGCCGACCGTGCCGTCCTCGAAGCCCCATCCGCCGCCTGAAGTGCCTGAAATTCAGACCTCGGAGCCCTTATCCTGGCGCCTATGCCCCCCGGCCCCCGCACCCGGGCGGGAGCGGGGGAGAAACCAGTAATAACTTCCCGCTCTTCCTCCCCCTCACCCGCCCGGGAGAGGGGGTCGGGGGGGTGAGGTCGCCGTAGATAGCCTATCTTGAAACAGTCCCTCAGAAGGACAGCTCCAGCCCCAGGTGTCCGAGGCCCGCCCGGAGCCTCACGGGCCCCGTCGGGCTCAGCGCCACGCGGTCAAAGCGCGACGACGACGGCGCCGTGAGCAGCACCACCAGGCCCACCACCATGGTCACGGCGCCCACCCCGAGGCCCGCGAGGCTCCCCAGGCGCAGGGCGTTGGTCTGGGCGAGCTTGTCCTCGGCGGCGATGTCCGCGTTCTGGAGCGCGGAGAAGTTCGTGCAGCTCATGCGGTTCGCCTGGCAGGTCGCAAACGCCGCGTGGGCCGAGTTGTACGCGCCCTGGTCGGTGGCGAAGGTGGGCTCGTTCACGAGGAACAGCGCCAGGCCCGTGCCGGCCAGGGCGAGCCCCGCGCCAAGCACCCCCACGCCGGTCCAGCGGACCCCCCGGACGTGGGACAGGTAGCGCTCCCGGTAGGCGGGCGTGGGGTCCAGGTGCACCGTGAGGGTGGTCTCCCGTGACGGCATCAGGTCCACGTCGCGGTCCTCGGGGAGGAAGTCCTCGCGCTCCACGCGCACGCGGTGGGCCCCGGGAGGCACCATGTCCCCCTCCGGGCGGATGCGTCGGCCGTCCATGGTGGCCACGGCGTTGGGCTCGCTGGCCTGCACCCGGAAGCGCGAGGCCACCCCCGGGGGGACCGGCTCCAACCAGGCGAGCCGGGCCTGCACCCTCGCCCCGGAGCCGATGGAGTTCACGTCCGTCTCGTAGGTGGAGTAGCCCGCCCGGCGAACGACCACGTGGTGGGGGCCCTCGGCCACGCCAAAGGGGCTCTCCGCCGGGGAGCGCGCCATGACCCGTCCGTCAATCAGGATCTCCGCGTCGGTGATGTTCACCTCCACGCCGATGGAGGACTGCGTGGACACTAGCGGCGTGTCGATCACCTGGTCGGTGCCCCCGGCGATGTCCAGCTCGTGCTCGTCGGCCCGGAAATTGGGCGCGATGAGCACCACCCGGTGCCTCCCGGCGGAGACCCGGGCGCCGCCGCGGACCTCGGGCAGGGGCCTCGGGAGGCCGTCGATGCGCACCTCCAGCCCCTGGGCTTGCGTGCGCACGGTGATGGTCCCGATACGCTGCCGGAGCCTGGTCAGCGCCCCGTCCACCTCCGAGCGCCGCGCCTGGAGGGCCTCCGGGGGCGCGAGGCGCTCGTACTCCAGCATGGCATCCAGGGCCTCGACGTAGTGGCCGCTGGCCTCGTGGGTGGCCGAAATATTGAACAATACCGCGGGGTTGCGCGTGAGCTGCCAGGCTCTGGCGAACTCCGTCATCGCCGCGGTGAAATTGCCCTCGTCGGTGAGCTCGACGCCGCGCTGGAAGCGCAGGCGCGCCTCGGCGATGGCGGTGGCGCTCGGGGTCTGGGCCTGGAGGACGCTGGCGCGGGCGAGGAGCGCGCCGGCCAGGAGGAGTGGGAGACGTCGCATGGGGGGCGATTATCAGGGACCGAAGGGGTTGTGGCGATCAATCCGCGGCCCCCGGTGGCCGCCGGGGTTCGCCGTGGGCGGGGTTGTCGCGGGGGGAGCGGGGTGCGCTCCCGGGCCGCCGGGGACCTGCGGAGGCGGGGCGTGGGCGTTGTGGCCCGGGGCCCTTGGGGCGGCGGAGGTCATGGCCGAGCCGAGCACCCTGGACACCCTGGCGTCGGTGGTGGCCACCAGGACGTCCGAGGCGTCGATGTGCTCCGGGGCCGAGAGCCGGAGCTGATAGCGGCGCCCGTCGCGGGGGCGCAGGAGCTCCGCCCGGCCGTAGCCCACGAGCACGCCGTCCAGGTGGATGGCCGCCGAGCGAGGCTCGACCTCGATGCGGAAGGTGACGCTCTCGGTGGTGGGAAGGAGCTGCGAGGTGACGGCCTGGGCGCTGGGTCCCGCGGCCACGGCGCGGGCTCCGCGGTTTGGGAGCACGATGGCCAGCGTGGCGATCAGGGCCACGGAGGCGCCGGCCCCGAGGGCCGCCAGGAGCCACGGCAGGGGCGCCGTCCGGGGCGCCGGAGGGTCCGTCACCAGCTCCAGGTGCCGGGCCTTCTCGGGTGTGGGCGGGACCTCGGCGGGGGGGATCTCGGCGGGCGCGGAGCGGGTGCCGTCGGGGTGCGTGCGGTGGTCGGGCGGAGGGTACGAGAGGTTCACCGCGGTCCCCGTGGGGCCCACGGTATGGAAGGGCTTCAAGGCCTCGCGAGCGGCATCCATGGAGGGGAAGCGGTCCTCGGGGTTGTAGGCCACCATGCGCATCACGACCTCCGCCAGGGCGGGGTCCAGGTCCGGGGCGCGCTCCAAAAGGTGCGACGGGCGCGAGGTGACCAGCGCCACGAGCATGGCGGGGTAGGTGTCCGCGGAGATGGGGGTGGAGCGCGTCAGGGCCTGGTACAGAATCGCGCCGATGGCGTACTGGTCCGTGGCGCCGGTGATCCCCCGGGACCCCTGGGCCTGCTCCGGGGCCATGTACGCGGGCGTCCCGAGGATCATCCCGGTGGAGGTGAGCTGCACGTCCTGGCTGGTCAGGCGCTTGGCGATGCCGAAGTCAATGAGCTTGGGGATCACCCCGCCCTCGTCGTCGTGGGCCAGGAAGATGTTCTGTGGCTTCACGTCCCGGTGGACGATCCCCTGCGCGTGGGCGGCGGCCAGGGCGGCCATGATGGGGTCCAGGAGCGGCAGGATCCGCGCCGGCGGCGTCGGGGCCTCGCGGTGCAGGAGCTTCGCCAGGCTCTCGCCGTGGAGGTGCTCCATGACCATGTACAGCCGCCCGGCGTCGTCGCCGAAGTCCAGCACGTCCACGATGTTCCGGTGGCGCACCTCGCGCGAGGCGCGGGCCTCCTGGAGGAAGCGCTCGGGCACCGCGGGGTTGGCGCTGAGCTCCGGGAGCAGGAGCTTGATGGCCACCGTGTGGCCGATGATCCGGTGGCGGGCCTCGAAGACCGCGCCGGTGCCCCCGGCGCCCAGGAGGCGCACGAGTTCATAGCGCCCGCCGATGATATCTCCCGGCGAGAGGCCCATGATCGGTTCAGACCCGCGGCCCGACATACTCTCTGTTTGCTATACCACCGCCGGGAGCCACCCGTTGGGTCTCAGCCTCCGGAGCCCGCGGCATCCGCCGGGGCGCCATCAACGCCCGAGGCGCCGTCTCCCGAGGCCCCGCCGTCCCCGCCGTCCCCCGTGGGTTCGGCGTCCTGGGTGGCGTCCGAGGGGGCGTCCGAGGGGGCCCCCCCATCCCGGAAGGAGCAGCTCCCGTCCGGGAGGCACCGGGAGCGCCCGTCCAGGGAGATCACCAGGCAGTCCCGGTCCGCGCGGCACTGCACCCCGCAGATGCCGTTGGTGCACACAAAGGGCGGGTGACACTGGGAGCTGTACTGGCAGAAGCCCTCCTGGTCTGGCGGGAGGCACACGAACACGTTGGTGGCGCCCCCGGAGCGGCAGTGCCACCCGGCCCCGACCTGGGCGCAATCGGCGTCCATGCCCAGGCCCCGGCACTGAGCCCGGCAGAAGAGGTTGGCGCACACCTGCCCGTTGGCGCAGTCACCGTTGAACTCGCACTGCCCCTCCGGGATCCGCCGGCCCTTGCAGTCCACCGCGGCCACCTCCAGCGCCCACAGCAAGAGCCAGGTCCCCACCCGGCTGCCCGTGATTCCACCCACAAGCTTCAAGGTCCACCTCTGCCGCAGCCCGGTCGGGGTCCGTGCCCGCCCGGCGGCCGCGGTTGGGTCTATACGCCAACCGCCCGAGAGAAGTCACGGTCCCGAACCCCGATCGGAGGGGGGTGAGGGGTCTTGACCTCAGTGGGTAGGTGTGGGACATGGGCGCCGCACCCCTCACACCGACCGAGGTCATGCGATGCGAACGAAGGCTCTTTGCTTGATTCTTGGCGCCGTGGCTGCCTGTGGCGGCCCGAGCGCCCTCCCACCGGGTCCCGAGGACACCGGGGTGGACTCTGGGATGGTGCGGGATACGGGCACTCCCCAGGACACGGGGACCCCGCAGGACACGGGGATGACCGGGGACACCGGGACGCCGCCGCAGGACACGGGGATGACCGGGGACACCGGGACGCCGCCGCAGGACACGGGGATGGCGGGCGACACCGGGCGCCCCGGGGACACGGGCGTGGACGCGGGGCCGCCGTACGACCCCTGCGCGATGGGCGCGGTGGTGGACCTGAACGCCATGGGCATGACCATGGGGAACACCACCCGGATCACCCGGAACAACAACATGGTGGGGGCCATGGCGCCGCTGCGGGCGCCGTGCAGCACCCGGGCGGGCCACCAGGTGGCCTTCCGGTACACGCCCAGGACCTCGGCGAGGCTGCGGATCTCGACGGACAACATGGGCACCCTCGGGACGCTGGACACCGTCGTCTGGGCGCAGAACATGTGCGCCTCGCTCCCGATGGGCATGAACGGCCTCGGTTGCAACGACGACGCGGGGAGCATGGGACGCCGGAACACCTCCGCGTTCACGACGGAGATGCCCGCGATGCCGGGCAACGCGATCTTCATCATCGTGGCGGGCTTTACCCCGGCGCTGACCGGTTTCGTGTCCCAGGGGGCCTTCGAGCTCTCGGTCACGGAGCTTCCGCCTGACGGGACCGCCGGGGGCGCGTGCCGCACGGGCATGGGCGCCATGCCGTGTGACATGGGCCTCGGGTGCCAGGCCGGGCTGTGTGTGATGGCGGTCCCGGTGGGGATGCCCTGCGGGGGCATGGTGACCGCTCCCTGCGTGTCGGGCTCCTCCTGCCAGGGGATGACCGGGATGCAGCGCTGCGTGGCGGACGGCACCGCGGGCGGCCGCTGCCGCACGGCCATGGGCGCAATGCCCTGCGACATGGGGCTGTCGTGCTCGCTGGGGACGTGCCAGGCGTCCATCCCGATCGGGATGCCCTGCGGCACCGGGGTGATGGGCGCGTGCGTGATGGGCTCGTCGTGCCGAGGCGCCACGGGGATGCAGCGCTGTACGGCCGACGGCACCGCGGGCGGCGCGTGCCGCACGGCCATGGGTGCCATGCCCTGTGACATGGGCCTGATCTGCAGCGGGACCACCTTTGGCGTCTGCGGCGCGCCGATCCCTGTCGGGATGCCCTGCGGCGGGACCATCGCCGGGGTTTGCGTGATGGGCTCGGCCTGTCGCGGCGCCACGGGGATGCAGCGCTGCGTGGCGGACGGCGCCGCGGGCGGCCGCTGCCGCACGGCCATGGGCGCCATGCCCTGCGACATGGGGCTCATGTGCCGCATCGGGACCTGCATCCGGACCGTGGCGGCCGGCATGCCCTGCGACACCAACGACCCGGGCCAGGAGTGCGCGATGGGCACCTCCTGCGCCCCGATGGGCGCCGGGACCACCTGCCAGATGGACGGCGCCGCCGCGGGCACCTTCTGCCGCGCGATGGCTCCGCTCTGCAACATGGGCCTCACCTGCGACGGCGAGGACGAGGAGGGCATCTGCCGCAGCGCGGGCACCGCGGGCGGCGCGTGCAACCTGCTGTTCAACTCCGTGGCCTGCCCCATGGGCTCGGCCTGCACGGCCACCAGCCTCACGGCGGCCACCTGCCAGATGACCCGGATGGAGACCGAGCCCAACAACTCGGTGATGATGCCCCAGGCGGCGATCACCATGAGCACGGCCTTCAGCGGCTCCGTAGGCGGCATGGCGGACCCCATGGACTGCTTCACCGTCACCGTGCCCGCCAACGGCACCGTGGTGGCCGAGACGCAGGTCCCCGGACGCCCGCAGTGCGCCATGAACGACACCGTGCTCTCGCTCTTCAACCCCATGGGCGCCCAGGTCGCCGGCAACGACGACGGCGACCGCCGCGGGCTCTGCTCGTTCTTCACGGCCCGCATGCTCGCCGCGGGGAACTACGTGCTCTGCGCCCGGGCCTTCTCGTCCACCACCATGATCGCCAGCTACACGGTCTCCATCGGCGTCTTCGGCCCGTGATGGTGTAGCCTCCATCGGGCGTGAGCCCGGCCTCTCCACCCGTCTCCCTCGCACACTTCACCACCCTCCGGCTCGGAGGCCCGGCGTGCGAGTTCCTCGCCGCGGCCACGGAGCCCGCCCTCTGCGACGCCATCACCGCCGCCGACCGGGACGGCACCCCCGTGCTCGTCCTCGGCGGAGGCAGCAACCTCGTGGTCGCGGACGAGGGCTTCGACGGCCGCGTCGTCCACGTCGCCACCCGAGGCGTCACGGCGCACACCCACGCCGGTCGGGTGACCCTCGAAGCCTCCGCGGGAGAGCCCTGGGACGCCCTCGTGGCGCTCACCGTCACCCGCGGCTGGGCCGGCCTGGAGTGCCTCTCGGGCATCCCCGGCACCGTGGGCGCCACCCCCATCCAGAACGTCGGGGCCTACGGCCAGGAGGTCTCCGAGACCATTACCAGGGTGCGGTGTCTGGACCGCAGGTCTCGGGAGGTGGTCACCCTGGACCGGGAGGCGTGCGGGTTCACGTACCGTAGCTCCGTGTTCAAGGGCCCCGGCCGAGGGCGCCTGGTGGTGCTGTCGGTGACCTTCGAGCTGCGGCCCGGAGGCAGCCCCGCGGCGCGCTACGCGGAGCTCTCCCGGGCCCTGGAGGGCGAAGGAGCTCCCTCGCTCCAGCGGGTGCGGGACACGGTGCTGGCGCTACGAAAAAGGAAGGGCATGGTGCTGGACCCCGAGGACCCGGATACCGTGAGCGCCGGGAGCTTCTTCACCAACCCCGTGGTGAGCGCGACCGTGGCGGCCGAAGTGGAGCGGCGGGCGCGCGCGCTGGGGGCGCTCAGCGAGGGGGAGCGCTGCCCGCAGTGGCCCGCAGAGGGCGGGCGGGTCAAGCTCGCCGCGGCCTGGCTCCTGGAGCGGGCGGGGGTTTCGCGAGGGACACGCCAGGGTGGCGCCGGGGTGTCAACGAAGCACAGCCTGGCGCTGGTAAACCGCGGGGGGACCACCCGGGAGCTCCTGGCGCTGGCCGTCTACGCGAGGGACGCGGTCTGGAGGGCCTTTGGCGTGGAGCTCTGGCCCGAGCCGGAGCTGGTCGGGGTCTCCTGGAGCCCTTGCGGAGCGGGGTGAGAGAGGGCACCCTCGGCGGGTGTCCACGGCCCTGACCCGAGGCATCCGCGTGACGGTGCGGAGCCAGTACCTCCCCGATCGATCGTCCCCGGGCTCGCGAGAGTACGTCTTTGCGTACACCGTGAAGATCTCCAACGAGGGCCTGTCCACCGCGCAGCTCCGGGCGCGCCATTGGGTCATCACGGACGGCAACGGCGAGGTCCAGGAGGTGCGCGGCGAGGGCGTGGTGGGCGCTCAGCCCACGCTCCGCCCGGGGGAGCACTTCGAGTACACCAGCGGGTGCGTCCTGCGCACCACCCGCGGGACCATGCACGGCACCTACCTCATGGTGGGAGAAGACGGCGAGCGCTTCGAGGCGGAGATCGCCCCCTTCGCGCTCCAGCTCCCGCTGTCGCTCAACTGAGCCCGAGGGCGTGTGGTCTCCACGGTCACCCTCGGGCCCGGCACCGTGGTGGAGGTGGTCCCCGGGGACGCCCCGGAGCCGTCCCGCGGGCTCTGGAGCGGCGCCCAGGCCCTGCGCACCCGCTGGGCGAGGGACCTCACGGACTGGGCCTGGAGCGTCGAGGGGCTCATCTCCACCGAGGACTGCGGCCGCGAGGCGCTGCGCTTCGACCCCGCCACCGGCGCGCTGCGCGAGGCGTTCTTCCCCCGGCCCTCGGGCCTGCTCCGGGAGGACGGGCTGCTCCAGGCCATCGCCACGGCGGAGCGAGTCCCCGGGAGCCTCCGCCTGGCCACGCGCGTGCGGGGCGAGGCCCTGACGCCGTGCACCACGGCGCTCTTTCCGCTGGACCTCGGGCTCCTGGCGGCGGTCACCGACGAGGTAGCGCGGGCCCCGGAGCCCCCGACCCTCACCTGCGTGGCCGTGGCCACGGGCGTGGACCTCCTGGTGCTCGAGGGCCGCTGGGCCGGCTGGAGGGCCGTCGATCCGGTGAGGCTCCTGCGCCCCATGGGCTGGCCGGAGCTCCGGGAGCCAGAGGGCCCCGAGGAGCCCCTGCGCCGCGCCCTGGTGGACCTGGTGTACGACTACATGACCCTGGACGCGGGCCCCAGGCCAAGGCCCGACGAGGTCTCGGACCCCGAGGAGATCGCCCACCTGGTGAGCTTCCGCGAGCGCGCTCGCGCCCTCGCGGACCCGGCCGTCCCCGCCGGAGACCCGACGCCCGGGGTCGCCCGGGACATCGCCGCGCAGATCCATTGGGGCTGGGGCTTCTTTCGCGTCGCGGAGCCAGGAGGGTAGGCAAGGCTGCGCGCGTAGGGTGTATGCTCCGCGCGGTTCGTCCATGAGCCCGAGCATCCCGCCGCCGTCTGCGCAGAGGCCCCCGGGGCTGACCCCCGCGAGGCCCGGCACGGCCCTGGTCCTGGGCGGCGGAGGCATCACCGGCGCGCTCTACGAGCTGGGCTGCCTCGCGGCGCTGGAGGACCACGTCCCGGGCTTCCTGGCCACGGATTTCGAGCTGTATGTGGGCACCAGCGCGGGCGCCACGGTGGCGGCGTGCCTGGCCGGGGCGGTGCCCGCCCGGAGGATGTACCGCGCGCTCCTCGACCCCCACGACGATTTCTTCCCCCTGGAGCGCCGTCACTTCTTCCGCTTTGACACCACCGAGTGGCGCCGCGTGGTGGCCAGCGCCGTCGGGGCCGTGCGCCGCGCCACGATGCACATGGTGACCGAGCCTCAGGCCTTTGACCTCTGGCAGGAGCTCGATCGCTTCTATGACTCGCTCCCGGCGGGGATCTTCGACCTCGGGGCTTATGAGTCCTTCCTCTCGGGCTTCTTCGCCCGTCGAGGAATCAGCGACCGCTTCGAGGACCTCCCTCGGAGGCTCCTGGTCCCCGCGGCGGACCTGGACGAGGGGGCCAGGGTGGTCTTCGGCGCCGGGCGCCACGCCCACGTGCCGGTGTCCCGCGCGGTGTGCGCGTCCAGCGCGCTGCCGGTGCTCTTCGCGCCGGTGCAGGTGGGGGCCCGGGACTACGTGGACGCCGGCGCCGGGAGGGCCGCCCACGCGGACCTGGCGCTGCGCTGGGGCGCGGACTTCGTGCTGATCATCAACCCGGTGGTGCCCGTGCGCAACGACCCCTCGGGGGTGTCGGTCCCCACGGGCCACGGGCCTCGCTCGCGGGTGCGGGACAAGGGCCTCCTGTGGGTGTACGAGCAGGCCCTGCGCACGGCCTTCCACGCGCGCCTCGGGGCCGAGGTGGCGGGCCTCCGGGAGCGCGTCCCCCACGCCACCTTCGGGCTCCTGGAGCCGGACCTCCACGACGCGACGCTGTTCATGCACTCGCCCATGAACTTCGGCGCTCGCCGGACCATCCTGCGGCACGGGTATGACACCGCCGTGGCCTGGCTGCGCGCCGAGGCCGAGCCCCTGCGCGCGCGCTTCGGAGAGCCCGTTTGAGCCGTGCGTAACTCCCTGGCCCTGGCTGGCGTAGCCCTCTCCCTGGGGCGCTCCACCGCCTGGGCGCAGCCACCCATTGCGGTGGTGAGGGCGCCGCGCCCCTCGGCGGGCGAGGCCGCGATCTCCCACGCGGAGCTGGAGCGCACCGGCGCCACCACCACCGCGGACGTCCTGCGAGCCCTCGGGGACGTGGACCTCCAGGGCGGCGGAGCGCCAGGCTCCGTCGGGCGCTTCACGCTCCGGGGAGGCTCCCCGGACCAGGCCCTGGTGCTCCTGGATGGCGTGAGGCTCACCGGGCGCACCGGCGCGTCGGTGGTGGGCGGCGCGGACCCGAACCTCCTCCCGGTGTCCATGCTGGAGCGTGTCACGCTCCTTCGAGGCCCCTCCAGCGCCCTGGTCGGCCCCAATGCGGTCCACGGGGCGTTGCTCCTGTCCACCCGAGAGCCCTCGGGACCGTCGGCGCTGACGGGGCTCGCGCAGGGGGGCTCCTTCGGGAGCTTGAGGGCGCAGCTCCAGGGGCACTTCCGTCGAGGGCGGAGCTTCTCCGTGGCCTCGCTGACGGTGAACCGCACGGACGGCTGGGTCCCGAACACCGAGGCCCACCTCGCCAGCGCCACCTTCAAGCACGGGGTGACGCTCGCGAACGGCGGCGTGGCCTTCGTCTGGGTGTCGTTCTTTGACGCACTGACGGGCGCCCCGTCCTTCGGGTCGCTCTTTGACACGGACGTGTTTGACGCCGACGACCGGGACCAGCGCCGGGGCGTGCTCACCGCCGCGGTGTGGCGGCGCACGCTCCGGGACCTCGGGAGGCTGGAGGCCACGGTGGCCGCGGTGCAGTCGCAGCAGGTGCACCGGAACCCCGTCGGAGACGACCGCGCCGTCGGCGGCGAGGACGAGGCCATCGAAGATCGGTTCCTGGACCTCCAGGCCCGGGTGGCGTGGTCCCGGCCCACGGTCACCGGCGGGGGCCCCAGCGCCGCGCTGGAGCTCCAGCGCGAGGCCCTGGACTCTACCCGCGTGGAGCCCCTGAGCGCCCTGCGGGCGTCCCTCCAGGGCCGCGAGAGGCTGGACCTCGGGCGCTTCGAGCTCGACGCCGCGCTGCGGGTGGACGCCGACACGCGCTTTGGGGCCGAGGTGTCCCCGAGGGTGGCGCTGGGGTGGCAGCCCGCCCCGCTGGTGCGCACCTGGCTCGCGGCCGGGAGGGCGTTTCGTCCTCCGACCTTCGCGGAGCTGGCCTGGCCCACGATTCGCTACGCTCGCCCCGTGGGCGCCGCGGTCGGGGAGCAGGGCAACCCGGGGCTCACGCCCGAGCGCAGCGCGGGGCTGGACTTCGGGCTGGAGCTCGGCGGCCGAGGAGCCCCCTGGAGCGTGGACGCGAGGGCCTTTGCGCTGCGGTACTTCGGGCTCCTGCGGTGGTCCCTCGGGGGAGACAACGTCTGGCAGCCGGTGAACGTCCCCGAGGCCACGAGCCTGGGCGCCAGCGTGGACCTGCGGGCCCGGCCCTGGAGGCTCCTGACGCTCACCCTCACGGGCTTCCTGCAACGGAGCTTCGACCAGGAGGGCGCGGCCCTGGACGGGCGCCTGCGGCACAAGCTCGTGGGCCGCGTCGGCTGGGAGGACCGCCAGGGGCTCCGGGCCTGGGTGGAGGGGCTGTACTTCGATCGGGAGGGCGTGGACAGCGCCGGGAGGCCCTGGCAGGGCTTCTTCGTGAACGCCAGGCTCGGGCACCGGATCTACCGGGAGCTGTCGGTGTATGGGATGGTAGAGAACCTCCTGGGGACGACCTTTGAGACCGTGAGGGGCCTCCCCACGCCGGGGACCACCCTCTGGGCGGGCCTCTCGGTGGACTGGGATGAAGATTGACCATGTGGACGAAGGACCAGAATCGTGCACCATGGCACGCGGCGTGCGTGCCGCACCCGACGAGACCCTTCGAGGCACCAAAATGAGCAGGAGCAATGCAGTGCGTGGGATCCTGGGGGTGGTCACGGTCGTGTGGCACCTGGGAGGTTGTGCGCGCCCCTCCGAGGTGGAGGAGCCCGTGGATCCGTTGAATCCCGGGGTGGACTCGGGCGTTCCCCAACGGGACACCGGAAGGCCCACGACCATGCCCCCGCTGCCGGTGGACGGCGGAGGAGTGGACGGCGGCGGGATGGACACCACGGAGTTCCCGGACGGCTTTCCCATGTTCGGGGAGATTCCCCCGTTGGACGTGCGCACCCGGGACGTGGCCCCGAACCCCGATGCGTTCTTCGCGGACAACCCCCCGCCGCGGTACTGCCTGCCGGACGGGGCCACGGCGGACCTGCCTCCCCCGCCGGACGTCCCTGGCGGCACGCCGGAGTGTCCCGATGACCTCCTGCGGGAGGGCTGCCCCTGCACCCGGGTGGGCGAGGAGCGACCGTGCTGGCCGGGGCTTCGGGTGAACCGCAACCGAGGGATCTGCCGGGACGGCACCACCCGCTGCGAGATGTACGACGAGCTCGGAGGCCGCTGGGGGGCGTGTCGGGGCTATGTGCTCCCGGACCCGATGGCCACCCGGGGCCCGGCGGCGTGTACGTGCTTCTCCCGCGGACGGTGGGAGCTGGCCAACACGTCCCCGTGCTTCATCACGGCGAGCGGGATGGTGTACGCCGTGAGCACCTACCTGGACGGCATGGGGCGGACCCAGTGCCCGACGCTGGGCGCGGGCGCACGGCCGCCGTTCATGCCGATGCCGGGGGTACCTTTCTCGACCAACCGGCTGACAGTGGACTGCGCGGGGCAGTTCGAGCTCTGCTACACGATCCGGACGGGAAACGTGATGCGGCCGTCGCCGTCGGACTGCGTGGTGGGCAGGGCCTGCACCATGGGGTGGTACACCACGCCGGACGTGCCCCAGACGCTCCCGGCGCTGCCGGGCTGGAGGGGCGAGGACAACGCCTGCGCGGCCCGCTTCCAGACCGTGGGGGGCTACGGCGAAATGACCGTGAGGGGCACCAGCATCGAGTGCCAGGCCATTGACGACGGCATGGGCATGCCCTTCGTGTTCCTGCGGATCCCGTACTGCTCGGCCCGCTGCGCGATGATGCCCTCGCTCCCGGAGTGCCGGGACTGCGGCACCGGCGGCTCGGGGAATTTCTAGCGGCCCTCCCGGGCGTTGCGCAACACTACTTGCGCAAGACCCGCCGTTGCTGGTGCAATGGCCGCGTCCGGCGCCGCGGTCCGTCCCTCCAGGCGGCCCTCTGGGGCCTGACCAAGAGGTAGGATCATGCGTACGAGAGGGCTTCTTCATGGCTTGCCTTGGGCGCTGGCATGCGCCCTGGCCTTCGTGGGGTGCAGCGAAGACCCCGCACCCACGGACGCGGGCGGCGCGGACACGCGCCCGGCGGACTCGGGCGGGATGGACACCGGCGGACCGGCGGACTCGGGCGGGAAGGACACCGGGACGCCCCCTGGGGACACCGCCACGCAGGACACGGGGACGCCCCCCGGGGACGGGATGACCCGCTGTACGGGCAACCCCGACTGCGCGGGCACGCCGGCGACGCCGGTGTGTGACACCATCAGCGGGACGTGCGTGATGTGTCTGGCGGCCTCGGACAGTTGCCCCCCGGCCCAGCACTGCGACCCCATGACCAACGCCTGCGTGGCAGGCTGCCGCGCCGACGAGGGCTGCGCGGGCTCGCCGGCTACGCCCAGGTGTAACACCATGACCCACATGTGCGTGGGGTGCGTGACCAGCGACCAGTGTCCGGCCGGGATGCTGTGCATGGGCGGGGCCTGCGCGATGGGGTGCGACCCGATGAGGCCGTGTCCGACGGGGCAGTCGTGCTGCTCGGGGATGTGCCTGGACACGCAGACGAACCCGATGAACTGCGGGACCTGCGGCAACGCGTGTACGGCGGCCAACGGGGTGGCGGGCTGCGCGGCGGGGGCCTGCACGGTGGCCTCGTGCAGCGCGGGCTTCGGGGACTGCGACATGATGGCGGCCAACGGCTGCGAGGCGAGCACGGCCACGAGCGCGGCGCACTGCGGGCGCTGCGGGAGCGCGTGCATGGCGGGGCCGCGGTCCACGGCGATGTGCGCGATGGGCGCCTGCGCGGTGATGTGCGAGGCGGGCTTCGCGGACTGCGACATGATGGCCTCGAACGGCTGCGAGGTGGACACGCGATCGAACCCGATGCGGTGCGGAGGGTGCGGGACCGTGTGCAGCGCCCCGAACGCGGTGGCCACCTGCGCGGCGGGCGTGTGCGGCGTGGGGGCGTGCAACGCGGGCTTCGGCAACTGCGACATGATGGCCTCGAACGGCTGCGAGACGGACCTGCGGGCCAGCGTGATGAACTGCGGCGCCTGCGGGACGGCGTGTCGGGCGGTGGCCAACGGGACGGCGGGCTGCGCGATGGGGACCTGCGGGGTGGGGATGTGCAACGCGGGCTTCGGGGACTGCAACGCGATGGCCGCGGACGGGTGCGAGGCCAACACCAACACGAGCGCGGCGCACTGCGGGCGCTGCAGCAACGCGTGCAGCTTCGCCAACGCGGCGGGCGCGTGCGCGGCGGGGGCGTGCGCGCTCGGGGCGTGCAACGCGGGCTTCGGCAACTGTGACATGATGGCGATGAACGGCTGCGAGGTGAACACGCGGACCGACGCGCGCAACTGCGGCGTCTGCGGGACGGTGTGCGCGGCGGGGGCGAGCTGCGTGGCGGGGGTGTGCCAGTTCGGCCGCGGCGGGGCGGACCTGACGCTGACGGACCGGCTGGTGATCAACAGTGTACGGGCGTCGGCGTCGGTGGCCGCGGGCACTGCCCGGGTCACGATCACGAACGTGATGGGGACCTTCCTGGCTGGACAGTCGGTGCTGCTGCACCAGACCCAGGCGGCTACGGGCCCCGTAGGGCACTACGAGTATGGTCGAATCCGCGAGGTCTCCGAGGGGGCCATCACCCTGGAGGGGCCGGCGACGGGAGCATACGTGACGGACGGCACGCACCGGGCGCAGGTGGTGGTCGTGGAGGAGCGTGGGAACGTGACGGTCCCGAATGACCGGGTGCTAACGGCGCCAGCGTGGGACGGTAACAATGGCGGGATCCTGGTGCTCGATGTGGCGGGCGCCCTCACCGTTGCGGGCCACATTGACATGGACGGCCAGGGCTTCCGTGGGAGGAGCCATCCCGGGACCTACCGCTGTATGCGTGGTTTCCAGGGCGAGGGCCAACTGGGAGTGGGTTCCGCGGACATCGCCTCGAATGGCAGCGGCGGCGGTGGCGGCGGCGCAGGTCAGGACGATGGAGCTGGTGGGGGAGGGGGCCACGGCGCGATGGGTGCTGGCGGACCACCGCGCGACCCGGGTGGCTCTTGCGCCGAGCGCAGCCCCATTCCGGGGGGAGCAGGGGGTGTCGAGGTTGGTGCGGCGGACCTTAGTCGAGGGCTCTTCATGGGTGGTGCAGGGGGCGAGGGTGGGGCGGATGAGGACGGCTGCCACCCAGGCCGGGGAGGCCTTGGGGGCGGAATCATCCTCGTGAGGGCTCGATCCATCACCGTCGCCGCGACCGGATTGTTCGTGTCGTCGGGCGATGTAGGTGTTCGAGGTGACTCCTCATGTGGAGGTTGTGGAATGGGTGGCGGCGGCGGCGGCGCTGGAGGTTCTGTGCGGCTCGTTGCGCTGACCACCGCAACGTTCGGCACCGGGCGCCTTCGGGTTGAGGGAGCCGAAGGCGCCCTCGGCACTTGCGGGTCCAACCGGGGAGGCTCCGGAGCGCGCGGCCGGATCGGCGTCCGCGCCACTTCCATCACGGGCGAGACGACCCCGGCGTTCGACCGGAACTGATCCGGGAGGGCGCAGCTCTGGTTGAGCGACAGCCGAGCGTGGTTCGCGACCCCCGCGGAGCGGACCCCTACCGGAGCGAGGTGGCGTTGAGGGAGGTGCTCGATGCGCGTCCACCCCGGGACTGCGACGAGCGTCTGCGCCGACCTTGGGGAGCGCTGGGCGATCTCCGAGCCCCACGACGCCTTGGATCATCGGTCCCGACGAGGCCGCAACGTGATGGCGCTCAACGCCTATGCCTCTTGGGAGAGGTCCATCATACCAAATTCCCTTCGCTTCACGGGACCAGGTTGACCAGAAAAATGTCTCTAATAGCGCTAGTGAGGGGACCGCCGCCGAAGTCCACAGTACCCCCGAATGAGCCCGTGAAGACAACTCCGCCTCTGTCTGCAACCGCGATTCCGTCACCGAATTGGTATCCAGAATCGCCAAATCGCCTGGACCACAGATGCGCGCCGGAGGCAGAGAAGCCTGCAACGAACGCATCGTCGAAGCCAGCACAAGCCAGCGGGCCGCCACCAAAGTCCACATTGCCCTGGCAACTACCCGTAAGCAGAACAGTCCCATCAGTGACGGCGACGCTACGACCCTCCTGGCGACTTGAATCACCGAAGCGCCGCGACCAACGATACCCTCCCACAGAGGTAAAACTCGCCAGATATGCATCAGAATCGCCTGAACTACGAAGGGGTTCACCGCCGAAGTCGACCGTCTCTCCGAACGAACCTACTAGGTAGATGGACCCGGCGCTGTCAATGGCGACACTTCTGCCACCCTGGTCTCCGGAGTCGCCAAACCGATTCGACCAGCGATGCTCTCCAGCGGAATTCAATCCCACTAGGAAGGCGTCCGCACCGCCCGCGAATGCTCCAAGCGACCTGGTGCCTAAGTTCAGTTCTCCTCGAAACTGTCCAGTGATGACGATGTCTCCGCCCAGGTCAGTGGCGATGTCATCGATGAACTGTGACTCGGAGTCGCCAAAACGCCTGGACCAGAGATGCGCGCCGCCAGAGGATAGACTTGCGACGAAGATGTCATCGCCTCCCGCGCACACAAGTGGTCGTCCCCCAAAGTCCACGGTGCCTTGGAAGTTGCCAGCGATCACGACATTGCCACTTCGATCCAACGCAATAGAAGTTCCGACCTGTTGTTCTGCATCGCCAAATCGCCTCGACCAGCGATGGGCGCCCAGGGATGACAGTGCAACCACGAAGGCATCCCCTCGCCCCGCTCCTACCAGAGGGCCACCACCAAAGTCCACCGAGCCCGAGACCTCACCGGTGACGAATACATTGCCGCTACGATCCAGCGCGACCGCCCTGCCATATTGTGCTCCCGAGCCGCCAAAGCGCCTTGACCAGCGGTGGACTCCCGCGGAGGTGAAGCTAGCCACAAACACGTCATAAATCCCAGAACTTGAGAGTGGGGTGCCACCGAAGTCAACTGTGCCCGAGAAGTAGCCCGTCACATACAGGTTGCCGGCGGCATCTACGGCAACATCCCTGCCGCTCCCAGACGAGCTCGACCCACCGAACCGTCGCGACCAGGCGTGGCTCGGTCGGCATGTGCCTCCGCCGCAATACAGCCCGGCTGGGCACGGTCGCCCACACGCGCCGCAGTGGGTGCCGCTCGTCCGGGTGTCGACCTCGCAGCCGTTGGCGCGATCCCGGTCGCAGTCGCCGAAGCCGCCCGCGCAGGCGGTGCCGCAGACGCCTCCGAGACACGTCGCCGTAGCGTTGGGCGACGGCGGACATGCCACGCAGGACCGTCCGCAGGACAACGGTGATGCGTCGTCCAGGCAACGGTCCTCACAGGCGTGCCGTCCCGGAGCGCAGGTGACCTGACAGGTGCCCATCACACACACCGACGTCCCCCCCACGATCGCTGGACACACCGCACCGCAGCGCCCGCAGTTCGAGGGATCTGTCGTCGTGGTCACGCAGGTCCCTGCGCAGCGTGTCTCCGAAGGCCCGCAGCCGCTGGCGCAGCGCGTCGAGCCGCCAGCGGTCGAGCACACCGGCGTCGAGCCCGCGCAGACGTTGCCGCAGGCCCCGCAGTTGGCCGACCCCGTGAGCGCTGCCTCGCAGCCGTTCGCCGAGAGGCCGTCGCAGTCGGCGTGGCCGGGCTCGCACGCACCGATCACGCAGCTCCCGCGTCGACACATCGCAGTGGCCCGCGGGAGCCCGCAAGCCTCGCCGCAGCGCCCACAGTTCCGAGGGTCGTCGTCGAGCGCCACACACGCCATCCCGCACTGTGTCAGGGCTGGCCCACAACCTGCCGAATCCATCGCCGAGGTGGTGTCCGCCGGGACCTCCCCGGTATCCGCCGCCCCGGTGTCGCCTCCGACCTCGGACCGTACCTCGGGGTGTTCCGTTGACGTCTCCGGTTCCCCAGGGACCACCCCGTCCATGGTGCCGGTGTCGTTCTTCGGTGGGATGTCGAGGGGCGGTGTCCCGCTGTCCGTCGCAGGGAAGCGCATCGCGCACCAGGCCACCCGGTCTGGTGTGGGGCGCTCGCAGAACCGTCGGTCACTGACAACGTAGTCCCCGCTTACACAGGCCGCCACCAGGCCCCAAATGCTCACCAGGAGAACCGCCCGATCCCTTCGCCACCCTTCGCACATGCATCCGAGAGATATCACGGTTTCCTCCACCCGGACGCCCCCACCGTGGAGCCACCCGGCCTGCCGGTGACCCCCCCAAAGGCCATCCTGCTTGCTCCGGCGGCGAAGAGAATCCGTCCTGACCCCCTCCGGAGCGTCTCGGAGCCGAGTGGACCCTCCCTCGGGCGTCCCTTGCTCTGCCCCAAAGGAGGAGTCGACTCCGCCATGGGGCTCCCTTGGCTGCCCCCGGGAGGAGTCGACTCCGTCCCGCGCAGCCCTCTCAGCGCCTCCGGGCGGAGTCGACTCCGTCCTCGGCCATGCGCGAGCACCTCACGGCGGTCCCGATTCCCGCTCGAAGCCCCCCTGTGGCTCCTCCGGGGCAGTCCGACTCCGCCCACGACCCCGCCCGGCGGCCCCCCCGGGCGACCGCACTCCACCGCAGGCGCCTTGAGCACCCCGCCCACGATCCTCCACCCTTCCCCTGGACGCTGTTGGTATGCTCCGCCCGAGGCCCGACCCCTCCCTTGCGCCCCCTCACGGGTACCCGAAGATCGCCGTGACCACCGAGTCTCCCCTCCTATTTGGGAAATATCAGCTCCTGGAGCGCGTCGCCCGGGGCGGCATGGCCGAGGTCTTCAAGGCCAAGAGCTACGGCGTCGAGGGCTTCGAAAAAACCGTCGTCATCAAGCGCATCCTCCCCGAGCTCGCCGTCAACCAGCAGTTCGTGGACATGTTCCTGAACGAGGCGCGGCTCTCCGTCACCCTGTCCCACGCGAACATCGTGCAGGTCTTCGACCTCGGCCGGGAGGAGGACACCTACTTCATCGCCATGGAGTACGTGGTCGGGATGGACTTCGCCCAGGCCCTCCGAGCCTGCCGCAAGGCCGAAAAGCCCGTCCCCCTGGAGCTCTGCCTCTATATCGCCTGCGAGGTCGCCCGCGCCCTCGACTACGCCCACCGTCGCAGAGATGCCTCGGGCCGTCCCCTCGGGGTCGTACACCGGGACATTTCGCCTCAGAATGTGCTGCTCTCCTACGAGGGCGAGGTCAAGGTCACGGACTTTGGCATCGCCAAGGCCCGGAGCACCATCGAGGAGCAGGGCACCGTCAAGGGCAAGTTCGCCTACATGGCCCCGGAGCAGGCCGCGGGGGCTCCCGTGGACGGCCGGGCGGACATCTATGCCCTCGGGGTCACGCTCTACGAGGCACTGGCGGGCGCCAACCCTTTTTCGGGGCTCACGCCCTTCGAGACGGCGTTCCGGGTCAAGGCCGGGCAGTGGAAGCCCCTCAAGGAGGCCGCCCCGAGCGTGCCCGAGGAGCTCTGCAACATCATCCATGGCGCCATGGCTATGGAGCCCGACGCCCGGCCCCCGGCCGCCGCCAGGCTGTACGAAGACCTCTCGGCCTTTCTCTATACAACCGGGAACCGGGTCGGTCCCCATGACCTGTCCGAGTGGCTCCAGGGGCTCCGCGCCAGCGCCCCGGTGGCCTCGGTGGACTCTCGCAGGCTCCGGGAGGCCCTGGCCACCGACGTGCGGAGCCCTCGCACGGGAGTGCCCCCCACGCCGTCCACCGGGCGCGTGCCCACGCACCCCACCGGGGGCTCGCACCCCCATATCGAACGCCGGGACGTGACCTTCCTCTCCGTGGCGATCTCCATGTCGCACACGTTCATGGGAGACCCGGCGTCGCTGGAGGCCATGGCCCAGCTCTCGTCCCGCTGGGGCGCCCAGGTCCATGACCGCAATGAGACCGAGATCGTCCTGGTGTTCGGGCTCCTGCGCCCCGATGGGAGGGACACCGAGGCCGCCCTGCGCTGCGCCCTCACCCTCCAGGCCTTTGCCCGCAGGACCCTCGCGGGCGCGGACGTGGGCCTCGGGATCCACCCCGCGCGCGTCCAGGTCGACGCCGCCGGAGCCCTCCTCAAGGACGACCTCACCAGCGTGGCCGCCGCCGCCGCCCAGGAGCTGGCCTGGAGAGCCAAGGATCGCCTGGTCACCTCCGCCGCAGCGAGCTCCGCGGTGGAGGGCCTCTTCGAGTCCGAGCCCCTGGAAGACGTAGGCGTGGGCGGCGCCAGGGTGATCACCGGCGAGCGGGCCGAGCGCTCCGCGCGGCGCAAGGTGGTCGGACGCAAAGACGCCTTCCGGCGCTTCGGGGACCGCCTCGCCGCCGCGGCCCAGGGGACGCTCCAGTACCTGTCTCTGGAGGGTGAAGCAGGCATCGGCAAGACCCGCTTCCTCGAAGAGATCAACTACCGGCTCCACCGCGCGGGCCACGACGTGCGCTGGTACACCGCGAGCTGCCTCCCCCAGGACCGCGAGGTGCAGCTCTCGGGCCTCGTGGCTGCGCTCCGGGCGGTGCTTGGAATAGACGAATCCGACCCGGAGTCCGTGGCCCGCTCCAAGGCCCGGAGGCTGCGAGAGCTCGGGCTCTCCCCGGAGGAAATGCTCGCCGTGGGGGCCGCCCTCGGAGTCGTCAAGGCCACCCTGAGCGGCGTCACCGAGAGCTCTCGCCCCCTGCGCAGCGGCGTGGTTCGGTGCCTGGGCGCGCTCTGCCAGGAGAAGCTCACGGTGCTCGTCTGGGACGCCGCGGAGAACCTCGACGACGCCACCGTGACCCTCCTCGGAGAGGTCCTTCAAGACCTCTCCAAGGCGCGGCTGATGGTGGTCTTCGCGGCCAGACCCGGGCGCTCCTGGCCCTGGACCGAGGCCCCCACCGCGGGGCTGGAGACCCTGGAGCCCCTCTCCGACGACGAGGCCCGGCTCATGGTGGGGCTGCGGCTGGGCGTGGTGTCCGTCCTCCCGGCGGAGCTCCTGGACGACCTCTGGGCCAAGAGCCGCGGGATCCCGCTCTACGTCGACGAGTACCTCAAGGCCCTGCGCGAGTGCGGCGCCGTGGAGGTGCGCGACGCTCAGGCGCTCTACCACCGCGAGGTCGCCGTGGTGGGCGTGCCTCGCACGGTGCGCGGCGTGGTGGCCAGCCGCCTGGCGAGCGTCCCGTCCGCCGCTCGGAGGCTCCTCCAGGTGGCGGCGGTCTTCGGGATGCGCTTCGCCCTGGGCCCCCTGGGGTCCGTGGCCGAAATGACCGACGCGGCCGTAGAGGGCGCCGTGAGCGCGCTCATCGAGCGGGGCGTGCTGGTCGTGGCCGCGGGCGGAGAGTACGGCTTCGCCCACGAGATCGTCCGGGAGGTCATGTACGAGAGCTTGTCCCTGGACAGCCGCAGGAGCCTCCACGGTGGCGTGGCGTCGGTGCTGGAGCAGCTCCATGACGGCCGCCTGGACGACCACGCCGAGCGCCTGGCCTTTCACCACCGGGAGGCGGGCAACCGCCCGCAGGCGGTGTCCTGGCTGGAGCGCGCCGCCCGCAGGCTCCTGGGCGAGCACAACCCCGACGGCGCCGCCGTGGCCTGGAGCCGCGCGCTGGACATCCTTCAGGCGGGAGCCCGCCCGGAGCCCGCACAGATCCTGCGGCTGTACCTGTCCCTCGGCGAGGCGGCCCTCCTCGGGACCCGCAACGCCTGGGCCATCGAGCGCCTCCGGGCGGGCATCGCCTTCGCCGAGGAGCTGGGCGACGCCGAGGCCCTGCTCGGGCTGCGCCTCCTCCTCGGGAGGCTCCTCACGGCGAGGGGACGCGGCGCCGAGGCGATCCATCACCTGGAGAAGGCCCTGGAAATGGTGGACCCCACGGGCGACCGGGATGCCCGTCGGGGGCTGGTGTCCGCGCTGGGCGCGGCCCACGTGGCCGCGGGGGACTACGGCCACGCCGTGCAGCACCTGGAGGAGGCCGTTCGCCTGGCCGCCGCGGCGGGTCTCGACGGCGAGAGGGTCCAGGCGCTCCTCTCGCTGGCGCGCTGCCAGGCCGCCGCGGGCGACCACGAGCTGGCCCAGGCCACCGTGGACCGCGTCGCGGCCGTGGCCGAGGCGGAGCCCACCGTGGCCGTGAGGCTCCAGGTGGAGCAAACCCGCGCCGAGGTGGCCCTCTCCCAGCGGGACCACGCCACGGCCACGGCGGCCGCCGGTCGCGCGGCGGAGCTCGCCCGCGAAGCCGGGGACCCCGAGGTGGTCTGCGAGGCTTCACTGCTCCTGGGCGAAGCCTGTCTGCGCGCGGGAGAGTACCGCCGGGCCTTCGCGGCGCTGCGGGAGTGCCAGGCCCTGGCCGAGGAGCGGGCCTCCCGACGCCCCGCGGTCCTGTCCGGCGCGTACCTGGCGTTCCTCGACGCGACGCAGTTTGGCCGCGCCGACGGGCGCGAGCGCCTGGAGAAGCTCCTCGCGGGGATGGGCACCGACGCGGCGGTGCTGGATCAACTCCTGGTGAGGCTGCTCCTGGGACGGGCCCTGGCGGCCCTGGCGGAGCCCGACGGGGCCCGGAGGCACTTCCGCGAGGCCCTCGCCCTGGCTCACCAGGCCGGCCACCGCCGCTACATCGAAGACTGCGAGGCCGCGCTGCGCGACACTGTCGGCGAGACGAAGCGCCCTCCCGGCCCGTAAGCGCCCCTCGGAACTTTTCTCTCTCGGTCGGCGTAACACGTCTCCGGCTGGACGAGGACCCTTGGGTGGGTTTATCGTCCCGCGCGCTTCGCGGGGATCCGGTGGGTTCCCATCGGCTGCCTGGCCAGCGTCCGGTCCCAATCCCCAGGACGCACCGAGGAGGAAGAGCTTCCATGACGATGTCCAAGTGGATCCTGCGTGGCCTTCTGGTCACAAGCGCCTTCGCGTCCTATGACTGCCGCCGCCGCCGAAACAACGACGACAACAACCCACCCGCCAACCCCCCCACAACCACCCCGCAGACGCCGACGGTCCAGCAGCCGGGGGTGCAGCCGGGGGTGCAGCCAGGCTCGCAGCCCGGGATGCAACCGGGCATGCAGCCGGGGATGCAGCAGCCGGGGATGCAGCAGCCCGGGATGCAACAGCCGGGCATGCAACAGCCGGGGATGCAACCCGGGATGCAACAGCCTGGAATGCAGCAGCCTGGAATGCAGCAGCCGGGGATGCAGCAGCCCGGGATGCAGCCACAGGCCGGCGGGGACTACCTCCAGGGCCAGATGACCATGCGCCAGGGGCAGTTCGCGGCGGGGATGAACCCGGTGATGCCGCTCACCCGCGGCAGCCTCGCGACGGGGGCCTCGCAGAACTACTCGGTGCAGATGCAGCCGGGGCACTGCTACAAGATCATCGGCGTGGGCGCCCCGGGCGTACAGGACCTGGACCTCAAGCTCTACGGTCCCGACGGCGCCCAGGTGGACCAGGACATCGCCACGGACAACTACCCGGTGATCGGGCTCCAGCAGCCGCTGTGCCCCACCACCGCCGGCGCCTACCGCCTGGAGGCCCTGATGTTCGCGGGCACCGGCGAGTTCGCCGTGCAGGTCTTCGGCAACTGATCCCTCACGACCCGGAGGTCGCGTCCCGCAGCCCCGAGTCCCCGGGGTAGCACCGCGGGAGGCGCTCGACGCAACACCGAACGCGCGCCATGCGGTCAATGGCCGTAGCCAGCGGGTCAATACCATCCACCCGGAGCCTCACCGCCTGTTCGGTGCAGTGCCCGGCCTGGTCGTTGAAGACCAGGGTCACCCGGAGCTCGCCGTCGAGCACCGAGCAGTACTGGTCGTCGTCAATGGCGAGCTGCTGCGAGGGCAACGCCAGGAGCGTCGGGTCCTCCGGGGCGGGAGACAGCGGCAGCCGAATCAGGAGCTGGCCGATGAGACGGTCATCGGTCACCCGATACGCCCGGAGATGGATCCTGGCCTGCCGGGGGTCCACGCCCCGCGCGCGAAGGCCCAACCACACATGCTGTCCGCCCTGAGGGCCCGGAGTGAGAACCACCCGATCGCCGTCCGCGAGGCGCCGGAAGTTCAACAGTGAGGCGTCAATGCCCGACCCCATGGTGACCAGTGCGCCGTTGGCCTCGCACACCCCCGGAGCGTCGGGCCGCTCCTGCGTGGTGGCGTCCATTGGGGTCGGTGTCGGCGGACAACACGTGAGGAAGATCGGCAGGCCCAGGCACCACCCGCGGCGAACAAGCATCGCCCGCTATTCTACCCCACGCAGGAGCGCCACCATGCGCTCCGGCGGCACGAACTCCGTCAGGCGCTGCACCTCCCGGCCCTCGGAGTTGAAGAGCAGCACCGTGGGCAGCCCGCGCACGTTGTACGCGCGCTGGGTGGCCTCGACCTGGTCGGTGATCTCGCTGGCGTCCACCCGGATGGCCAGGAACCTCCGGGCCTCCTGGCGCACCCGGGGCTGGTTGAAGGTCCGGTGCGATAGCTCCTCACACGCCGCGCACCAGTTGGCGCCGAAGTCCATCAGCACCGGGCGGTGGGCCCTGCGGGCCTGTGAGGCAGCGTCGCGGGCGTCATCGCTCCAGGCGATGGCCGGCACCCGAGGGTCCACGGGGGGCTCCGGCGGCTCCCAGGCCACGAGCCAGCTCCCCCCGAGGCCCGCCAGGGCGATCCCCAGGACCTTGCGTCCGCGCTCGAGCCTCGTGCCGTCCTTCAGGGACAGGTGCACCGCCCCGAGGCCAAGGCCCGCCAGGAGGAAGAGCCCATACACCGCCGGGTGGAGCCCGGCCCCGGGACGGGCCAGGAAGGGCACCAGCCCCCGGAGGTAGTAGCAACCCACCACCACCAGGACGAGCCCGAAGACACTCTTGACCCGGTCCATCCAGACCCCGGGCTTGGGGAGGCTCACCGCGAAGGTCCCCACCACGAAGAACGGCGCCCCGAGCCCCAGGGCATACACCGCCAGGGCCGCGCCTCCCCCCGCCGGGTCCTGGTGTCGGAAGATGTAGTCAAGAATTCCCACGAGGCCCGCGGTGGCGCATGGCGCGGCGATGGGGCCGGTGACCAGACCAATGACAAACGCACCCCTTGCGCCGAGGCCACCCACGGAGGCCAGGCGGGTCTGGAGGGACGAGGGGAGGGAGACCTCGAAGAGGCCGAACATGTTCAGGGCCATGGCGAACATGAGGGCCGCCTCGGCGCCCTGGACCCAGGGGTTGGCGGCGAGGGCGCCGGAGAGGCTGCCGGTCATGCCCGCGAAGAGCCCGAGGGGGACGAAGAAGGCCACCAGGCCCAAAACAAACGACGAGGAGAGGAGCAGGGCCCGGAGCCCCCGGGCCTTTCTGGCGCCGAAGACCGACACGGTGATGGCCACCATGGGGTAGACACAGGGCGTGAGGGCGGTGCCGAGGCCCACGACGAAGGCCGCGGGGAGGGCCGCGGCCCAGCCGTGGCGGGCGAGGGTCTGGGAGAACAGGTCGTCGGCCCGGCAGAGTGGGGCAAAGAGCCCCAGGGCCAGGGCCGAGGCCACGGAGACGAGGGGGCGCGGTCTCATGGGGAGCACGGTGGGGGGAAGATGCACCGAAGGGGGCCTCCGGGTCCAACCGTCGGGGCGGTGAATCCCTTCCGGGGGTGGTACGTCTCCAGGGGAGGTGTACCCGTGGGAGGCGACCCGAGAGGTCCGGCTCCGGCGGGTGGGTCTGGCGGTCTCCGCGGGGTCGTGCAAGGCTCCTGCGGTCTCAAACGATGGTGAAGGGATCATGCGCAAGCTCGTCCAGATGGGTCTCGTGTCGTTCTCCGCGACGTTGTTCGCCCTGAGCCTCGGGGGCCAGCCCCGGCGCCCGACGCGGCCGGTGCGGGGGCGCCCGGCGGCGGCGGCGGAGCCTGCCACGCCGTCGTCCCCGAGGATCGCCGTGGACCTCGGGGAGCTGCGCTGGGGGATGACCCGCGCGGAGGTGGTCACCTTCTTCCGGCAGTCCATCCGGGCGTCGTACCTGCCCAGGATGAAGAACCTGGGCGCCATCGAGCAGTTCCGCATGAACGAGCAGCGGGACGCGGAGATCCGGCGCCTGGAGCAGAGCTGGGTGCCCTTCGATGGCCGCCCGGAGCACCGGCAGTGGGACACGTCGTTCATCTCCGACGAGTTCACCCACAACAACGCCGAGGGGATGCTGGTCTCCGAGGACGCGCGCGGCAACCGCGAGTTCCTCTTCTTCATCAACGACCACCTGTGGAAGCGCGTCCAGGCCCGCAACGCCAACGGGCGGCGCATCAACCTGGCCAGCGTGGTGCCGCAGCTCGAAGGGATCTACGGCCCCTCCCGGCGCGTCACCGAGGACGGGGCCCTGCACCACCTGGAGTGGCACGACGACCACTCGCGCCTGCGGGTCTTTGACCAGACCACGTTCTACGGTGTCCTGTGCCTGGCCTACGAGGACAACGCCACGCTGGCGCAGCTCTCCACGCTCCGGCAGAACGTCCCGACAAAGAACCGCACCGCCCGCGCCCAGCTCGACCTGTCGCAGTCCGAGGGCGGGTCCACCACCGGCGACCCCAACGCGGACATCGCCGACCGGATCACCGGCCAGCTCCGCCGCGTGCAGAACGCCGACGCCGGCACCGCCGCGGGCCGCCCGGGCACCGCCGCCGCGCGCCCCAGCGGCGCAGGGACCGCGCCCAGCGCCCCCTCGGGCGGCTCCCAGGGCACCGTGGACGACCCCCTCGCCGGCCTCGGGCTGTAACTCCGGCTTACTCCGCGCCGTCCCGCGCTTCCGCGGGAGCCCCCGGGACACCAACGCCCTCGGGGGCCTCCGTGTCCCGGGGTGCCCGCCAACGCACCCGGACCTCGGTCACCGTGGGGTCCGCCGCCTGGAGCGCAGGGAGGACCACATCGCGGGTTGTGTAGTTGCGCCCCGGACATCCCTGACAGGCGCCTTCGAGGGCGATTTCCACCACGCCCTCGCGGCGCCCGAGGAGCGCGATCCGGCCGCCGTCCACAGCCACCAGGGGGGCGACCACGGTGGCCAGGACCTGCGTCAGGGGATCGTCCGAGGGGATCGTCATTCGTACGAGCGTACCATAGGTCTCGCGTTGACGCGGCGCGCGCCGGACGGGTACAGTCAACGGACCCCCCGTGCCTCGTTTCCGTTTGCGCTTCCTGCTCCAGGAGTTCGATCTTCCCCCGGGGGAGACCATCATCGGCCGCAGCCCCGACTGTCACATCACCATCGACGACCCGCTCCTCTCCCGGCACCACGGCAAGATCGTGGTGAGCGGCCTCGTGGCGACCTTCCTGGACCTGGGGAGCCGCAACGGGTCGCGGATCAACAACCGGATCATCTCCGAGCCGACGCTGCTCAACGACACGGACCGGCTGCGCCTCGGGGCCCAGGAGCTGGTGTTCATCCAGGTGGGCACCGATCGCAGGATGATGCGCTCCACCGGGGCCATGAGGCTCTGCGACCACTGCAAGACCCCGGTCCCGGACGGGCCGGACACCTGCCCCCACTGCGGGCGCCCCGCGCAGCCGACCCCGTCGCTCCAGGAGGACGAGACCATGGCCGGGGTGGAGACCCCGCCCCGGCGTTGGATCCTGCAGCTCCTCGGGGAGATGCTGGAGCGGGCCCTGGCCGCGGGCAAGCTCCAGGAGGCCGAGCGCTGGCTCCGCAAGGCCGCGGACGACGCCGAGGAGCGCGTGGCCAGCCGCGAGCTGGACGCCAAGCAGCTCGCGCAGGTGTCGGACTACGCGCTGCAGCTCGCCGCCCAGGAGCGCAACGCCCGCTGGGTGCAGTGGGTGCTGGAGATGCACCGCCGGGCCGAGAGGGCCCCCAACCGCGCCACCGCGGACCGTCTTGAAGCGCTCCTGGCGATCCCCGGGGTGGGCGGGGCCGTGGCGCAGTTCATCCGGCAGTTCAACATCAAGCGGCCGCTCACCGGGGACCACGAGCAGCTCCTGCGGCTCGCGCGCCTGGTGCCCGCCGCCCCCACCCCAGACGTGCGGTAGCGCAGGGACAACGGGGGAACGGGGCCTTGCTGCGCTTCTGGCTGCGATTTCAGGCGACGGAGCACGAGCTCCCGGTGGGGACCTTCGTCGCGGGCCGCAGCGGCGAGTGCCAGCTGATCCTCGACGACCTGCAGGTGTCCCGGCGCCACGCGCAGTTCACCGTGGACGCCAACCGGCTCTTCGTCGAGGACCTCGGCAGCCGCAACGGCGTGCTGGTCAACCGCGCGAAGATCAATGGCCCCACGCGCCTGCGGGACGGCGACACGGTGCTCCTCGGGCAGAACGAGTACCTCGTGGTGGCCCGCGCGGACGACGCGCCCGCCGTGGCCCCGGTCAGCCGGAACACCCGGCAGAAGACCACCCTCGGGGCCGAGGAGCAGCCCGCCGAGAGCGCCCCCACGCAGACCGGCCCGTCGCTCCTGGCCCTGCTGATCGACCGCGCGGTCACCCTGAACAACCCCGCCGAGGCCGAGCGCATGCTCGACCAGCTCCTGGCGATGTTCCTCACCGCGGTCGCCCGCGGGTCGGAGCTCCCCATGGTGCAGCTCGAGTCCCTCTCGCGCTGCGTCGCCCGCGTGGTGGCCACCACGGGGAGACCGAAGCCCGTGGACGTGTACTTTGGCCTCCTGGCGGAGAGCCGCAAGCCCCTCTCGGCCGCCCTGGTGGACGAGCTCCAGGTGGCCCTCCAGCGCCTGCGGGACGTGCCCACCGCCGGGCTCCAGCGCTACGTGGACGCGCTCCGGGCCGAGGCGCCCCGCCTCGGCATCGCCGAGCGCTACGCCGTGCAACGCCTGGAGGGCCTCCTCCGGGCGCTGCGCGGCGGCTGACGGAGCGTCCTAGCGGTGCTGCGGGAACCCGAGGTTCACCCCGCGGTGCTTGGGGTCCGGCCAGCGGGTGATCACCACCTTGTTGCGGGTGTAGAACCGGAACCCGTCCCGGCCGTAGATGTGGTGGTCGCCAAAGAGCGAGGCCTTCCAGCCCCCGAAGGAGTAGTACGCCAGCGGCACCGGGATCGGCACGTTCACCCCGACCATGCCCACCTGGATCTCGCTCTGGAAGCGCCGCGCCGCGCCGCCGTCGTTGGTGAACACCGCCACGCCGTTGGCGTACCGGTGCGCATGCACGAGCCTCACGGCGTCTTCGTACCCGGGCACCCGCACCAGGGACAGCACCGGACCGAAGATCTCGTCGCTGTAGATGCTCATCTCCGGCGTCACCCGGTCGAAGAGCGTGGGGCCCAGGAAGTACCCCCCCTCGCGGCCCGGCACCTTGAGCGCGCGGCCGTCCGCCAGGAGCGCGGCGCCCGCGTCCACCCCCGCGGAGACGTAGCCCGCGACCTTGTCCCGGTGCTCGCGGGTGATCAAAGGGCCCATCTCCGCCGCGGGGTCCAGCCCGTCCCCCACCTTGAGCTTGCCGATCCGCTCCAGGATCTTCGGCACCAGCTTGTCCGCCGCGTCGCCCACGCACACCAGCACGGAGATCGCCATGCAGCGCTCGCCCGCGGAGCCGTAGGCCGCGCTCACCGCCGCGTCGGCCGCCAGGTCCATGTCCGCGTCCGGCAGCACCACCATGTGGTTCTTGGCCCCCCCGAGGGCCTGCACCCGCTTGTGGTTCCGCGTGCCCGTCTCGTAGATGTACCGCGCGATGGGCGTAGACCCCACGAAGCTCACCGCGGCCACGTCCGGGTGCTCCAGCAAACGATCCACCGCCACCTTGTCACCGTGCACGACGTTGAACACCCCGGGCGGTAGCCCCGCCTGCCGGAGGTACTCCGCGCACAGGTTCGTCACCGACGGGTCCTTCTCGCTCGGCTTCAACACAAACGTGTTGCCGCACGCGATCGCCACGGGGTACATCCACATCGGCACCATCGCCGGAAAATTGAAGGGCGTGATCCCCGCCACCACCCCCAACGGCTGCCGCAGGGAGTAGCTGTCAACTTCAGTTGACACGTTCTCGCTGAACTCGCCTTTGGTGAGTTCCGCGAGGCCGCAGGCGTACTCGATCACCTCCAGGCCGCGCTGGACCTCGCCGTGGGCGTCGGACAGGACCTTGCCGTGCTCCAGGGTGAGCTGCCGGGCGATGGCGTCGCGGTTCCTGTCCACCAGGTCCCGGTAGGCGAACAGCACCTTGGAGCGCTTTGCGATGGACGCCGTGGACCAGGACTGGGACGCCTTGCGGGCGGCCTCGACGGCCAGGTCCACGTCCTGGACGGAGGCAAAGGGCACGCGCCCGGAGGCCAGGCCGGTGGCGGGGTTGAAGACCTCTCCCTCCCGCCCGGAGGGGCGCGGGAGGGGTTCGTTGTTGACCCAGTGGGGGATGACCGTGGTGCTCATTGGGCCGAGGACACTACCACGCGGCCCGCGCGGGGATCAGGTGGCCAGGACCTTCTTGCGGGCGGCCTGCACGACGTTGGGCGCCACCCCGTGGCCCTTGGCCATCTGCCGGAGGGCCTCCTGGGAGACGTGCTTCAAGGCCCGCACGGACAGGTCCCCGGGGGCCTTCGGGTTCCTGGCGAAGGCCTCCGCCACGCTGGCGCGGGTGAACCACTCGCCGCGCTCGGCGATGAGCTTGAGCACGTCCGGCGAGGCCTGGGGGTTCTTGGCGATGGCGATCACCTCGTCCAGGGACAGCTGCGGGTTCTTGAGCACGTACGGGTGGAGGCTGCGGTTGCGGTCCCGGAGCACCGCGGCGCGCTCGTCTCTGCCTCCGTGGAGCGCCAGGTGGATCTTCTCCGGGCCCGAGAGGGAGTTCCAGCGTTGGAGCACCTCGCCGGGCTCGGCCTTCGGGGCCCTCGGGGCGGTGCTCGGGGTCTCCGAGGGCGCCGGGGCGAGGTCCGGGCGCTCGTGGAGGGTCTGGGCGTCCCGGGTGTCGGTAAAGGTATTCATGGCCACGCGGAGGGCGTCCACGGTGGGCTTTGGGACCGTGACGGCGACGCCCAGGGGGGGTGTCACGGCCAGCACCTGGCCCTCGAAGGTGTAACAGGCCCCCCCGTCCAGGCGGAGCTCCACGGGCACGCTGGAGCCATACTGGAGCCCCGCCGGGGGTTCGGCCTGCACCATGATCCCGCCCCGGGCGAGCTGCTGGTCCAGGTCCCGGCGGAGGTCTTCACGGCGGAACCAGGTGATCCGAAGGACGGCCATGGGGCGATTGTAGCGCCTCCGGGGGGGCGGATCGTGGTACCGTCCCGGCGATTTCGCGGGGCCCGTCAGGTTCCGGGCGCCCGCGACCCACGGAGGTCACACCATGGCGCGTGTTGTTCGCGGAGGACTGATCCAGTGCCGGAACCCCATCAACGACGAGGGGGTGACCGTTGCCCAGATCCAGCAGGCCGCGCTGGAGGCGCACCTGCCCTTCATTGAAGAGGCCGGGCAGAAGGGCGTCCAGCTCCTCTGCCTGCAGGAGATCTTCAACGGGCCGTACTTCTGCCCCTCGCAGGCGATCCGGTGGTACGACGCCGCGGAGAGCGTGCCGGGACCCAGCACGGAGGCGCTCCAGCCCCTGGCGCGCAAGCACTCCATGAGCATCGTGGTGCCGGTGTACGAGCGCGAGCAGGCGGGGGTGTACTACAACACCGCCGCGGTGCTGGACGCCGACGGGACCTACCTCGGGAAGTACCGTAAGAACCACATCCCGCAGTGCAACCCGGGCTTCTGGGAGAAGTTCTATTTCAAGCCGGGCAACCTCGGGTACCCGGTGTTTCGCACCAAGTACGCCATGGTGGGCGTGTACATCTGTTACGACCGGCATTTCCCCGAGGGCGCCCGGGCCCTGGGGCTCAATGGCGCGGAGGTCGTGTTCAACCCCTCGGCCACCGTGGCGGGGCTGTCGGAGTACCTCTGGAAGCTGGAGCAGCCCGCCCACGCCGTGGCCAACGGGTACTACGTCGGCGCCATCAACCGCGTGGGCACCGAGGCCCCCTGGGACATCGGCGAGTTCTACGGCCAGAGCTACTTCGTGGACCCCCGCGGGAAGTTCCTGGCCACGGCGTCCCGGGACCGGTCCGAGCTGGTCACCGCGGACCTGGACCTGGAGGTCATCGAAGAGGTGCGCCGGGTGTGGCAGTTCTACCGCGACCGCCGCCCGGACTCCTACGGCGACCTCACCCGGGCCGAGCGCTAGACGGAGGCCATGCCAATGAGCGATCTCACGGTCCTTCGAGGCGGCACGGTGGTCACCGCCGTGGACACCTTCCCGGCGGATGTATGGCTGGAGGGCGGCACCATCCTGGCGCTCGCCCGGCACGACCAGGACCTGGGCTTCAGCCCGTCCCGTACGGTGGAGATCAACGCGCGGGGCAAATACGTCCTGCCCGGCGGCATCGACGCCCACACGCACCTGGACATGCCCTTCGGGGGCACCACCTCCAGCGATGACTTCGAGACCGGCACCCGCGCCGCGGCCCATGGGGGCACCACCACCCTGGTGGACTTCGCCATCCAGACCAAGGGCCAGGCCCTCCGCCAGGGGCTCGACGCGTGGCACGCCAAGGCCGAGGGCAAGGCCGCCATTGACTACGGCTTCCATATGATCACCACGGACGTGAACCCGTCCACGGTGGCGGAGATGGGCCAGCTCGTGCGCGAGGGCATCACGAGCTTCAAGCTCTTCATGGCCTACCCCGGCGTGCTCTACGTAGACGACGGGCAGATCTTCCGCGCCATGCAGCGGGCCCGGGAGCTCGACGCGCTGATCTGCATGCATGCCGAGAACGGCATCGCCCTGGACGTGCTCATCGAGCAGGCCCTGGCCCGCGGGGAGACGGCGCCGAAGTACCATTCGCTCTCGCGGCCGCAGATCGCCGAGGCCGAGGGCACGCACCGCGCGCTGTGCCTCGCGGAGATGGCAGGAGCGCCCGTGTACATCGTGCACCTGTCGGCCCCGAGGGCCCTGGAGAAGGTGCTGGAGGCCCGGGACCGCGGCCAGGCCGCCTTCGCGGAGACCTGCCCGCAGTACCTGTTCTGCTCCCTGGACGACCTGGCCAGGGAGGGCTTCGAGGGCGCCAAATACGTGTGTACGCCGCCATTGAGGCCCCGGGAGATGCAGGCGGACCTCTGGCGGGGCCTGAAGACCAACGACCTCCAGGTGGTGAGCACGGACCACTGCCCGTTCTGCTTCAAGGGCCAGAAGGACCTCGGGCGCGAGTCCTTCGCCAAGATCCCCAACGGGATGCCCGGCGTGGAGACCAGGCTCTACCTCCTCTGGGACGGGGGCGTGAACACCGGGAGAATCTCCATGAACCGCTTCGTGGAGATCACCTCCACGGCGCCGGCGAAGATCTTCGGGCTCTACCCCCGCAAGGGCACCGTGGCCGTCGGGGCCGACGCGGACCTGCTGGTCTGGGACCCGGAGAAGGTCCACACGCTGGACCACAAGAACATGCACATGCGCGTGGACTACTCGCCCTACGAGGGCAAGACCGTGAAGGGCGGGCCCTCGCACGTCCTGTCTCGCGGCAAGGTGGTGATCGAGGACGGAGCCTTCAAGGGTCGGGCGGGCGACGGTCGCTTCGTCCGCCGCGGGACCTTCAACCTGTACTGAGCGCGATGACACACCCCTTCCCGCTGCCGCCGGAGGACCGCCGGCTGGAGACACGGCTCCCGGACGCCAAAGCCCGGTACAGCCCCGCCGAGGCCCGCGCCGAGGCCGAGCGCTGCATCGCCTGCCACGACGCCCCGTGCGTCAAAGCCTGCCCCACCGGCATCGACGTGCCGCTGTTCATCAAGAAGATCGCCACGGGCAACACCCGCGGCGCCGCGAAGACCATCCTCGACGCGAACATCCTCGGGTGGTCCTGCGGGCGCGTGTGCCCCGTGGAGGTCCTGTGCGCCGGGGCCTGCGTCTACAACGACTGGCACCGCGAGCCCATTCACATCGGCAAGCTCCAGCGCTTCGCCACCGAGTGGCTCCTGGACCAGGAGGCCAGCGGGGCCCCGAGGCTCCTCCAGCCGAAGGCCCGCCGCGCCGACGCCCGCTCCGTGGCCCTGGTGGGCGCGGGGCCCGCGTCCCTCGCGTGCGCCGCGCACCTCTCGCTGGAGGGCCACCGCGCGGTGATTCTTGAACGGGGGGCGCTCCCGGGGGGGCTCAACACCACGGGGGTGGCGCCGTACAAGCTCCACGCCCAGGACTCGCTCCGGGAGGTGGAGTGGGTGCTCTCCCTCGGGGCGGAGCTCCAGACCGCCGTCGAGGTCGGTCGCACCGTCTCTGCCGAGGCGCTGCTGGCGCAGTACGACGCGGTGTTCCTGGGCCTCGGGCTCGGGGCGGACACCCGCCTCGGGGTCCCCGGCGAAGACGGCGAGGGCGTCCACGGGGCCACGGAGTACATTGAAAAGCTGAAGAATTCCGCGGACTTCAGTGTTTCGAGCGGGACCCGCGCGGTGGTCGTGGGCGGGGGCAACACGGCCATTGACGCCGCCCGGGAGCTGGCGGGCCTTGGGCTCCGGGAGGTGACCATGGTGTACCGCCGGGACGTGGCGCAGATGTCGGGCTACGCCCACGAGCTGGAGGGCGCTCGCCTCGCGGGGGTGCGCTTCCTGGAGCGCTCGCAGCCCGTGGCGGTGCGGCGAGACACTGGCGGCGGGGTGACGGGGTTGGAGCTGGCGCCCACGCGGGAGGGTAGGGTCACGGAGGGCGAGCGCCGGGTGGTGCCGTGCGACCTGGTGTTGCTGGCCATCGGGCAGAGCAAGCTCCGGTCGCTGGCGGCGCAGTTCCCGGGGGTCGCGCTGGACGCGCGGGGCTGCGTGGTGGTGGACCCGGTGACGAAGCGCACCGGGAGCGGAAAGGTCTACGCCGGCGGGGACTGCGTCAACGGCGGCAAGGAAGTGGTCAACGCGGTGGCCGACGGCAGGGACGCCGCGAGGGCCATGATGGCAGGCTGGAGCGTGCGCGATGGCTGACCTCTCGGTGGATTTCTGCGGGATCAAGAGCCCCAACCCCTTCTGGCTGGCCTCGGCCCCGCCGGCCAACGGCGCCGAGCAGGTGCTCCGGGCCTTCGACGCGGGCTGGGGAGGGGCCGTGTGGAAGACCCTGGGGAACCCCATCGTGAACGTGTCCTCGCGCTTCGGCGCGGTGGACTATGGGCTCTCCAAGGTCATCGGCTTCAACAACATCGAGCTGATCACGGACCGGCCCCTGGAGACGAACCTCAAGGAGATCCAGGCGGTCAAGAAGCGCTTCCCGAAGCATGCGGTGATCGCCTCGCTCATGGTGGAGACGCGCGCCGAGTGGAAGGAGCTCATCAAGCGCTGCGAGGACTCCGGCGCCGACGGGCTGGAGCTGAACTTCGGGTGCCCCCACGGGATGTGCGAGCGGGGCATGGGCTCCTCGGTGGGCCAGGAGCCCGCGGTGCTCACGGAGATCACCTCCTGGGCCAAGGAATTCGCCACCACGCCGGTGCTGGTGAAGCTCACGCCCAACATCGGGGACATCACCGAGCCCGGCGCCGCGGCGGTGGCCGGGAGGGCCGACGGGCTCTCGCTCATCAACACCATCAAGTCCCTGGTGGGCGTGGACCTGGAGCGCCTGGTGCCCGTTCCCCGGGTGGGGCCCTGGAGCACCAACGGGGGCTACTGCGGCCCCGCGGTGAAGCCCATCGCGCTTCACATGGTGGCCGCGCTGGCGAGGGACCCCAGGGTGAAGATCCCCATCTCGGGCATCGGCGGGATCTCCACCTGGCGCGACGCGGCGGAGTTCATCGCCCTGGGGAGCACCTCCGTGCAGGTGTGCACCGCGGTGATGGTGCACGGGTACAAGATCATCGAGGACCTGTGCGAGGGCCTCTCGAACTTCCTGGACGAGCGGGGCATGACCCTGGCGCAGCTCCGCGGGAGCGCCGTGGGCAACTACCGCGAGTGGGGCGAGCTGGACCTGAACTACAAGGTCGTGGCCAAGATCGACCCGAAGCTCTGCATCGGGTGTCAGAAGTGCTACACGGCGTGCCTGGACGGCGCCCACCAGTGCATCCACACGAACGCGGGGCCGTGCCGGGCGTGGCACGGGGCGCCGGACCACGGCCGGGCCCCGAGGCTCGAGGCCTCCCCGGCGGTGCTTCACACGGCGCCCGGCGAGCCCGCGGCGCTGCGGGTGCCCGTGGTGGACGAGCACGAGTGCATCGGGTGCAACCTCTGCGCGCTGGTGTGCCCGGTGGACGGCTGCATCACCATGGCCGAGGTGCCCCACGAGGGCGGCACCGAGTGCTGGAACGACCGCGTCGCCGCGGGGCGGACAAAGGTCCCCGGCGGCCTCTGGGAGTAATGCCACCCCGAGCTGAAGCACGGAGCATTCGTGTTTGCCACGAGCGCCCCTTGTGCCTCAGACCGAGCCGCGCGCTTCGCAGCGCGGAGTTTCTGCTTCATCGGCCGGGCCTTCCCGTCGCCTCCGCAGACTTCACCACCGTGCATTCCACGGTTGAGGAGCACCCTGGCAGCGTTGATGTCGGCGTTGGCGCGGTGCCCGCACGCCACGCAATGAAACTCGCCCTGGCTCGGACGGTTCAGCACCGCGATGTGGTGGCACTCCGCGCACTCTTGCGAGGAGTACGCGGGATCCACTTCGACCACGCGGCAGCCCGTCCGCTCGGCCTTGTACGTGAGGAGCGCCACGAAGCGCCCAAGGCCCCCGTCGAGCAGCGCGCGGTTCAAGCCCGCCTTTTGCGCGACGTGGGTGCCTGGTGCTTCGACGGTGCCCTTCGCGCTAGCGGTCATGTTCTGGAGCCGCAACGCTTCGACCACCACGACGCCTTGGTTCTCGGCGTAGCGCTTGGACTCGCGATGCAGCACCGCGTCTCGCTGCCGGGAGACGCGGCGATGGATACGCCCGACGCGCTGGTTCGCGCGGGCTCGGTTCTTCGATCCCTTCCTGGTATGGCTCGCTCGGCGTTGAGCCTTGCGGAGCGCGCATTGACTCTTCTGGAGCGGGCGGGTGTTCTCGATCCTCCGTCCGTCGCTGTCAGCCAGCAGGTTGACCACGCCACGGTCGATCCCCACGGCGGGGTCGGTGCTCGGCGCAGGGTCCGCAATCTCCGCCACCCAGGACACGGCGGCGTACCACGCGCCGCCCTCTCGCACGAGCGCGCAGGTTTTGGGCTCGCCGTGAATTGTGTCGTGCACGATCGCGCGCACGGACCCGAGCTTGGGGAACTTCACCGCGGCGTGTCGACCCTCTCCCTGGACGGAGAAGAGGGCGGGGTGCGGTTCGATCATCGGGGCGAGCTCCCCACGCCGGCGGCTCTTGAACCGGGGCCTCTCCGCGAGGCCCTTGAAGAAGCGCTGCCACGCCCTGTCCAGCTCGTGCAGCAGTTGCATCGAGACGTTGCGCGGCAGCTCCGCGAGGAACGGCACCTTCTCGCGCAACATCGTCAGGGTGTAGCTCTGACGCTTCGCCGTGGGCGCGAGGTAACCGGTTTCCCACTTCGCCACATACTCCGCGTGCATGGCGTTCCACAGCCACCGCAGCCCGTACTCCCACGCCTCGATGCGAGCGCTCTGTTCGCGCGTGGGGTACAGCCGGAAGCGGGCGGCGCGCTGGAGCAGCACGTACGCATCGTTGCAGCGCCCGCGAAGAACGCAAGCACCGCGACGGGCTTCGCGGACATTGCCTGTCCGCGTCCTGTTCGCGCTGCCGCGGACCCACCGCTGGGGG
>JACRDB010000080.1 GCA_016218725.1 Deltaproteobacteria bacterium
CCGAGCGCGAGGGCGAGCGCCGCGGCGACCGCGACGGCGGCGAGCGAGGCCGCCACCCCCGCGCCCAGGGCCTCCTCCAGGGGCCTCATCGAGCTCGCCACCACCACCGTGCGCGCGCCGTGGGCCGTCGTGCAGCGGCGCCACCGGGGGCCACCCCACCGCCCGCTCTCGCAGCCCGGGGCGCCGGGCGGCGGCAACCCCGCGTCGCCCCCGAGCCGGCGCCCCCCCCGCCAGAGGGCGATGCGCAGGCCCGCGGCGGCGACCTCGGCCATCTCCTTGTCGGCCTCCTCGGCGGCCTGGGCGTCGTCGTCGGTGATCTCCCCCGTGAGCGTGGCGGCGGCGGCGCGGAGGCGGTGGTCCTCGCGGTCGAGGGTCCACCGCCGCGCGAGCGCGCCGGAGAGCAGCGCGGTGGTGGCGGCCGCCAGCGCCGCGGCGAAGGCCGTAGCCCGCGCCACGCGCCCGGCGAAGGTGCGCGCCGTGGTCACGCGCCCTCCAGGGCGTAGCCCTCGCCGCGGGCGGTGCGAAGGACGCCGTCGCCGAGCTTCCTGCGGATGCGCGCGACGATCACGTCGAGGCTCGCGCTCGCCGCCTCGGACTCCTCCCCCCAGACCGCCTCGAGGATCTCCGCGCGGGGCACGAGCTGCCCCGCGCGCGCCGCCAGCAGCTCCACGACGGCCCACTCGCGCGCCGTGAGCGGGAGCGCCACGCCGCAGCGGGTGGCCCGCCGACCGGTCAGGTCGAGCTCCACCTCCCCGACGCGATGGAACATGGTCCCGGGGAGGGCGCGGCGTCGGCCGAGCGCCCGCACGCGGGCGCGCAGCTCGGCGATCGCGAAGGGCTTGGCGAGGAAGTCGTCGGCGCCCGCGTCGAGGCACTCCACGCGGCAGTCCACCGCGCCGTGGGCCGTGAGCACCAGGAGCGGGGCCACGCAGCCCCGGCGGCGGAGCGCTCGGCAGAGGTCCACGCCGGCCATGTCGGGGAGGCCCAGGTCGAGCACGATCACCTGGGGGACCGCCGCGGCGACGGCGCCGAGCGCCTCCGCGGCGTCACGCGCGCCTAGGACCGTGTGACCGTCGTGCGCCAGCGCGCGCGCGACGAGGTCACGCGTCTCGGCGTTGTCTTCGACGACGAGCACCTGGAGCGGCGCCCCTCGCGTCACGTCTCGTCCTCGGCGCGGGGGGCCGAGGCACCCAGCCAGAGGTAGAGCGACGGCATCACGAAGAGGTTTAGCAGCGTCGAGGTCACGAGGCCACCAAGGATCACCACCGCCATCGGGTGCTCGATCTCGTGGCCCGGGCGGTCGCCGGCGGCCGCGAGGGGCACGAGGGCGAGGCCCGTCGCGAGCGCCGTCATCAGGATGGGGGCGAGGCGCTCCAGGGCCCCGCGCAGCACGAGCTCGCGACCGAAGGGGACCCCCTCCTCCACCTCGAGGTGCCGGTAGTGGCTCACGAGCATGATGCCGTTGCGCGCCGCGATGCCGAGCACCGTCACGAAGCCCACGAGGGACCCGAGGGAGAGCACCCCGCCGCCGAGGGACACCGCCGCGACGGCCCCCACGAGCGCGAAGGGCAGCGTCGCGAAGGCGAGGAGCGTGAGCCGCGCCGAGCGGAAGTCCGCGTAGAGGATCGCGAGGATGCCCAGGAGCGAGAGCGCCCCGAGCGCCAGGAGCCGCGACCGCGCCTGCTCGCGCGCCGCGAACTCGCCGAGCACCTCGGCGTGATGCCCCGGCGGCATGCGCACGCCCGCGAGCCGCCCGCGGAGGTCGCGCACGGCGGCGCCGAGGTCCCGGCCGCGGACGTTGCAGGTCACGTCGATGCGGCGCGAGGCGCCCTCGCGCTGGATCACGTTGGGCGCCGAGGCGAGCTCCACGTCGGCCACGGCGCCGAGGGGCACGAGCGCGCCGGAGGCCGTCTCGATGGGGAGGCGCCGGAGCGCCGCGAGGTCAGTGCGCACCGCGGGCGCGCCCCACACGACCACATCGACCACCTGCGGGGAGCGGTACACCTCGCCCACGCGCGAGCCCTGGAGGAGCGTCGCGGCCGCGCGGCGCACCTCGCCCGGGGTGAGGCCGAAGCGGCGCGCCGCCTCGGGCCGGAGGCGCACCTCGAGCTGGGGCACGAGCACCTGCGGCTCGACCTTGAGGTCCACCACGCCGCGCACGCTCCCGAGGGCGCGGCCCACCTCCACGGCGGTCGCGCGCAGGGTGCCGAGGTCGGGGCCGAAGATGCGCACCACGACGGCCCCGCTCGCGCCGGTGAGCACCTCCTTCACGCGCTCCTGGAGGTAGGTCTGCACGTCGCGGTAGAGGCCGGGGTAGCCCTCGACCGTCGCGCGGATGCGGGCGACCGCCGGGGCGTAGTCCGCCGCCGGGTCGAGGCTGATCCAGAGCTCGGCGAAGTTCGGGCCCACCACCTCGTCGGCCACCTCGGCGCGGCCGAGGTGCGAGCCGAAGTTGCGCACGCCCGGGATGGACCGGAGCTCCCGGCTGGCCCGCGCCGTCGTGCGGCGCATGGCGTCGAGCGAGGTGCCCGGCTTGCCCACCCAGTGCATCAGGAAGTCGGTCTCCTGGAACTCCGGGAGGAAGCCCTCGCCCAGGCGGGAGCCCGCGACCCCTGCGACCAGGAGGGACGCCGCGAGGAGCGCCGCGGCGGCGCGCGGTCGGTCGACCACCGCCGGGAGCACCCGGCCGTAGGCGCGCCGCAGGAGGGGCGCGAGGGGCGACTCGCGGTGGCGCTCTGCCGCGCCCGGCAGGAGGAGGAGCGCGAGCGCGGGGGTCACCGTGAGCGCCACCACCATCGACGCGAGCACCCCGAGCCCGTAGGAGATCGCCAGCGGCCGGAAGAACGACCCCGCCAGGCCCTCGAGGAAGTACACCGGGAGGAACACCGTCACCACGATGAGCGTGGCGTAGACGACCGCGCTCCGCACCTCGAGGGAGGCCTCGAGCACCACGGCGAAGGCGGAGCGGGGGCGCGGCGACCCGCGGTTCAAGCGGAGGCGCCGGACGATGTTCTCGACGTCGATGATGGCGTCGTCGACGACCTCGCCGAGCGCGATCGCGAGGCCCGCGAGGGCCATCGTGTCGAGCGTGCCGCCGCGGGCGCGCAGCGCGAGGGCCGCCGCGAGGAGCGAGAGCGGGATCGCGAGCACCGAGATGAGGGCCGTGCGCACGTCGAAGAGGAAGAGCCCGAGGATCAGCACCACGAGCGCGCACCCGAGGAGGAGCGCGTGGCGGAGGTTGTCGATGGCGCGCTCGATGAAGCTCGCGGGGCGGAAGATGGTCGAGTCGAAGTGCGCGCCACGGAGCGCCGGCCCGAGCGCCGCGAGGGCCGCCTCGACGCCGCGGGTGACGGCCACGGAGTTGGCGTCGGGCTGCTTCTCCACGATGAGCAGGAGCCCGGGGCGGTCGTTGATGACCGCGTCACCGATGGGCGGGGGGTGGTCCTCGACCACCTCGGCCACGTCGCCGAGGCGCAGGGGGGCGACGCCGCGGGCCACGACGGGCACCTCCGCGAGCTCGGCGGTGGTGCTCACGGCGGCGGCGTGCGTGACGGCGAGGCGCTGGTTGGGCGTGTCGATGAAGCCGCCGGCCGCGGGCGCCACCGCGTCGCGCGTGGCGCGGAGCACGTCGTCGAGGCGCACCCCGTGGACGCGCAGGCGGTCAGGGTCGACGCGGACCTGGAGCTGCCGGTCGCGCTGCCCCCAGAGCGCCACGTTGGCCACCCCGGGGACCGCCATGAGTCGCGGGCGCACGACCCAGCGCACGAGGTCCGTGAGCTCCAGCTGCGACAGGGTCTCGGACCACACGCCGACCTTCAGCACACGGCTCAGCGACGAGAGGGGCGCGAGGATCACGGGCGGCCTCGCGGCGGTGGGGAGCTGCGTGGCGGCGCGCGCGAGGCGCTCCTGCACGAGCGCGCGGGCGATGAGCAGGTCGGTGCCCTCGTTGAGGATCAGCAGCACCGACGAGAGTCCGAGCACGGACTTCGAGCGCAGGGTCCTCAGGCCCGTGACGCCGACGAGGGCGTTCTCGATCGGCACCGAGACGAGCGCCTCGACCTCGGTGCTCGAGAGCCCCGGCGCCTCGGTCTGAACCTCGATCCGGGGCGGCGCGAACTCGGGGAAGACGTCCACGGGCGTGGTGCCCGCGGACCAGGCGCCCGCGATCATGAACGCCACGGCGGCCGCGACGACGACGACCCGGAGCCGGAGGACGGCCTCGAGGATACCGCGCATGGTCTCAGTGCCCCGCCCCGAACTCGGTGCCGAAGAGCTCCGCGGCGCCGACGGTGACCACCGCCGTGCCCGCGGCGGGCCCCCGGGTGAGCACCGCGAGGTCGCCCGCGACGTACCCCACGGCGACGCGCCGCCGGACGTAGCTGTGTCGCCCGGGCGCCTCGTACACCCAGGACCCGCCCTCGACGTCGAAGACCACCGCGGACCAGGGCACCACGGTGGCCTCGCCCGCGTCGCGCAGCGGCAGCGCCACGGACAGGCGCTCGCCGGGACGGAGCGCGCCGTCGGCGTTGGCCAGCGCGTAGAACACGTCGCTGGTGATCGCGACGGGGTCGCTCGTGGGCGGCCCCTCGACGGGCGTCGCCACGCGCGCCCCGCCGGCGGCCCCCGAAAGCCCACGCACGGAGGCGGGCGCGGCGCGGTCGACCGCCGCGAGGTCGCCGGTGTATACCGGGACACGCACCCACAGCTCCGCGACGGCGGTGACCTCGAAGAGGGGGGCGCCCGCGGCGACGGTCTGCCCGTCGGCGGCGAGCACCTGGCGCAGGACCCCGTCGAGGGGCGCCCGCACGGTGAGGGCGACGTCGGCCTCGAGCGGCGACGCCCCGAGGCGAGCGCGGCGTGCGCGGGCGGCGGCGAGCGTCGCGCGGGCCACGTCGCGGTCGGCGGCGGCCTCCTCGGACGCGCGCAGGCTGCCTGCGCGCTCCTGGGCGAGCTGGGCGGCGCGGGTCGCGCGGGCCTCGGCGGCCTCGAGGCGCGCGGCGGCGGAGGCCACCTGCTGGTCGGCCTGGGCGCGGAGGTCGCGGTCCACCGGCGCCAGCGGCACCAGCCTCGCGAGGGTGTCGCCTCGGCGCACCCGCGCGCCCGCCTGAGGGAGCGCGCCCCGCCCGCCGACCGCGCGCAGCACGCCCGCGAGGGGGGCCGCCAGCATGGCCGAGCGACCCGGCGGGGCGAGCACCTCGCCGCCGACCTCGCGGGTGCGGGCGACGGTGCGGCGCTCGACGGGCGCGGTGTGGATGTCGAGGCGCCTCTCGGCCTCGGGCGTGAGCGTCACGGTGGTGAGCTCGGACTCCTGCACGCGGTGGGTCACCGTCGCGGGGGCCGCGTGGGTACCGCCGTGCTGCGTCGGCGCGGGGGTGCAAGCGGCGAGGGCCCCGAGCAGGCTGGGGAGGAGTCCGAGGGGGCGTCTAGCGCGTGGCACGGCGGCCTCCGGTGCTGCGGTCGAGTTGTGCGGCGGCGCGGCGCACGTCGGCGAGGAGCTCGGCCTCCCGCAGCCGCGCGTCGAGGAGGCGCCGCGTGGCGTCGAGCACGACGAGATAGGACACCTCGCCCTGCGCGAAGGCCTGCGTCGCGCCGCGGACGACCTCCTCGGCGGCGGGCAGCACGTCGGCGCGCCACGGCCCGAGCGCCGCGCGGGCCTGGGCGAGCTGCGCGCGGGCGGCGGTCACCTCGGTGATGACCTGCTGGCGCACGGCGACGATGCGCCACGCGGCGCGCTCGGCCTCGGCCTCCGCGCGCCCGACGCCGCCCTGGTTCTGGTTGAAGATGGGGAGGGTGAGCTGCGGTCCGATGCGCCCCGCGTACTCCGTGACGTTCGCGGAGGCGGAGGGCGCGAAGCCGTCCGCGCGGAGAGCGACCGCGAAGACGCGCGAGCGCTCCCACCCGGCGCGGGCCCCGGCGGCCTCCAGGGCGAGCTCCGCGGCGCGGACGTCGGGCCTCGCCGCGAGCGCCGTGGCCACGAGCGCCGTGGCCCCCTGGGGCTCGGAGGTCTCGTCGGCGGGGGTGACCATCGCGAGGTCGTCCGGGAGGTCCATGAGCCCGAGGAGCTGCCGGAGCCTCGCGCGGGCGACGGCGGCGTCGGCCCCGGCGCGGGCGGCCTGCTCCATGGCGGCCCCGGCCTCGACGCGGGTGGCGGCGGCCTCGGGGTCGCCCACGTCGCCCGTCCGGAGCCGGACGGCGGTGAGCTCTGCGATGGCCCGGGTCGCGCTGGCGGTCTCGGCGCGGAGGCGCGCGCGCGCCACGGCGAGGACGACCTCGGCGTGCGCGACACGCGCGTCCCGCGCGACGTCGAGCCCGCTCTGCACGAGGCCACGGGCGACGCGCTCGACGTCGAGCCGCGCGGCCTCGACCCGGCGCGGGCGCTGCCAGAGCGCGTCGATGGGCCACGCGAGCCACGCCTCGAGCTGCCGCGGCCCCAGGGGGAAGAGGAGTGACAGCGTCGGGTTGGGCAGGAGCCCCGCGTCGGCGAGGTCCCCGCGCGCGAAGCCGAGCTTCGCGAGGTCGGACTGGAAGGTGGGATTGTTCCAGAGTGCGATGGCGGCGGCCTCCTCCTCGGTGAGCCCGTCGCCCAGGGAGACGCGCGGGGGAAGCCGCGGCGCGGTGGAGGCCGCGTCGGCCTCGGCGCGCGGGGCGTGGCCTGTCTGGCTGGAGAGCTCGCGCGCGAGCCACGCCCGGTCGTAGGGGGAGGTGGCGCAGCCGAGGAGCAACAGGGCGCTGAGCGCCAGGGAGCGGTGCACGGAGGGTCCTTCGTGAGGACTCCGTCTAGCACGCGCACCTTAACCGAAGCTGAACGCGCAGCGCCGACACCCGGAGGAGCTCCCGCCGCACCGACGATGCATCCGGCCGAAACAAGCGCGTCTCCAACACGCGCGGCGCTCTCGGATCGAGGCTCCCTTCAGCGCCGAGCCACCAGGTCCGCTCCGTGATCGCCGTGTGCGAGTCGTGGACCGAGTCGTTGTCCGACGCATGCACCTCCAACAGCGGCAGCGCCCGCAGCGACGCGAGCGATGCCGCCCTGGTCTGCTTCGGCCACAAGCCAACGTGGGCCAGGTCTGGCACCCAGGGGACTGCGGGCAGCGCCTGCGCGAGCGCCTGCACTGATGGCCCGTCGTCCGCGAGGTACCTGGGCCCCAACGCACGCCGCGGGTACATGGTCTCGATGCCGACGGAGACACCCCGCGCGGAGGCTAACTCCGTCAGGGTCCCGAAGCCCTCGACGAAGCGCTCGAACGCCGCCGCTTCGTGCCCTGGTTCGTAGGCGCCCGCGTGCACCGAGTAGCGCGAGGCGCCGAGCTCGGCCAGCAGGTCCATGCGGCGCTCGTGGGCTCCGACGTCGATCCGATCGCAGAGGTTGAAGGGCCTGGCGCGCCCGCCACAGGGGAACGCGTGGTGACCGGCGAAGGAGACGCCCTCCCGGCGCGCCCGGCGCAGCGCATCGAGGGAACAGTCGGTCCAGCGGGGTCCGATGGCGAGCTCGACCCGCCGCACGCCGGCGTCGACCAGTTCGCGGAGCGCCTCGTCCAGGGGGACCCCGCCACAGGCGGACAGGCTCACCTCCAACTCGAAGCTCACGGCCACCGAACCCGCACGCGCACCGACGGCGGACGGAGCCAGGGGAGCGCGAACAACAGCATGCACGACACCTCCTCGACGATCGCGTCGAGCCCCTCGTAGCGGTCACGACGGCCCCCGTTGGGAGCCCCTGCCGGGAAGGTGCCTCCGTCCACGAGGCGCCGCACCTTGTTGGCGACCCGGTCGAGGTAGGGCGGTGTCGGCGCGAAGTGCCGGTGTGTGGGGTGACGCTCGGCGAGGGGGACGGAGACCGTCCCGGAGCGCATCGCCACCTGGACCTTGGTGGTCGCGCAGCGCGTCAGGAACTCGTGCTCGTCGTTGTAGTCCTCCTGGTAGCTCACCCGGTAGCCCTCGAAGGCCACTACGTGAGCGGGTTCCCGGAGCAGCTCAGGGACCTCGGCGTGCCGCCCACCGTCCCGCTCCGCGTCGCGCTCACGACGAAAGGACTGGTACCCAGGCCGGTCGAAGAGGAAGCGCGCGTCCTTGCGGAGCGCGTCCCGGAGCCGACGGCGCGCGCGGCGGAAGCTCCGCGCCTCGGCGCTGGTCGCCGCCTCCACGGCCTCCACGGCGGCGCGCGTCGCCGCCCGCAGCGCAGCCTCCTGCCCGGCGCGGGCCTCGCGGAGCGCCTGGAGGGTCTGGTCGTAGTCGGAGAACAAGGTCGCTGGCTGCACGGTGGGTCTCCTGGGTGGTGGGGTTGGAGCCGGGGGTTCGGTCCACTCCACCTCTCGCGCCTTCGTGCGTGGCGCAACCACCCCATGGACATTCCCTGTCCCGCGCTACGCGTTGGCGCGCTCGAACTCCCGACGATGGAGGGCGAGGTGACCCTGCGAGAGTGGGTGGCGGCGCGGCTCGGCGAGGCGCTGCCCCTCGATGTCCAGGAAGGCAGCGGCCCGGGCGTTCTCCCGCAGCGCCCGCCGCGCGCGGTCGCCCACGACGAGTCGGAGGTCCTCGTCGAAGGTGATGAGGCACCGGTCGAAGGCGGCGTCGTGCAGGCGGTTCAGCGCGATGCCGTTGGTAGGGTCCAGGCGGAGCCTCGGGTCCTTGGCCCAGCCCACGATGTGGCTCGCGTTCACGAGCTCCGGGAGCGCCAGGCCCGTCAGCGCACAGCGGCCGTCGAAGTTCGCCAGCACCACACGGCGAAAGAACTCCTGACCGAGGCGCACCTTCCGCTCGGCTGTGGTCTCCGTCGCGCCCGGGATCATCGAGCCGGGGTCCGCTCCCCTCTCGACCCTTGTCCTCCAGAGTTCCTCACTCTCCGGCGCGGTGATGTCCGGCTGGGATCGAAACTCCTCCCAGACCTGCCGGTCGAGGTCACTGGCGCCCTCTAGGCCATGCACTCCGCGCGCTGCCTCCTCCGGGTCGAGAGAGGTGATGTTGTTGAGCTTCATCGCCACGCTCGACGGCGTGCGTCGGAGCGCGTTCGCGAGCTCGATCACCCTCGGGTTGCGCGCGTGCTGCTGGCCGAAGGGGATCCGCCAGTAGTGGTGCAGCGCCAGGAGGATCTCCTCGCGCACCCACCGCCGACGTGCAGCCCCAGCCACGGAGTGAGCCTACCAGGTCTCCAGGGCAGTAGCCGCCCACCCGGAGGTGTCCTTCATTCACGTCACCTCGAGGGTGGCGGAGGCGAGGGTATCAGGGCCGGGTCCCGGAAGGCATCGCGATGCCTGTCCTTGAGGGACTGCAGGAGGCCCGGCTCGATGAGCCTCTCCAGGCCGCTGTACGAGTCCAGATCGATCGTGACCCCGGCGACAGGCAGGACAACCGCGATCTCGTGGTACGAGCGGCTTCCGCCGCCACTGATGTACGCCAGAACGGCGAGGGCAACCTCGGTCCGGCGAACGCAGAGCTGAAGAAGGCTATCCTCGGCCAAGAATGAGTGCCGAGCGTGCCTGCGCGGAATCGGGGCTTCTCGTCGACGGCGACACGCGGCTCCTGACAGATCCCTGCGAGTACTTTCATCCCGCCGCCGGGGTACAAGTCGGCTGCGGGCGGCTGCGCTGCGAGAGCTGCAGGGCCTGGGTGCGCGGCGGCCCGCCGGGGCTCGCGCTCAAAGACAACACGAAGGTGGATCTGCGCGCGCTGCACGGTGCGCCCGATTGGTCCGCGCTTCCGTTCATCGAAGCGGCCTACTCTCTTGGTGCTCGCAAGCGGCTCTATGCCTGCACGTGCACATCCTGGGTCGCCGAGAGTGTCGCGCCGATCGACAACGACCACGAGATCGAATCCGATCCGAATGTCCCGTGGCGCTGCGCTGGCCACCCGGTCCCCGACCTACCGCTCTCGCTCGGCGAGCTCCGGATCGACGCGGCGTCGAACTGGGCGCAGCTCGTCGACAAGGTCCTGCGCGGCAGCTCCCCCCGCGACCTCGAGCGCAAGGATGCGCTCGGCCCCGAGCCCGCGCTCTGGCTCGCGTGGCTCTACGCGTATCTGCGCGGGCTGCCGGGCGCCGACCATTTGTCGTCGGCGACTGCCGCCCGCCTCGAGGATTCCGATCCGCAGGTCGTCGGCGGCGTCCTCTACTTCTTCACGCAGTTCCCCCGCGCGCGGGGAATCGAGAAGCTGATCGCGACAGCGGAGGCGGACCTTCACCGCGTCGCCCTCGGATATCCGATCCCGGAGCATCCGCCGGCGCTCACGTTGTGGGGCGTCATCGAAGCAGCTCGGGTCGAGTCTCTCGCGAAGCGCCTCCTGCTGGTGCCGCGGTCAGCTCTGCCTCATGACGACCTCGGACCGACCGCCGCGATCGAGTTCGAGCGGCAACGCCGAGCGCGGCTGGGCTGGGACGAGCACACGCTGAAGTTCGTCCTCGACGACTTCGCGCTCCTACGAAACAGCGAGCGCGTCGATGTCATCGGCAGCGCGCTCGCACGCTCGGCCGCGGTCTACGGAGCTCCGGAGATGCGGAGGTTCGTCGCGGATCACATCGTCCAGATCGACAAGGCGTCTCCGGGGCGCTGGCGCCAGGTGATGACGCTGCTCAGCGACTGGCGCGACAAGCCCGCACAAGGGCACCTCCTCGTCGTCGCAGGCGCGCGCGTCTTCCAGGCGCACCTCGCCACCGTCGACGAGCTTCGCGCCTGGATCGCGGAGCGGCGCGCGACCGGGTGGGTCGATGCCGCGTGGGTAGCGCCGCTCGAAGCCATGCTCGCAGCGGGCTGACGTCAGATCTTGTTCTCGAACGTCGTGCCGGCCCAGCTCGCGATCAATCGGCCGAGGGTCGTGCACCACCCGCTGTCCATCAGCAGATCGTTGCGGTTGTACGAAGGGTCGCCGGTCGCGGCGAGCGAGATCTCGGTGACGAGCTCGACCTCCTCGCCCGACCGGAGCACGCCCATGATGCCGCGGTGAGCGTAATCGTCCGACGCCCACGCGAACACGCTCGCGAGGTCCGAGCGTGCGATGACGCGACCATCTTCGAGCGTGGCTCGATCGCCCGCCACGTCGAGCTGCTTCTTCCGCCTGTCGAACACCTCGAGGCCGGCGGCGTTGGGGACCCAGATGATCCGCGTGAGGAACTCCGTCTCTGCCTCCTCGCACCCGCGCGCTCTGAGCGACGCGACGAGCGCATCGTGCTCCTCGACGGAGACCAGCGACGTCGCGACCTCCCTGGCGCCACCCGTAGCCAGGCTGTAGATCGACACCATCCGCTTGCCGTCTTTCTCCTCGCCCGAGGCCACGAGCTCTCTGCGGGGCTCCGCGAGGGCTTCTTCCAAGGTCACGCGCCATTCTACGTCGGCGCGCAGCTATAGTCGCCGCAATGCCCGCGACCGGCGATACCGCGACGTTCGTCACCGCCGCCGGTCCGCGCGCGACTCGAACCGTGCCGAGCGCCGACGTGATCGAGCCAGAGCTCGTCGGCTTCGTGCGGAGCGCCATTCGCTGGCTCGATCCGGGCTTCCCGCAAAGGGACCGCCGCGGCGAGCGCGTGGGTGGCGGCTGGAAGGACGACCAGGAGGTCCAGACCGAGTTCGTCCAGGTCGAGGAACTGGCGAGCGACGGCCGCGGGCTCCGCATCATGCGCATCGATCGGATGACGCCGCCGGCGCCCCCATGGGAGGGCGCCGTTCGCGTGATCGTCCTCGGCGCGCCAGTGACCCGTTTGGCCTCCCTGCCTATCCCCGGCGCCGGCCGGCTCCGCCGCGCGTCAGTCGACGTCCGGGCGGTCGCCGCTGTCCGCGTAGAACGCGTTCGGGCGGCGGATGCGATCGGCGAGCCAAGCGAATTCCCGCCTCCACGTTCTGTCCTGCTTGTTCGCATCGCTGCAGAGCAGTGCCGCGCGCCAGTAGAGCGCGTCCACCGAATCCGAGACGACGACGTCGGGGACCGAGGCGCCCTCGCCGCGCCACGCGCCCGGGGACGTCTCGATCGCATCGACGAGCGCGATCGCCTCGTCGAGCTTGCGCTGCCGGAGGAGCGCGCTCGCCTGCTGGCGCTTTGCGTCGCCCGCCCACCTGGCCTCGCCCAGCTTCGTGAACACGTCCTCCGCTCGCGTCGCTGCAGCGATCGCTGCGTCTTGATCCCCGGCTTCACCGCGGCGCTGTGCAAGCAGCAACAGCGCGCGGCCGAGGAGCGCGCGATGGGCCGCGGTGTCGCCTGCACTAGCGATCGCGCGGGTGAGGGCCTCGACGCGCTCCGCAGCGCCGGGCGCGAGGTCCTCCAGCATGCGCTTGTACCGAGTCCGAAGCGTCGTCGGGTCAGTGGGTGGGAGGTGCGCCAGGATCCCGTCGCCGAGCCAGCGGGCGAAGTCGTACCACGCCTCCGCGCCGTCGTCGGGAGGCCGGCCCGAGAACGCCGCGCACGATCGGCGCTGCCATCCCTCGACGTCGTCGAACGCCAGGAGCGCGTGGACGAGCGCCGCAGGGCAAGCGGTCTGTCCCGGCCGCACGATGTCCATCACGCGCCTCCACGTCGCGAGCTCGGAGGCGGCGAGGCGCGCGACGGCGGCAGGCTCGGCCCGCAGCAGCGCGTCCGTGGTTACGGTGGCGTCGAGTGCAGCGCGCTTGCGTCGCGAGCCCATCGAACGAACGTATACCATGTTCGCGCGATGCGCGTGCGATCGAGGTGTTACCGGCCAGAGATTTCCGCCCATTGTATGGGGCCCCACATTATAGGCGGAAATTGATGTCCGTCTACAATCGAGGCGACGCCGTTCACCTGCACCGAGCTCACGACACCACAGCCACTCGACCGCGGCGACTCGCGGACCGCGGCCATCGACCGCTACGACCCATTCCGCGAGAACGGCTACGACCGCGTTCGGCTCTTCCACGACGACGCTGCGACCACCGCGGTCAAGGTCGTGATCGGGACCGAATGGTGCGGCGACGATCGGACGGTGCTGACCTTCGTGCCCGAGCTCATGCGGCGGATCGCGAAGGTCGCAGCCACCGGCACGACCCACACCCACCTACCGCGGCTGCGGCTCGCCGGACACCTTTGCTCGGAGCGCCTCGGGCAGCGTCTCAACGCGCGTCTTGGCGTCGACGCGGATGACCTCGAGGGTCGGATAGCAAGGCACCCACGCGAGGTCCTCGCCGCCGCGAAACCTGAGCTCGCGAAGGGCGGGCATCGCGAGCGGGAAGGGGCCCGGCGTGCCCCGCGCGGAGAACTCGATGCTCAGCACTTCGACGTTCCGGCAAGAGGAGAGCGCGCGTAGATCGGTGCCTGCCGATACGGTGAGCTCGCGGAGCGCCGGCTGGGGGTGTAGCTCGATCCGCTTCCATGCACCGATCTCGGCAGAGCGCAGCGCGGGCAACGTCTCGAGGGTGAGGTCGTAGGCCACGACGTGGAGCTCCGCGAGCGCGCACATCCTCGCGGGAACGAGGAGCCGCTGCGCCGTCACGCCTCGCAACCGGAGCGTCGTCAGCGTCGGGCTCACGCGCGACAACAGCGTCGAGAGCGCGTCGCCGTCCTCGCAGCGCTCGAGCTTGAAGGTCAGAGATCGAAGCCCCGAGAGCCGTTCCACGCCGTTCAGACGCGCCGCGCTCTTTGCGTCCACCGTCAGCTCGCGGAGCGACCGCGAGCGCGCGACCTCTAGCTGCACTGTTGTATCTCGCTCGTCGGGCGTGAACAGCTCGAGCCGCTTCAACCAGGGAGGCAGCGTGAGCTCGTCGAACCCCCGCGTCAGCGACAGGACCTCGAGCGCACGCATCGAGCCGCAGGATGCTCCTCCGACGCATGGGTACTGCACTTCGAGCGAGCGGAGCCTGGGAAACGCCCGGAGCGGCCGGAGGTCGACGACGTGTTCGGGAGAGGTGGTTGGAGGTGCATAGCGCAATCGCAGGGACGTGAGCTCGTCGCGCAGCGCGGCCGCGCGGCTCGCGGCAGGCGCCGCGGCGAGCACCTCGATCAGCGGCTGCGCGTAGACGTAGCGGTCGGTGATGTACGTGTCGTAGAGGCTGTCGTAGTTCGTGGTGCTTCGGTGGCAGGCATCGCGCAGGGGGCCCCGTACGTCTGGCGCTCCGTCCGCGATGACGGTCTCGCCGAGGAGCGCGTCGAACAACGCCGCGTCGCCCTCGCGGAGCGTCGCGAGCGCGGTCCTTCCGTCCGCGGAGAGCGGCTCGGCCAGGCGCGCCGCGAGTGATCCAAGGTCGTCCCCGAGTGACACGCCGGCAAGCGTAGCCCGAAGGTCAAGGGACGGCCAATGGGACCCCTCGATCGGGACCCCGGCCACCCCCTGAGTTGAGATCCCTGGGACCCCCTGCGTTGGGCCCTCAGGGACCCCCCGGGTTGGCTCCCTCGGGATCCCCCTCGCGGGATGGCCGGAGGGACCCTGGTGGCGCTCCGGGGTCATCGGGACCCCGCCGGGTCGGAGGGACCCTTTGGCCCCCTTGACCCGCTTGGTGGGCGGAGGGTTGCGGTAGCTGTCGCCAGCCAGATTGAGTACCTGGGCGTGCTGCAGGGTAAGCCCCCGGGGAAGTACGTGGTGGCGGCGAGTCCGCGGAGCACCAAGGTTGACGTCGGAGGTCGAGGCTGCTCAGGAACGCGGCCACTGCGTGATCCGGCCGTCGGCGCCGAGCGTGAACAGCGACGCGGCGTCCGGCGCCCACGCGATCGCGTTCACGGGGCTGCCGAGGCCTTCGTACGCCATGCGCGGCGCGAGCGTGTGCGCGTCGATGATCGCGAGGCCCCAGCCGGGCGTCGCGTGGGCGACGAGCGCGCCATCGGGCGAGAACGCCGGCACGCGCTGCGCCGGTCCGCCGCGCACAATGCCGGTCTCGCGCACGATCGCGAGGCGACCGGCGTCGATGCCGGCGACCGCGTCGCCGCCGCGCGCGACCGCGAGGTCGGTGAGCTCCGCCGCGAGCACGCGCAGCGACGTGCCCGCCCCGTCGAACAGGCCGACCCCGGCCGCGATCGCGATCGCGATCGCAGAGCCGTCGTCGGCACACGCGAGCGCGCGTGCGCGCCCGCTGAGTAGGACTCGCTCGTCGAGCCGCACCTCGCCAGGCATCGCCATCACCACACGCCGCGAGCCCGGCACGATCGCGCACGCGATGGTCTCGCTCGGCAACGGGGAGCGCCCTGACGACGCGTGACACGACTCGAGGTACCATGTGCGGTTCCCCTCCGAGGCGCGCCACAGTTCGCCCTGATCGTCGTACGCCATCGCGCGAGGCTCGTAGTCTCCGCCGCTCCGCGAGAACGACGAGCCATACCAGGAATCGACCGGTGCGACGAGCACGTAGGCGCCCGAGGTGACCTGCCACGCGTGGGTCGGCGCCGCGACGCGCGCGCCGTCGCGCGAGACGACCAGCGCGTGCTCGTAGGGCCGCTCGTCGAGCGATGGCGCGGACCGATACCAGCTCGGCTGCGCACCCGTGGCGTACTGCTTCACGGGCTCGCCCGTCTCGGCGATGCGCATTGCGTAGTAGTAGTGCTCGGGCTCGTCAAGATCGAAGCGATCCGAGTAGAACGCCGCGGCGTCGCCTTCGACCACGAACCTGCCGCCGGGCGTCGTGTCGACGCCCTCGCGCGTCCATAGCACCCGCCCGCGCGCGCCGTCGCACATCACGAGCCGGCCGTCGCGGTGCAGCGCGACGCGGGAGCCGTCGGCGTCGGTCGCGATCTGCGGGTACGTCCCCTCGATGCGTGACAGCGGCTCGAGGAAGGTTCCCCAGCGCACGAGCTCGGTCGCCCCGCTGTCGGCGATCGCGACGAACACGACGCCGTTGTCGGCACTCGTCGCCGCGAACGGCCGGTCGACGCGGACGAGCTCGCGCAGCTTGTCGCGCGCGTCGGAGGCGATCGTCGTCTCGCCGACCACCACGCGGAGTCCGCGCGTGCCGAACAGCACGCGTGCTCGCCCCTCCGGCGGTCCCGCGCTGCCGAAGCAGCGCAGCGCACCCACCGGCACCTCGGGAACCTCGATCAGCTTCATGAGACGAGCGTACGCGCTGCGCAGCAGCCGGCGGCGGATCGGCGATCCAGACGGGTCCATCTCCGGACGCCGACTATTCGAGCGCCGCCCAGCGCTCCGCGCCTCTGCGTCTCTTCATCGAAGCGGCCAGGGAGCTGCCGTCGAAGGAGATGTCCTCACGCTCCGAAGCTCTCAAGTCGCTCCGGTCGTCGCGTTCCCGCCGTTGAGCCTGTGCGCCGACATGGCAGGAGCTCCTGATTGTAACGGGACGTTCAGCCCTGGTGGCTGACACTCCGCCAGCGTTCCCCGCAGATACGTGGGGTGGTGGGAAAATCGCGAGTCTGGAAAATTGTTTGTTCAGCGAGGCTCACCAAACCACTTAGAATCCAAGTGTTTTCAGAGCGGGTGACCGGGATCGAACCGGCGACGTTCAGCTTGGGAAGCTGACATTCTGCCACTGAATTACACCCGCACACATCCACCCACCTCAACCAGTGGGGGATCGTTACCATGCCTCAGCCCTCCGGCGCTGTCAAGCGCCGCCGATGCGCTAGGCTCCCGTCGATGATGTCCCTCGACGAGTGCGCCGACGCCGCGGACGAGCTCCTGCGGATCACCACCGAGGCCGCCCAGGCCACGCTCGCCCGCTGGAGGACGCCCCTTGAGGTCACCCACAAGGGGGCGATCGACCTGGTGACCCAGGTGGACCTGTCCACCGAGGCCCTCCTGCGCAAGCGCCTCACCCGGGCCTTCCCCGGCTGCGACCTCGTGGGCGAGGAGACCGGCGGCGAGGCCTCGGGCACCCGCCCCGTGCTCTACCTCGACCCCCTCGATGGCACCACCAACTACGCGCACGGGCATGCGTTCTTCTGCACCACCGTGGCCCTGTGCATCGGAGACCAGGCGGTCGCCGGCGCCGTGGTCGCCCCGGCCCTGGGCTGGAGCTACGTGGCCTCGTCACAGCGCGGCGCGCGCCGCAATGGCGCTCTGGTGCGCGTCTCCCGCGCCACCTCCCTCGACGCGGCGCTCCTGGCCACGGGCTTCCCGTATGACCTCCGCGAGCACCCCGAGAACAACCTCCGGGAGTTCAATCACCTCGCCTTCCGGTGCCAGGGCATCCGCCGCTGCGGCTCCGCGGCCCTGGACCTTTGCCTCACCGCCGACGGCACCTACGACGCCTACTGGGAGCGCAAGCTCAAGCCCTGGGACCTCGCCGCGGGCTCCCTCTTCGTGCGCGAGGCCGGGGGTGTGGTCACCGACACCGAGGGAGGCCCCCTGAGCCTCCTCCGGGGCAGCCTCCTGGCCACCAACGGCGCCCTTCACCTTCCCCTCGTCGAGGCCCTGCGCGAGGCCCGGGAGCGCCCCGTGGTCACCCCGGCGTGAACCCTCCCGCGGGGCGCTCCCGGAGGGGCGCCCGGAGGTACCGCCCGCCCCTCAGGGCTCCCACCGACGCGTCCGGCGGAGCTGGAGCACCCGCCCTTCGAGCGCCTCGCTGCGGGCGGTCGCCATCCACTTGCGTCGCTCCTCCGTGAGCTCCACGACGAGAACCTCACACAGCGCCTCGAGCGCCGCCCGGAGGCCCTCCTCGCGGCCTTCCTCGCGGCCCTCCTCGCGGCCCTCCTCGCGGCCCTTCTCGCGGCCCTCCTCGCGGCCCTCCTCGCGGCCCTCTTCAAGGCCCTCTTCGCGGCCCTTGCCGAGGAGCTCCGCGTACAGGTCCGGGGTCTTCTCGATCCAGGTCTTGAGGATCTCTCGCTTCAAGACCCGCTGCTCTTCACGCCAGGTGTCGTCTCGTTCGTCCTGAAGGGTCTGTAGAAGCTCGGTGGTCATCGGTGTCTCCCTAATGAAATCTGTCGTCCAGTTCACGCCTCGAAGCTCCGCCACCCACACAAGGAACTCCACGAGCGGGCGCCCCGAGCGCAGCACCAGAAAGGGTATCAGCGTCGGCTCCAGCGGCAAGTCGTTGGCGCTCACCCAGAGCACCGGGAAGCGCGTACGCACCATCGACCACACGCCGGAGCCCGGCGCCAGCAGCGCCCAGAGCCCCAGGCGCGCGTCCTCCTGCACCCACCGGGGCAGCCTCGCCGCGACGAGCCAGAGCGCCAGCGCGCCCTCCGGAGGGTCCGGCAGCGCCCCCGTGCCCTTCACCGCCCTCCGTTGCTCCCGAAGCTCTTCGAGACGCGCCGTCCAGGCCGCCTCACGGCGGTGGATCGCCCGCGCCAGCGCCGCGCGGTCGCTGTGGTCCGATGGGGTCTTGAGCTCCACCTGCGCCTGCTCCTCAAGCTGGTTCCAGGGCGGCGGCAGCCCCACCAGCACCGCCCGAAGCACCGCCGTCAACACCCCGTCGGGCAAGAGCTCCCCAACCGGTAGCGCTTCGGGCAGGCTCCACAACGCCCCTCCCCCGGTCACCGCCCGCGTCTCCTCCGCGAGGCATCGCTTCACCCTCTGTTCGGGCCTCCCCATGGCTTCCCCCCTCGTACCGCCACCCGCCCCCAGGGCAAAGGCGTGTTTGACATTCCCTGTCACTCCTCGGCGACCCTCCCCGCGGCATGCCTCTTGCGTCGGGAGCGTTCATCCCCAACCCTTCGAGGGTCTCCGTGAAACCCTGGCACATCCCCTTGAAGACCCCTCTTTCGCTCGTTCTAGCCTTTGTTTCCGGGTGCGGAGCGCGCACGGGGCTCCGGGTGGACCGGCCCGACGCAGCGATCATGGACGACACCCAGGTCACACCCAGGATCCCGGTGTGCCGCCCCCTCCGGATCCGTACCCGCGTGGGGGAGACCGTCACCGCCCGCCTCGAGGTGGACGAGGTCACCCCCGTGGCCACCGGCTACGCCTGGAGCCTCCGGCAGGCGCCCCGACGCGCCATGGCCACCGTCATGGACCGCGGCACGGACACCGCCACGCTCGCCCCGGACGTGGACGGCACCTGGGACCTCTCGGTGCGTACGCCCTACACCGGCGGTGACGGCCAGGCCCTCACGTGCCCCGTGCAGGTGCTCGTGGAGCCCGCCGATCCCCTGTGTCCGGGCTACGCCCTGGTGGAGCCCTCCGTCGTGGACCCGCCCTCCGGGGACCTGCACCTGGCCTTCGAGAGCGGCTGGAGCACCCCGAGGATGAACCCCGGCCCGGAGGGCACCCTCATCGCCACGGACGCCCCCGCGGACGACGTCGCCGCCCTGGCCCTGGACCTGGTGGGCGCAGGCGACCTCGCCATGGTGGCCGGAGAGCTCGAAGGGCGCGTGGCGGGCTCCGTGGGCGCCACGGCGGTGCTCGTCGGCCGCGAGGGCACCACCGCCAGCGGGTACCGCTTCCGGCGGTCGACCTTCCGCGTGGCGTCGCAGCCCACCACCGCGGCGGTGCTGAGGGACCGCGTGGCCAGGGACGTGGGCAGGCTCCACCCGGGCGCGCTCAGCCCTGGCTTCGGGACCTACAACACCTTCGTGTACGAGGTCACCACGCTCCTGCGCCCGGACCCCCGTCGGGTGCTCGTGCTCTTCGCCGCCGCGCCGGAGCGGCGCTTCGATGACCCCCGGGCGCCCACCGCCGCGCGCCTCCAGGACGTCACCAACGCCACCGGCGTCGGCCGGGTGTCACAGTCCCTGGACGTTGTCTGCCAGCGCCTCGTGGCCACCCGCAACGTCACCGCGGACTTCCTGTGGCTCGTGGACACCTCCCGCTCCATGGACGACGACCAGGAGCGCCTCGGCAACACCGCCGAGCGCTTCTTCCGCGAGATGCTCGCCGCGGGCATCGATTTCCGCGTGGGCGTCGTACAAGCCGGGTCCCTGGCGGCCGCCCTGGACCTGGACAACCCCGGCTTCGAATGGATCCGCGGGGACTCCCCCACGGGGCCCCGGGACCTCGCCTGGAGCGTCACCTTCCGCCGCTTTCAGAACAACAATCAAGACAACCTCTCGCCCTATCCCCTGGATGGCCAGAAGGAAGAACCCCTCGCCGCGGGGGTGATCACCAGCCTGGAGCTGGAGCGCAGGATGCCCTCGGACCCGCTGGCCCGAAGGGCCTTCCGACCGGGCGCCGAGCGCGTGGCGTTCTTCGTCTCCGACGAGCGCGGCAACAACGACGACCTGCGGTACTTCTCCACGGACACCGCCCGCTGGGGCGCCACCATCGACGCCCGCATCCGCGGCGTCACGGGCTGGTACCGCGACCGGGGCTTCCTCACCTTCAGCATCAGCAACCTCTTCGCCCCGAGGCAGTGCCCCTCCATCGAGAACTTCGTCCCCTGCGTGGTCACCGCCAACGGCGGGGCCTTCATCCCCCTGGAGACCGCCACCGACGCCGAGGTGTCCGCCGCCCTCTCGCGCATCGTGGACGCCGTGGCGGGCGCCGCCAGCGAGTTCGTGCTCACCCGCCCGCCCCTGTCCTCCACCCTCCGCGTGCGCGTCGAGGAGACGCTCGTGCCTCGCTCCCGCGCCGAGGGCTTCGACTACGACGACCCCTCGCGCGCCATCGTCTTCCGGGGAGGGATGTTCCGCCCTCGCCGCGGCCAGGCCGTCCGCGCCGCGTATTTCCTCTGGCGGTGAAGCAAACACCAAAAGCCCCAGCGGGGTTTGAGCCCGTGGAGCTTCTGGGCCGCGAGGTGTGGGCGCTCTCGGCCCGGCGGAGTCGTCCCACACGGCGCTGGAGCGCACCCTCGCGGGCATGCACGGCAGCGCTCCGGGCGGTCGTCCGTCGGACCCTGGGAGACCCTCTGGAGCACACACCACCTGCGGGGGTGGTATGCGCGCCAGACGCTCCCGTTAGAGCTGGAGGGGATGTCGGGACCTCCGGACCCGCCGGGGGAGTCAAACCCCCGGTGCGGGCAAACACCCTACGCCAGGAGGACCGGCGTAGCGCGCCCCGCGCTTGTCACCCCCAGACCGCGGCCGCGGACCGCAAAGCCTGGAGGCACTCCCGGGCGAACCGTCGAGTCCCGAGGGATGGGGCGCATCAGCCCGAAACCCTGGATCGCCCTGACATGTAGGACACTACCAGCACGTGTAGGCTTCACGAAATTCCGTGCGACGATTCCGGCGGGGACGCCCTTGAGGCCGCGTCGATCAAGCCGCGGTAATGGGCCTCGACGGCCTGGAGGTTTACGTCCGCCAGGAAGGACGTGAACGCAAACTCCGGCAGGAGCGTTCGCCAGCGGCGCAGCCACGGCGGGAGGTACCGGGGCCTCTTGAGCACCCCGTGCTGCCTGAGGAGCACCAGGGCGTGGACGTCCTCCAGGTCAATGCGCCCGCACACCAGGAGCTCCGTCTCGTCCCGGAAGCCACCGCGCACCACCGCCGCGAGGAAGGCATGCACGTCCAGGAGCCCCGCGAGGTAGCACGCGTCTTTTGTAAAGGGCGCCCCTCCCTGCACGCGCCCCCCGCGGCAGATGCGCTGGGCGTCCAGGAAGGCCTCCCGGGCCTCCACGCCGAGCCCCGTGAGGTACCGGTAGAGCTCCAGGAAGTCCGCGCCCTCCTCGGCCATGGCCACGAGCTTCACCCTCCGCGCGAGGCGCTCCATCCTGCTGGTGGTCAAGCTGTGGTTGTGCAGCTCCGCGAAGACCGCCAGGCCCTCCTGGGTGCGCGTGGTGCGAGGCCCCCCCGCGCGCAGGAACGGCACGTGGCGCTGCAGAGCGCCGTTCTGCGCCGAGAGCACGTGGGTCTCGACCTCGTGGTGCCAGAGCCCATCCAGCTCCCAGGGGTGGAACTCCGCGCCCCGGCGCACGCGCACGCGGCTCTGCCCCGCCAGCACCTTGGCCGTGCAGCGCTCGTCCACCACGACCTCCACGGCCATGGACGGGTAGTCCCGGGTGAGCCTCCGGCGGAACTCCGCCGCCGTCTCCTCGGCCGTAAGCCTCGGCTCCTCGGGGTCCCGGGCCTCGTCCCAGCCGTGGACCCGCAGCCTCGCCAGGAGGTGCTCCGCGAGGTCGATGTTGCGCTCCTCGTTGCCGTGGAAGCGCGAGTGGGCCCCGCCGTAGAGCGCCCTGGACAGCCGGTAGAACTCCTGGGTCCCCGCGGCCAGGGTCAACCGGTGGGCGTCCATCACGCTGCGCACGGTGGCCCGGAGCCAGCCGGCGATGGGGTCGTCGCCGTCGACCTGGTCCTCGGCGGCCTGGAGCTCCTGGATCCGGGCCTCGTGGCCCTCGCGGTCAATGGTGTACGTGACCTCCGGCAGCCGCTGGGCCTTGTGGGCAAAGAACGCCGCCTCCACCTCCGGGGGCCAGGCGATGGCCTCCAACACCCGCACCCTGGCCTCTCGCTGGCTCTCGGCCAGCGAGCGCACCCGATCCAACTGCCGGAGCATGGCCAGGTGCTCGCTCACGCTCGACGGCCTCCCGGGCCGCCGGTGGGGTCATCAACCGACCGCACGGCAGCCTTCCCCGCAGAGGTCCCCGTTGCAGGTGGTGCTCCTCGCGCAGCGCTCGGGCCGGCCCCCGTCCGGCAGCCGGTCAGGGATGCAGAACAGCGCCGACTGGCAGCCCTCGCAGCCCGCCCCGCACTGGCTCGCCTCACACACCCTCCCCGTGGGACAGGTGACCCCTGCCCCCGCGCCTGCCGCGGGCGTGCACTCATACCCCGGACGAGGGCCCACCCCCTCGGTGTCCCCGAGCATGCACTCCGAGTCCCGGCCCCCCGTGTCCGCCACGGCGCTGTCCACCACGGCGGTGTCCGCCGGGGTGCTGTCCGTCACCGACGTGTCCGCCGGGGCCTGGTCCGCGCGGGCGTCCGTGGCCGCGTCGGGCGTCCCCTGCGACGAACACGACGTCGAGAGATACACCGTGTATACCAGCGTGGCCGGGAGCTTCAGCGTGCGCATGACGCCATCATAGGCGCCCGGCGCCCCCGGGCTCAAGGCGCTCGGGGCCTTCGGCGGCGCGCCCCCCCGAGCGCCAGCCCGAGCACGGCGAGGGCCCACCCCTTGGGAGCTGCCACCGCGGGGCGCCCGTCACAGCGCAGCCTCCGGCGGTGGTGGCCCGCGGGGTCCGGGGGGCGGTGCAGGTCCAGCCGGGGCCTCGGGGGGGCCGACGGGTCGGGCACTTCCCTCACGAAGGACAGCACCAGGGTGCCGTTGTCCTGACAGGCCTCGGACCAGAAGCCACCAGAGAGGGTGCCGGGCTGCGAGGGGCGGAGCTCATAGCGGTCCGCGGTGCACAGGGTCCAGCCGTCCGCCGGGTGGCTCTCGAGCATGCGCGTGTCATGCAGGGTAAGCACCGTGTGGGAGGCGTCCCAGGCGCCCTCCAGGGCCCGGCGATCCCAGCCGCTCTGGAGGCTCGACCATTGGAACTCACCATGGACCTCGAGGGCCCCTCTGGGACACAGCCGGAGCTGGGCCTCGCCGGTGGGGTCATTGCCGGTGAGCCTGCCGACCCAGAGGGCGCAGCCTGGCTCCGGGGAGAGGTCCTGCGGGCGCCGAGGGTCCCGGAGCACCACCATGCCCTGGCCCCACGCCTCCGAGGCGAGACCCAGGGCCACAGCGATCACACACCAGGGGCGCACCACCCCTCAGCATAGCGCGTTACAGCGCCAGGAAGTACCGGATCCCCGCGCTGATGGTGAAGATGTTGGCGTTCACCGCGCTGGCCCCTCCGGGCGTGAGGAAGGCCGGGAAATCAAAGCCCAGGAACGCGTCCAGGGCCGGGGTGTTCCCGCCCGCGCCGGCCAGGGTGTAGCCCCCGAAGACCCCGAGGGGCACCGTGAGGGCGTCGAACTTGAACTCCGGCACCACGAAGCCCGTGCGGGCGCCGAAGAAGATGTTCGGGTTGATGTTGTGGCTGTACGCCACGGGCACCGCGAGGGTCTTGCCCAGCGAATCCCCAAAGACGAGCCCCAGGGCCACCCCGGTGTCCAGCCGCCCCACCTCACCGATGTGGAGCAGCATCGGGAGGCCCACGTTGAGCCCGAAGCTGCCGCGCACCGGGATCACCGCGGACAGCTCGCCACCCATCTCGAAGTCCCCCCGCAGGAAGCGGAAGCGCCCGTAGACCGTGGGGTTCCCGTAGGCGAAGTCCGGCGAGAGCACCAACGGCAGGACCTGGGCCCCGGCCTCCAGGTCGTCCGTGATGCCATAGCCCGCCCCGCCGTTCAGGCCCACGGTGGTAGACGACGCGGTGACGCTCCCCACCAGCGGCGAGGTCACCGTCACCGACGCGCGGTTGATGACCAGGCTCCCGTCGATCCGGAGCGTGTTCCGGGTGAGCGTCAGGGGCCTGCGCGCCAGCGGCAATGGGAGCCTCTCGTCGGCCCGTGCGGGCGCTCCGAAGGTGAGCGCCGCCCCCACGAGCGCCCCCACAAGGCACCTTCCACCAGTGATCTTCATGGAACAATCCTCTCTCGGGTGTTCTGTCAACCCGATCGCCCCCACGCGCCCCGTGCGCGCTCCGCAGGGCCCTGGTGGGGCCAATGCACGTTCGGCGCCGACCTCACCCCCCGGCCCCCTCTCCCTGTCGAGAGAGGGGGAGCCAGAGGGAAAAATCCTCTGTGATTCCAATGGGTTATTCTCCTCTGGCTCCCCCTCTCTCGACAGGGAGAGGGGGCCGGGGGGTGAGGTCACCGCGCGACGCACCCGCGAAGGACCCTACGCGGTGACCTCACGGGAGGAGGCTGGAGCTTCGCCCCATGATGGCCAGGTACTCCCCCATGGCGTCGCGCATGGGCTGCGGGGTGCTGGTGAACTCCAGCCCCAGGGCGCAGCCCCGGGCCACCCCGGGCCTGGGGCGCACCCAGCGCACCACCGCCGTCACCTGCGTGAGCTCCCCGGTGGTCGGCAGCGCCAGCCGCACCTGGATCGTCTCGTTCTCCGTGAAGGGCTCTGGTGAGAGCACCAGGAGCCCCCCCTCGGAGATGTCCTCGCTCCGGGCGTCCACCACCCGGGAGGCGCCCACCAGGCGCACCGGGGTCACGTAGGGCGCACGGCGGTGCTTGCGTCGCGGGGCGCTCTCGGGCTCCTGGCTGGCCAGCAGGCGCGTGGGCGTGCCCGCCAGGCCCGTGTCCAGGAGCGCCTGGAAGACCTCCGCGGCGTCCTGGTAGCGGGCCGTACGGTCGCGCTGGAGGAGCCTCGTGAGCACCGCGTCCACCGCCGGGGGCACCTCCGGGCGCACGACCCTCACGGGCTTCAGGGCTCCGGTGGCCTGCTGCACCAGCACCTGCTGGTAGTTGCCCTCGAAGGGCACGCGCCCGGTCAGGCACTCGTAGAGCAGCACCCCGAGGGCGTACAGGTCCGCCCGAGCGTCCAGGTCCTCCTCGCCCAGGAGCTGCTCCGGGGCCATGTACTCCGGCGTCCCGAGGAGCGAGTCCAGCCGCGTGAGCTTGGGGTCCGTCATGGTCCGGGCGGGCGCCCTGGCCACGCCGAAGTCCAGCACCTTGACGGCCTCGTCGCCAAAGGGCGAGGGCACCACCATCACGTTTCCAGGCTTCACGTCCCGGTGCAAGACCCCGCACCCGTGGCACGCCGCGAGGCCCGCGCTCACCTCCGCCCCCACCCGCAGCGAGTCCTCCAGCGAGAGCCTCCCCCGCGCGGTGATGAGCCCCTCCAGGCTCCGGCCCTCCAGGAACTCCGTGGCCACGAAGGGCACGTCCCCCGCCGCCAGCCCCGCGTCCAGCACCTGGATCACGTACGGGTGCGTGATCTGCCCGAGGGCGTAGCCCTCCCGCAGGAGCCTCTCGCGGGCCTCGGCGTGGGTGCTGTAGTCCCGGTTCAGGAGCTTGAGCGCCACCCTCCGGCCGGTGTACTGGTGCACGGCCTCGTACACCGTGCACATCCCCCCGCGGGCGTGCTCCCGGCGGAGGACATACCGCCGGTCCAGCCGGTCACCGATGGAGGGCGCCGTCACAGCGTCCTTCGCTCCTCCCGGAAGCCTACCCCGAGGCGCTCCAGCTCGTCGAGGATGGGGTCGTACACCGCAGGGGACACCGGCACCACCACCCCCGGCGTGGCCAGCGAGCCGTCCAGCACCTTGAGCACCCCGATGGCCGCCGGCAGCCCCACGGTGCGGCTCATCGCCGTGTCCCCGTGGGGCTCCCCGTGATCGATGAACGTGCTCCCGAGGGCCTCCCGGCGGTCGGGGTACTCCGCGATGAACTCGTGCCGCAGGACGATCATGTCCCGCTCCCCGGGGGCGTACCGGAGCCTCGGGACCATGTGCGAGACCAGCAGGTCCAGCGGGGACACCTCCGGCGATGGCAGCGGGCTCTCATCGAACATACCCAGCCACGCCAGGCGATACAACGGGTCGCTGTCGGGTGCCATATCGAGCCTCGTAGCCACCGCCTGGCGCGCGTCCCCGGAGCCTCCGACGAGCTCCAGGAGCGCGCCCACGGTGGTGGTACCCTTCCAACAACGCGCCGTGTCATCGAGGAGCCCGAGGTCCGCGAGGGCCTTCCAGGTCTTGCAGTGTCCGAGGTTCCTGAGGGTCCCACGGAACATGGTATGGACCCCGTCCAGGTCATACACCTTGAGGTAGTCCAGGGCGTTGCGGTTGGGGTAGCCCTCGAAGGTCATGCCGCCGACCTCGACGCGCTCCGGGTGGGCGAAGAGCTCCGGGCCCGGGACCTGCACCTCCTGGCCCTGGTGGAGGTACCGGGCGGGGTTGCGCGCGGCCAGCACCACGCCCCGGGGGCTCCAGGAGAACTTGTAGCCCCAGGGGTTGTTGTTGGCCTCCGGGGCCGGGAGCCCCCCGCAGTACGACCGGAAGGACACCACCCGCCCGCCGCCCGCGCGCACCCGGTGGATGACCCTCATGGCGGACATGTGATCGATCCCGGGGTCCAGGCCGAGCTCATTCAAGAGCACCACGCCGCGCTCCCGTGCCTGGGCGTCCAGGGCCCTCATGGCGGGGGACACATAGGACGTCGTGACCAGGTGCCGGCGGTGCTGGAGGCACAGCTCGGCGATGGTGACGTGGTGCACGTACGGCAGCATGGAGACCACCACGGCGCTGCCCTGGACGAGCCGCGAGAGGGCCTCGCGGTCGGTGACGTCCAGCGGAGCCACGGACCCCCTGGGGTGGTCCCCCACGAGCCTCCGGGCGGCCTCCTGGCTCCGCGCGGCGACGGTGACCTCATGCGACGAGTGCGAGAGGAGGTGGCGCACCAGGGGGCCCGTGACGAGCCCCGCCCCGAGGACGGTGATCTTGCTCATGACACTCGCGCCCTAGCACTAATATCGATCGCGCGAAAGGAGGGCCTCCCACTCGGCGTCGGTCCAGGCCTTGTCCCGGCAGTAGATGTGGGCGTAGGCGCCGGGCACGAGGACCTTGTCGAACACGGCCCCGTCCGGGGCGGTGTACTCCAGGTGACCGCCGCGGGACCGGAAGGTGAGGTTGAACAGGAACTCGTGCCACACGGCGTCGGGGCCCGGGCAGGGCACCGTCACGGTCTTGGCCTCGTCGGAGAAATTGAGCGCGACCAGCACCTCGGGGTGCGCCTCGCCGCGGGCGAAGACCAGCACCCTCTCGGCCTCGTGGCGGTACACGGGCAGGAAGCTCGGTCCCCGGAGCACGGCGAGGCGCCGCCGGAGGAACCCGAGGGCCCGGTGCAGCCGCAGGAGGGCGCCGGTGGCCTCGGACTGCTCCCAGTCCAGGGGGTTGAACTCCCGCGGGAGACCGTTGGCGTGGCGCGTGCGGTCGTCCTCGCCGTACTCGTCACCCATGTAGAGCATCGGGATGCCGGGGCCCAGGAAGAGCGCCAGCGTCGGGGGCTGGAGCCTCCACCAGGGGCGGCCCCCGCGGTTCGGGAGGCGCTCGTCGTCGTGGTTGTTCAGGCACACGGTGGGCGGCTCGTCGTCCGGGAAGCCCTGGGCCCGGACGTTCATCCGCCACTCCAGGTGGGCCAGGCCCCGGTCGTTCAGGGCGTCCTCGACGCCGTGGTAGAAGCCCTTGGACCACAGGGAGTTGAAGCCCGTGTCCACCAGCATCTCCAGCTCGTTCTCCTCCGAGGAGAAGTGCTCCGCGATGCGGTACGCGTCGCTCCCGCCGATGCGCTCGGCCGCGGCGGCCACGGCCCCGGCCCCGACGGTGAGGTCCTTCCAGCGGTAGAAGCCCAGGGTGTGGTCAAAGCGCATCCCGTCCACGCCCAGCTCCTTGAACCACACCTCCATCACGTCGGACACGAACTCCAGCGCCGCGGGCTTCTCGTAGTCCAGGTCGCAGCCGCCCCAGTCCTTGTTGCGGTACGGGAACGACCCGGGGTTGGGGTCCGTGCCGCCGAAGTCCCCGAGGAGCGGGTTGTTGGCGTACGAGGGCTTGCGCTTCGGGTGGTAGTCCGGGTCGTAGATCCTCGCGTAGGGGAAGCGCCGCGAGACCTGGTTGAACACCGCGTCCACCAGCACCGCGATGCCCCGGGCGTGGGCGGCCTCCACCAGCGAGAGGAACTCCGCCCGGGCGTCGTCCTCGCGGGCGGCGTAGCCCCGGTGCGGCGCGCAGAGGTGGCATGCCGTGATGTAGTTCCAGCGCACCCCCACCTGCCACGCGTCGGAGTAGTCGAACACCGGCATGAACTCCAGGGCGTTGACCCCCAGGTCCGCGAGGTACGCCAGGCGGTGCTGCACGCCCTCGTAGGTGCCCCGGGCCCGCGCGGGCACCAGCAGGTCCTCCGCGGTGAAGTTGTAGACGTGCAGCTCGTACTGCACCAGGTCCCGCAGCGCCGGGCGGACAAACCCCGAGGGCCTCGGCCACGGGGCCCTGCGCACCACCGAGCGGAAGTCCCGGTGCACGTCCCGGGCGTAGGGGTCGGACACCCGGCTCGTCCAGGCGCGGCCCGTGGACCGCAGCCTCGCGTCCACCTCGAACTCGTAGAACACCGCGTCCGCGGTGAGGGCCCCCTCGCACACCCAGTGGGCCCCGTCCTCCGAGAGCCTCGCCTCCAGGAGCTCCCCCCGGACGCCCTCGGCCCGCACCCGGACCCTCTCGATCGCCACGTCCCGAAACGACGGAGCCCAGAGCGCGAACTCCACGCCCCCGTCGCCGGTCACCCTCGCGCCCCTCGGCCTGTGCTCGGACATCGGCCCGGGAGTCTACCCTCACTCGCCCCGAAACGCGCACCATGGACATACCCTGTCACAGGTACCTGTACAAAAGTTGGGCTACGGATGCGCAGTGGTGAACGATCGCTCAGTGACCGGGGCGCCCGTTGCGCGGGCCCTTGCACGTTGGGATGATGTCCCTCGGAGCACCCGGTCGGAGCGAACGCCATGAAGAACCACCGACGAACCCCCCGCCCGGCGCTCCTGACCGACCAGGAGCTCGACGCCCTGGGCGAGGCTCTGCTGGCCTTTGAAGACCACGGCCGCCCCGCCCTGCGGCTGGTGGCCCCGCCCCCGGGCCCGGCGCCCCGGTCCCCGAGGGTGTACGCGCCGGTTCTTCGGGCGGGGCGTGCGGTCTGTGCGCGGCGCGCGTCCGAGGGGGTGTAGAGTGGGGCCGTGGTGAGCGTAGCCGTCGTGGAGGAGAGCACTCGGTGGACCTCCGGAACCTGAAGGTCGGCGAGCCCGAGCTCTTCGTCGGGGCGCTCGAAGAGCGGTTGCGGTCCTCCACGACGCTCGCCCAGGCCTGCACGATCCTGTGCCGGGAGCTCCACCAGAAGTGCAGAGCGGGCACGGAGCGCACGCTGGCGCTCTCGCGGTTGTACTTCTCCGTCCCGTACGAGCTCCTGGACGCCGGGGCCCAGACCTTCGCGAGGCTCCGCCTGGGGCGCGAGGCCCGGGCGGGGGAGCCCTTCCTGGCGCTCCTGGGCACCTGCGGCGATCTCCCGGTCTGGAGCGACCGGTCGCGCTCCCGGGGCCACAAGGCCCTGCCCCTGAACCGCCAGACGGTGACCTCGGCCCCGATGCTGGCCCGGTCTTTTCAACAAATCGGCTTCGACCTGGACCTGGTGCTGTCCCCCTCGGAGGACATCCACCTGGAGGGCATCGTCCGGGGCTTCGGGCTCTTCCACGTGGAGGACGCGGTGGGGAGCCCCTTCGTGCCCGCCCAGGAGGAGTTCGTGCTGCCCTACGGGGTGGCCTCGGTGGTCGGCTGCGGCACCATGCTCCCCAACGGCGCCGTGGCCCTCTGGATAGGCTTCGCCCGGCACCTGATCCAGCGCGACGCGGCCCTGCCCATGATCCCGCTGGTGCCCGCGTTCCTGCGCGTGACCCAGCACCTGTACCGCCGGAAGGCCCTCTTCGACGAGGTGGACCCCAGGCCCTCGCAGGCCGGCGAGCGCACGGAGCTGGCGCGCCTGGAGGACCGCCTGTGGGAGCAGCAGGCCCACCTCTCGCAGGTGTACGCCGAGCTGAGCGTGAAGCACCACGCCCTGTCGCGCACCATGGCCCACCTGCAGCGCAGCGAGGAGGCCCTCAAGGAGGTCAACAAGGCCCTGGAGGAGAAGGTCGTCAAGCAGTCCGGCGAGCTCGAGCGCTCCAAGAGCCTGGAGCGGTACCTCTCCCCGGAGGTGGCCCGCGCGGTGCTCTCCGGCGGGGACGGGGCGCTCCTGACCCGCAAGCGCCTGGTGACCCTCTTCTTCGCGGACGTGCCGGGCTTCGATGACATCATCGCCGAGGTCGAGTCCGAGGAGGCCATCGAGCTCCTGTCCAAGTACCACCAGGAGCTCACGGGCATACTCTTCAAGCACGGGGGCACGCTGGACAAGTTCCTCGGCGCGCGCATCATGGCCTTCTTCGGCGACCCGGTCCCTCAAGAAGACCACGCCCTGCGCGCCGTCCGCGCCGGCGTCGAGATGCGCGACCGCCTCCGGGAGATGCGCGCCCAGTGGTTCCCCACCAACACCGACGTAGACCTCACCGTGGGTATTCACACGGGGTACGCCACGGTGGGAAATGTAGGGAGCGAACACCGGATGGACTACACCGTGGTAGGCCGGGCGGTGACCGTGGCGAGCGCGCTCCAGACCGAGGCGGAGCCAGGGCAGGTGGTGATCACCCCGAGGACCCACGAGCTGGTGAAGGAGCATTTTCACACGACCCCGCTGCAGCTCTCGCCGCGGGGCGGCGGGCGGCCGACGGCGGCCTTCGCGGTGGTGGGGCCGCTCAAGGCGCTGTCGGACGAGAACACGCTCCTGGGCATGCCGCTGGCGCGGGGGCCGGTGCTCTCGGGGCAGCGCCTCGGTGGGTTTCTCCTCCAGGACAAGCTCGGCGAGGGGGGCATGGGCACGGTGTTCCGGGCCCTGGACGAGCGGCTCCAGCGCACCGTGGCGCTGAAGGTGCTGGCCGCGGAGCTCGCGGCGGACGCGCGCTTCGTGGAGCGCTTCACGCGCGAGGCCCGGGCCCTGGCGAGCCTGAACAGCCCGTACGTGGCGCAGATCTACGCCATCGGTGAAGCAGGCCAGCCGCCGTACTTCGCGATGGAGTTCGTCGAGGGGGGCACGCTCCGGCAGCACCTAAGGCAGGCCGAGACCCTGGGGGCCTCGAGGGCGCTGGAGGTGGCCTCGGAGGTGGCCCTCGGGCTCCAGGCGGCGCTGGAGCGGGGGGTGATCCACCGGGACATCAAGCCGGACAACGTGATGCTCACGCTCCGCGGGCAGGTGAAGCTCACGGACTTCGGGCTGGTAAAAGACGTCTCCGGGGACCACGGGCAGACCACCCAGGGGATCCTCCTCGGGACACCCCTGTACATGGCCCCGGAGCAGGCCATGGAGCTCACGCCGGACCACCGCGCGGACCAGTACGCCCTTGGGGTGACCCTCTACGAGATGCTCCAGGGCGTGGCGCCCTTCCGGGCCTCCTCGGCGATGGGGCTCTTGCAACTCCACCTCACGGCGCCGGTGCCGTCGCGGGCGTCGCTGCCGGTGCCGGTGCCCGAGGCGGTGTATGCGATCGTGGCCCGGATGCTCTCCAAGGACCGGGACGACCGGTATCCCACCTACGAGGCCCTGCTGGAAGCGCTCGCCCAGGCGAGGAGGGTGCTAGACTCCATGCGCGATGCGTGAGGGAGCCCCGCCCCAGGACCGCTTCAAGCTGGAAGGCCTGACGCTGGAGGGAAAGTTCCGGATCGAGAAGGCCGTGGCCGAGGGGGGCTTCGCGGTGGTGTACCGGGGCGTGCACACCGCCCTGGAGCGCCCGGTGGCGGTGAAGGTGCTGAAGACTCCGCCGGAGTTCAACGAGGAGGCCCGGGAGGCCTTCATCGAGCGCTTCGCGTTTGAGGCTCGGACCATCGCCAAGGTGAGCCACCCGAGCATTGTGCAGGTGCTGGACTACGGGGTGAGCGTGCTGCCCACGGGGGAGAAGGCCGCGTGGATGGCCCTGGAGTGGCTCACGGGGCACACCCTGGACACGACGCTCCGGGCGCGCCGGGGCCACGGGGGGCGCACGCCCGCGGAGGCGCTGGCGCTCCTCAAGCCCGTGTTCGAGGCCATGGCGTACGCCCACGAGGAGGGCATCGCCCACCGGGACATCAAGCCGGCGAACATGATCCTGGTGCCGGGGCGCCGGGGCACCACGCTCAGGCTCCTGGACTTTGGCATCGCGAAGATCATGGCCGAGGACGAGGGCGTGGGCTCGGGCCACACGCAGACCCAGACGGTGATGCAGGCCTTCTCGCCCAAGTACGCCTCGCCGGAGCAGATCGGCGGGACGCGCACGGGACCGTGGACGGACATCCACGCCCTGGGGCTCATCGTGACCGAGGTGCTGACGGACCACACGCCCTACGACGGCCGGGACGTGACCGCCCGCTTCGCCGAGGCGCTCTCCCCCACCCGCCCCACGCCGGCCAAGCGCGGCATTGACGTGGGGGCCTGGGAGGCGGTGCTCCGCCGGGCGGTGGCGGTGCCCGTGGAGGAGCGCTTCGCCAACGCGGGGGAGTTCCTGGCGGCGCTGGAGAAGGCGCTCCCCGAGGCCACGCACCGCCCGCTCGCGAGCGCGGCGCCCGCCACCCCGAGCGCCCCTTCGGGGGCGGACACGCTGGCCCGCTCGGCGGTGGAGACGCAGGTCCCGAGGGCCGCCATTGCCGACGGGGCCGACGCCGGGGAGGCCCGCCATGGCCGACGCCGTGGCGCGCTCCTGGCGGCGCTCCTCGGGGTCACGGTGTTGTCCCTCGTGGGGGCCTTCGCCCTGCGCAGAGGAGACGTTCCTGCAACGATTTCCGCGCCGCAAACACACACGATAACGGACACGTCAACGCACACGTCAACGAATACCCCACCGCCTCCGGCGGTGACGGAGGAGGCGCCGCGGGTCCCGGCCGCCGTGGAGGGCGCGGGGGAGGACGCGGGCGCGGCGGCGCCCTCGGCGCCCGGGGTGCTGGGGGCTCCGTCCGCGGCGGAGGCGCCGGCGCCTGCGGGGGCCCGGGTCCGGGTGCGGCGCCCGCCGCGGTCGAGGGACGGCGGCGCGCGTGGGGGTGCTTCGAGCGGGGCCCGCGGCGGCCAGTACGAAGTAGAGTAGGCCGATGCGAAGGCGCTCCCTCACCCTGGCGTTGGCCCTGGCGCTGGGCTTGTTGCGCCCCGCGGCGGGCCAGGCTCAGGTGGACCCCGCGACGCTGGCGGCGACGCGCCGGGACCTGATCCGTCAGGCTCAGGACGCGCGGGCAGCGGGGGACCACGCGCGGGCGCTGGACCTGGCGTCGCGGGCGGGGCAGCTTGGGATGAGCCCGTCCTTGCGGCGCTTCATCGCGGAGGAGCAGCAGGCCACGGGGCTTTTGGCGGAGGCGCTCGGGAGCGCGGAGCAGTGCGTGAGGGAGGCCGAGCGGGACACGGCGTCGAGGACCCGGGACGAGCACGTGGCGGCGTGCCGGGCGCTGGTGACGGCGCTGGGACCGAGGGTGGGCCGGGTGGTGGTGCAGGTGCCCGAGCCGCCGGAGGGGCTGACGGTGCGAGTGGGCGCGGTGCAGCTCCCTCGGGCGGTGTGGGGGGTGGCCCACATGGTGACGCCGGGCGCGGTGGTGGTGGAGGCGACGGCGCCGGGGCGTCGCCCATTCCGGCAGGAGGTGAGGGTCACCGAGGGCGCCCAGGAGACGATGACCGTGCGGCTGGAGCCGGAGCCCTCGGGCACTCCTGCGCAGGGGCCGGTGGTGCTGGCGCCGCCTCCGGGGGATGGGCGTGAGCGCGCGCCGGTGGAGGCGCCGCCGAGGCGCTCCTGGGCGGGGCCCGTGGCGGTGCTTGGGGTGGGGGTGTTGTCGCTTGGGGCGTCGGGGGTGTTGCTGGTGCTCCGCAACGGGGCCCTGGCGTCGCGGGACCGGCAGTGTGACGGCACCGGCTGCCCGGAGGAGGCCCGGGCCGACCATGACCGCGCGGCGAGCTACAACGCGCTGACAAACGTGACCCTGGCCGTGGGGGCGGGGGGCCTGGCGCTGGGGGCCTTGTGGCTACTAGTGTCGCGACCGTGGGAGACGCCCCGGCCGGTCACCCTCACGGTAGCGCCCGGACGCGACGGCGTGTGGGTGGGTGTAGGAGGGACGCTGTGAGGGGCGGGGGGTGGGTGGGTCCGCGGCGTGAGGGATGCGCGTCCGCCCCGGTGGGTGGGCGTTTTCGATGCGGGTGTCGGCGGGTTGAAACCCCGCCGCTAGGATTTCGACGCCCGCCCGAGGCGGGCAGGGAGCGCGACGTGGGGAGCGTTGCGTCCCGGGGCTCGGGAGCGGCGCCTTTAATAACCGTCGATGTGGGTGCGCTCGAGCGTCGGAATCAGGGTTCCCACGGCGTGGTGGTGGCGTTGTGTGAGGACGTATTCTCGAACGAAATCCGTGCCCCTGGCGGACACCGAGAAGACGCCATACCCCCGCTGCCAATGGAAGTCACACCCCGGCTTCAACCGATGACGTATCAGGTGGGACGTCTCGCCCTTGAGGTCCCCCACGAGCCGAGAAGGTGCCAGCGTGGCGGGCAGACGCGCGAGGACGTGAACATGGTCCGCGACACCCCCGATCGCGATGGGACAGGCGCCGAGGTCGACGCAGCGGGCGCCCATGGTCGCGTAGAGGTGGGCCTCCCAGACCTCCTCGAGGAGGGCCGCGCGGTGCTCGGTGGACCACACCGCGTGAACGTAGAGGGACACGTAGGTTCGGCGCATGGGGTGGTTGTCGCTCCGAGCGGCTCCTTGGTTGCGTGCCCAGCGGGACCAGGCGGCGTACGGCGCGCGCCCGGTCACCCCGGTCGGGCCAACGCCCGCATTGAAATCGCCCATCCATCGGGGCGGACGCGCATCCATCACGGCGTGGCGACGGGGCGCGGGGACCACCGTCGGTCCCCAGAGCCTCCGACACGGGACGTGATCCCTTCACGACCCCCTACGGCGCCGCTCCCGAGCCACCCTTCTCAACGCTCCGGGCGGACCTCTCCTTGCCCGCCTCGGGCGGGCGTCGAAGTCCTAGCGGCGGGGTTTCAACCCGCCGACACCCGCATCGAAGACGCCTATCCACCGGGGCGGACGCGCGTCCATCACGCCTATCCACCGGGGCGGACGCGCGTCCATCACCTCACAATCCCGTGCCCGTTCCTGCGCCCGTCGCACCGCGGGAGGTCGCCATGACCCGCCGCCTCTGGCTCGCGCTCCTCGCGGGGTGCAGCATCGGCGAGTTCCCCGCCCGGCGCGACGCGGGCGCCGAGACCACCCTCGCGGACACCACCACCGACACACCCTCGCCGGGCGACACACCCTCGCCGGGCGACACCGCGACGCCGGACACACCGCCCGACACCGCCGCGCCCGACGCGCCCGACGGGTCGGAGACGGCCTGCGGCGACCGGTCGTCGAACCCCCGTAACTGCGGCCAGTGCGGGCACGACTGCACGACGCTGCCGCACGTGGTGGCCTCGACGGCGCGCTGCGTGGCCGGCCGCTGCGTCGTGGCCGACGCATGCGACGTCGGCTGGGCCCACTGCTCCACCCGCGACGACGACGGCTGCGAGGCGGACATCACCCAGCCCGCCCGCTGCGGCGGCTGCGCCGTGACCTGCGTCGAGCCCCGGCCCCTGTGCCGCCCGGCGTCGTCCCCGGACGGGGGCGTCGCGGACGCCGGCGCGGCCGCGCGCTACAACTGCGCCGGGGGCTGCGAGCCCCTGGGGCGCTGCGGCGGCACCTGCGTGGACACGCGCTCGTCCACCACCCACTGCGGCGCCTGCGGCAACGCCTGCGTGACCCGCCCAGGCGCCGCGGCGGAGTGCGTGGCGGGCGCATGCCGGGCGACGTGCATGCCGGGCCTCGGGGACTGCGACGGGGACCCCACCAACGGCTGCGAGACAGACACCCGCGCGACCGCCGCCCACTGCGGCGGCTGCGGGAGGCTATGCCCCGCGCGCGCCAACGCCACGTCCACCTGCGTGGGAGGGACGTGCGGGGTGGCGTGCCTGTCGGGCTTCGGGGACTGCGACGGGGACCCCGCCGACGGCTGCGAGGCGGACCTGCGCGCGAGCACGGACCACTGCGGCCGCTGCGGCAGCGCCTGCGCCTCGGCGCGCAACGCGGCGGGCGTGTGCCGGGCGGGCCTCTGCGGCGTCCTGTGCAACGCGGGCTTCGGGGACTGCGACGGCGCCGAGGCCAACGGCTGCGAGACGGACACCCGCACGAGCCCCAGGGACTGCGGCCGGTGCGGCATGGGCTGCCCGAGCGGCCCGAACTCCACGGCCACCTGCAGCGCCGGCCGCTGCGGGATCACCTGCACCGCGCCCTACGGAAACTGCGACGGGGACGCGCTCTCGGGGTGCGAGGCCGACCTCACCACGAGCGCCGCCCACTGCGGCGCCTGCGGCACGGCGTGCCCCGCGGTGCCCCAGGCGATGGCGACGTGCGCGGCGCGCCGCTGCGGGTTCGCGTGCAACCCGGGCCGCGGGAACTGCGACGGCGACGCGAGCAACGGGTGTGAGATAGATCTCCGCAATGACCTCGCGAACTGCGGCATTTGCGCGCGACGGTGCATGCTATGTGGCAAAGGTGTATGCGTGGGACCAATGTGAATATCGATTGCTTCCGACGCGACCTGAACTCGAAGTTCAGGTCGCGTCCGATCGTCGCAAACCTCGCGGATATTCGTAGGGTCCGGGATCCTCACCTGACCGGTACACGTGGCAAAGGGCCTGCTCGGGCAGATCCTCCTGCATTCCAAGCCCTTCCCGAGGTTGATCACGGAGCAAGCCTGAAATCCAGGCTCAATCACATACCAGCCACCGATAGCCCCAGGGCGTCCCTAGCTTGTGCGCCCTCGATCACCCTGGAAGGGCTCCCAACAAGGCCACCCCCTGCGCCGAGAAATACGCTGGCCGTTCCCGCGCGGTTCCTCCCACCCGGCGAGGCTCCTGGAGCCCCTATTACGATATCTGAGAGGCCGTCCCCGTTGGAGTCTCCACAGTTTCCCACATCGGCTCCAAATCCATCCTCGGTGCCAGCGCCATCGAGAGTTCTAGCTGGAGAACCAGCAACACCAACCGAACTTCCGAGATAGAGGATCGCCGTTCCTGCGGCCATCCTTCCTCCTGGAGACGCAGAACGGGCCCCGATGATCACATCAGAGAAGCCATCCCCATTACAATCGCCCGCGTTGCCGACAGCTCCTCCGAGGCCGAATCCTGCCAGGGATCCCTCGGTGACATTTTGCGGAATCGACGAGATTCCCCGCACCGAACCTAAGAAAACGCTTACCGTTCCGACCAGGCTCCTTCCTCCTCGGGATGCCCGGGGCGCCCCAATGACGAGGTCTGAAATCCCGTCGCCATTCAGATCCCCCGTTCCAGCAATGGAACGCCCGAATTCATCTCCAGGCGAAGTACCATCGAGAACGATTTGTGGTGACCCTGCCACCCCAAAGGGACTTCCAAGGAATACCCTTACAGAACCAGCCTCTGACCTCCCCATTGGAGAAGCTTTCGGAGCGCCCACGACGACATCTGCGTAGCCGTCACCATTGAAGTCGCCAGCTCCGCTCACTGCGTTCCCCAGAAAGTCGCCCGCTGTTGGGCCACCAAACGCCCAGCGCGGGGAGGTCGAAAGCCCTCCCGATCCTCCAAGGTAGACTCGAACCGATCCAGCCTGGGTGCGACCGTCCGGCGCGTCCCGGTCAGCTCCAGCGATCACATCAGAGAAACCATCCCCATTCACATCACCAGCGGCCGCCACAGCGACTCCCAGATTATCATACGCTACGGAGCCTTCAAGGACCAGCGAAGGTGAGACTGCCAGGCCCGTCGCGCCCCCTTGGAACACACTTACGGTCCCTGCGCCGCCCCTCCCTCCAGGAGATGCGTTAGGAGACCCGACGACCAGATCCGAGTAGCCGTCACCGTTGACATCACCAGCGCTCGCTACTGAGAAACCAAAGATCTGGTTCGCCGCAGGACCTTCCAGTACTCGGTGGGGAGAGGCCCCAGGACCTGAAGCACTACCCTCGTATATCATTACTAGACCCGCAAACGTCCGGCCCCCGGGCGCTGCGAGAGGTGCCCCCACCACCACATCCGCGTAGCCGTCCCCGTTGAAATCCGACACCGTGCCCCAGCTCGTATCCACCGGGGCGGAGCGCGCGCCCACCCAGAACTGCCACACCGGGCCCGGGCGCTCGCCGACGAAGCCTCCGAGCCTCCCGTACAGCCGCCAGAAATGGACCCCCGGCCTCAGCTCCGCGCCGGGCGCCGTCCTCGTGCCCAGGACGTCCATCGTCTCCTCCACCCGTGCACACGCCCGATCCGCGCAGAGCTGCACCCTCGCGCCGTCAGTCCCGGGCGCCAGCAGCCACCGCAACGTCGGCCTCCGCGAGGTCGTGTTCGCCGTAGACTGCGGCGCGATCGGCCGGGGCGTCGGCACGTCCGTCGGCACGCACACCCCCATCCTCGCCGTGAAGCCCGCGTTGCACACGAAGCCACACGCCCGCCCGTCGCAGGTTGCCCTCCCGTTCGCAGGCACCGCGCAGTCCGCACAACCCGTCCCGCAGCTCGCGACCGAGGTGTCGTCCGCGCACACGGACCCACATCGGTGGAAGCCCGCGTTACAGCGCGTCCCGCAGCGCGCCCCCTCACATGTGGCCATCGCGTTCGGCGCCGGGGGGCACACGGTCCCGCACGCTCCGCAGTTCATGGACGTCGCCAGGGAGGTACCACATCCCGCCTCCGGAGGACTGCCGCAAGACGCCCACCCCGCCTCACAGGCGGCCGCTACGATGCACCGACCGGCCTCGCACCGGACCGCCGCGGCCGTCACATGCGGAAGCGTCGTGCAGTCCAGTCCGCAACGGCCGCAGTTTCGCGCGTCCCTCTGCAGGTCCACGCAGGCTCCGCCACACGACGCCCCGTCGCAGGCCAACGCCGCGTCCGTCGCGGCCTCTAGCGCATCGTTGGCTGCGTCGGCGCTCGCGTCGGTCGGGGTGGCGTCCGCGGTGTCGCGCTGAGCGTCTACCGAGCCGTCAGAGGGGACGTCGGGGACTTTCTCAGCCACGGTATCAGCCTGTGTCCCGTCGATCTCGGGCCTGTCTGTCCGGACGTCCATCGGCACGAAAACCCCGTCCGGACCAGTGTCCATCGATGCAGGCACGGTGTCCTCCAGGGCGTCCCCCACCTCCGCGATGCCGTCCGTCCCGGCGTCCAGGCGTCCGATGACGTAGTCCGGCAGGCCCAACCTGCACGCCCCGGACAACCATGCCACGAGCCCAAGTGAGAAAATCCTCTTGCTCATCGCCCTCTGTCTCTCCCTCGCGGCGCGCTCCGCGTACCGCGGCACTGTTGTCGCTCGACATCGACCAGAGGTTGCGTCGCGCGCACGCCAGGGCTCCGCGACCCTACCACACGCCCACGCCTACCCGCCGTCCGCGGCCCTCGCACCTGTCTTGCGTCCTCGCCGCCGCGCCAGGTACCCCGCGCCCAGGGCCCCCAGCAGCGCCCACGCACCTCCCCGCCCCGCACCCGCTGCGCGGCACCCGCACCCCGCCGCGCTCCCCCCCGACCCTCCGTCGGCGCCGCCACCGTCCTCCCCGCCGTCCGTCGACGGCCCCATCCCGTCACCCTGCGCGCCGTCCGCGGCTCCCGCGTCGACCGCGGGAGCGTCGCTCCCGCCGTCGTTTGCGTCGACGGTCATCGGCTCCTCGGGAGGACCCCGGTCGCCCATTCCCGCCTCCGGTCGGTTCGGTCCGTCTGCCATGGGCGTCGCGTCCCGCCCGCCCCCCACGTCCTCCGGCACCGGCGGCTCCGCGGGCGTATCCCTCATGGGTCGCTCGGGCATCCCCGGCCCGTCCGGGCGCGTCGGCTCCTCTGGCGCGTCCATCGCCCCCGCGTCCGTCGCGCCGAGGTCCATCACCGCGGCGTCCTCCTCGCGGTCCGGGGGCGCCGCGGTGTCCGCCTGGGAGTCCTCCGCGACCTCCAGCGCAGTGTCCGGAGGCGCCGTGTCTTCCATGGCCGTGTCCATGGCCGTGTCCGGTTCGGTGTCCGGCGCCGTGTCCATCGCCGTGTCCGGCGCCGCGTCCATCCGGGGAGGCTCCGTGCGGCACGCGGTGGCGGTGCACGTGTCGCTCGCGGCGCCGTACTGGTCCAGCACCCGGAGGCAGTACCAGTAGTCCGTGGACACGACGAGCGCCGTGTCCGTGTAGTTGGACACCCCGTACGGCGGCGACGTCACCCGGCTCGTGGCCGAGAGCGTAAAGCCCGACCGCGTCCCGCGGTGGAGCTCGAAGCGGTCGAAGTCCACCGGCCTCGTCGCCGGGAACGACCAGTACACGTACATCCTCGACGAGCGGTCCGGCGCGTCGGGGTAGCATTGCACCCTCGACGCCGCGGGCGGCGCGCGGTTCTCTACGGTGTACGGCCCCGCGCTGTTGGACCCGGGGCGCACCGTCACGGGCCCGAAGTCCGCCGTGCGCCGCGCCGTGTCGTCCCACTCCAGGTGCACCGTGTAGCTGTTCCCTGGCACCCGCGTGCTGGAGTACAGGCTCCCCACGGTCACCGTGAAGGTCCCCCCGGCGCCCACGGCCCCCGAGGTCGGCGCGTAGATGCTGGTGGGCCCGTTCCACCGCGGCGCCACGCCGCTCCTGGTCAGCACCCACACCCTCGTGGCGATGCGGCCCAGGTTGTTGAACTGCCCCTCCCCCGCAGCGCGCAGCGACACCGTCAGCGTCGCGTCGGAGGTCTGGGCGTGAGTCGCCCGGGGCGCCAACACCGCAGCAAGCACCAACACCGCGACGACACCCACGCAATGGCTCCAGCGCATCATGGTGTAGACCCTACCATTGTCTTGCGCAGGGTGCGGCGTAAAACCCGCACCCCCCTCGGCCCTCGCTCTCCGCTGGAGAGTGTTATCGTCCATGGTATGGACAGGCCCGCCGCGCGGCGCTGCCGTCACCGCCAGCATGCCCCTCCCCGAGCGCTGCTCCTGGCGGCCACGGTGGGGCTCACGGGCTGTTACGCCAGCGAGGAGGACCGCCTCGCCACCACCGTGCAAGAGATCCACAGCGGCCACTCCGGCCCGCCCCCGTGGCGCCACGTGCTTACGTGTTACGGCGGCCCGAGCGACCCGTCGGCCTATGGCCACCGCACGAGCTGCGGCCCGGTGGCCAACGGGCGCTGGTGGTACGCCACCGAGCGGGCGGCCTTTCACTGTGGGGCGAAGCTGGAGCTGCGCCGCGGGAGCCGCTGCGTCGTGGTGGACGTCCAGGACAACGGCCCCGCGAGCTGGGTCGAGTCCAACGCGCGCGCCCGCTGCGGCGTCGGGTACATCATCGACACGTCCCCGCTGGTGTCGTCGTACTTCGGCGGCGGCTGCGGCTGGAGCGAGTGCTTCATCGTGGACGTCCGCCCGGTCCCGGACTCCACCCCCACCGGCCCCTGCCGCAGCCCACCGCCACCGCCACCGCCACCGCCGCCGCCTCCGCCGCCGCCGCCGTGCATCGCGCGGGTGGCGCCCTTCGGGTGGAACTGCGCGGGGCCCATCGCGGGGATGCGCTGCGTGAATGTCAACGAGCCCGCGGACCCCCACACCTGGGGCGACAACTACCTCTGCTCGGACACGGACCTCGGGCTGCGCTGGTCCTACGCCGGACCCATCCCGGGCATGACCTGCACCCAGGTCCACGAGGGCTCCGAGCCCGCCGCGCACACCTGGAGCGACAACTACCTCTGCGCGCCCCCGTCGCTCCTCCTGCGCTTCCAGTGGTCGAGCGCCGGTCCCGTGGCCGGGATGAGCTGCCTGCGGTGGTTCGAGCCCGCGGACCCGCACACCTGGGGCGACAACTACCTCTGCTGGCGCGTGGCCCCGCCCATGCCCGACGCCGGAGCCCCCCCCGAGGACAGCGGAGGCTCCCGGGACGCCGCTCCGGACGACCCCACCGGAGCCCCGGACAGCGCCGCCCCGGACGCCTCCCGCGAGGACGTCACGCTCCCAGACGGTAACGCCGAGGACAGCGCCGCCCTCGACGTCGTCGGTGAAGACACCCAACGAGAGCCCCCGAGCACCACCGAGGACGCCACGACCTCGGACGGCGCCCCGGAGCCCGATGGGGCCCTGGACCCCATCCCCTCGGACGAGCTCGCCGAGCAGCCCGGGTGCATCTGCCGCGCCCGCACGGCGCCCACCCGGAGCCCCGCCGGGCTCCTCGGGCTCGCCGCGATCCTCTGGCGCCGACGGCGCCGCGCGGCCCACCGGGGCGCCGTTACTGCGCCGTAACGATCTCCAGAGGGTCGGGATTTATGGGCGTTTCGTGCCCCCTGCCCCACCCCCGGACCCTTGACACCCGGCGCCTCCCGGGGCTCCGATGCGCCCTCCCACATGGCCCTCGCCAAGCACCTCCGCGCGATTACCCAGCGCACCTGGAGCGACCTCTGTTACACCGCTCCGGGCCGCGCCCTCGCCCTCCGTGGGCTACCCAACGCCGTGAGGGCAGGCTACGCCGACCCCACGGCCCCGGGCGTCACCGACGGCGTCCTGCGCGCCCTGACCGCGGCCGGCGTCACGGTGCGCGAGCACTTCGTGGACCCCGAGGCGTACGCCCGCTATGTCTCCGCCGCGGAGTATCCGCCGGGGCTCTACCAGGGCAACTTCGTCGAGAAGACCCTGGAGCACCACCTGGCCTTCGAGCTCCTGGGGCTGCGTCCCGGGGAGACCTACATCGACGTGGCCAACGCCGCCTCGCCCATCCCCGAGGTCGCCGAGAGGCTCTACGGCGTCCGGGCCTGGCGCCAGGACCTGTCGTACCCGCCGGGGATGCGAGGGAGGGTGCTGGGCGGCGACGCGGCGGCGATGCCCGTGCCCGACGGCTTCGCCCACGCGCTGTCCCTGCACTGCTCCTTCGAGCACTTCGAGGGCGACGCGGACGCGCGCTTCATCACCGAGGCGCGCCGCGTGCTGGCCCCGGGGGGGCGGCTGTGCATCGTCCCGCTGTACCTCCACGGCGAGTACTCCGTGCTCACGGACCCCTCCAGTTGGGGCCTCCAGCGACCGGCCTTCGAGCCCGACGCCACGCTGTGCCTCGCCCGCGGGTACCGCAACCGCCACGGCAGGCTCTACGATGTACCCCACTTCTTGCGCAGGGTCACGGCCCGGCTCCAGGGCCTCTCGCTCACGGTGTACCGCGTCCGCGACGCCGAGGCGCTCGACCCGCGGTGCTACGTGCGCTTCGCGGCGCTCCTGACCAGACCCTGACACCGCCCTCCCGACGATGGCAGCGGCCGGGGATCTCTGGCAGCATCCGCGGATGCCGACCGCCGTGTGCGCTGGAGGGTGCCCGAGGCTGATCTCCATCTCCGCCGTCCCGGGGGGCAACCCCCAGGCGCTGCTGGAGCCCGAGGCCTTCGCCAGCGAGTGGGCCCGCTGCGACGCATGCGCCCGCTACACCTGCGACCGCTGCCTCGCGCGCCTCGGGGGCCGCTGCGGCTGCGGCAGGCCCGCGAGGCTATTTTCCCCGCAGGAGCGCGTGCGGGTCGCGCAGGCGATGGCCCAGGGCGCTCCGCGACCCCCCGCGGCCAACGCCCAGGCCGCAGGGTCCGCGCTCGCCGCGCAGTTCAGCGCCCTCGGGACGCAAATCGACGCGTCGCTCCACCGAGGGGACTCGGCCCAGGCCAGCGCCCTGGCGTGGCATGCGGCGGGCACGCTGACGGCCCCCGCCTTCCGGGCCACCCGCGAGGAGCTCTCCGGGCTCCTGGGCTGGGGCGATCAGTACTTCCGCTGGGAGCTCTGGGACGCGGGGACGGAGTTCTGGCGCGCGCTCCACGCGATCCTCGCAAGCGCGGGCGTGGACCCCGCCAGCGCCGAGAGGGCCTCGGCCATGCACGACGCCATGCTCGTCCTGAGCGGGCGGGCGAACCCCGCCAGCCCCCACGCCGTGACGGCGCTCTCCAAGGCCCGGAGGGTCTTCGGCGACGACCACGTCCTTACGCGGCGCGTGGCCGCGAGGGTGCAGTCCCTCGGGGACCCCGCGGTGGACGCCCTCACGCCCGCGCAGCAGACCTCGCTCTGGCTGGCGCTCGCGCTCCTGCACCTGGGCAACGCCGACGGCCAGCTCTCCCGCGAGGAGCTCGCGGTCTATGACCCGCTCCTGGCGCGGCACCGCCTCCCGGAGGTCCGGGATCGGTTCGGCCCCGAGAGGCTCTTCGCGCTCCTGTCCCAGGGCTACCTCCAGCGGCTCTCGGAGCTGCTCGCGTCCACGGCCACGGACGCCACCAGGGCCACGCTGGTGGCGTCCCTCCTCGAGGTGGTGACCGCCGACGGCCGCGTGGACCCGCGGGAGCTCGGCGCCCTCCAGCGCGTCGCGGGGTGGTGCAAGGTCGCCCTCTCCATCGCCCCGACGGTCGCGGCGCCGCCCGCCGAGCCCCGCGGCGCCCCGCCGGGGACCCTCCGCCGCGTGGGCTTCTTCCGGGAGCGCGCCTCCGGCGACCCGCGGGGCCCGAGCCTCCGCGAGGCCATGCGCCCCGAGGCCTCGCCGCATCGGGACCAGCTCGTGGCCTACCTGCGTGGCGCGCCGGTGTTCATCGCGTGCATGGGCCGCGTCGTCGATGTGCTCGACAGCGCCCGGGGTCGGGTGGGCACCGGGTCCATCTGCACCGACGGCGTCTGGGCCTGGCCCGACGACCTGCCGCACTACATCGAGCGGTACAACGTCGCGCTGCCCGAGGCCTTCTTCGAGCATGCCCGCGCGCGCCAGTGGACGCCCGTCGCGGAGTCCGCGCTGGACCTCAAGCGCCTGACGCTGCCCGAGGAAGAGACTACCGCCCCGCCCGCGCCCTCGGGCGCCGCGACGGTGCTGGTGCTCGACGACGTCGGGCGCAGCAAGATCGCCGTGATCAAGGAAATCCGGGACGTCTCCCTCTGCGGCCTCGCGGACGCCAAGGCCCTCAGCGAGGCGACGCTGCCTCGAATTCCCCTGCGCAACCCGAAGATCACCCCGGAGGAGGCCCTCCGCCGCTTCACCGCCGCGGGCGCCCGGGCGCGCCTCGCGCAAGCGTGAGCGCCGCCGCGGCCCTCACCGCGGCACCGCTTCGAAGACCTCTCCCGTGGTCGTGGACCCCGCCCAGACCGAGCCCCCGTGCAGCGCCAACGGCGCGCTCACCAACGACGACGGCGCGGGCCCCAGGCGCGGCTCCGAGGGCGCCCTCTCGGTGACCGCCCCGTCGTCCCCCAGGGACCACAGCGCCCCCCCCGCCAGCAGCAGCCACCCGCCGTCCACCCTCGCCACGCTCTGGGGCATCGATGGCGCGCCCGGGTACGGCTCGAAGCGACGCCCGCCGTCCCTCGAACACCACAAGTGCGTACTTGTAGATCCCTGGGTGACCGCGAGGACCTGCTCTCCCTGCGAGGCCCAGCGGAGGACATACCCACCGAGGCCCTGGACCGTGGTGTTCGCGCAGCCACGCGTGGGGTCTTCGAAGCGCACGGCGCCGGGGCCCGAGGGGCCCTCGGTGCCCGCGAGGAGGGCGCCGTCGGGCAGGGTCAGGAGCCAGGTGTAGCGGTACACCCCTGGGGAGGCCTCGGCCGGGAACACGCACGCCCGGCGCCAGGGGCGCCCCGGGCCCTCGTCCAGGAAGAGGGCCGCCGGGGCACCCTCGGAGACGTACGGCACGCGCGCTGGGAGGTAGGCCCCGGTGGAGGCCACGGCGCGGCCGTCGCGGAGGCGGGCGGTGTCAAAGACGTGGTACACCGCGGGCAGGAGCTCCCTGCCCTGACGGGAGAGTGTCCCGGTGGGGCTTGAGACGAACACATAGCCGTCCACGTCCAGGTCCGTGAGGAACGCGAGGGCGCGGAAGGGCGCGTCGGCGTCGGGCACCAGCAGCGTGTCGCCGTAGGCGTGGACCCGGAGAAAGCCCTGGCCGTCCCAGGTGAGGAGCGTCTCCAGGCGCTCGCCGCGGGCGCGGAACACCGCCGCGCCGTCCACGCCGAGGGCGTCCGCGGAGGCCGCCAGCACCAGCCCCGAGGGCGTGGATGCCAGGTCACACACCTGCGGGAACCCCGGAGGGAGCGCGAGGCGTCGCGCCCACCGCAGCGGGCCCGAGGGCGGCGCCGCGGGGACCGCGGGCTCCGTCGCGCGGCGGACGGCCTCGCGCCAGCGACCGTCCGGGCGCAGCCGGTCACAGCGCCCGAGGCCCAGGAGGAGCGCCGCGAGCGCCGCGGCGCCGCGGGCCCTCGCGCCCCGCGGCGAGGTCAATCCTCGCCCGCGCCGATGCGGGTCTCGTCCGTGGCGCCCGTGCGCAGGAGCATGTAGCGCTGGAGCTCGGCCACGATCATCACGGACACGATCACCAGGAGGGTCCAGCTCGAGAGCTTCTGGAAGTACACGGGCTCCCAGCCGTAGTGCTGGTTGGGGTAGCGCCACGCGCCCAGGAAGGTCCCGATGTTCTCCGCGAAGAAGATGAACACCGCGATGAAGAAGAACGCGAACACCATGGGCATGCGATACCTCCGGTGGCCGCGCCGGGGCGTGTACTCCACCCAGGTCCTGCGATACGCGAGGAGGATGGCCGGGAAGAGCAGCGCCCTCGCGTCCGGGAGGAACTGGTTGGTCATGAAATTCCCATACACCGCCGCGGCCAGGGGGACGGCCACCACCCTCCGGGGCCAGCGCACCATGGTGAGGTTGAGCCTGCGCCAGGCCTGGCAGATGTAGCTCGCCACGGAGGCGTACATGAAGCCCGAGAACAACGGCACCCCGCCGATCTTCAAGAGCCCGTCGCCCGGGTACGACCAGGACCCGTAGTGCACCTTGAGCACCTCCATGGCCAGGCCGAGCCCGTGGAAGATGCACACCACCTTGAGCTCGTTCACCGTCTCGACCTTGAGGGCCACCACGGCCACCTGCCACGCGAGGCACAGGAGCAGCAGCATGTCGTAGCGCGCCAGGTGCGGCACCGTAAAATGGTGCGACGCCCCCATGAAGAAGAAGATGAACCCCGCGAAGCCGCAGGAGACCGCGTTGTGCCACCCGAAGGCGAGCAGGTCCATGACGTGGTCCCGAGGCTCCAGCGGCATGGACAGGCGGCTCTCACGCGCGGGGTCGTCGGGGTAGTCCACGGCGCCCACGGTACCACTCCGCGGGCCGCCCGGGGCGCTTGTTACCGCGCCGTAACGAACTGGCAACTTATTGAAATTACTGTTGTTTTCGCTTACACCGCGAACGCTCTCAGGTCCCGGTTGAAGGTGTCCACCACCCACTGTTGCAGGCCCAGGGTGTCGTCCGGGTGGTGACCTTCGGTGGCGAGGGGCTCGGAGAACACCACCCGGAGGGGCCCCGCGCGCACCACCGGGCTCCCTCGGGGGAGGCGGTCGTGGCCACCCGCCACGGTGACGCAGACGATGGGTCGCTGCGACGCCGCGGCCAGGAGGAAGGCCCCTCGCTTCATGGGCAGGAGGCGCCCGTCGCGGCTGCGGGTGCCCTCGGGGCTCACGAGCACGCAGGCCCCGGCGCGCACGGCCTCCGCGGCGCGGGCCACGCTGGCCCTCCACTGGGCCTCGTCGGTGCGGTCCACGTGGAAGTGCCCGCTCCGGCGCATATGGGCGCCGTAGAAGGGCACCCGTGCCACTTCGTTGTTGTAGAGGGACAGGAAGGGCCTGGGGATCGCCGCCGCCAGCGCCAGGTGGTCCAGGTGCGTAGCCTGGTTCCACATGAACACCAGGCCCCCGTCGCGAGGCACCTTCTCGGCGTGGAGGACCTCCAGGTGAACGCCCGCGCGGAGGAGGGTGCGCCCGAAGCTCCCTCGGATGCGCGCCAGGCCCTCCTCGGTGGCCGTGGACGCGGCCTCCTCGGGCCTCCGCGCGAGCTCCAGCGCGAGGCCACAGAGGTCCACGGTGAGCAACCGGACCGTGCGGGCTACGTCCAACGCGGTCGGCCTCGGGGGCATCGCGGGGATGGTAGCACCGTCAGCCACCGCGAACAGGGACATCACCCTCGGCGGCCGCAGCTCCTCCAGGCTTTTCGGCCTCATGCATCTCCCCGACGCCAACGCCATCGGCGACCTCAGCTGGCGACGCCGGATGAACTCCGCCGTCCACCTCTTCGCGAAAGAGCCCTATTCCGATGGCAAATTGTGGGGCTGTGTGAGGCCGATTGAACAGTCTCCTTCAGGGAGACTGAACGTAAGCGGGACCTCCTTCTCCACCCACCTTAACAACAATTTGCCAAATGGGAATGAGATCTTGGCGCTCTTGATGAGGTCCAAAGGGATCCAAGGCTCTCCCTCCCAGACAACCGCAAGGGACTGGATCGCGTCTCCGTCCAAGATGACGTCATCCGGCAGGACAACTCTGGAAGCTTCGAATCGGGCGCGAACGCACCATCCCTGTTGGCGCTCTTCGATCAATGCGACTCGTGGCGGCCGAACAAAGTCGCCAACGGGCTCGGGTGGCAACGACCATGGACGGAAGCCGAGGGACTCCCCTCGGCACAGGGTGCCCTCGTAGAAGCCGGTCCCCCAGAGGACCATGAAGCGGAGCAAGAGACCTTGGCCCTCGGATGATGCCATTATCGCAGCGCCGGGCAGTTGTCCGCGACGCATTGAGAGTAGGGGCCATCCTGACAGAAACTTGCGCAGCAAGCCAGGCATACCTCTCGATTGTCATCCTGACATTCCGGGCAGATCCTGATCCCTGGTACTCCCGAACTACCTGCTCCAGTGACAGACTGGTAGCACCTCGCGAAGGTGGCCTCCGCCACGACAAGTTCCTCCACCAATGGAGCGATATCGTTGTTGTAGTTGTAGGGCGGACTGAGCCTCTGATCGGTCCAGTAGCCGTCCTCCCGTTCGCCTTGACGCCGAAGGAGATCCACGCAGGCAAACGCTTGGAGCATCCGCCAGGCAGATGAATCCGCCGCGGCCTGACACGCCGTTGCGGCCGCACGCGCAGGGCCCCAACCGCCCTCTGCATGGAGGCTGTGCTCATATTCTACCAACGCATCACACATGGAACCTCTATTCAGCGCTGTGCAGGCCCTGCGCAGAAGTGCTCTTTGGGTCTGGAGCTGCCGACGACGCGATGGATCCGGCGCCAGAATCTCCCAACGTCGTTCGATCTCGTTCCGCAAGAGAAGGACCCTGGAGGCGAGCGCGCCACACAACGACGTGCCAGGTCCGAAGGTCGAAGGACCTACGCGGACGACGTCCTCGATGTTCGGTGGGCTGCCGCGCGTCGTTCCGGCATTGGACCCACACCCCGCACATCCACAGGGCTTCCTTGCGCATCCGCCGCATCCGGGGAATTGTGTTTGGACAGCGCCCGCCGCCTCCCACGGGGGATGCTCCGAGGTCCACTCTGGCGGGAGCATCTCATACGGCTTGAGCGCTCGCTCCGCGAAGTACCGCGTGCCCGTCGGTGCGTACGGCGTCGTCGAGGCAGGCGCCTGCGGGAAGGACTCCGGGAAGATCTCATACGACTGCCTTCCCCGAAGAGGGCGCTCCGGGTACCCCCCGCCGCTCTCCCGCGCGAGCGGGGGCATGGTGGCCTGGGGCGCGTCGGAGGGGAAGATCTCGTAGGGCTTGCGCTGCGACTGCGCGGGCATCGCCGCGGTCACGAAGGGCGCGGCTTGCGGCGCTCGCATTCCCTCCTTGCCCGCTACAAAGTTCAGGTCCATGGCCGCGCGCCACGCGCCCGGGTCCTTGGCCTTCTCGGTGCCGCTCGTGTTGGGCGCCCACCCTGGCGGGAAGATCTCGTAGGGCTTGCTCACCGGCGCCCCCTTGCGTCGCCGCGCGACACCACGCAACTGCTGGTGCTCCGACGGTTCACCCTCCGCCCCCGTTCCTCCGACCGCAGGCGAGGCGATGACCTGCACGGCGTTCATCAACCTCCTAACGCCCTCATCGTAGTGTCTGACAGGTAGCCACGATCATGGCAACGTTCGACACGGAGTCCGCTGAATCGGACGCACACCACACCCAAGCTCTCCATCGATATTGCGCCCCCAACACCATATGGCACCCTGATGATCCAAGGCACAAACATGACCGCCCGACGTAGAAATATGACGAATTGGTGGAAGGTCCTCAACCCGGTGTGGGGCGGGGCTCCAGGAATCCGACACATACCCAAGAGCCCCGGTGGCATTGTTACCCCAACACCATACCGAATCATCATGGGCGAGGATGCAGGCGTGGGAGACACCCACAACCACCGATCGAGCTGTGGGGAAGCCACGAATCTCGCTTAGGTCAAAAGGTCTATGAGTTGGCGTTACATAGACTCCCATGCAGAAGACGCGGCCCTCTCGGAGGGCGCATTGCCCTCCAGGACCAGCAGCAATAGCCAAATTCACCAACATTTCCTCGGGACACCCATCACTCGAAGTTGATGATGAAAGAAAGCAGCCGTGGGGCTCTGGGATACAGCGCAACAAGCCGTTCTCAAGAAGCGCACAAAAATGGTCACTAAATGGCATCATGACGCCATCTGTAAAAGGTGATGGAAGGGAGTAAGTTCTTGGCACGCTGCCTGATTGGGTATTCTCTCCCCAACACCATGCCTGAAGACCATCACCGATTACGCAGAGACTGTGAAGTCCGGCCCTGATTCTCCGGATTGGCCCAGGTGAAGTCAACGTCACCACCGATGATCCGAGAAAGATGCCCTCTCCCCAACACGTCACGGTTCTATCCCCTCGGACGGCGCAGACGTGACCACCACCGCTCGCAATCCCATACACGGCACCCAATCCAGTTCCTGTTAACGATTGAGGAACCTCCTGGACTGAGGACCGTCCCCAACATCGAAGTTCTCCCTCCGTTGCTATGGCACAAGAAGTTCCAAATCCCGTAGATAGTTCAACAAATGACAGGGGAGTTCTGGTTGCTTGAACTGATGACGAACATCCAACTAAAAGGATGCTGGCCATCGCTCCTCCCATTGACCAAGACGTAAAGGACGAAAACGACCTGCACTTCTGACCGCCAAGTCCCGCATCGACGCTCATGGACAAAGCCCAGTATTGAACAACAGCGAGTTGTTGCAAAGCCCATCGATGCCTACCAGGGCAGCCAAAGTCCTTTCTGCAGCGGCCATGATCTGCAGATGAGGTCGCGCCCGCTCACAGAGTGACTGTCGTCGCCTGTAGTCCGACAAAACCAATGAACTGTACTCCTGACGAAGTCCATAACAGGCTGACTCACGAACCATTTCAGGAGTCAACTCAGGATAGTTCGGGTCGGGAGCGTTAGATGTGCAGATGAGGAGAGTGGCTGTATTTCTTCTAATTGCTGCGTCAAGGCTGAGCGCAGCTGGAGAATTTTCGCCCAACACATTGGCTATGGATACCCACCAGTTAAGGAGAAAGGTATTGCGGCGTACTATCGCATCGCAGTGTGGAGGCAGGAGTCGACCGGTAGGCAACGTGTCAAAACAGTTCTGCGCGAGTTCGCCTCGACGAGTGCGCTCGATTAGATTGTCATAGTGTGCACTGCGAAGTTCGTCCCCTAGTTCTCGCAACCTCTTCTGTGCTACATAACAGGCATCGCGGGCATCGCCTACGGTCCAGCCAGCCACGATCGGACCAGAGTATGGTCCGATCTCAAACAGATTCTGGGGAAGTTCCCCAAGGCCTGCCCCCAAGAGGGAGGGCGCAGAGAGAGTTGGAGGTAGGATCAGGCTGCCAGTGCTCCAACTCAGCATGTCCCTGATCGATCTCGGAGCATGCACACGTCGAACGGCGTCGAAAAAATCAGATGCGGGAGCATGCTGAGATTGGCTCCTACCAGAGTTGGATGGAACAGAATCTAGCGGCCACTCCCCTCTGCAACCGAGACCTTGCTGGCAATTCTCGCAGCACGATTTCGGTCGAATCTGGTGAGTTTGAACCGAGATTGGTAGCTTGTAATCTGTCAGGTATGGTACCCCTGACTCAGCGAACCGGGGAGTCTGGCGGCCGAAGTCCTGGGAGCTGAAATCTTCCGGCCAGATCTCATAGGGCTTCCTGGCCCGCAGGGGCCGCTCCGGGTACCCTCCACGACCGATCCCCGCAAACGGCGGCATCGTGGCCTGGGGCGCGTCAGAGGGCCAGATCTCGTACCGGGCCTTGCCCTGTGGCGCTGTGGGCATCGTTGCAGCAGGCGATGTAGGCTGCGGCGCTTGCATTCCCTCCTTGCCCGCTACAGAGTTCAGGTCCATGGCGGCGCGCCACGCGCCCGGGTCCTTGGCCTTCTCGGTGCCACTCGTGTTGGGCGCCCACCCGGGCGGAAAGATCTCGTACGGTTTGCTCACCGACACCTCCCGGCGCCGTATGGCACTCCACGGGCGCGGGTTCCGTTACCGCACATGGTCATGCCCCGCTCCTGCGACCGCAGGCGATGACCCGTACAGGCACCCCAACCTGCGCGGAGCAGGAGACCGCCACGCGGCCCTTGTCACCCATCTTGGCCTCGGGGTTGTTCCTCGCCATCGCGGACTTGGGCACATCCGTGGCGCTCGTCGGGGCGGGCTGGGCGGCGGGGAAGTTTGCGTCCGTGGCCCACTCCCCGGCGATGGCTGAGCTCTCGTTGGCGGTCTGGTACTGGGCCGTCACGGTCGTCGCCCCCGGCGTCCCATCCACGATGGCCTGGAGCGTCACCACGTCCGCGCTGCCAAGGAGGTCGTCGAACTGCGGATCGCTGTAGTAGGTCACCCCGGTGTTGATGACCTTGTTGAACACCACCACGTTGAAGAAGCGCGCCATGACGGCCACCTGCTCCCTATACATCCACCCGGATGCACGCGATCACCCGCACGGCCACGCCCGAGGTGTTGGTCGCACAGGTCACCTTCACCCTCCCCAGGGCCCCCATTGTGTCGCTGGCGGCGTTGCGGTCCATGTCCGACTTGGGCACGTCCGTGGCACTGCCGGGCACCACTGAGCAGGCGAAGCCCGACACGTCCTTCCAGAGCGCGTCGATGGGCGCTCCGTCGTTGGACGTCTGGTACTGCACCGTCACCGTCTCCGTGCCTGGGGTCCCGTCCACGATCGCTTGCAGGATCAACGTGTCCGCCTGCCCCAGCAGGTCGTTGAACTGTGGGTCGCTGTAGTACGTGACGCTCTTGTTGATCACCTTGTTGAAGATCTCGACGTTGCCCCTGCGTGCCATGTGCCTGCTCCCCTGTTGGGTGTGAAGTGGCCCGCCAGGCCACCCTCCATGCTCACCCACCTGTCACCATGAAGGCAAACCCAACGCTACACACACACACAGGCTTTCAAGCGAAATCCGACAAAAATCGTCCCGTCCTGTCGATTTTGGTAACGTGTTGAAATTCTTGTCATTTCTGTCTTCTCGGGGAGAGCGCAGCGCGGGTTGACCAGGCGCCGAGGTTGGACGACCGAGCTGCCCTTCGGCTCCTGGGCCGTCTCCATTGGGGCGATATTCTGGCAGGAATCGCCTCCACTTTCGCACGTTCGGTGCAGCGATTGTGTCTATCACTACTGTAGCCGATCTTACCTACGTGTGGGCGTAGGAGGTGCGGGTGAGAGCACCGTGGGGTAACCGTCCTCGGTGCGGGTGGGCGCCGTGGGGTGACCGTCCTCGGTGCGGGTGGGCGCCGTGGGGTAACCGTCCTCGGTGCGG
>JACRDB010000081.1 GCA_016218725.1 Deltaproteobacteria bacterium
GAGGTCGCCGTCCGCAGGCTTATTTCGGTGGCCCGAGAACGGTCACTTCACGGGGCCGACCCGCTATGAATTCCCGGCGTTCCGTGAGATGTGTCCCGAGGTGAAGCTACAAGGGAGAGGGGCAGCGCAAGTGCGCAGGGTGGAGTCGCCGATCACCCTCGCGCTGCTCCTCCTGGTCCTTGTCGGGTGTCCTCGCGCCTCCACCACACCCGCCCCCGCGCCCACACCAACTCCCGTGGACCTTGGCGCTGGCCCTCTCCCGCCGCCCGCGCACTCGGTCCCCGACGCTCAACCCACTTCCCTCCCGAGTACCGATCCGCGTTGGGCCGAGGCCTACCTCGAAGCACCGCTCTCACCCACCCGCCTGACGGAGCTCCGCGCCCGCCTCGACGCGCTCCCGCCCCCTCCCGAGACCGAAGCCACGGTCTGTCTCCACGGCCGCCGCGCGCCCACCGACGCCCTGGTCGCCATCACCAGCGTCCTGCGTCCTCCCTGGCATGACGCCTTCGCCCGAGGCATGGCCGGCCGCGCCGGGCCTTTGCGCCCTACAGTCATCCCAGGCCCCCTGAGCGATGCCCTGCGCTCAGACCCACCCCTCCACGCCCTGGGCGCGGTGGTCAGTCGTAATCGCCTGACGGTCCCGTCGCTTACTCCCGCCATCCACCAACGCCTCCTGGCCTCTCGCGTCTTTGATGACCAGCTCCTCGGGGCTCGCCTGGTGTCCGCCCCCAACCTCCCGGTGCCCTCCCTGGAGCTCACTGGAGCCCTTCATCCCACTGCGTTGGCCGTCCTCTTTCGCTCCCTCAAGAATCGCAACGACGCCTCGGCCCCGCTCTGGCTCCCCTGGATCGAGCTTGTCCGCCAGCGCACGCTGGCCAATCCCCGCGCCTGGGGCAACGCCTGGCGCGCTCTCCGAGAGCAGCTCCCCACCACCGATCCCGCCGTGCGAGCAGCCTTCGCCGCGGCTCTGGTCTCCCTCCGTACCATCGACCTCGGCAACCCCTCGGTCACCGCCCACTTCCGCTGCGAGAACGCGCAGGCCTCGGACATCCTCCTTGGGCGCCTCGACGAGACACTGCGCTGTGCCAGCGACTCCTTTCTCTGGCGAGCCCAGACCGCCCAGGCCCAGACCCTTGCCAGTCCAGCGATTCCGGCGTCCGAGAGAACCACCCAGCTCCGTCGCCTCCTGGTCGCTGCCTCCTCCGATGTGCGTGTGCTGGAGGCCCTGGCCGAGCCCGTCTGCCTCCTGGACCCGCAGACCGCTCGCCCACTCCTCCATGACCTCTCGCTCCAACACGACCCCGGCGTCCTCGCGGCCCTCCTGGAGCAGCTTGCGTTGCACGTGCAACACGCCAACACACTCACCCTGGCCCAGCGTCGGGCTCTCGTCCAGGCGCCCTTTGACCTCCCGGAGCCCGCCTCCCTGGAGGCCCGCCAGCATGCCATCGCCCTGGCTCGCGCCCTGAGGCTACCCCTCCCGCAGGTGAGCTCCAGCTCCAGGGCCATCCAGTCAAGCCTCCAGCCCGATGCCCAGAACCTCCCCGCCGAGGCCACTCCAGAGCCCCGAAGCGCCAGGGTACGGCTGGAGACCAGCCACGGCACGGTGGTCCTCGCGTTGGACGGGAGCAACTCTCCTCGGGCCCTGGACTTTGTCCTACGCTCCATCACCGCCGGGCGGTACACCGGCACCACCTTTCACCGGGTGGTACCCGCTTTTGTCGCCCAGGGAGGGGACCCCAGGGGAGACGGCTACGGCGGCACCTCCGAGCTCATCCCTACGGAGGTCGGTCCCCAACGCTTCGAACGCGGTGCTGTGGGTATTGCCCTCGGGGGTCTGGACACCGGAGGGATGCAATTCTTCATCATGACCGGTGATTCACCCCACCTGGACGCCCGCTACCCCTGGATCGGTCGCGTGCTCGAAGGCATGGACCTGGTGGATGAATGGCTCCCGGGAGAACAACTCACCCGGGTCACCATCGAGTGACCATGCGCTGGCTCACGGAAGCCCTCGGAGCCCTGGAGGCCCAAGGCCAACTCCGCACCCCCACGGTGCTGGGTGAGCCTCAAGGACCCAAAGCCACCATCCGTGGGAAATCCTGTGTGGTCTTCTGCTCCAATGACTACCTGGGCCTCAAAGACCACCCCACGCTCCTCCAGGCCGCCTCCGAGGCCCTCCGCCATGGAGTTGGCTCCGGCGCCTCAAGGCTCATCTCCGGGAACCTCTCCCTCCATGAGAGGGCAGAGCAGTCCCTCGCCTCCCTCGTGGGACTCCCCGCCGCCCTCCTTGGCAGCTCCGGGTATGCCATGAACGTAGGCGCCCTCGCCTGTCTCCTGGGCCCCGAGGACGTGGTCTACAGCGATCAGCTCAACCACGCCAGCCTGATCGATGGGCTCCGGCTCTCCCGTGCCAGGGTGCGCGTCTTCCCCCACGGTGACACCGACGCCCTCCGGCAGTTGGTCTCCAGAGAGAATCCCTGCCGCCGCCGCTGGGTGGTCACCGAGTCCCTCTTCTCCATGGACGGGGACCTCTGTCCCATCGAAGAGCTCCAGCAGCTCTCCCTACACCATGACCTTCTTCTCTACACCGATGAAGCCCACGCTATCGGTGTGCTGGGACCCCGGGGCCAGGGCCTCTGTCGCGCCAGAAACATCGTCCCAGCCGTGCTCCTTGGCACCCTTGGAAAAGCCCTCGGGGGCTCCGGGGCCTTCCTCGCGGGCTCCCCGGAGCTCCGAGCGTGGCTCTGGAACCGCTGCCGCTCCACGGTGTTCTCCACCGCCGTGACCCCCTCTGCCGCCGCCGTAGCCCTGGCCGCGGCCACCCTCGCGCCCACGCTGGACACCCTCCGCGCGAGGCTCTCCCGACACCGAAGGCGCCTCGGAGACGCCCTCAAGCGCCTTGGAATACCCTCTGGCGGTGACCCGGAGACCCCCATCGTCCCCATTCCCTTGAAGGATGAACGCGCGACGCTCACGGCCAGCCAACGGCTCCTGGAGCGAGGGCTCTTCCTCCAGGCGATCCGCCCCCCCACGGTCCCACGCGGAGGCTCGCGCCTGCGCCTCACCCTCTCGGCCGCCCACACGGACGAGGACATCGACGCCCTCCTCCACCACCTGCCAGCGTGCCTCCCATGACCTTCCTCTGGGTGACCGGCACGGACACCGGCGTGGGAAAGACCGCCCTCTCCTGCGCGCTCCTGCGCTGCCTGGCCGAGCGGGGCCTCTGGGTCGCCCCGGTCAAGCTCGTCGAGACCGGCTGCGAAGACCTCCGCTGCCCGGCGGACGCCCTGAGCCTCGCCGAGGCCTCCTGGACCGAAGACCTGGCGCTCGTGGCCCCCTGGCGCTTCTCCCTCGCCGCCGCGCCCTCCACCGCCGCCCGCGCCGAGGGCCAGAGCCTCTCGCCCGAGCGCCTCCTGGCCCACCTCCAGAAGGTGCGCGAGGGCGGCTTTCCCGTCCTCTGGGAGGGCGCTGGAGGCGCCCTGGTGCCCCTCACGGACACCTGCCTCCAGGCGGACCTCGCGGCCCTCGCCTGCCCCATGGTGCTCCTGGTGGCCCACCACCGGCTCGGCACCCTCAACCACACGCTCCTCACCGTCGAGGCCCTGGAGCGCCGTGGGCTCTCGCTCCTCGCGGTGGTCTTCAATCAGGTGACGCCCCCGGACCCGGTATCCATTGAACACGCCCGAGAGTTCCAGCGGCTACGCCCGGACCTGGCCGTCTTTGGCCCGGCCCCGAGGTGCCCTCCGGACAACCTCGCCCTGCTCTCCGTGTGGGTCGAGCAGAGCGGCCTCGTCCAGCGCGTGGCGCGCGCCCTACAGCCGTAGCCCCGCCCGAGGGTCCTCGGTCTGGGCCTCCTCCAGGGCCTTCATCACCGCCTCCACCGCCTCCGTCTCACTCCCCTTCGGCGGCAGCACCAGGGACACATGAACGATCAGGTCCGAGGCCCCTCCCTCCCTCGAAGGCACCCCCTTGCCCTTCACCCGGAGCTTGGCCCCGGAGCTTGTATGAGCAGGGATTCGCACGGTCACCTCGCCCTCGGGCGTGGGCACCTTCACCCGACAACCCTTCCACGCCTCCCACACGCTCACCGGCACCGTCACCTGGAGGTTACCGTCTTCAACCCAGTACGACGGGTGCTTCTCCACGTGGATGGTCAGCACCAGGTCCCCGGCCTTCCCCGAAGGGCCTGGCATCCCCTTGGCCGGGACCCGCACCCTGGAGCCCTCCACGCTCCCCGGCGGCAGCCTCACCCGCAGGGTGGCGCCGTTGTAGTTGAGCTGGAGCTCCCCCCCTCGGAGGCTCTGGGCAAAGTCCACGGTGACCTCCGCCTCAAGGTCCGCCGCCCGGGCCCTGGCGCCCGCCCCACGGCCCCGCAGCCTCCCCCCGAAGAGGTCCTCGAACATCGTAGACGCGTCCCCGCCCCCGTAGGCCCCACCCCCGTAGGCCCCGCCAAAGAGGTCCTCGATGGAGGGCCCCGCCCCGCCGCCCCGGTACCGCTGGTAGGCCCGAAACTGCTCGGGGTCGAAGCCCTCGCGCACCCCCGCCTCGCCAAACTCGTCGTAGAGCGTGCGTTTCTTTGGGTCGCTCAGCACCTCGTAGGCGTGGTTGATCTTCTTGAAGCTCTCCTCCGCGCGCTTGTTCCCCGGGTTGCGGTCCGGGTGGTACTTGAGCGCCCCGGCCCGGAAGGCCTTCTTGATCGCCTCGGCGTCCGCCCCGCGAGGGACGCCAAGCAACTGGTACAGGTCCTGCTCTGCCATGGTGGGTCTCTGGCTCCCGTTGGAACCTAAATCCCGACCACCCACCGGGCAATCGCAACCGCCCGCCCGACGCGTGATTGTACCTCCGGGCCAATGGTGTAGTACACCCCCCAAGGGAGCGACGATGACCGTCCTGGAAGCCCGCAACCTGCCCCGGCACGTCGCCATCATCATGGACGGCAATGGCCGCTGGGCCGAGCTCCAGGGCCGCCCCCGGACCGCGGGGCACCGCGCCGGCTCCGACGCCGTCCGCAGGATCGTCCGCCTCGCCCGGCGCCTCGGGGTCGAACAGCTCACCCTCTACGCCTTCTCCGAGCAGAACTGGGGCCGCCCCCAGGACGAGGTCGAGGCCCTCATGGCCCTCCTCCACGAGTTCCTCCTGTCCGAGCGCGAAGAGATCCTGTCCAACGCCATCCACCTCCGCGCCGTCGGCAGCGTCGAGCGGTTGCCGCAACCCGTGCGCGAGGTGTTGGAGCCCTTGTCTCAGCGCTCGGCCCCGGGGGCCCGGATGGTGCTCTCGCTGGCGCTCTCCTACGGGGGTCGCGAGGAGATCGCCGCCGCCGCCCGCACGCTGGCTCGCAAGGTGGCCCGCGGGCAGCTCTCCCCGGAGGACGTCACCGAGGAGCTCCTCGCGGCCCACATCCCCTCGGTGGCCTACGGCGAGCCCGATCTCATCATCCGCACGGGCGGTGAGTTCCGCATCTCGAACTTCCTCCTCTGGGGTAGCGCCTACGCCGAGCTGTTCTTCTCCCCGACGCTCTGGCCGGACTTCGCCGCCGAGGACCTGTTCCAGGCCATCAGCGCCTACCAGCGCCGGGAGCGTCGCTTCGGGCTCGTCCCCTCCGTGGCCTCCAACGGCCACGGGGCCCACGCCAATGGCTCCTCCGCCCTCGTCGAGACCCAGGCATGTCCAACCTCGCCTTCCGATTCCTGACGGCGGCCATCGGCGTCCCGGTCATCCTGGCGATCTTGTACCTGGCTCCCCTGTGGGGCTGGTACCTGCTCTGCGGCGCCTCCATGGCCGTGGCCGCCGCGGAGTTCTTTGGCATGACCCACCCGGGAGACCGCCCGGGGCAGGTCCTCGGGACGCTCCTCTCGGTGGGTGTGTTCTCGCTCCTTTGCTACACCCGCTTCGGGGAGACGCGCCCCACGGTGATGCTCTTCGCCGTCCTGGCGCTGGTGCCTCTCGCGCTCCTGTTCGCGCTGGCCCGCCCCAGGGAGCTCCCCACGGCGCTGCCTCGCACCACGGCGCTGGTCTTCGGGCCGCTGTACGTAGGCGCCGGGATGGCCGCCCTGGCGGCCTTGCGCACCGTGGGGACGGGCACCCAGGGCGCGGGCCTGGCCCTCATGACCATGATGATCGCCTGGTTCAGCGACACCGGCGGCTATTTCGCCGGGAAGAACATCGGCGGCCCCAAGCTCTACCCTGAGGTCTCTCCCAACAAGACCTGGTCGGGCGGCGTCGGCGGCGTCCTGGGCTCCATGCTGGGCGCGGCCTTCGCGCATTTCGTGTACTTGCGAGAACTCCCGCTGGTCCCCGGGCTCCTCCTGGCCGCCGCGGCGGGGGTCTTCGGCCAGGTGGGGGACTTCTGCGAGAGCGCCCTGAAGCGCAGCGCGGGCGTGAAGGACTCCGGCGGGATCCTCCCGGGCCACGGGGGTATTCTCGACCGGGTTGACGCGCTGCTCTTCGCCGCCCTGGTGGTGTATGGCGTGTGCCGAGCGGGCCTCTTGCAACTCGGGTGACCCCGCGCAGGGGGCGTGCCCAGGCCCTACGCCAACACCCCCGGCAGCGGGCCCGTGGAGCCGTCGCCCCAGCGCTCCACGTCGCTCCCGAGGGCCCGGGCCAGCGTGGCCAGGAGGTCCCCGTGGCGCCTCCCAGGGAAGGACAAGACCCTCCCCGGGGTGATGCAGCCCCCGGCCCGGCCCGCCAGCACGAAGGGCATGTCCCGGTGGCTGTGCGTGTTCCCGTCGCTCACCTCGGAGCACAGCCACACCACCGAGTGGTCCAGCATCGTGCCCCCGCGCTCGGGTCGCGCTCGGAGCGCTTCCAACAAGTACCGAAACTGCCCCACCCACCAACGACGCTGCTTCACAAAGTCCGTGAAGAGCCGGTTCGTGCGGTCCTGCCGCGCCCCGTAGTGCGACGCCTGGTGGCTCCTCAGGTCAAAGCCCGCGTCGTACAGGTCCGTCCCGCGGAACCGTGACATGATCAATTCGCTCGTGTGCTGCGAGCCCTGGAGCACCCCCACCCGCGTCAACCCACACGCCATCGCCTGCACCATCACGTCCACCTGCGCCCGGAGCACGTCCGGGAAGCGCTCCGGGTCGTAGCGCCGCGCCTCGGGCAAGGGCTCGAACGCCAGCGACGGACTCGCGCACGTGGCCGTCATCGGCCGAGGCCCCATCCCCGGAGCCATCCTCCGCCCTACCTCCCGCAGCGCGTCCGCGTGGAGGTCCAGCCTCGAACGGTCCGCCGCGCCGAGGGAGCCGCGCAGCTCCGTAAGGTCCGCCAGGGCCGCCTCCACCGCGAGGCGACTGTCCGCGTCGGTGTCCTCCGGCGGCGCCCCGGGCGCAGGCGCCGACCCCGCCGGGAAGAGCCTCCGGAAGGCCCTCCAGGGGTCGTCCTCCGGCGCCACCGTGGTGCCCGCCCGAGGGTACGACAGGTACTTGTCCCCGGAGGCGTTGTTCTGCCCCGCCATGGCGCCCAGGTACAGCTCCCGGAAGGCCGAGCCCGCCCCCACGGTGCGACCCAGGAACTGGTCCAGGGACTCCCCCTGGCCGCCGTCCACCCCCGTCAGGAGCTTCTTCGCCCCGCCCGGGTGGCTCCCTTCATCGGTGGGACCCATGGAGAGTCCATTCAAGAACAGACACTCTCGCTTGAGGTCCCCGAGGGGCTCCAGGAGCTCGCTCAAGGCCACCTCCCCGCCCGCCATGCGCGCGTCCCAGAGGCCCTCCTGGCCGTCCTGGCTGCGCCCCGCCACGCCGTCGGGGAAATAGAAGATCACCAGCCGCTGGGCCCTCCCCCGGGTGTTCCCAAAGGCCCTGGAGGTATCCTTGGCGAAGGGCAGCGCCGACGCCGCCAGCACCGCCTGGAGCCACCTCCGCCGGGAGAGCGCCTTCATGGGCCTCGCCTCACAAGAAAGTCCGGAGAGGTCACCACACCCACCAGCACCTCACGCAGGTCCCGGGTCTCCCCGAGGCGCCGCGAGAGGGCCTGCACCGCGCACCGCTGCTGCGACGTCTCCCGGTAGCCCCGGGCGAAGCGGTACCACTGCCGGGCGAAGCACCCCCGGGCCGCCCCCGAGCGCCCCAGGAGGGCCCCCAGGGACAGCGCCCCGTCCACCGGGTCCTCGGTGCCCACGCCGATGCCCTCCAGGTCCAGGACGGCGGCGCGGGTATCAAGCGCCATGCCGTTCTCCGTGGCGCGGGCGCGGCCCACGGCGTCATAGCCCTCGAAGGCGAAGCCCGGCCCGTCGATGTAACGATGGCAGGCGTTGCAGGTCGCGTTGGCCGTGTGCTGCCGGAAGCGCTCGCGGGTCGTGGCCCGAGGGTCCACCTCGGGGACGCCCCCGGCGTTGGGCGGCGGCGGCGGGAACTCCTGGCACAGGAGATTCCGCCGCACGAACACCCCCCGCAGGATCGGAGACCCCTGGTCCGAGTGGGCGTAGCGCGCCAGCACCGCCCCGAGGGTAAGAACACCCCCCCGGCGCTCCGGCGGCAGCGGCCCCAGGCGCCAGCCGGCGCCCGCCGGGGCCGGGAGCCCGTACCAGCGCGCCACGGTCTCATCGTAGTAGCCCTGGTCGCTTGAGAACAGGTCTTCAAAGTGGTGTGAGCCGTCAAAGACAACATGGTTGAAGAAGCGCCGGGCCTCCTCCAGCAAGGCCTCGCGCGTGGGGCGGTCAAAGTCCGCGGCGCTCCGAGGGGAGTCCGCCACGCTCGCCACCCCGAGCCACTGTTCGGCGAAGACCCCGAGGCGGGCGCGGGCCCGCGGGGACGCGAGGAGCCTCCGGGCCTCGCGCTCCACCCCGGAGGGGGCGTCCAGGGCGCCGGACTCCGCGGCGCTCAGGAGGGCCTCGTCCGGCGTGGTGCCCCAGAACGTGTAGGACAGCGCGCTGGCCACCTCCCAGCCCGTGAGGCGCCAGGTGCCGTCGGGCTGCGCGGCCCCGAGCTCCGTGCGGTAGAGAAAACCCGGCGACAGGAGGAGCGCCCTCACCACCCTCCGGAGGCCCGCCTCCAGGTCCGGGGCGCCCCGTTGCAGCGCGCGGTAGCGGGTGAGCTCCGAGGCCGTCAACGGACGCCGCAGGACGCGCCTCCCGAAGCGCCTGAGGAAGCTCTCGGTGCACCCCTCGCGGTCCTCCGAGGGGGCGCAGCCCGCGAAGGCCCGGGTCCCCGGCGCCAGGGCCCGGACCACGGCGTCGGCGGCCCGGAGCTGCTCCGTGAGGTGCACCGCGGTCACCAGCCCCGAGTCCGCGTGGGTGTCGTACAGAAACCCTTGCGGGGGCGTCTCCGCGGGCAAGGCCCCCCCGAGGTCCGCAGGGAGCGAGAGGCCCCCGGAGCCCCCCGGAGGCGTCCCTGTACAGGCCACCCGGACGCGGGAGTTCTGCCCCCCGAAGCCGTCGGGCACCGTGTCCGGGTTGGCCGGGTCGCGCACCCACTCGCGGCCGTCGAGCACGAACTTGTAGGTGTGCTCCCCGGGCTCCAGCGCGCGCTCCAGGGACCAGAGCCCCGAGGGCCCTCGGGTCAGGGGCCACGCGGTGGCGCTCCAACCGTTGAAGGACCCCGCCAGGTGCACGCTCCCGAGCGCGCGCCCCGAGGGGTCGTAGGTGAAGCGTTGGGCGCAGGTCGCAGCGCCCGCCGGGGGGGTGGGCTCGCGGGGGCTCACCCCCGCGAAGAGGTCCCGGAGCGTGTCACGGTACTCCCTCCGGGACAGGAGACGGAGCCTCCGAGGGGAGGGCGGGATGGTGGTACACGCCTGCGCCGCGGCGGTGAACTCCGCCCGGAGATACGCCGCCAGCGAGGACGCGCAGGGCCCCCGGCAGGCGTCCGGGTTGCCCACGGGCATGCGCTCATCAATGATCCTTGTGAGCTCCTCAAGGGACAAGCGAGTGTCCACCAGGGGAGGCCCCATGGCGCCCTCCCCGGCCTCGCCGTGGCAGGGCGCGCACAGCGCCGCGTAGCGCGCCGCGGGGTCGATGGCGTCGCCCGTGGAGGGACCCGGGGCAGCGGGCGGGGGGGCCTCCGGGGGGAGCCCCTCGCACCCCGCCAGGAGCGCCCCGAGGACCAGCGCCCGAGCGTTCACTGCACCCCGACGCCGAAGCGCTGCCCCGAGGGCCAGCGGGGCGCCACCCCGGGGGCCTCGGCGCCCGGGGGGTTGTTGCTCGTGGGGTTTGCGCCAGGGCCCTGGGCGGCGCCCGGAGCGGCCGTGGCGCCCGCGGGGCGGGGGTAGAGCGGCCCTGGAGGCCAGGCGCGGAACTCCCCGGCCCGGGCGCTGGCCGCGACGGGGTCGTAGCGCGTGAGGAGCGCGGGGACGGCGCCCACGCCGCTCTCGGCGTGGATGCGGCGGCACTCCTCGGGGGTGAGGCGCTTGGGGCCGGTGACGGCCCCGAGGCTGGCGTCCGCGTCCATCAGGAGCCACGGGCGGTCCGGGCCCATGTTGTCCGGGTGCCACGGTTGATTCAAGAGAATGTGACCCGCTTCATGGGACTGGGTCCAGGCGTCCCGCTGGGCCTGGATCCCCGTGCGGTCCAGCACCAGGGCGTTCAAGAGCGCCCCGGAGTCCCCCTCCACGAAGGCCTCGCCGATGCGCGTCCCGCGGGTGAAGCGGTTCACGATCAAGAGGTCAATGGTGCCCGGGTCTTCATCCATCAAGGGCTTGAAGAGCGCGCGCTCCTCCAGGGTGCCAGAGGCGCTGTTCAGGTTGTTGAACTCCTCAAGGCCGTCATAGAGGTCCACCACGCCTAGCTGTACGCGCTGCCGAGGGTCCGTGGTGAGCGGGCTCCCGGGCGCCGCCGAGAGCGTCACGAAGCGCCCCGAGGCGTCCCTCACCAGCAGGTCCGCGCTGCCCCCGGCGCCGTAGTCCGTCCGGGCGTTCTCCGTCACCCGCGCCGTGAAGCCCGCGGCGGTGAGCGCCCGGGAGAGCGCCAGCGCCGTGTCCAGCGGCCTCCACCCCGCCAGGGTGGTCACCGGCGCCAGCGCCCGGCCGTTCACCCGCAGGCGCACCACCCCCCCGGCGGCGCGGTAGCCGTCGTCGTCGCCCACGGAGAGCAAGGTCGGCGGGGGAGGGTCCGCCACCGTGACGTCCGCCTGCGAGGGCTCCCCAAAGGTGATCATGCACTGCAGGTACACCTCGTTGGAGATGGCCACCTGCTCCCGCGCGATCCGCAGCCCGTCGGCGTCGTCCCGGCCCACCAGGGCCCGGCCCCCCACGGCCACGGGGCGGTCCCTCACCACCACGATGTGCCAGCGCCCGCGGCGCGCGGCCAGGGGAGAGTCTTCATCCCCGGGGCGCCCGACCCTCACGTCCGTGGTGGCCTCCCCGGCCACCCCGGGCCTGCGGTAGCGAACCCGCACCCGATCCCTAAGCCCCACCCGGAGCGTCTGGTTGCTCACCCCGGGCGCCCGCAGGTCCAGCTCGTCCCCCACCAGGCGCACGAAGCGCGAGCGCAGGGGGTGCCGGTCGGGCCCTTCGAGCTCCAGGGCGGTGAGCTGCCCGCGGAGCTGCCCGGGGCGCAGGCCCACGCTCCCGGAGGCCCCCAGGGCCTCCAGGCGGGCCTCGCCCCGGCGGGCCCCCGGGTCCCAGAGCTCCACCCGGAGGTTGTCCGGGTCCGGCGAGCGGTCGGCCCACGGGGACGTCCTGGGGAGCGTGTCGTTGTGGGTGATCTCATGGGACACCCCCACGGCGTCCCTCCATGGATGGACGGGCTCATTGTCACCATGAAGAACGCTCACAACCACCACGGTGAGGCGCACCGTACGAGCCTGGTCCCCGGCGGTGAAGGTCACTGAGGCGTCCCCCCCGGCGGCGCTGGCCTCGGCCCCCTGGAGGTACACCCGACAGCGCCCGGCGGACACCGGCAGCGTGGCCTCCGCCGCGGGCCCCGAGGCGCCGAGCACCCGCGCCCCGCCGGTGGTGGTCACCCTCACCGCGCCGGTGGTGGCGCCCTCCACGGTGACCAGCGTAAGCTCGTCATCGATCTCCGGTGACGACGGGGCGACGAGGTCCGGCACGCGGTCGTCGTCGTCGTCGTCCGCGTTGAGCGGGAGGAGCGCCTCCGCGGGGTTGGCCTCGCCCGTACTCCAGGTGACCCTCAGGCCCGAGGGCTGGCCCAGGGCCACGCCGGGAAGGAGCGCCAGGCCAAGACCGTACACCCCGCACCACGCTCTCATCGGCTGGCTGTTCTAGCATCTTCTCGTCCCGCCCGGTCCAAGGACCACCCGCCCTCCGGTGTTTTCATCACACCGCCGCCCTCGGAGGCACCCCATGAACGCTCGCCGCCCCCACGCCGCCCGCTCCTGCGCCACGCTCCCCACGCTCCTGGTGCTGGCCGCCGCGGGGATCCCTCTGGTGGGCTGCGCCACGGACGCCCAGGCCCAGCCCCGGCCCGACGCGGGCGTGCGCCACCCCCCGAGGCCTCCGACGCCCCAACCCCCAGGCGGGATCCGCCCGGTGAACCCTCACCCGGTGCCCACTCCCCCCGTGAACCCCCCGGTGCCCCCCGCCGGAGGCGTGCACCCTGTCCATCCCAATCCCCCCACCCCGACGCCTCCGCGCCCGCCGGTGGTGCCTCCCAACGTGAACAATGTGCGCGGCGGTCCCATGATCGTGCGTCCGGGCCCCAAGGGCTGAGCTTCATCCCCAGCGGTGGAGGGTCCAGCGGGGCTCGTCGCCGTCCTCGCAGCGCACGGCGGCGGAGACCAGATAGGCCTCTTCGGGAGCCCACTGGGCGAAGCGCCAGCGCGAGGGGTCGTCGTTCAGGGACGGGTCCGTGGCGAGCTGGATGTGCTCGGGCTGGAGGGCTCCCACCCAGGGAGGGAGCCCGTACGCGAAGGCGTGCAGGGGGATGGCCAGGCCCATGCCCCGGGCCTTGATGTACGCCTCCTTGAGCGTCCAGTAGTCAAAGAAGCGCCGCCGGCGCTGGGCCTCGGGGACCGTTCGCAGGGCCCGCACCTCGTCCGGGGCGAAGAACCTCTCGGCGATGCCGTCGTCGTGGACGCGGCGGTGGAGGTGCTCGGTGTCCACCCCGGCGTCGCGCCCGCGGGTGACCAGCACCGCCACCATGCCCTCGGTGTGCGAGAGGTTGAAGCGCAGCCCCAGGGTCTCCGGCGTGAGGGGCAGGGCCACCTCCGGGCGCCCGTAGGCGTTCTCCCGCCAGCGCCAGGCTCCGGGCTCCACCGCCGCGTGGCGCGAGAGCACCTCCCGGAGCATCCCGTGGGCCAGGGCGAAGGTGCGCCGCGGGCCCTCCACCAGGAAGCGCGCGTAGCGCGCGCGCTCGGCCTCGTCCAGGAGCCCGAGGCAGCGACGCAGCCGCGCGTCGTCCGCCAGGGCCTCGGGCCCGGCGACCCAAAGCTCCAACGGCAAGGCGGCGCGCATTGCCCGGACATTGACTGAAGCACCGCCCCGGTGCCACCGTCTTACGCCATAGCTGTACGGAGGCGTTGCCATGGTCGCGAGGTGGGCGAGGTGGGGGCTGGTCCTGGTGCTCGCGTCCTCCCTGGCGCCCGCGCAACCCAATGCGCGCTTCGCCGCGCCCGCCAATGGCACCCGGACGCTGTCTCCGGGCTTCATCCCGGACCCGATGCAGGTGTCGGGCACCGCGCGCGGGGCCGTGGACGCCTCCACCCTGGCGCCCACCTGCTCGGGCTTCGTGGGCGCCGCCCCGGACCTGGCCCTGGTGCTCCGAGGCAATGAGCCCTGGCTCCGGGTGTATGTATCCTCGCCCCTGGACACCACCCTGGTGGTCCGCCGCCCGGATGGCACCTTCCTGTGCGACGACGACACCTACGGCCGCCACCCCTCGGTGGAGGGCGCCTTTCCCCCGGGGAGGTACCTCGTGTGGGTGGGCACCTACCACGCCGGACACACTGCGACGTACACCCTGTCGGTCACCGAGGTCCGGAGCAACCACCCGTAGGGGAGTGCCCTACCCGGTGACCACCACGCCGAAGACCAGGGACACGGACAGGTCGTAGCCCAGGCGCAGCGCGGTCGAGAGGTCCACGCCGCGCTTCAGGCGGTTCTCCACGCCGAGCTCCAGGCCCCAGAGGAGCGCGTGGGCGGCGCCGGTCTCCGCGAGGTCCCCGTCGCCCCGGCGCGCGGGGAGGGTGAACCAGCCGACCATGACGCCCAGGAGCACGCTCCCACGGCTCCAGCGGGGGCGCACGCCCGCGGCCACGGTGATCACCGTGGCGATGCCCGTGGTGGAGAGCCTCCGCCCGTCCACCGGCAGGATGGACGCTCGCCCCTGGGTGTCCCAGCCGAAGCCCAGGCCCGCCCGGAGGTACAACGGCCGCAGGTCCAGGCCGCCGACGAGCTCCGCCCCGAGCCAGGTGCGCCGGGCGAGGTTCAGCCCCCGGCCGGTGACCCAGGTCTCCGACGGGTCACAGCGCAGCCCCCCGCAGGAGCCCACGGGGAGCTCCCGGGCGTCCAGGGTGAGCCCCAGGGCGCGGGCCCCGAGGGTGAGGCTCACCCCCTCGGAGGGCGCCGGGGCAGGGGTCCTCGTGGGGGCGGGCTGTGACATCGCCGTCGCGGCGTGCGCCAGGAGCACGGCGGCGAGGGCCGCGGAACACAGGGCCTTTCTGGCGCGGGGGGTTGTCACGGTCTTTGCTCGGACGCTCCGGGGCGCTACCGTGAGACCTGCGGACAGCAAAGGGACAGGTCGGAGCCGGATGCTGCACCAAGGGACGGTATTGAACGGAAAATACCGCCTGGTCGAGAAGCTGGGCGAGGGCGGCATGGGGACCGTCTGGCTGGCGGAGAACATCGCCATCGAGAGCGAGGTGGCCGTCAAGGTCCTGCATACCATGTTCACCCAGGACCCGTCGGCGGTCACGCGCTTTCGCAACGAGGCCCGCGCCGCGGCGAAGATCGGTCACCCGAACATCGTCCGGGTGTTCGATTTTGGCGACGCCGAGCAGGGCGAGCCTTACATGGTGATGGAGCGCATGAAGGGCGAGAGCCTCGCGGCGCGGCTGGAGCGCGAGAGCGCGCTCGCGCCCCGGGAGGCCGCGGAGCTGCTGCTCCCGGTGCTCCGGGCCCTGGAGGCCGCCCACCACCTGGGCATCGTGCACCGGGACCTGAAGCCCGAGAACATCTTCCTCGCCGTCGAGGGCGACGCCGTGGTGCCCAAGGTCCTGGACTTCGGCGTCTCGAAGTTCCTGGGGGACGACGCCGAGAGGGTGCGCATGACCCGCACCGGGGCCCTGATCGGTACGCCCGCGTACATGTCCCCGGAGCAGGCCCGGGGCATGGACGACATCGACCACCGCACGGACCTGTGGGCCTGCGGGGTGATCCTCTTCGAGCTCGTCTCCGGCGCGCTCCCCTACGACGCCACCAACTACAACGCGATGCTCATCGCCATCGCCACGACGCCGCCGCCGGACCTCCGGGAGCGGGTGCCCTCGCTGGACCCGGCGCTGGCGGAGATCGTGGCCCGGGCCCTCACCCAGGACCGGGCGGCGCGCGTAGGGACCGCCCACGCCTTCCTCTCCGCGTTGCAGCACTGGCTCCGGGGCGAGCCCGTCACGTACTCCCAGCCCCCGAGGGTGACCGCCCCCTCCAAGCCCGTGGCGCTCACCCCCGAGCGCGCCACCCCGGTCGGCTTCGAGAGCGCCGACACCATGCTCGAGAGCGACCTCCGGGCGAAGAGGCGCAGCCTCCTGGGCGCCGTGTCCCTGGTCGCCGCCGTGGCCGCCCTCACCGTGGGCGCCGCCTGGGTCTTGAAGGGCCGCTCGCCGCCGCCACCCATCCCCACCACCGCGGTGCCCTCGCTGCGCCTCCTGGACGTGCGCCACCTGCCCCCCGGCGCCGAGGTGCTCGTAGACGACGAGGTGGTCACGCTCCCCGCGAGGGTCAACGCCCACCCCCACCAGGTGACCGTGCGCGTCGCGGGCTACCTCCCGTGGGTGTCCACCATGCGCGACGGCGCCGACCCCGTGATGCTCTCCTGGCAGGGCACCCTGGCGCCCGCGGAGGCGCCCGCAGAGGCGCCCGCGGGGGCTCCCCAGACGCCACCGCCCCAGGTGCAGGCGAACCCCTCGGGGGGCCCCTCGCGCCCGCCCGGGAGGCCCCCGAGGACGCCCCCGCAGGCGTCGCAAACGACGGCCCATGCGCCTCCTGCAACGCCACCGCCGCCCGCGCGCCCGCCCCCCACGCCGAACCGCAACACCCTGCTGGTGACGGACCCCAACGCCATTCACTGACGGGATCTACAGGGTCTCCAGGTAGGCCGTGAGGGCGTCCACGTCCCGGGGCGTGAGCACGTCCACGTGGCCCATGCGGTGCGACGGGTCGGTGAGCATCGCCCGGAGCGAGGCGTAGCGCCCGTCGTGGAAGTACGGCGCCGTGGCGCTCACGTACCGAAGCGAGGGCGTGTCAAACTGGTGGTCTACATCGTCCGGGCGCTGGCCCCCGAGCTCGTGGAGCTGGCCGTCGGTGAAGTTCCTCCCGGGGTCGTGGCAGGTGTTGCAGCCGGCGATCCCGTGGAAGAGCGCCCGCCCGCGGGTGACCTCCGCGGTGACCGTGGGCGCCCGGGGCGAGGGCACCACCAGGCCCCGCTGGAGGAACGCCGCCAGCGCGTCCACCTCCATGATGGTGATGCCCGTACCCCCGAGGCGGTGGATCGTCTGGGCGATGTTGGCCTCCACGCTCCGGGCCGAGCCCACCCAGTTGAAGGGCGTCACCAGCCTCCCGGCCAGCGTGGGGGTCTGCCTCGGGCCGTGCGAGAGGAACCAGGTGAGCCCGTCGTCCCGGCCGTCGGGGTGGCAGCCTCCGCAGGACAGTCCCCCGGAGGAGAGCCTCGGGTCGTTGGCCGTGTAGAAGAGCCGTCGGCCCCGGGCGATGTCGGGCGCCAGGGACTCGCTCCCGGTGCTGCTGCGCAGGCGCCCTCCGGCCCCGCGGAACTCCACCGCGTGCTCCACCTGCGAGTAGGCCAGCACGGCCCCCTCGCGGGTTACCGCCACCCCGCAGGGCGCCGCCAGGGAGAGGGCCTCCGCGGGGGACACCCCCACCCCGAGGCCCGTCCGTGGCCGTGGGCCCCGGCGCCCCTCGCGGGAGGGCACGGGCTGAGGGTGCCCGAGCGACGTGCCAGGCACCGGGAGATTGGTGCTGGCCCTGGCGACGATGGTGGGCAGGACCTCGCCGGTGCCCATGGAGGCGACAAAGACGGTCCCGTCCGTGGGGCGCACGGCCACCGCCGAGGGCACCCGAGGGCTCCCGGCGATGGCCCTGGCGCTCATCGCCCGGCGCGAGTGCACGGCCTCCCAGAGGTTCCTCGCGGGATCGAAGAGGGCCACGGTGAACGAGGTCTTCTCGCCCTGCTCGGGCTCCACGGAGCCCGCCCCGTAGGCGTCCACGCGCTGCACCACGGGCACCTCTCGCCCGGTGCGGCTCACCATGAAGGGCACCACCACCCGCGCGCTCACGGGCTCCAGCGCGAGGCTCCAGGCCTGCGATGGCAAAGGCTCCACGCGGCTCCCCGCGGCGTCGTGCTCCGCGGGGATCGGGAGCCCCGGGAGCTCCACCGCGCGGAGGGTCCCGCTCACCTCCACGGCGCTCAGGGGCGCGCCCGCGAGGTGCGAGACAAACACCCGGTGACCATCGGGGGCGGCCAGCACCCCTCTGGGCTCCCTCGGGAGCGTGACGGTCCCCCGCGGGGAGAGCGTGTCCGTGTCCAGGGCGGTGAGCGTGCGGGTGATGCCCGAGGTGACGTACACCGTGCGCTCATCGGGCGCCAGGGCCACACCATACGGGTCCCCGGCGACCTCGGCGCGGCACTTGAGCGAGCCGTCGCGGGTGTCGTACACCGCGAGCTGGTTCGACCCTCGCTCGGTCACGAAGGCCCTCCCGTCGCTCCCGAGCACCACCTGGGCGGGCCTGGACCCGACGCGAAACCGCCGCGTGGCGCGCGCCCCGTCGTGGGTGACGGCCAGCACCACCAGGCTGTCGTCATCGCTGTCGGTCACCACCGCGGTGCGCTCGTCGGGGCTCAGCGAGAGAGCCCCTCCGGCGCCCCCCCGGAGCCCCCCGGCGGGCGCCAGGTCCGCCAGGCGACACCGAGGCCCCGAAGCCAGGGCCGTGGGGGACCCACCCGAGGTGGGTGAAGGTGCGCTCACCTCCTGAAAGGTAGGCATGGGCAGCACCTTCGGGGGCTCTTCCTCTCCGGGGCGAAGGACCACGGTGAGGGCCACGCCGCCGAGGGCGGTCAGGGTCCAGGCGAGCACCCACGGGACGGTTCGGCGGAGTTCCATCGGTCCCTGGTGCCCCCGGGCGCACGATTTGTGACGGAGAAAAGTGCGCGGACCTACCCGGGCGGGAGGGTCCCATGGGCCAGGGAGCCCCCCAGGACGGTGGCGCGCACCCGGGCCTCGGAGAGGGACCCCTCGTCCAGGTGGCGGTCCAGCACCACGAGGTCCGCGCGCTTGCCGACCTCCAGGGTGCCGGTCTCTCCCAGGCAGCCGCACACCTCGGCGGCGCTACGGGTGTAGAGCGTCAGGGCCTCGAAGAGGGTCACCCGCTGGTCGGGCTCGTAGACGTCGCCCCGGGTGGTCTTGCGAGACACCGCGGTGCGCACGCCGTCCAGGGGGTCAAAGCCCGCCACGGGGAAGTCCGAGCTGCCGGCCACGCGCACCCCCGCGTCCAGGAGCCACCGCAGGGGGATGTACCGCATGCCTGGGATCGTGGGCGCGCTGGCCACCGCCGGGAGCGCCACCAGGTGGGGCTGCACCACGGCGGCCACGCCCAGGTCCGCCATGCGCCGAGGGAGCGTCGGGTCGAGGAAGGCCGCGTGCTCGATCCGGGCGACCCCCGGGAGGCGCGAGCCCGCCGCGGTGAACGCTCGCAGCGCGGTGTCCACGGCCTCGTTGCCGATGGCGTGGATGGCGAAGCCGAGGCCCCGGTCGGTGAGGGCCCGGGCCATCTTCTCGGCCTCCTCGCGGGGGTACATGGCGATGCCGGTGTGCACCTTGAAGTCGCGCCCGAGCCTCGGGGCCACGGAGAGCGACGTCTTCACGGTGTCCAGCGACCACTGCCGCAGCGCCAGGGCCCAGGAGCGCGCGACGATGCCCAGGAGCTGCCCCGCCGAGAGGCACAGCGCGCACACCGGAGCGCCATCGAAGCAGAGCTTCACGGGCCCCACCGTGAGGGGCTCCGGCAGCGAGCCCGGAGGGGCCGTGTCCACCAGGTCCCAGGGCGCTTCGAGGTAGCCCCGGTCGGACACCGGCAGCACCGTGGTGGGGACCCTCACGGCGCCTCGGCGGGCCGCCTCGCCGTAGAGCCCGAGGAGCCCGACGGGCACCGTGGCGTCCACCACGCGGGTGATCCCCGACGCCAGGAGCGCGCCGTGGTGGGCCCCAAGGCGCGTGATGAACCCCTCCGGGTCCAGGGCCTGAAGGCTCCGACGCGCCAGGGACTCCACCGGACACATGGCCCGCTCGATCAAGAGCCCGTCGGGCAAGGCCCCAAAGCCCCGAGAGATCTTTCCCCCCCACGGGTCGGGCGTGTGACGGGTGATGCCCGCGGCCGCCAGCGCGCGGCTGTTCACCACCGCGCGGTGGCAGGTGTAGTGCATCGCCAGGAGCGGCCGGTCGGGCACCGCCGCGTCGAGCTCGTCGCGCCGAGGAGGGCGGCGCTCGGCCAGGAGGTGCTCGTCCCACTCCTGGGCGACGAGCCAGCGGCCGGGCTCCAGGGCCTTGCCCGCGCGCTCCAGGGCCCCGAGGAGCCCCGCGAGGTCCGTCACCGCCGGGGGCACCAGCCGCAGGGCCCCGCCCCACAGCGCCCCCAGCGACGGGTGCTGGTGGGCGTCCGTGAAGCCCGGGAGCACCGTGGCGCCGCCCACGTCCCACTCCGTGGCGCCAGGCCCCGCGGCGTCCGTCACCGCCGCCCGAGGGCCCACCGCCAGGAGCCTCCCGTCACGCCATGCCAGGGCCTCCGCGCGGGTGTCCCGGGTGTCCATGCAGCGCAGGTCCCCGTGTAGGATGTGAGTCTCCGTGCCCATGGGAACAACCCTACCCCCGCGGTGTCCCCCGTCGACCATGTACGATCACCCGATGCAACAGGTTTCTGGCGGTGCTGTAGGTCTCTGTGGGCGAGCCCGCAGGAGGGGGCTCCTGGCGGTCCTGGGGGTGGCGGTGTCGCTCTGGCACTGCCGGGGGCCTTCGGTGGAGACCGATGGGGCCCTGGCGCTCAAGAGGGTGGTGATCTACCGCAACGGGATCGGGTACTTCGAGCGCCGGGGGAGGGTCGAGGGCAGCGAGGTGACCTTCCAGGTGCAGCAGCGCGAGGTGGGGGACTTCCTGGCCACGCTGGCGGTGATGGAGCGGGGCGGCAGCTCCGTGCGCGCGGCGGCGTTCCCGATGCCCGAGGAGCTCAGCCCGGGCGCGCGCCCGAGGCCCCTCTCGCGGCGTACGGTGAGGGTGGCCCTGGACGGCGCGGGCCATGACCTCATCGTGGGCTACACGGTGGAGACGCCCATCTGGCGGCCCTCGTACCGCCTGGTGTTCTCGCGCGAGGGCAGGCCCGTGGTGCAGGCCTGGGGCATCGTGCAGAACCTCTCCGGCGAGGACTGGCGCGAGGTGACCCTGTCCCTCGTGGCGGGGGCTCCGGTGACCTTCCGCTCGGAGCTGGCGGACGCGATGGTGCCCCCGAGGCCGCTGGTCACCGACCGGGGGGCCGTGATCGACCAGGTGCCCCAGGGCGAGGTGGTGCTGGCCCAGACCGAGGCGCCCCAGGCAAACACCACCACCACCACGGCGCCGGGGGGCTCACCCTTCTCGGCGCTCGCGGCGGTCGGCGCCGAGCAGAACGCCGAGGGCACCCTGTCCGGAGACAGCATCGGGGACGCCTTCGGCTACGGCGGCCTCGGGGCCGGGGGCACCGGTTGGGGCGGGGGAGGCACCGGCGAGGGCACCATCGGCCTGGGCAACATCGGCACGCTGGGGCACGGCTCCGGCGGCGGCTCCGGGCAGGGCTACGGCTCCGGCGCGGGCGCGGGCCTCCGGAGCCGCAGCGCCCGGGGCCCCACGGTGCGCGCGGCGCCGCCGAGCGTCACGGGGCTCCTGTCGCCCGACGCGATCCGGCGCGTGGTGCTGCGCAACCTCGGGCAGGTGAACCACTGCTACGAGCAGGGCCTGGCCTCGAACCCCTCGCTCGCCGGACGCGTGGCCGTGCGCTTTGTCATCGGTGCCTCGGGGCAGGTGGTGGCCTCCAACGTGACGGAGAACGGCCTCGCCCAGGGCGTCGTGGCGGAGTGCATCGCCAACGCCTCGCGGCGCTGGGTGTTCCCGGCCCCGGAGGGTGGAGGCGTGGTGTCGGTGAACTACCCCTTCAACCTCCAGCCTCCGGAGGGGGGTGGGTCGGGCGCGCCCGCGCGCACGCCTGCGCCGCCGCCGCCGAGCGCCAACCCTCGGAACCTGGCCTCGCTGGCCGCGGTGGCCGTGCAGGGCGGCACCACGCGGTACGACCTCCCGCACACGGTGACCATCCCCGACCGCAGCGCCACCATGGTGATGCTGGTCGCCCGGGAGGTGCCCGGCGCGCAGCTGTATCTCTTCGCCCCGGACCCCGGGGTGCCCGACTCCAGCCGCCACCCGTTCCATGTGGCCCGCTTCGAGAACCGCACCGGGGCCATGCTGGAGCGCGGCCCCGTGGCGATCTTCGAGGCCGGGGCGTACCTCGGCCAGGGGATGCTGGAGCCGCTGCCCGACGGGGCCAGCGCCACGGTGCCCTTCGCCCTTGCGCGCGCCCTGGTGGTCGAGAGCAGCGCCACCCGCAACGTCGAGGGCGAGCGGCTCGTGCGCATCGCGCGGGAGAGCCTGGTGCTGGAGCGCTTCAACGTCCAGCGCGTCACCTGGCGCGCGCGGAACGGCATGGGGGACGCCGTGCGGCTGATGGTTCGCCAGGCCCTCTCCGAGGCGGAGCGGCTCTTCGAGCCCCCGGCGGGGACCGAGGCGGCCAACGGGGCCTCCCTGGTCCCGATGCAGGTGCCCGCCCGCGGCAGCGCGGAGCTGGTGCTCACGGCGCGGGCGCCGTTCACCGTGAGCGCGTCCTGGGAGAGCGAGGACTCGCTCCGCGCGATAGAGGCGTGGCTCCGGGACGCGCACCCCGCGGAGGCGGTGGCCTCCGTGGCCCGCCAGGCGGTGGCGCTCCAGCGGGACGTGCTCCGGATGACCCGCGACCAGGGCGCCGCCGAGCGGCGCCGGGACGAGCTCCAGAGGAACGCCGAGGAGACCCGGCAGAACCTCCAGGCGATCCAGCGAAACCCCGGCGCGGCGGACCTGCGGGCGCAGCTCACCGCGCGCCTCGGGCGCATGGCCACGGAGATCGACCAGCTCACCCGGCGCGTCGTGGAGCTGGACACCCAGCGCAGCGAGGCCCGGGTGCGCTTCTCGGAGACCGTGCGGGAGCTCACCGTGGACGCCCCCGCCGCGCCGTAGGGGGCGGTGCGCTACAGCGGGATGTTCCCGTGCTTCTTGGGCGGCAGGCGCTCGCGCTTGTCGGCCAGGAGGTCCAGCGCGCGGGCCACCCGGTGGCGGGTGACCCTCGGGTGGATCACCTCGTCCACGAAGCCCAGCTCCGCGGCCTTGAAGGGGTTGGCGAAGGTGCGCTGGTAGTCCTCCACGAAGGCCGCGCGGGTGGCCGCGGGGTCCTGGGCGCGCTCGATCTCGTTGCGGTAGATGATGTTCACGGCGCCGTCGGAGCCCATCACGGCGATCTCCGCGGTGGGCCAGGCGAGGTTCACGTCCGCGCGGATGTGCTTGCTGGCCATGACGTCGTAGGCCCCGCCGTAGGCCTTGCGGGTGATCACCGTGACCTTGGGCACCGTGGCCTCGGCGTAGGCGAAGAGCAGCTTGGCCCCGTGCTTGATGATCCCGCCGTACTCCTGGTCGGTCCCGGGGAGGAAGCCCGGCACGTCCACGAAGGTCACCAGCGGCACGTTGAAGCAGTCACAGAACCGCACGAAGCGCGCGGCCTTGATGCTCGCCCCGATGTCCAGGCACCCGGCCAGCACCGCGGGCTGGTTGGCCACCACCCCCACGGGGCGCCCGGCCACCCGCGCGAAGCCGCACACGATGTTCATCGCATGCTGCGCGTGCACCTCGAAGAAGTGCCCCTGGTCCACCACCTGGGTGATCACGTCCTTGATGTCGTAGGGCCGGTTGGACTCCACCGGGACCAGCGTGTCCAGCGCCGGGGCCTCGCGGTCCGCGGGGTCCGTACACGCCGCCCGCGGCGGGTCCTCGGTGTTGTTGCTCGGGAGGAACCCGAGGAGCTCCCGGAGCTGCGCCAGGCACGCCCGGTCGTCCGGGGCGGTGAAGTGCGCCACGCCGCTGCGGGAGGCGTGGGTCCCGGCGCCCCCGAGGGCCTCCTTGGTCACGCTCTCGTGGGTGACGGCCTTGATGACCTCCGGGCCCGTGATGAACATGTAGCTCGTAGACTCCACCATGAAGATGAAATCCGTGATGGCCGGGGAGTACACCGCGCCCCCCGCGCAGGGCCCCAGCACCGCGGACAGCTGCGGCACCACCCCCGACGCGAGGGTGTTGCGCAGGAAGATGTCCGCGTAGCCCGCCAGGCTCTCGACCCCCTCCTGGATGCGCGCCCCGCCGGAGTCGTTGAGCCCCACCACCGGCGCCCCCACCTTCATCGCCAGGTCCATCACCTTGCAGATCTTGGACGCGTACGCCGCCGAGAGGCTCCCGCCGAAGACCGTGAAATCCTGCGCGAAGACAAACACCTTGCGGCCGTCCACGGTGCCGTGACCGGTCACCACCCCGTCCCCCGGCACCTTCTGCTGCGCCATCCCGAAGTCCGTGCACCGGTGCGTCACGAAGCGGTCCAGCTCGATGAAGCTCCCAGGGTCCAGGAGGAGGTCAATGCGCTCCCGGGCCGTGAGCTTGCCCGACGCATGCTGCCGCGCCACCCGCTCGGCGCCGCCGCCCTCCAGCGCCCGGCGGTTCCAGGTGTCCAACTGCTCCAGGAGGCTCTCTCGGGTCCGTGCCATGGCCCGCGCACCTAGCACGGATGCCCCACGCCTTGACAGCCCCCGGTCCCCGGACCAAGGTTGTGGTCCCCGCGCCGTGGCCCCACGCGCGCCCTCACCCCCCAGTACCACCATGCGCTTCGTACATCTCCCCACAGGGTCCTGACGGACCCGACAGGGCCTCCGGGGTCGTACCCCGGTGGGTCCTTCAGCCACGTAGCTCACCCCCCCACACCAGCACCCCTCCCACGGAGTCACTCCGTCAGTGTGGGCGGGTGTGGGAACCCCCTGGACGTGACGGCGGTCACGGGAACCAAGGCGGAGCTCTATGCGGCCCCTCGGATGGAAGTACCGCCGGGTGCAGGTCCCGCCCTCGACGCTGGCGGTGGGACCTCCTCCATGGTGGAGCCCGGCCCCTCGGCGAACCCCAGGACGGTGTGCCATGAACAACATCGATCAGGCCCCAAGGGACACGGTGAAGGCGGCGCTCGCGAGCGCGTCCTGGGCGCACTGCCTGCCGACGGCGGCCAGCGGGTACGCCCTGGCGTGGCGGGACGCGCTCCTCCCGGAGGACGCGCCGTGGGACGCGCTGCCGCACGCGCTGGGCGTCGCCTCTGCGCGCTCCGTGGAGCCCTACGAGGGCGCCCACGAGGTGTGGTCCGTGGCCTGCGCTGCCCTGCTCCTGCGGGACGCCCAGCGGCCCCTGGCGGGCTCTCCCGACGCCCAGGGCGCCCTCCTGCGCGACGCCGAGGGGGCGCTGCGCGGCGCCGTGGTGGAGACCCTGGCGCCGCGGGCCCCCACGCTGGACCGAGCCTGCCGCGGCGCCCGCAAGGCGCTGCTGACGCACCGCCGGGGGACGGCCTCGCTGGGCTACGGCTTCGAGCTGGCCCTGTGCGACCGTCTCTCGGACGCCCTGTCGGCGCTGGCTCGCCCGGACGCGAGCGTCCCTCGGGAGCTCCTGGCCGCGGTGGACAAGGCCGACCTGGCCGCCCGGAAGAACCACGAACGCGACTGGCTCTTCGCCGCCCCGGCGCTCCGCCGCGCGCGCGCCCGCGCCGCGGTCACCGAGGTGACCTCGGCCTGGGCCCTCGCGGCCACGGCGCTGCCCGCGGACGGCGCCGCCAGCGCCCTATGGCTCGCCAGGGTGACCCTCGGCCTCCTGGCCTCGGTCACCGCCCTGGACGGCTGGGCCGCGGGCGAGGCGCCCGCAGCCGCCGTCATCCACGCAGCGAACGCACCGAACACCGTGAACCCATTGAACGCACTGAACGCACTGAACGCACTGAACCCGGGGACCGTGAAGGCCCCAGGGGCCGCCCTCGCGGCGGCCGGAGAGGAGACCACCATGACCGACACGACGCCCAGGACCTGGACCCGCACCCTGCAGGTGGACGCCACCGACGCGGCGTGGCGCACCGCGGGTTCGCAGTTCGTCAAGCTCGCCCGGGACCCGCTGGCGGGGCTCCTGTGCCGGCACCTCGGCCCCGAGGACCCGTCGCTGCGCGCGCGCGTGGCGGCGTTCCTGGAGACCGAGCTCGGCACCTCGCTCCTGGCGGCGGTGCTCGCCGCGGGCCTCGGGGCGCTGCCCACGGACTCCACCGGCGAGGTCCCTCAGCGCCTGGCCCGCGAGCTCCGGGTGCGCGCCATGGCGGGCACCGCGGACGTCGTGGCCGACGTGCTGATGGGCCCCCTGCGGGAGGTCATGGCCACCTTCCTCCGGGACGGCGGCGCGCTCCAGGCCCAGCCCGTCACCGGGCACCTTGAGGGCCCCTCCGGGCACCTCACGGTGTCCCACCTCACCACCAGCGCCCGCGAGCCCAGCGAGCGCTGAACGCTGAGCCCAGCGAGCGCTGAACGCTGAGCCCAGCGAGCGCTGAACGCTAGGCCCGCAGCCGGGCGGGCACCCCCCGCTTGAGCACCGTATCCCGCCCGAAGGCGGGGTCGGTGCTCAGGTGGTCCAGGGTGTAGTGCAGGCCCCGGGACTCCTTGCGCACCAGCGCGCACGCCACGATGAGCTCGGCCACCGTGGCGATGTTGCGCAGCTCCAGGAGGTCCATGGTGACCAGGTGCGCCCAGTAGTACTCCCGGATCTCCTCCTGGAGCAGGGCGATCCTGCGGGCGGCGCGCTCCAGGCGCCGCGTGGTGCGCACGATGCCCACATAGTTCCACATGAGCCGACGGATCTCGTCCCAGTTGTGGGTGACCACCACGGCCTCGTCGCTGGGGGCGGCCTGGCCGGCGTCCCAGTCCGGCACGTCGGTGATGGCCTGCGCCGCGGCGTCGCGCAGGACCGTGTCCAGCGCGCGGTGGCCGAAGACCAGGCCCTCCAGGAGGGAGTTGCTGGCCAGGCGGTTGGCCCCGTGGAGGCCCGTGCATGCCACCTCCCCGAGGGCCCAGAGGCCCGGCAGGCTCGTCCTCCCGTCGGCGTCGGTGGTGACCCCGCCGCAGGCGTAGTGGGCCGCGGGCACCACGGGGATGGGCTTCTCCGTGAGGTCAATCCCCCAGCGCATGCACTCCGCGTAGATGTTCGGGAAGCGCTGCCGCAGGAAGCCCGCCTGGTGGTGCGTCATGTCCAGCCAGACGCAGTCCTCGCCGGTGCGCTTCATCTCGAAGTCAATGGCGCGGGCCACCACGTCCCGCGGGGCCAGGTCCATCATCGGGTGGTGCCGCTTCATGAAGGCCGTGCCGTCCTCCAGGCGGAGGACCCCGCCCTCGCCGCGGAGGGCCTCGGAGATCAAGAAGTTCTTGGCCTGCGGGTGGTACAGCGCCGTCGGGTGGAACTGGTAGAACTCCATGTTGGCCACCTCGGCGCCCGCCCGGTACGCCATGGCCACGCCGTCCCCGGTGGCCACGTCGGGGTTCGAGGTGAACAGGTACACCTTGCCCGCGCCGCCGGTGGCCAGCACCGTGGCCCTCGCGGTGAACGTGTGCACCACGCCCGCATGCTTGTCGAGCACCCAGGCCCCGGCGCACACCTCGGGCCCGCCGAAGCGCGACAGCATGATCAGGTCCACGCCCATGTGCTGCTCGTAGATGGTGATCCTCGGGTGGGCCTCGGCCGCCGCCAGGAGGGCCCGCTCGACCTCGCGGCCGGTGATGTCCCCCGCGTGGATCACCCTCCGGGCGCTGTGGCCCCCCTCGCGGGCCAGATCAAACTCCATGGTCCCTTCGGCGGTGGGGGCCTTGGAGAATTTCACCCCCAGGGCGACCAGCTCATGGATGCGCGCCGGGGCGCCCTCCACGCAGAGCCTCACGATGTCCGGCTTGCTGAGCCCCGCCCCGGTGGCCAGCGTGTCCTGCACGTGGGCGTCAAAGGTGTCCGTGGGGTCCAGCACCGCGGAGATGCCGCCCTGGGCGAAATTGGTCGCGGAATCCGCCCGCCCCCGCTTGGTCACCAGGGCCACGGCGCCGTGCTCGGCCGCCCGGAGCGCGAAGGTGAGCCCCGCGATCCCGCTGCCCAGCACCAGAAAATCGGTGGTGTACCGCATGGTGCGCACCATACCTCGGGATGTGGCGCCTGGGGACCGGCGTTGTGTATGCTGGTGACGAGGCCCTCCCCCATGCGCCCGGTCCTGCCCTGGCTCCTCGCGGCGGCGCTCGTCCCGGGCGCCGCAAGCGCCCAGATCTGGATGTCCCGCGGCGCGGACGGCACCCTGCATTTCACCAATGTCCCGGGGCGCCGCCCCACCGGGGCCCGGGTGTTCATCTCCGCCCGGGACACCCCCAGGCCCCCGGCGGGGGCTCCCCCCTCACAGGTGATCGCCACCCCACCCCCGCCGCAGGTCCCCGCGGAGACCCGCGCCCTCTACGAGCTCACCGCCCGGGACCCCGGGCGCTACACCCGCTTCGACGCCCACGTCCGCGAGGCCGCCCAGCTCTACCAGCTCCCGGAGGCCCTCCTGCGCGCCGTCATCCGCCAGGAGAGCGATTTCAACCCATACAGCGTGTCCTCCTCCGGGGCCCTCGGGCTCATGCAGCTCCTGCCGTCCACCGCGTCGAGCATGGCCGTGAGGGACCCCTTCGACCCCCGGCAGAGCATCCTCGGGGGGGCCCGCTTCCTGCGCGTCCTGGCCAACACCTTCAACGGCGACCTGGTGCTCACCCTCGCGGCCTACAACGCCGGCTCCGGGGCCGTCATCCGGTACGGCGGCGTGCCCCCCTACGAAGAGACCCGGCACTACGTCCGTCAGGTGTTGCGCTACTACTACGAATACCGCGCCCGAGGTTGAGGTACACTCCACGGGTCATGCGACCGTGGCTCCTCTCCACCCTCGTGGTCCTTGCTCCCCTCCCGGCCCTGGCCCAGGCGCCCGCTTCCCCACAACGGACCACAACCACCCCCAGCACCCCACCTGTGGGGGCCACACCCACCACAACCTCCACCGGGCGTGGTCCGTCGCCGTACCAGGCCGCGCTCAACCAGGGGACCGATGCCTACCGTCGGAGGGACTACACCACGGCGGTGACGGCGTTCCAGCAGGCCTCGGCGCTGGACCGCGCCGCCGCCCTGCCGATGCTGTACATCGGGTATGCGCAGCTCGCGCGGGGGGACGCGGCCACAGCGCTCGGGTCTTTTCGGGAGGCCCAGCGCCTGGCCACCGTGGGGGCCGACGACGCCATGAGGGCCCGGGCCATGGCCGCGCTCGCGGCCACGCTGGAGTCACAGCTCCACTGGGATGAAGCGCGGGTCACCTGGCAGGACTACGCCACCTGGGGGGACAGCCACGCGGGGGTGTCCTTTCCGGCCACGGCGCGCGCGCGGGTGGAGGCCCTCCAGCGCCGCACCACCGTGACCCAGGCCGCGGAGCCCGTGCGCCAGCGCATCGCCGAGCGGCTCCGCCGCAACGCCGCCGCGCAGCCCACGCCCGAGGGCATGGCCCCGGCGGCGCCGGGAGCAGTGCCAGGTACGCCCCCGACGCGCTGAAGCGCGCTCAGCGGCGGGCGTTGTTGGGCGCGGGGCCCGGGCCCTGGCCCTGACCTGGGGGCTGCGGGTGCAGGTTCACGAAGCGACCCACGGGCTGGGCGGTGACCTTCACGTCCCAGGAGAGGTCAAAGGGCGGGTCCACGCCCTCGGGCAGGCCGTCCATGGCGGCGCCCATGTCCAGCACCTGGTCGAGCATGTCGTCGTCGAAGCCCTCCTCGGCGAGGCACAGCACGTTGGGCGTGGTGATCAGCGCGTTGACCTCGTCCGAGCGCAGCGGGAGCTCGTTGCTGGGGAGCTTGCACGCCGCGTGGAGCGCGCTCACCAGGTGGTCATTGATCACCACGCTGGCCACCAGCGGCCCGAAGGCCAGGAGCGCGCGCTTCTTGTTCTTGTCCTCGTGGAGGGACACATCCACCGCGAAGATGCTGTGCGGCAGGTCCTCCGCGAGGCGCTTGTCAAAGGCCGCGCCCTTGAGCCCGGTCTGCTCGATCTCCTCGGCCATGGGGATGCGCACGTGGCGGTCACACGAGATGGTGGCCACCAGCGCGGCGCCCTTCCACTGCTCGATGATCCTCGGGCTCTTGCCCTGGGTGGCCTTGCCGAACTCGTCCACCACGCGCTGGGGGAAGATCCTCGCGGCCACGAAGGCCCGCTCCCCGCAGGGGCACAGCCTGGTGGGGTTGGCGCCCTTGGGCAGGTCGTCGCACACGAACTTGAGCTCGCGCTTGAAGTCCGGGGACCCGGGCGGGGCCTGGAAGGGGATCTTCATGAGGTCCAGCGGGCGGCCGGGGCTGCCGTCCTTGCGGGAGGCCAGGGCCCTCATGCCGTCCACGGTGAAGGTGAGGTCCGGCCGGTCCGCCCGGGCGGCCTCCAGGAAGCGCTTGAGCTCCGTGACGCGCGCCAGGGCCTCGCCCACCGCGGCGGCCACGGTCTCCGAGAAGAACCACCCGAGGTGCGACGCCCCGAGGGAGACAATGGCCACCTCCACGGGCCAGCGCACCTCACCCATGACGGCGAACACCACGGCCCCGTCGGGGGTGGTCTGCCACCCGAGGCCCGCGCGCTCCAGCCCCGTCTCGATGAGCTTGCGCACGGCGCTGCGGTCCAGGAGCACCCCGGCCCGCAGCTCGCCCTTGCCGAGCCTCTCGGCATGCTCGAAGGCCCACTGAGGCCACGCGGGCCCCTGCGGCATGGGCGCCAGGTGCGGCAGCTCCAGGAGGGGGAAGCTCCCCTTCTCCTTGTCCTCGGTGGTGCGGTCCTCCAGGGTCTTGTCGAGGGTGCTGTTCTCCTTGGGGCCGGCCCAGAGCCAGTAGCCGTTCTCCACCGGCTCCAGCAGCTCCTCGCCGTGGGCGGCGCGGGACAGGAGCGAGCGCCACCGCTCCGCGAGGGTCAATGGGCGCCCGAAGGCCTTGTCCACCACGGCGTCGTCCAGCGAGTCCGCCACGACGCTCTCGACGCCGTCCAGCGGCGCCCGCAGGACCTGGTACGACAGCTCCTCGTCCTTGACGAAGGGCACGGCCCCGCCGTTGGAGAGCACCTCCACCACGAGCTCCGCGCCGGAGCCCGGCATGGCCTTGAGGAAGCGCAGCCCGCACACCTGCCGGGGCGTGGCCTCCGGGTCCCCGAGGAGCTTGCCCGTGCGGGGGTCCGGCACCGGCGGGGCGATCTTTGCCCCGCACTTGCACACGCCCTTCCACTGCGGGTTGGGGTTCTTGTCCACGGTGGTCGTCGGGTCCTCCGGCGAGGGCAGCGGCGGGGGGTTCTTGACGATCTCCTCCAGGAAGCGCTTGAGCTCCGCGGCGTTGCGGTACCTGGGCTGGCCCTGGGGGCCCGCGTAGGGCGGGTCCGGGAAGCCCAGGATGGTGAAGCCCAGGGTGCCGCAGCTCGGGCACGCCCCGACGACGTGCACGGTGTCAATGGGCAGCGGGGCCCCGCGGGTGATCTGCGTGCGCTGGCTGCGCGCCTGGTCCAAGCCCTGGCGCACCTTGGTAAATTCGATCGTGGATCCCATCCCTGGCGTCTCCGGTCGCGGTAAAGGCGCGGGGCCTATACCGCGTTTCCCGGTCCGGCGCGAGGGGTGGGGAAAAGAACCCTCAGTAGCTCCGGCAGACGCCGTCCACGCAGGCCTGGCCCGCGGTGCACATGGCCGCGGCGCTGCAGTTGGGGCGGTACTCGTTGTCCGTCAGGCAGAAGCTCCCGGCCGCCGGCAGGTACGAGATCGGCGCGCAGTTGCGGTACGTGGCCGACGTCCGGAGGCAGTCGTTCACCACGGCGCAGGGCCGGCGGCAGACGCCGTCGATGCACCGGGAGCCCGCTTCACACTGCGCGTCGGTCATGCAGAAGGGCCGGCGCCGCGTGTCCGGCACGCACACCCCCTGGTCCGAGCAGTAGAGCCCCGCCCCGCACGAGGCGGCCGCGCTGGCGCTGCACCGGGCCCGGCAGGTGGTGTTCACGCAGCGCCGGTCCGCGCCGCACTGAGCGTCCGTGCTGCACTCCCCCGTCGGCCGGTCCGCGCAGACGTTGTTCCGGCACGCCTGCCCCGCCGGGCACTCCGCGTCCGTGGTGCACGCCGCCTGGCACGCCTGGTTGATGCAAACCCGCCCCGCCCCGCACTGGGAGTTGAACTGGCACCCCGCCCCCGTGGGCGACGGCGTCGCCGCCACCGGGCGGCACCCCACCCCGTCGCAGTAGTAGCACCCCGTGGCGTCACAATAATAATCATCCCCGGAGCATCCCCCCGCTCCACCGAGGGCCATCACCAGCGCCAGGGTAGCGATTCGTCCGAACATGCGGGTCTTGCTCATGGGGTCCACCTCTCTCAACACCCGCCGACACCATGACAGAACCGTGCCAGCGCGCCACCCCCCGGAAACCCCCTCCCCGGAGGCGCCCCGGGGGAGCCCCCCACCCCGAGGGTGTAGCCAGCCGTTGACAACCTCCCTGTGAACGCCGCGTTGACCCGGTGCCGTTCCGGGCCGTACGGTCCCCGGGGTGAGACCCTGGGCGCTGGGTGTCGGACTGGCTTGTCTGGGCTGTAGCTCCCTGCGTCCCTCGGAGAGCCCCAGAGGCACCCTGGACCGGGTGGTGCGCGCCGCCACCGAGGGAGACGCCGTGGCCCTCTATGCCCTCCTGCCCGCCTCGCACCGGGCCCGGGAGTCCCTGGAGGCCTTCCGGGCCCGCATGCAGGCCGACCGGGAGGAGCTCCGCGCCTTCGGGGCCCTGGTGCGGGACACCCGCGTCCACCGAGGCCCCCGCACCACCGTGGCGGTCACCCACGGGCCCCCCGTCACCGTGGTGGAAGAAGCCGGCGGCTGGGCCCTGGTGTCCGCGGCCCTCGGGACCCCGAGCGGGGCCACCACCACGGACACCCTCCGGGCCCTCCATACCGCCCTGGCCCAGCGCAGCCTCGGGGCGCTGCTCGAAGTGCTCTCGGCCCGCACCCGAGGGGGCCTGGAGGCCGAGCTCACCGCCCTGGCCGAGGCCACCCGGGACCCCTCCGGGCTGGAGCTGTCCAGCACCCCCTTCCTGGCCAATGTGCGCCTGCCCGACGGCCGTGTCCTGGTCCTCGTGAAGGAAAACGGTCAGTGGCGCGTGGACAACATCCTGGACCGCGGCGACGGACCGTAGCGCCTACGGCGCCGTCGGGGTCACCAGCACCAGCTCCACCCTGTCCTCCGGGCGGGGGCCCCCAGGGGCCCTCCAGAGGCCCTCGGCGTGGAGCCTCGCGCCGTCCACCCCGGCCTGCCGCAGCGCCGCGGCGAGGGCCTCCGCCTGGGCCCTCGCCCGAGGCAGCGCCTGGGCCTGGGTGGGCGCGCCTACATACACCTCCAGGCGCACCGGGAGCGTCCCCTGGGCGTTGAGAATCCGCCCGAGGGTCTCCACCCGCTGCCTCGAAGCCGGCCCGAGGCCCGCGCCCACGAAGAGCCCCCGGAGGATCGCCACCACGCCCCGCTCGTCCCTCCGAGGGTCCAGCGCGCCAGCCTCCCCGAGCTGCGTCGCCAGCTCCGTCGGGTCCGGGGTTTGGGTGGGCGCGGGCGCCGCCGTGCGCGCCGCGCGCAGGGCCCCCTCGGCGGTGGTGTACGCCTGCCCCGCCAGCCTGAGCGCCGCCCGGGGCTCCGTCCCAGCGCCCCGCTCGGCCTCCTCCACCCTGCGCCGAGCGGGCCCCAGGGCCTCGTCCGTGGCCCCGAGGAGCGACGCCGCCGCCAGGAGCAGCCTCGCTTGCTGGCACAGCTCCCGCGCCACCTGGAGCCGCTCGGCCGAGGGCACCGCCTCGGGCTGCGAGGCCCCCTGGCGCGCCCTCCACGCCGCCTCCCGAGCGGCCTCCAGCCGCTCCACCTCGGCCGTCAGGGTCTGGGCCTGCTGCGTCATCCTCGCGGTGTCCTCGTCCGTGGCCTGGCGCCTCGCGTCGGCCTCGGAGGCCAGGCGCCGAGCCACCGCCACCCGTCCCCGGGTCTGCGCCCAGGCGAACACCAGCTCCGCGTCGGCCAGCGCGTCCTCGACGCCCTCGCCCGCATCGAGCGCCGCCTCTACCGCCGCCGCCGCCCGGGCCAGCTCCGCCCGCGCCTCGGGGGCCTCCCGGGCCACCTCCTGCGCCGCGGGCGAGTCCAGCATCCGTCGCAGCGACGCCCGCTCCAGGGAATACCGCGCGCTGCCCGCGCAGCCCACCAGCACCCCGAAGAGCACCAGGGAACACGCCCTCATGGCGCACCTCCAGGAGCCGGTGGGGATGTAGGTACAGGTGCGGTCGTGGGAGGGGTTGCAGGTGTGGGCGGGGGAGCTTCCGGTGGTGGGAGCCTCACGGTGGCCACGGCGCTGGGGCGGTCTACGTCAATCCTGCGCTCGGTGACGCGCTCCAGGAGGGCCTGGGCCTCGCGTCGGCGGGTCTCCGCGGCGAGCGCCGCGCGCTGGGCCTCGGCGGCCTGGGCCTCGGCGCGCAGGGCCTCCAGGCGCCCTCGCAGGAGCCGCGCCGCGAGCTCCAGCCGCCGGGCGCGGGCCTGCGCCGTCGGGCGCTGGTTGTGGTGCTCGGCCTCGACAAGCTCCGCGGCCCATTGCTCCGCGCGGGCGACCAGGTCCTCCACCCGGGCGCGCTCGTCGTCCGTGGCCTGGGCCTCCTCCAGCGCGCGGCGCACCGGGAGCAGGGCCCGGTCCAGCGCCTGGTGCGGCGTGGGCCTCCGCGCCTGCGCGGGCGCGGGTGCCTGCGCGGGAGCTTCTGCGGGAGCCTGCGCGGGTGCCTGTGCGGGCGCCGCCTGGGCGGCTGCCATGGCGGAGGCGAGCACAAGGCCCAGGGTCCACGCGCTTCCGACGCTCCAGCGGTTCACCCCCGGAGTCTTGGCCCAACATGCCCTCGGGCGTCAACGACGGGCTTGGATTGAAAAGAGCCCGGTGCTTCAAGTACGGTCCCGGTCGCCGTGATCGAGCGCGTCGCGCAGCACCAGACCCGGTTTCGTACGCCGGGCCTCTCGCCGGACAGCCGGGGTGTCGCCCTCGGGCCCCTCGCGGTGATCCTCCTGCCGGGCATCGAGAGGCTCGTGGCCTTCCTGCGCGCCACCGGCGAGGAGGGCGCCCTGGACGAGCTCCTGGACAGCCTGCGCATCGTGCAGGTGCTGTCCCCGCTGCGCACCCGGGAGCTGGTGGTCGAGGTGCAGTCCGGGTCGTCGCACCGGCTGGATCGCCTGGCGTCCATCGCCCGCCTGGTCGGGGCCATGGTGTTCACCGGCTCCGGGCGGCACTTTGTCAAATACCGCGACGCCCAGGCCCCCTTTGGCTATGACCTCGCGGAGCTCCTCCCGGAGCCCCAGGACTACGGCCTCTACCACGACCGCTTCGCCCAGCCCTACAAGTCCGAGAAGGTGCTCTCGCTCCGGGAGCTCCTCCTGCGCCTGGCCCCCACCGCCGTGCCCCGCGCCCGGCTGGACAGCCCCAGGGTGCTCTACGCCCTGTGCCACCAGGGCCTCGGGCCCAGCGTCATCGGGTACCTCGCGCGGTGGAGCGTCCCCGCCCGGGTGGCCCTCGTGGAGTGGTCCCACGGCGGCACCAGCGACGTGATCGACAAGGCCTACCTGCTCCAGCTCCAGCAGCCCGCCCACCGCTTCGTGGCCCTCCTGCGCTCGCTGCCGGGCGTCCGGCTCTTCGTCCCCGACGGCGAGAGGGCCGTGGTGGAGCTCGGCCACCGCCACCCCATCCCCCTGTCCGCCTGCGCCCTCCTCTTCGGCTCCGAGGAGCTGGTGCTCTTCCGCGCCGGAGGTGACGGCCCCATCCCGCTCTCCCCCCGGCCCCCCTTCGTGGATCTGCAAGCCGTGACGTCCCTCGTGGACGCCGACGCCAGGGCCCCCTCGCAGTCCTTCCGCGCGGGCACCGTCACCGGCACCTTCGCCCTGCCTCTTAGACTCATCCCCAGCGGGGCCCCGCCCCGCAGGGTGGCCGCCACGGTGATCCCCCTGACCGAACAGGACGCCCTCGGGAGGGTCCTCGCGGTGCTCCCGCCGGCTACGCTCAACCGCATCTCCGTCGCCTTCTCCGAGACGTCCATCTACCTGTATGGCCCCGACGCCGCCCATGTGGTCCCCCTCGGGACCCTGTACGAAGAGCTGGGGGAGGGTGTGCTCGTACCCCTGGGGTGGAACCTCTCTCCACCCATCCCCCCGGAGGTGGTGAGGCAGCTCGCCCGGGCCCCGAGTGACCTGCGGCTCTTCGTCCTCGGTGGGGCCAAACCCCTCCTGGGCATCCCCCAGTCGGCGTTCGTGCCCGCCACGCGGATTCTCATCGCCGAGCTCCCCGTGTGGGAGGACAGCCTCATCACACCACCGCTGGACGCCGACCGCGCCCTGCCAGACCTGTGGCCCGCGGCCCCCGGGGCCCTCGTGTCCATGCTCGCCCCGGGCGCCCGGAGCGAGGCCCCCGCGCCTCGGGCCCTGCCCCCGGAGCGCGAGGAACCCGACGAGCGATGAGGCCCTGAAGCCCCGTGGCGCTCTCGTCCCTCAACCGGTTCCTGTCGACCTTCGTGCTCCCATTGGTCGACGGCGGCAGGGTCGAGGTCGACGGGCTCCTGGCGCCCGGGGTCCTGCGGGAGTGGTCCCAGGATCCGACCCCGGACGCCACGGTGCTCGCCCGCATCGGGAAATCCATGCACGACCGCCTGGCCCGCCTCGGGGCCGTAGGGTCCGCGGACCTGGTGGCCCCGGACACCCTCGGCCTGTGCGCGGCCTGGTACAACCTCCTGGCGCTCACGCACCCCGAGGCCCGAGGCCGCAAGGGGCTGCGCCGCACGGCCCGGCGCTGGACCCTGGAGCTCCTCGGCTGGGTCGAGAGGCCCTACACCCGCGCCGAGGTGAGCCTGCGCCACGGCATCCTGGGCCGCCTCGCGGACCTCGGCCGGGTGGACACCCACGTGGAGTTCTGGGCGGGCTACGCGGACTACATCGGCGTGGCGCCGGCCCGGAGCGTGGTGGCCCTGCCCACCCTGCGGCGCGTGCGCGAGGAGCGCACCCGGGTGGACTTCCTCACGCTCTTGAAGGCCCTGGAGCCCGTCGGGGCCGAGGACACGGACACGGACCTGGTCTCCGTGGCCAGGGTGGCCCTGGCGCTCTCGCCCCTGACGGACCTGAGCCTGGCCGAGCGCCCGGCGCCGCTCGCCTTCGCCTGGTCGCCCCCGGCGGTGGAGGCCATGGCCGACGGGGCCCTGCGCGGTGCCGCGCTCCGGGTGCTCCTGGGCCGGGGCACGCCCGCCATCCGGGCCGTGGAGCAGGCCACGCTGGCCCTGGCCCGGGAGCCGCTCACCCCGCCGGTGGCGCGCACCCTGACCCTGGTGCACCTGGAGCTCCTCGCGCTGGACGCGCTGTCGGCCCGCGCCTCCGGGGCCCAGGGGCCGGCGCAGCCGCTCGGGCTCGACGCGTTCCACGCCCTCGGGTATGCCCGCACGGCGGCGCTCCTGGGGCTCCCGGAGGCGCTCCTCCTGCGGGCGCTGCCGCCGGACCCCAACCGCCCTGCCCCCAAGGACCCCCCCTCGGCGCCGCTCCTGACGTGCGCTCGACTCATGGAGAACCGAACGTGACACCGCCCGTGGTTCAACGGCTCCGCGCCCTGGCGCGCTCCCTCGAGACGCAGTTCCTCGGCAAGCAGGAGGCCATCCGGCTCATGGTGCTGAGCGTCCTGGCCGGCGAGCACATCGCGCTCATCGGCCCGCCGGGCACCGCCAAGAGCGCCCTGGTGCGCACCTTCGCGCGGATGATGGACAGCAGGTACTTCGAGTACCTGCTCACGCGCTTCACCGAGCCCAACGAGATCTTCGGCCCCGTGGACATCCCCGCCTTCCGCCAGGGGACCTACCGCCGGCGCACGGACGGCATGATGCCCGACTCCGAGATCGTATTCCTCGACGAGATCTTCAAGTCCAACAGCGCCATCTTGAACTCGCTCCTGACCATCTTGAACGAGCGCAAGTTCAACAACGGCGGCACGGTGATCGACGTGCCCCTCCTGTCGGTCTTCGGCGCCTCCAACGAGGTGCCCGCGGACGAGAGCCTCCAGGCCATCTTTGACCGGTTCCTCCTCAGGGTGCGCAGCGAGCACCTGGACGCCTACCACTTCCAGGAGCTCGTGCAGCGCGGGGTGGCCCTCGAGCTCCAGCGCTTCGGGGGCGCGCAGACCCAGGGCCCGCTCTTGAACACCCGGGACCTGCTCGCCGCCCAGGCCGAGGTCGCCCGCCGGATGCAGATCTCCGACGAGCTCATGGCCACCTACAAGTCCATGGTGTTCCAGATCCGCGCCGAGGGCGTGAGCCTCTCGGACCGCCGGGTGGTGAAGCTCTTGAAGGTGATGGCCGCCAGCGCCTTCTTCGACGGCCGCGCCCAGGCCGACGTGAGCGACCTCTTCGTGCTCAAGCACGTCTGGAACACCCTGGAGCAGGCGGAGATCCTCGACGGGATCGTGGCCCCGGTGCTCGAGGGCTGGTTCCGCTCGCACCCCGAGGCCCGCCGCGCCGGCGGCATGGAGGTGAGCCTGGAGGCCCTCCTGGCCGAGGTGCAGCGCATCCGCGGGAGCCTGACGGGCGGCGCGCCGGTGTCGGACCTGCAGCTCTTCGCGCACCTGCGGGCCCTCGGGGAGATCAAGGCCGCGCTGCAGTCCCTGGCCACGGACCCGGCCCGGCGCGCGCTGCAGGAGGTGGACCAGCTCCTGGACCACGTCCTGCGCTCGGGGCGCATCAGCGCGTAGGGGCGGGCACCACCAGCGCGCGGAGCTGGGCGTACCACTCCTCGCGCAGGCTCAGGGCCTCGGCGTTGGCGGTGACCATCCTCCGGGTGAGGGCGTCCACCTGGGCCACGCCCTCGGCGACGCCACGGCCGATGCGCTGGCGCAGGGCGCCGTTGGCGGGCACGTCCCGGAGCGCGGCCAGGGCCTCGCGGCGCTCGGCGAGGGCGCGCTGCTGCACCCCGAGGTCCTCTTCCAGGGAGGCCCGGAGGTCCCGCAGCTCCGTGGTGCGTGTGTAGATCTGTCGGAGCCTCGGGACCGTGTCCCCGGCGCCCGGGGAGCGCGCGAGGAACTCCAGGAAGGCGGGCACGTAGGTGTGCGAGGGGTCCGTCTCCAGGTGCACCTGGCGGGTGTCCCTGCGCAGGAGATCAAAGGCCAGGGCGTGGTGGGCCTCGCCCGCGGCGACGGGGACGAAGCTCCCGGTGGGCGTCTCCACGGCCCCGGCGGGGAGGCTTCGGGGCTCGAAGCCCGGGCGGGACGGGACGTGGAGGAACACCCGGGCGTCCAGGGGGCGCGAGGCGTCCACGGTGAAGCGCGTGCGGGCCACGCTCTGGAGCTCCACGGTGACCATGCCCGCGGCGGCCTGGGTGACGCGCACCTCGTCCTCGGCGCTCTCGTTGCTGCGGCTGACGGCGATGTCCGGGGACATGGCGTAGGCCACGAAGGCGTGGGCGCGGGCGGGGATCACCGCGGTGACGCCGTCCCCGACGAAGCCCTGGGCGTCGTAGACGGCGACGGGGCCGCCGAGGAGGGGGGCCTCCAGGGGGTTCCGGAGGAGCACGGCGCGGTACGGGTGCGTGGCGCTGGCGCCGCCCGCGGTGGCAGGCCGGAAGAGGTACACGCCCGCGCCGTCGATGGTCTGGTCGACGAAGGGCACCATGGCGCTCTCGCCGGTGTCGAGGTCCATGGCGCCCGGGCTCTCCAGGGTGAAGCCCGCGGAGGGGTCCTCGGAGCCGAGGGAGGCGGCGAAGTCCTCGGGGCTCAGGGGCTGGGGCTGGGGCTGTACGGCGGGGTTCTCCATGGGGCGCGAGGGGTTGTCCGGGACCATGTGTCCCGCCCGGGAGTTGGGCCGCGGGAGGGCGACGTTGGTGGCGGCGTAGGCGGCCTGGACGTCGTTCTGGAGCATCGGGTCATTGCCCTCGACCACGGGGGCGATGTTCTGCAGGAGGAGGTCCCTCCGGGCGGCGCCCTGGGCGCTCTCTGCGGGGCGGCGCACGAGCCTGCCGTCGCTGGTGAGCTCGGGCCTCTGGGCGTTGCGCTCGGTCTGGAGGGCATACCGGAAGGACAGGGGCGTGGCGGTGGAGAGCCCGAGGTGGACGCCCCGCCAGGCCTCGCCGGTGTGGTTGTCCACGACGGCGAAGCCCTGGAGCCGGGCGTGCCCCTCGGGGCCGAGGACCACGCGGTAGCTGGGCCTCCAGCCCGACACCTCGGACATGTACGACACGGAGAGGTCATGGGTGGCCGAGCCGGTGAGGCCGAGGCGCAGGGTGACGGTCTCTGCGCGGGCGGCGGAGGCGAGCACGCGGACGCTGGCGACCCGACCCCCGGCGCGGTCGACCACGGCGAGGCTCTTGAGCACGTCGTCGAGGTGTTCCCGTCGGGTGACGAGGTCCACGGTGTCCCCCGTGGCGCCGCGGCGCTCGAAGTACCCGAGGCCGTTCTGGAAGAGCAGCACGCGGGTGACGGGCATGGTGGCGCCGCGGACCGTCATGGGCCGGACGCCGGCGCATGCCGACAGGAAGAACAGCGAAGGGGCGAGGACGATTGCGCGGCGCATGGGGACCTCCATCACGGGGGTGGAGACGCGCGGGCCCCCTCGGGCGATCCGTCAAGGTTTGGTAAATGGGAGTACCCGGATGGGGGTCGGCGGTCTCGCGTGGCGGTCCCCCACCCCGGCCCGCCCTGCGATCCCGCGGGGCGGGCC
>JACRDB010000082.1 GCA_016218725.1 Deltaproteobacteria bacterium
CTCCGCGCGGTTGCAAGGAGTGCGGTCCGTGTGTTCTCAAGCGCCGAGGGGGTTTCCGCGCGAGGGGTGCTCCCGCGGGCGCGGCATGTGCCTCTCCAGTCCGCGTCGCCACGCCTACCCACCCCGCCTCCCCGAGAGCTCACTCTCTGCAACCGCGCGGAGGCGCGGTGACCGCATTCCGTAGCCCGGGGTGAGCGACGCGACCTCATGGACCCTACGCCTGGCGAACCCCGGCCTCTACCGCCCAACCCCTGGCGAAGTCCGAGCTCCGCGGTGCCTTGGGGGATCGGTCCCGACGACACCGCTACGTGATGGCCCTTAACGCCTATGGGGCTGGGGGGTGAGGGCACCGCCGAGGGATGCTCTGGAAACAGGCCCTCAACGGAGGAGCGTTGGGTTCACCGGGGCACCAACCGAAAGGCCATGGCAGGGTCCACCACCCCCATGCGGTTGTAGCCAAGCTCCACCCCGCGACCGCCCGCGAGGTCCTCCAGGCCCACGGTGGCGCTGCCCCCGAGCACGACGTCCCGCGTCGGGGTCATGCTGCAATAGTGGAACTCCACCGCGCCGCCCTCGAAGAGCTTCGCCTGGAAGTGCAGACGAATGGAGAGGTCCCCAAGCACCGCCCAGTCGCGCCACTCCACCACGAAGCGCCTCGAGGGAGCCGCCCCCACCAGCGCCGCGTAGACAAAGGTGGTCTCTTCATCGACGGCCAGGAGGTCGTCCCAGAAGGGCGCCACGAAGCCGTTGGGAGGCGACGCGTTGGGGATCGGGAGGTTCCCGCTGCGCACGTCGGCCTCGGGGCTCCCGTCGGGGAAGAGCTGCAGGTACCCGTTGGACACCACCGCGTAGTGGGACATCACCGTGCCCGCCAGGCGGAAGGGGAAGGGCAGCGCCGCGGTGTCCGTGGCGTCGTCGTCGTCCCAGCCGTCCACCGGCGCGACGGCGGCGCTCGCGGGGAGGGTGTCACACGCCATGGGGATGGTCGTGACCACATACGGCGGCGGCTCGCTGGGGCCGAAGGCCACGGTGAGCTCATAGGGCCCACCGGAGGGCACCAGCGCCCCGGCGAGGGACACCAGCACGTCCTGCGGCGCCGCCCCGCGGTTGTCCAGCGCGAGGGACACCGGCGCGCCCACGCCGTCCGCCGTGGCGTTCTGCAGGCACGTCGTGGCCGTGCAGCTCGTGAACGCGCGCAGCGTGGGGCGCCACGCCGGCGGCGCGAGGGCCGTGGCCCGCACCGTGGCCCGCTGCCCCGCGGGAATCCTCACCGCGTGGAAGAGCTGCGGGCCCGTGGACGACGGCGCGCACGCGCGCTCCCCGCTGCGAAAGCCCGCCGTGGTGTTTCCCCGCACCGGCGCCGTGGGCGTCAAGGCGATGGGCGCCTCACACAGGGCCCCCGGCGGGATGGCCGAGAGCGTGGCCAGCACCTCGAAGGTCCCGCGGTCCGTGGCCGAGGCCGCCGCCACGGTGACCAGCACGTCCAGCGCGAAGGTGTCCGCGTTGTCGTACACCAGCGTCACGGGGGAGCCCGGCAGGGCCGTGGCCTCCGCGGCGCACGCGGTGGCCGCGCAGGAGCGCAGGAGCCTCGCGGTCACCACCAGCCCCGCCGAGGGCGTGACCCGCACCGCGGCGCGCTGCCTCGGGGGGATACGCAGCGCGTAGAAAGCCTGACCCCCACGCGCTTCCCGCGCGCACAGCGCCTCCCCGGAGCGCAGCCCCAGGGTCACGTCCTGGCCCCCGAGGGCGGCGCCCGCGGTGAGCGCGAGGGCCCCCTCGCAGGTGCTCCCCCGGGCCAGCGGCGCCGCGGGAGTGGCCTCCAGGTCCAGGAGCCCGGCGGCGTTGCCCGCGCTGGCCACGCTCACCACGAAGGTCCTCGCGGAGCCACCCGTGTTGGTGAGCACCAGCGAGGAAGGCGCGCCCTCGCGCTCGCCGACGCTCTCGGTGGTGCAGGCCCTGGTGCAGTTGTCCGCCGCGGCCAGCACCGGCGCGAAGGGCCCGAGCGGCGTGGCCGTCACGCGCACCCTGCTCCCGGCGGGCACGGCCACGGTGTAGAACAGCGGCCCCCCCCCGGAGGCCCGGCACGCGGCGCCGCGGAAGCCCCCGTTTCGCGCGTCCTGCGCGGCCAGGCGAGCGCCAGGGGCCAGCGCGAGCGCGCCCGCGCAGCCGCTGTTGGGCGCCGGGGTGAAGCTCGACACCCGCAGGGCGTAGCGCCCGCTCCCTCCGCCGAAGCCGTCCACCAGCAGCGCGTAGCGTCCAGGGTCTAGAATGGTCCGCAGCGACGAGGTGCGGTCCCTCCCGCCGTCGTCGTCGCACGCCAGCTCCGCGCGAGGGTCGTCGCATAGGGCGCGGAGAGAGAGCACCGTGTCGAAGTCCGTGCGGGCCCCCTCGGTGTCGATCAAGAGCCCGGTGCGGACGGTCACCGTGAGGGCGTAGGCGTCCTCGGGGCCCTCGGCGTCGGGCTGGCAGCGCGTGCTCGGGATGTCGTTGGCGCCCGCGGTCTCGTCGTCCCGGAGCACCGCCGCGCCGGGGAGCGAAAAGGCCGCGGTGGGCGCGGGACACACCAGCGTGGGGGGCGCGTCCGAGGGAGGCCGGTCGGCCCGAGGGCGATCTTCAACCTCCGGGGCGACGTCCTCCGGGGCGTCCGGCGCAGGCTCCACCAACGCCGTATCCAACGCCCCATCCGGCCCCGAGGCGTCCATGGGAGCGTCCACGGGCGCGTCCGTGGGAGCGTCCATGGGAGCGTCCTCGGTGAGGTCTCCCGGGAGGTCCCCGGGGACGTCCCCCGGGACATCCTCCGGGCCGTCGGGCGCGCCCCCGTCCGGCGCCGGCTCCGCCGGGAGGTCCTTGGTGGCGACGTCCTCCAGCGCGTCTCCCGCGGCGTCGGCGCCCGCGTCGGGCGCTCCCGCGCAGCGCCGCAGGGCGCCCTCCTCGGCGTCGCAGTCCGCGGTGACGGGCCTCCCGGAGGGGTCACAGCGGTACTCCGCGAAGCTCCCCTCGCAGCGCTGGAGGGCGTCCCGCTCGGTCACGCAGCGCGCGGGCACCCCGGCGAAGGCCTCCACGCACCGGGCCGGGCACCCGTCGGGCGTGAAGCCCGCGCAGGCCGCCCGCTCCTGGCGCGCGCAGCGGGCTTCGCACAACAGCAGCGACGGCGCCGGGGCGTCCGAGGGTACCTCGGGAGCGTCCATCCCCCCGCCGTCGACCTCCGGGGCGTCCTCCGGGACATCCGTTGGGGCGCCGTCGAGGCTGTCCCCGGCGGGCGCGTCCGTCGCTGGAGAGGGCCCGTCACAGGCGCCCGGGAGCGCCCAGAGGAGCGCAGCGAAGAACCCTCGACGAAGAGCGTACGGCACGTCCACCGCGCGCGATCGTAGCACCCCCCGCGCGCGAAGCGCATTGACCTCGGCCCACGAATACGGTGCGATCGCACCCATGGACCCACGCCTCTGCAGGGTTGCCCTCGGCCTCGCCCTGGCCCTCGGCGGCTGCGCCGAGAGCGTCCGCCCCGCCACCGAGAGGGCACAAGCCCGCGCACGGAGTACGCGCCGCCACGAGACTGGCGTCTACCTCGCCGCCATGGAGGGCGGCGGCGGCGCCGCCGTGCGCTACGCCCACCCGGTGTGGCTGTCCGACCACTGGCTCGCGGGCCAGCTCAACGTGCGCTTCGAGGTCCTTACGGGCATGCAGCGGGCTACCTTCGGGCGCTTCGTGGCCGTCGGGGGCTTCACCTTCGGAGGGCACCTGTTCCTCACCTCGTGGTTCTCCATGGAGCTGCGCCTCGGCCTCGCCACGGGCTTCACCGCAGGCTCCGGCGGCGGCGCCGTGCTCCTCGGGCTCCTCGGCGGCGGGGGCTATGTCTTCCACCCCTTCCGTGATCACCGCGTACGCTTCAAGCTGGACCTGCTCCTGTCCCCCATGGGCGCGCTCACCTCACGCCCCACCGATTGCCCGCTCTGCAACGGACTCCTGGGCCTGGGCGTCGCGTTTGAAGCGCCCTTGTAGGGAAAGGTCCTACACCGCCCAGCTACGGAGCCAGGCCGGGAGGGTCTCCAGGTGGAAGGTGAGAATGCCCTCGCCGAGGGAGGAGCCTGCCCGCGTCACGGTGGTGTAGAGCGTGACGAGGCCGAGCGTCGGGGCCAGGGTGAGGTGCTTCTCCCCGTGGAGCGTCACGGCTTGCCCCTGGTCGTCGTTGAAGGCGAGGTCGTAGACCAGGGTGCCTCGGGGCTTGAGGGGTGAGAGAACCAGCGTCCCTTCGGTGTCTCCGTCGGTGACCACCCCGGGGATGCGCACGGTGCCCTGGAGCCGGAAGCGCACCTCGCGGCGCGCGAGCGACAGGTCCCCCGGACCCGCCGCAGCGGAGACATGGAAGAGGGCCTCTACCGAGCGCCCATCGGTGAGGGTGAGGGGCCCCCGCATGGTCTCCCGGAAGGTGAGGGAGCCGTCGGGGACGGCGTAGCGGGAGTGTCCCCTCGGGGCTTCTATCGCGCGCTCCACAAAGCCAGCGGAGCGTTCAGACAGGGCCATGATGGTGATCTGCGGGTTCACCCCGAGGGCCGTGGGCACGGCGCTGCCGTCCACCACGAAGAGGCCCCCCACGTCGTGGGTCTCGTGCGAAGGACCGATGACCGATCGGTGGGGGTCGGTGCCCATCCGGCAGGTCCCCAGGGGGTGAAAGGCCGTGAGGTCCAGGTGGTGGGCGCGCAGCTCCCGCGCCCCGCGGGTCTCCAGGTCCTGCACGTCCCCCTCGGAGCGAAGCTCCTCGAAGCGCTGCACGCCGGGGTACACCGCCCGGGCGCCCGCGGCCAGCCACACCCGGGCGAGGAGCGCGTGGCCCCGCACCACCTTGCGGCGCTCGGCGTCGCCCAGCCAGTAGGTCACCAGCGGCTCCCGGCCGGGGCCCGCCCGCACCCTCCCGAGGGCCCGGTCCCGCACCATGAAGCCAAAGCACGCCAGGCGATCGAAGCGCTCCACCCGCCGAGTCCAGGCCCCTCCCAGGCTCCCCAGGGTGCCCGCGGCGATCTCCAGCGGGACGAACACCCCCTCGAAGCGAATGCCCTCGCGCTCGAACTCCTCGATGGCGTACCCCTGGGGGATGGCCTCCCAGCCTCGCACGGGGGCGTCAAACGCGGCCCAGCTCTGTGAGGCCGGGTGGATGGTGAGGTTCTTCCCGAGCTCTCCGGAGCCGTTGGCGAGCCCCTGACGGAGGAGCAGCGCGGGCGTGTGGAGCGCGCCGCAGGCGAGCGTGACGGCCCTGGCGCGCACCGTGAGGGTGACCTTGCGCCCGTCCTCGCGGCGGCAGCGGGCCACGACCCCCACGGCCCTGCCGCCCTCCACCAGCACGCGGTCCACCCGGCAGTGGGTGTACACCACGGCGCCGGCCTTGAGGGCCTCCGGCAGGTAGCTCACGTTGGTCCCGCGCTTGGCGTCCGTGGGGCATCCGAAGGCGCAGAGCCCCTGGCCGTCACACCCCGGGGCGTTGCGCTGCAGCGGCCCGTGGCGCCAGCCCAGGGCCTCGGCCCCGCGGGCGATGGCCCGGGCGCAGCCCCCGAGCGCCGACGGCGCGGGCGCGCCCACGCCCAGCGCCTCCTCCACGCGCTCGAACCACGGGGCCATGGCCTCCGGGCGGAGCTCCTCGAGCCCGAGGGCCTCGGCCCAGTGCAGAAGCACGTCGTCCGGGGTGCGGTAGCAGGTCCCGGAGTTCACCGTGGTGGAGCCCCCGAAGGTCATCCCCACGGGGATCGGCAGGATGGTGTTGCCAAAGGCCACCGTGGCCCCCTGCTGGCGGTACATCGCCCGGTACCGCTGCGCCGGCGTCGCGCCAAAATCCTTTCGGGTGAAGCGCCCGCCCTCTTCGAGCAGCAGCACCGCGTGGCCCCGGGAGGCCAGCGTCCGGGCTAGCGGCGCCCCCCCGGCCCCGGTGCCCACGATCACCACGTCGGCCTCCAGGGTCTCGTCCCCGTCCAATGCCCGGGCGTCAAACACCCTCTCCTCCCAGCGCTGGCGCTCCGTGGCCAGCACCCGAGGCCCGGAGCCCAGGCCCAGCCGCAGCCTCAGGGCCTCGTCCTGGGCCGCGGCCATCTTCAAGGGCGCCGTCAGCGCCCGCAGGGCCCAGTACGCAGGACCGGTGTCCTGGAGGGCCCCCAGCACCCGCCGACGAGCCTCGAGGTCCAGCGCCGAGAAGCGCTTGCCGGTGAAGGGCATGGCCGCCAGGTCCAGGCCCTCCAGGAGGGCCCCGAAGACCCCGGGGGCCCAGGGACCAAGCTCCCCCACCAGGGCCTCCGCCCGGGCCGCCACCAGGTCACCGGGCGGTGGGAGCACCTCCCCGGCGGGCGTGGCCACCTCCGCAAGTGCGCGCCATCGCAAGAGATTCTGCCCGCTTACCCCGTCCCAGCCCATGGTCGTCCTCCATAACGTGACCAACCGGTCACGATACTAGCATGACTTCCTGAACACTCCACAAGGGCCCTCCGGGTGGGTACGGTCGGGCCATGAGCGAAGACACTCGACCGGCGGTGGACGTGGACGTGAGGGAGCGAGGGGCCCCGAAGGAGGGAGAGCCCCAGGTGCTGGACCGGCGGCTGTTCATGCAGCTCCTGGTGTTCCGGGCGACGAACGCCTCGCCGGAGATCCACGTGGAGCTGCTCTCCCGGCGTTTCCGGGACCGCTCTCTCACCGGGGTGCTCTACGAAGACGTCAACGACCCTCGGGGCCTCGGGGTGCTTACCTTCTCCGAGGACCCTGCGCACTTCGTGGACGTGGTGCGCCCCGCGGTGCAGGTCGAGGGCCTGGACCTGCAGCCGGCGTTCACCATGCTCGGCAGGACCTACAGCACGGGCTATGAGCAGGACCTGGCCTTCTGGCTCCTGGAGCGCCCTCGGCGCACGGTGCTGGACCCGACGCTCCCGTGGGCCGTGTGGTACCCGCTGCGCCGCACCGGGGCCTTCAACCGCCTGGACCGCAAGGAGCAGGGGGCGATCCTGCGGGAGCACGGTGAAATCGGCCGGGCCTACGGGGCCGCGGACCTGGCCCACGACGTGCGCCTCGCCTGCCACGGCCTGGACCCGCACGACAACGATTTCGTCATCGGGCTCCTGGGCAAGGAGCTCCACCCCCTGTCCCATGTGGTGCAGACCATGCGGCGCACCCGCCAGACCGGGGAGTTCATGGAGAAGATGGGGCCCTTCTTCGTGGGCCGGGCCGTCTGGCGGGGAGGGTGAAGAAGCGGTATCCCTCCGCGGGACTTCATGCGCACCACGGCCGACCTCCTGAACCTCGCCGACGGCGCCCTGCTCAAGACCTACAAGCAACCACCCCTGGTGCTCACCCGGGGTGAGGGCTGTCGGGTCTGGGACACCGACGGGCGCGAGTACCTGGACCTCTTCGCGGGCATCGCCGTGAGCGTGCTGGGCCACGCCCACCCTGCCCTGGTGCAGGCCGTGGCGTCCCAGGCCGCGCGGCTGATCCACGTGTCCAACTATTTCTACAACGACCGCCAGGTGGAGTTCGCCAGCGCCCTCGTCCGCGCCGCGGGCATGGACCGGGCGTTCCTGTGCAACTCCGGCGCGGAGGCCAACGAGGGGGCCCTAAAGCTCTGCCGCCGCCATCATTTCACCCGCGGGGACACGGAGCGCGTGGACGTGATCGCCACGCACCAGTCGTTCCACGGGCGCACCCTCGGGGCGCTGGCGCTGACGGGTCAGCCCAAATACTGGGAGGGCTTCGGGCCGCGGTTGTCCGGCGTCTCCCACGTGCCCTACGGGGACCTGCAGGCCCTGGAGGCCCGGATGAACGACCGCACCGCGGCGGTGATCGTCGAGCCCATCCAGGGCGAGGCCGGGGTGCTCGTCCCCCCAAAGGGCTACCTCCAGGGCGTCAGGGACCTCTGCCACCGCCGCGGGGCGCTCTTCATCGCGGACGAGATCCAGACGGGCGTGGGCCGCACCGGTCGCTTCCTGGCCTGCCAGCGCGAGGGCGTCGAGGCCGACGTGGTCACCCTGGCCAAGGGCATCGCCGGGGGCGTCCCGGTGGGGGCGTTTCTTGTGCGCAGCGCCCTCGCCGGGGCGCTGGTCCCCGGGACCCACGGCACCACCTTCGGTGGAAACGCCCTGGCCGCCGCCGCGGGCCTCGCCGTGCTCGGGGTGCTTGAGTCCGAGGGGCTCTTCTCCCGCGCGGAGGCCCTCGGGGAGGTCCTGGCGGGGCGGCTCCGGGCGCTGTGCGAGGCCTTCCCCTCGGCGGCGGTGGAAGCCCGCGGGGTGGGGCTCATGCAGGGCCTGGAGCTCCATAGCTCCGTGGACCCCAGGGAGGTGCTCGCCAGGCTCCGCGACCGGGGCGTGCTCCTTTCCCTGGGCGGCGATCGGGTGCTGCGCTTCGTCCCGGCCCTGACCATCACCCGCGAGGAGCTCGACCGCGGCGTGGACGCCGTGGCCGAGGTGCTCCAGGAGCCCCCGAGGACGCGATGAAGACCGATTTCCGGGTGCTCTCGGACCTCGGCGCGGACGGGGTGCGCGCGGTCCTCCAGCGCGCCATGGAGCTCAAGGCCCGGCGTCGCCAGGGGCTGCGGGACACCCCCCTCCAGGGCCGCAGCGTGGCGTTGATCTTTGAAAAACCCTCGACGCGCACGAGGGTGAGCTTCGAGGTCGGCGTCCACGAGCTGGGGGGACACCCCGTGGTGCTCGCCTCCCGGGACCTGCAGCTCGGTCGGGGCGAGAGCCTGGAGGACACCGCCCGAACATTGTCAGGGTATGTCCATGCCATCGTGGTACGGACCTTTGCCCACGCGAGGGTGGAGGCCCTGGCCCGGGAGGCCACGGTGCCGGTGATCAACGCCCTGACGGACGAGGCCCACCCGTGCCAGGTGCTGGCGGACCTCCAGGCGGTGCTGGAGCTCCGGGGCTCGTTGGAGGGTCTCCGGGCGGCCTGGGTGGGCGATGGCAACAACGTGGCGCGGAGCTGGGCCGAGGCCGCGGGGCTCCTGGGCTTCACGCTCACGCTGGCGTGTCCTCCAGGGTATGAGCCCCCTGCGGGGGCGTTGCCACGGGGCGTGGCGGTGGTCCGGGACCCCGTGGAGGCTGTAGACGGCGCCGAGGTGCTGGTGACGGACGTGTGGGCCAGCATGGGGCAGGAGGCCGAGGCCGCGGCGCGGAGGGCGGCTTTTTCGGGGTTTACGGTGGACCGCGCGCTGGTCTCCCGGGCGACGCCGGGGGCCCTGGTGCTCCATTGTCTCCCGGCGCACCGGGGCGAGGAGGTCTCGGCGGAGTACCTGGAGGACCCCTCCGGGCCCGTGTGGCGCGCGGCGGAGAACCGCCTCCACGCGCAGAAGGCGCTCCTGGAGAGGCTCCTGGCGGGCTGAATCCTGTTGCGAAAATCCATCGGTTGTCCGACCGTGGAGGGGGCGTTCCCCCGGGGAAGCGCCCCGACAGGATCACAGAGGCATGGACAAGGTCATCGGAATCGATCTCGGAACGACGAACTCCTGCGTCGCGGTGGTGGAAAACGGCCAGGCCGTGGTGATCGCGAACCGCGGCGGGTACAAGACCACGCCGTCCATGGTGGCGATGACCGAGGCCGGCAAGCGCCTGGTCGGGCACCTGGCCAAGCGCCAGGCCATCACCAACGCGGAGAACACGGTCTACTCGGCCAAGCGGCTGATCGGGCGCAAGTGGTCCTCGCCGCAGTGCAAGCAGGTCTCCCAGAGCGCGTCGTACAACATCGTGGAGGGGCCCCACGGGGACGTGCGCATCGTCTTGCGGGACAAGGTGTACTCGGTGCCCGAGGTGAGCGCGATGGTGCTCTCGGAGATGAAGCTCATCGCCGAGGAGTACCTGGGCCACGAGGTCAAGAAGGCCGTGGTCACGGTGCCTGCGTATTTCAATGACAACCAGCGCCAGGCCACCAAGGACGCCGGGGCCATCGCGGGCCTGGACGTGATTCGGATCATCAACGAGCCCACGGCGGCGGCGCTGGCCTACGGCTACGGCCGGAACGTGGACAAGCTGGTGGCGGTGTACGACCTCGGGGGCGGGACCTTCGACGTGAGCGTGCTGGAGATCGGCTCCAGCGGGGTCTTCAAGGTGGTGTCCACGGCCGGGGACACGTTCCTGGGCGGCGAGGACTTCGACGCGCGGGTGATCGACTGGCTGGTCAACGGCTTCCAGGAGGAGCAGGGGATTGACCTGCGCAAGGACCGCATGGCCCTGCAGCGCCTGAAGGACGCGGCGGAGAAGGCCAAGGTGGAGCTCTCCTCGGTGGAGGAGGTGGAGATCAACCTGCCGTTCATCATCTCGTCGGGGCGCAATGAGGCGCTGCACCTCCAGCGGGTGCTCTCCCGCGCGGACCTGGAGCAGATCACGGCGGACCTGGTGGACCGCACCGTGGACATCATGCGCCAGACCCTGGACGACGCGGGCATCTCCCGGGAGGAGGTCGAGGACGTGGTGCTCGTGGGCGGCATGACCCGCATGCCCCGGGTGCAGAGCTCGGTGCAGGAGTTCTTCGGCCGGGAGCCCTCCAAGGGCGTCCACCCGGACGAGGTGGTGGCCGTGGGGGCGGCGATCCAGGGCGGGGCCCTGGTGGAGGACTCGCAGCAGAAGGTGGTGCTGCTCGACGTGACCCCGCAGACGCTCGGGATGATGGTCGCCGGGGGGCTCATGGAGCCCCTGATCCCGAAGGACACCACGGTGCCCACGCTGCGCACCAAGGCCTTCACCACCAGCCGGGACAACCAGACCGCGGTGAAGATCCTTGTGATGCAGGGCGAGCACGAGGAGGCCAACAAGAACGAGCTCCTCGGGGAGTTCATTCTCACGGGCCTGCGAAAGGCCAACGCCGGGGCCGTGGAGATCGAGGTGACCTTCGAGATCAACGCCGACGGGATCGTAAGCGTCCACGCCAAGGACCTGGAGACCGGCAAGCAGCAGTCCATCACGGTGACCGCCACCAGCGGGCTCACCAAGGACGAGATCCAGGCCATGATCGACGCGGGCAAGCAGTACGCCGTCGAGCGCAAGCGCGACGAGGAGTACGAGGGCCGCAAGCAGGAGGCCGAGGGGCTCATCTTCGAGATCGAGCGGCTCCACGAGAAGGTCGCCAAGGTCGTGGGCGGCAGTGACTACGGCCGGGACGCGCTGGAGAAGGCCAAGGGCGTGATCGACCGGGCCCGGCACGCGATTGACCGTCGGGACTCCCCGGCCCTGAAGGAGCAGGTGGAGGCCCTCACCCGGACGCTCAAGATGTTCAAGGGCGTGGTGGCGAAAGCATGAACTGGGCCTCCCCAGCGCACCCCCCACCGAGGACTCCACCATGAGCTCCATCGGCACCAAGGCGCCCCAGAGCGACGAGACGGTGGACGACTGGTTCGACCTCCTGGACGAGCCCCCGGCCGCGGGCACGGCCCAGGCGCCCCCCGCGGACGACCCCTCCAAGCGCGTGACGCCGGTGAGCATCGCGCAGCCTCAGCCTCCGGCGGAGGAGAGCGATCTGTGGGACTGGGAGGTCGCCCCGGGGCCCACCCCTCCGCCGACCACGGACCCCCTCGGGACGCGCGCGGGCTCCAGCACCGGCGTGCAGAGCGTGGACGAGGTCTCCTTCGAGGACCTGGACCTCGGGACCGAGGGGACCCTGGAGGTCACCGACGATGACACCCTGGAGGTGGAGCCCGTCGAGGACGACACGGAGTTCGATCCCCTCGCGACGCAAGCCACCAGGCCTCGAGGCGTGCCCCCGCCGGTGCCGCTCCGAGAGCCCGCGCCGGCCCCGTCCCTGCGGGATGTCCCGGACCTCGGGTGGATGGAGCCCACCCCTGGGCTCCCGGGCCCGCCCCAGGACCCGCCGACGCACCCCGGCACCGCGCCGCTGGCCGCGTCGGTGTCTCCCAGGAACCCCTCCAACCGGGCCATCAAGACCACCCAGGCCTTCGCCGGCGCCGATCTGGAGAACCTCCAGCGCAGCCTCGCCGCGGTGGGCATCCATCCCCCGGAGGCGCCCACGCCCCTGCCTCCGGCCGCCACCCCTTCGGGGCCGGAGCCCCCGTCGCTGGAAGAGCTGGAGAACGTCCTCTCCGGGTCGGGAAACTCCCCACCTCTCCCTGCATTTCCCGACCTGTCGGCGGAGGCCCTCTTCGGGGCTCCCGGGCGGACGGCGAGCGCGCCGGAGATCACCCTGGAGTCGGCTCCGCCGGAGGTCTCCTCGGAGGAGTTCCCTCCGCTGGAGGCCGAGGCCCCGGCGCCCGAGGCTCCCGCCGTGGAGGCCGCGCCGGAGCCTCTGGAGACGCCCCTGGAGACCGCTTCGGAGGCACCCACGCGCCCGGCCGCGGCGCCGCCGCCCGGCGAGGCGCCGTCGGAGGCCGCCGTGCGCACGCCAGAGTCCCCTACGGAGCGCCCCCCTCCGGTCCGCCGCCGCGCGGTCGAGAGGGTCGGAGGCTCCGCGGGGGTGGTGCCTCCTCCCAGCCCCGGGAGGCTCCCCGGGGGCATCCCCACGCCGGTGGTGGGCACGCAGCTCCAGGTGCCCGCGCGGGAGCCCTCGCGGGAGCGCAGCCCCGTCGCGGCGCCGGAGGCCGTGGTCGACGAGGCTGCGCGGCAGGGGTCCCTGGCGGACCGTCGCAAGGAGCTCCGGGAGCGCTTCGACCTCGGGGACTACACCGGCGCGCTGGTGATGGCCGAGGCCATGCTGGAGCTGCACCGCAAGGACCCGGACGCGATCTACATCGCGGACGTGTGCCGGTCCAAGCTCCGGGCCATCTACGCCGGGCGCCTTGGGTCCCTCACGCAGATCCCGACGGTGATCGTGCCGCCGTCGGAGATGCGCTGGCTGTCCCTGGACCACCGGGCGGGCTTCGTGCTGTCCCTGATCGACGGGGTCTCCACCCTGGAGGAGATCATTGACGTGAGCACCATGCCGCCGCTGGAGGTGCTCCGTACGCTCTACAACCTGCTCTCGCAGAACGTCCTGGAGCTCCGGGCGGGCCGGCGCTCCATGGGGCGCTGAGCTCAGCCCCCGGAGGCGCTGTCCGCCCCGGCCGTGTCCACGGCCGTATCCACGGCCGTGTCCGACGGCGCGGTGGAGTCCTGCGCTGCGGAGTCCCTCGCGCCGGAGTCGGTCACCGGCGGGGCCGAGGGGCGACAGCCCGGGTAGCCCTCGGCCAGCGTCGGGTCCGTGGGGCAGCACACGCAGCTCCCGGCGCCGCTGCAGGTGTCATTCATGAACTCCACGCGGCACACCGCGGTGGACTCGCAGTCCGTCTGGGTCTCACACCGCTGCCCGAGGCCCTGGGTCTCGCACCCGGGGGCCAGGAGCCCCAGCGCCGCGAGCCCTAGCACTGCTCCCACCGTCCATCGCCTACGTTCCACGCGCCACCGGTCCCTTGAAAGGGCGGCGGAGCGTAGGCCCAGGGGCCGGAAAATTCAAGCGGCCCTACGCCGACGACGACACCGCCCGAGGGCCGCCAGGGCCAGCGCCAGCGACGTGCCCCGGGCGCCCTCCCCGGGCACCCGGCAGCCACAGGAGCCCGGTCCGTCGGCGGTGTCCAGCACCAGGCCCGTATCCCCCGGGGCGTCCATGGCCGCGCCCCGGTCGCTCCCGCTCCCGGTGTCCCTGGGGGCCGTGTCCGCGGGCTCCGTGGCGTCGGGCGCGGCGGCGTCCATGGGGCCCGCGTCGGGCCTCGGGGGCCGGACGCAGCGGCCGTCCATGCACACCGTGTCCGCGGGGCAGCCCACGCCGAAGCACCGGTCGGTCACGCAGCGCTGCGTGGACCGGTCGCAGCTGGTCCCGAGGGGGCACGACACCTCCTCGCAGGGACGGATGCACCGGGGCTCTCCGCCCGTGCAGTCCGGCACCTGCCCGTCGGGGCACCGGAGCATGGTGCAGTTGGGCCGCTCACACCTGCCCGACGTGTAGCACATGGTGCCCGCGGGGCACGGGATGCACGGACAGTCGGGCACGCAGCGCCCGGCCTCGCAGTGCTGGCGCGTCGGGCACAGGAGCCCGGCGCAGGGATCCACGCAGGCCCCGCCCCTGCACACCTGGCCGGGGGGGCACCGGGCGCCCATGCACGGGTCCTGGCACCCCCTGGGGCCGCACACCTGGCCGTCCGGGCAGGTGACCCCGGCGCAGGGGTCCGGCACGCAGTACGCCCGCGACCCGCCGTCCGGCGTGACGCACGTAAAGCCCGCCCCGCACGCGCTCTCCACGCAGGCGCTCGCGCACAGGCCGTTGATGCATGAGAGCCCCTCGGGGCACCGAGGGGTGTCCCGGTCGCAGTTCAGGTCCCGGACCGAGGCGCAGCTCTCCACGGCGCCGGGGTTCACCATGCGGTCCATGTCGTTGCAGTCGTTGCCGCCGCAGGCGGCGTCCCGGAAGCCGTCGCCGTCCCGGTCCGGGCACACCGCGGTGCTGTCTTCATTCAGGCCCGCCACGGCGTCGAGCTCGGCGTCGAAGCTGTGGAACAGGCACTCCCGGCTCGGGGTGCCGTTGTTGCCCGCCACCAGGGACGCGTACCGGAAGGTCACCCCGCAGGGGAGGCTGTACACCATGGCGTACCCGTCGCTCTCGATCGCCGTGTCCCAGCCGCCGGTGAAGGTGCGCGTGAGCTGGGCGATGTTCCAGCGCATGGGGTCCGGGCTCGTCGCGGGCGCCACGGTGGTCGCGTCCGGGTTGTTCGTGAGCCACACGGTGTACTCAAAGGCCTCGCACGGCAGCGGCCCGTGGTCGATCACCGGGAAGATCGCCACGCGGTTGCCCTCGCCGCCGAGGTCAAAGATGGCCCCGCGCCAGGGGTCGTAGCAGCAGCTCTCGCCGTCCACCACGGCGCTCCCGTCCGGGCGCACGCGGTTGATGTGCACCGCCCAGCAGTCGAGGCGGTTGGCCGCGTCGACGATCGACGGCATCGGCGTCGTCGGGCACCGGGGCGTGCCGCCGAAGAAGCCCTCGATGCCCGTCACCGGTCCCCCCGGGAAGGTCATCACCCCCCGCACCAGCCGCGCGAAGGTGAGCGTCAGCGCGTCCCCCCCGGAGGGCGTACGGTACGGCCCCGCCACGCGCTCGGACACCGAGGCCAGGCACCGGTCGGTCACCGACGTACAGTCCTGGCCGCGCGCGGGAGACGCCAGGAGGAGCACCATGAGCGCCGCGGAGCCCGCAAGAAATCGCATGGCGCGATGCTACCACCGCCGCCGCGCCCCGCCGCTACGCCAGGGCCTCCTCCAGGGGGAAGGTCGCCCGCGCGTTCAGGTCCCAGCGGTCCCGGCGCCCGGCCTGGAGGAGCATCGCGCCGGCGTAGGCGATCATCGCGGCGTTGTCCGTGCAACTCCGGGGCGGCGGCACGTGCAGCGCCACCCCCACCCTCTCGCACGCCGCCCGCGCGGCGTCACGCAGGCCCCGGTTGGCCGCCACGCCCCCCGAGAGCACCGCGTGCGCGACGCCCTCCTGCGCCACCGCGAGCAGGAGCTTGCGCACCAGGCTCTCCACGATGGCACGCTGGACCCCCGCGCAGAGGTCCTCCAGGGCCGCGCCGGGCGGCGGCACGCCGTTCTTGCGCACATGCACCGACACGGCGGTCTTGAGCCCGGAGAAGCTGAATTCAAGGCTCCGGGTGTGCTTCATGGGCTCGGTGAAGGGGGCCCCCGAGGGGTCTCCGAGGGCCGCGAGGCGGTCGATCACGGGCCCGCCCGGGTAGCCAAGGCCCAGGAGGCGGGCGACCTTGTCGAAGGCCTCCCCCGCCGCGTCGTCGCGGGTGGAGCCCAGGAGGCGGGCGGTGGTGGGCGCGTCTACGCGGTAGAGCGCGGTGTGGCCTCCCGACACGAGGAGGGCCACGAAGGGGAAGCCCGGGCGCGAGCCCACGGCCTGGGGGCGGTCGAGGAAGGGCGCCAGGAGGTGCCCGTGGAGGTGGTGCACGCCCACGCACGGGAGGCCCCGGGAGAGGGCGATGGCCTTGGCGGCCTGGAGGCCCACCAGGAGGGCCCCGAGGAGCCCGGGGCCCATGGTGGGGGCCACGGCCTGGACGACCTCCCAGCCTCCGGCCTCGCGCACCGCGGAGGCCACCACGGGGACGATGTTGCGCAGGTGCGAGCGCGCCGCGAGCTCCGGGACCACGCCCCCGTAGGGCGCGTGCTCGGCCACCTGGGAGGCCACCACGTCGGAGAGCACCACGGTGCGCGAGGGTTCCACGCGCACCACCGCCGCGGCGGTCTCGTCGCAGGAGCTCTCGATCCCGAGGACGGTCACGGCCTGGTTGGGGGAGCGCAAAGGGGGGCTTCCTTGTGGGGCGCGAGGCGGTATGTTCGGAGGGACGCAGCGCGGGGCGGGGCACTATAGCGCCCCGGGAGGGCCCCGCCAGAGACCCCACCACCCTGCCAGGGGACCATTGATGGCCGTAGAGAAGAAGCCCGCCGCCCGCACCAGGAAGCCCGCAACAAAGCGCCCCGCGACCCCACGCAAGCCCGCGGCGAAGCGGCCCCGGGCAGCGAGCGCGGTAAAAGCCGTGAAGGCCGCGAAGGCCCCGAGGGTGTCCAAGGCTCCCCCGGCGTTGGATGTGAACGAGGCCCGGCGGGTGAAGACCCGCGAGGTGGCGCTCCTGGTGGCCGCCGCGGCGCTGGAGAAGAAGGCCGAGCGCATTGAGATCATTGATCTGGGCGACAAGGTGGACTACGCGGATTTCGTGGTGCTGATGTCCGGCCGGAGCGACCGGCAGGTGCAGGCCATCGCCGGGGGCGTGACGCAGCTCCTGAAGGAGCGGGGGCACCCGTCCAAGGCCATGGAGGGCTACGCCCAGGGCCAGTGGGTACTTATCGACTTCGACGACGTCGTGGCCCATGTGTTCCTGGAGGACGCCCGGCAGTACTACGACATCGAGGGCCTCTGGATGGACGCCCCGCGGGTGTCCACGGAGGGCGCCAGGCTCCCGCCGGTGATCCCCGCCGCGCGCCAGGCGTGAGGCTCGTCCTGGCCCCGGTGGGGCGGGTAAAGGAAGCCCCGCTGCGGGCGCTCCTGGATGACTACTACACACGCATCCAGCGGTACACCACACTACGCGAGGTGGAGCTGCGCGAGGGGCGCCCCGCGGAGGTGCTCGCTGCGGGCCGCAGGGTGCTCGACGCCGAGGGCCCGAGGGCCCTCCCGGTGGCGCTGGAGGTGCAGGGCGAGGCCCTGACGTCGGAGGGCCTTGCCCGGCGCCTCGGGGGCCACCTGGACGCCGGCGGCGTGCCGGTGTTCTTCCTGGGAGGCGCCGAGGGGCTCCCGGCGGAGCTTTCCCGCGAGGCGCGCTGGAGGCTGTCCCTCGGGCCCCTGACCCTGCCTCACCGCCTGGCGAGGCTGGTGCTGGCCGAGCAGGTGTACCGGGCCTTCACGATCCTGCGCGGGGAGCCGTACCACAAGTAGGGTGCTATAACGCCACGCATGTCACGCGCGGTGGACGTGTTGCTGTCGGACAAGGTGCTGTACCCGGTGCTGGGGCTGGTCTTCGTGGCCGCCGTGGCGGGGATCGTGGTGAGGCCACGGCACGGCACCGAGGCGCAGGATTTCTCGCTGCCGGTGGTGACCGCGGCCGGGAGGGCGGGCCCGGACCGGATGGCCCTGAGGGACCTGCGGGGCCAGGCGGTGCTCCTGGATTTCTGGGCCACCTGGTGCGGCCCATGCCGCATCGAGACGCCCATTCTGGTGCGCATGCACCAACGGTTTCACGCCCGGGGGCTCACCGTGGTGGGGGTGAACACGGACGCTTTGGGCCCCGCGGGGGTGCCGTCGTTCCAGCAGGCGTTCAACATCCCGTACCCGATGCTCTACGACGAGGGCGGCGCGGCCTCCAACGCGTACCAGGTGGAGGGCCTGCCCACGCTGGTGCTGATCGACCGCGCCGGGAGGGTGCGGCTGCGCCACGCGGGGGTGCTGGACGAGGCGCAGCTCTCGGCGGCCATCGCCGGGGTGCTGTGAGGCCGCGGGACCGATTCGTGGTCGATCGGGTTTGCGTTCGGCGGAGGGCGACTTAGGTTTCCGCCGGATGAGCGGGCTCACCCTCCGAACACTCGACGCCGTGGACGAGGTCCCGGAGCGCGCCTGGGACGCGCTCTGCGCGGCCGACCCGGAGGCCACGCCCTTCCAGCGCTGGGCCTGGCTGGAGGCGCTGGAGCGCTGCGGCTGCGCGGCGCCCTCCCGGGGCTGGAGCCCCAGGCACCTGACGGCGTGGCGGGGGCGGGAGCTGGTGGCCGCGGCGCCGGCCTACGCCCGGACGGACAGCTCCGGGGAGTTCGTCTTTGACGGCGCCTGGGCGGGGGCGGCGCAGCGGGTGGGCTTCGCGTACTACCCCAAGCTGGTGCTGGCGGTGCCCTTCACGCCGGTGCCCGGCCAGCGGGTGCTGGTGGCCCCGGGCGAGGACCGCGCGGCCCTGGAGAGCGCGCTCTTCGAGGGCGCCGAGGACCTGTGCCGCCGGGAGGGCTACTCCTCGGTGCACCTCTTATTCCCGCGGGAGGCCAGCTGCGAGCGGGCGGTGGAGTGCGGCTGGGCGCGGCGGGTGGGGGTGCAGTTCCACTGGCAGAACCCCGGGTACCACAGCTACGACGATTTCCTGGCGCGCTTCCCGAGCAGGAAGCGCAAGACCCTGCGCAGGGAGCGCGACGCCGCGCGCGCCCAGGGGATCACCCTCTCGGTCCGGCGGGGGCGGGACGGGGAGCTCACCCCCGCGGACCGGGCGCTCCTGTGGAGGCTCTACACCTCCACGGTGGACAAATACGTCTGGGGCCAGCGGTACCTGACGGAGGCCTTCTTCGCCCGGGCGCTGGAGGTGCTCGCGGAGCACCTGGAGCTCGTGGAGGCCCGGCGCGAGGGAAGGGTCATCGCCGGGGCGCTCAACGTGGCCTCGCCCACGCACCTCTACGGGCGCTACTGGGGGTGCTTCGAGGAGCACAATTTCCTGCACTTCAACGTGTGCTACTACCACGCCATCGAGGCGTGCATCGCCCGCGGGGTGCGGACCTTCGAGGGGGGCGCCGGGGGGGAGCACAAGCTCACCCGGGGCTTCGAGCCGGTGCTTACGTTCTCCGCGCACCGGCTGTACCACAAGGGGCTGGAGCGCGTGGTGAGGGACTACCTCCGGCGCGAGGAGGAGGGCGTGCGGGCGGCGCTGCCGGGGCTCCAGGAGGCCTCGGGGCTCAAACCCCTGGAGGCGCCTCCGGGACCCGGGGGCGCGGCGGTCCCCTGGGCAGCGTCGGAAGGGGCGCTAGAATAGGTACCCCATGGCACCGAGGCCCCAGCACGACGACGGAGGGACCGCGACGGAGACCGCCGCGGAGAAGAAGCTCCAGAAGCCCAGGATGTACAAGGTCCTCCTGCACAACGACGACTACACCACCCGGGAGTTCGTCGTGGCGGTGCTGATGAGCGTGTTCTACCGCTCCGAGGCGGAGGCCCTGGCGATCATGCTGCACGTGCACAACAACGGGGTGGGTGTCGCCGGGGTGTACCCCCATGACATCGCCCGGACCAAGATCCAGAAGACCGAGGCGCTGGCGCGGGAGCACGAGTACCCGCTGCGGCTCTCGATGGAACCCGAGGACACCTGAAGATGGCCAGGCCCCCGATCGTGACCAAGGAACTCCAGGCGGCGCTGCGCGCGGCGATGAACGAGGCGCGCGAGCTCCGCCATGAGTACGTGACGCTGGAGCACCTGCTCCTGGCCTTCCTGCGCGAGCCCTCCGGCGCGCGGATCCTGAAGGCCGTGGGCGCCGACCTGCGCAAGCTGGAGAAGCAGCTCAAGGCGTACTTGAAGGACCGGGTCGAGCGCGTCCCGGAGGACCGCGAGGTGGACGTGCAGCAGACCGTGGGCCTGGCCCGGGTGCTCCAGCGCGCGGCCATCCACGCGATCTCCGCGGAGGCCGGCGAGATTGACATCGGCAGCGTGCTGGTGGCCATGTTCCGCGAGGAGGAGTCCCAGGCGGTGTTCCTGCTCAAGGAGCAGAGCGTCTCGCGCATGGACCTCCTGAACTTCGTCTCCCACGGGGTGGCCAAGAGCGAGGACGACGCCCTGGCCACCACCGACGAGCCCGAGGAGCCCTCCCAGGAGGGCTCCCTGGACGACGAGGAGGGCGAGGCCCCCGTCAAGGACCCGCTCAAGCAGTTCACCACCAACCTCAATGAAGAGGCCGCCGCGGGGCGCATCGACCCGCTCATCGGCCGGGGCCTGGAGGTCGAGCGGGTGGTGCGGGTTCTATGCCGCAGGCGGAAGAACAACCCCTTGCTGGTGGGCGAGCCCGGGGTGGGCAAGACGGCCATCGCCGAGGGGCTGGCGCGGAGGATCCACGAGGGGGACGTGCCGTCGGTGCTGCGCCACGCGACGATCTACGCGCTGGACCTCGGGGCCCTCCTGGCGGGGACCAAGTTCCGCGGGCAGTTCGAGGAGCGCTTGAAGGCGGTGCTCAAGGCGCTCAAGAAGCAGCCCGAGGCGGTGCTGTTCATCGACGAGATCCACACCATCGTGGGGGCCGGGGCGACCACCGGCGGGAGCATGGACGCGTCGAACATGCTGAAGCCGGCGCTGGCGTCGGGGCAGCTGCGGTGCATCGGGAGCACCACGCACCAGGACTACAAGGGCGCCTTCGAGCGGGACCGGGCCCTGGCGCGGAGGTTCCAGCGGATCGAGGTGGGGGAGCCCTCGGTGGAGGACTCGGTGAAGATCCTGGAGGGGCTCCAGAGCCGGTATGAGTCGCACCATGATGTGGCGTACGAGCCCGAGGCGCTGCGGGCGGCGGTGGAGCTGTCGGCCAAGCACGTGAACGACCGGCTCCTGCCGGACAAGGCCCTGGACGTGATCGACGAGGCGGGCGCCCAGGACCGGATGAGGGCCGACGAGGCGCGCACGCGGCGGGTGACGGTGCGCGACGTGGAGAGCATCGTGGCGAAGATGGCCCGGATCCCCGAGAAGAGCGTGAGCGCCTCGGAGAAGGACCGGATGCAGCACCTGGAGACGGACCTGAAGAAGGTGATCTTCGGCCAGGACAAGGCCATCGAGACCATCGTGGGGGCGATCAAGCTGGCGCGCTCGGGGCTCCGGGCGGCGGACAAGCCCGTGGGGAACTTCCTCTTCGCGGGGCCCACGGGGGTGGGCAAGACGGAGCTCGCCAAGCAGCTCGCCAAGGTGCTCGGGGTGGAGTTCCTGCGCTTTGACATGAGCGAGTACTCCGAGCGCCACACGGTGTCGCGGCTGATCGGCGCGCCGCCGGGGTACGTGGGCTTCGACCAGGGGGGTTTGCTCACCGACGCGGTGACGCGCAACCCCTACAGCGTGCTGCTCCTGGACGAAGTGGAGAAGGCCCACCCGGACCTGTTCAACGTGCTCTTGCAGGTGATGGACCACGCGACGCTCACGGACAACAACGGCAAGAAGGCCGACTTCCGGAACGTCGTGCTGATCATGACCACCAACGCCGGGGCGCGGGAGATGAGCGCCAAGGTGGTGGGCTTCGGCGTCCTGCAGGGGGGCCCGGACGAGAGCAAGGCCAAGGCGGCCATCGAGCGCCTGTTCACGCCGGAGTTCAGGAACCGCCTGGACGCCTGGGTGCTGTTCTCCGGGCTCTCGGCGCAGACGATCCTGCTGGTGGTAGACAAGGAGCTGGCGCTCTTGCAGGAGGCCCTCCAGGACAAGAAGGTGACGCTGGTGGTGACGCCCGCGGCGCGCGCCTGGCTGGCGGAGAAGGGCTACGACCCGGCCTTCGGGGCGAGGCCCATGGCCAGGCTGGTGGAAGGGAGCATCAAGCGCCCGCTGGCGGATTTGATTCTCTTCGGCGAGCTCCAGGGAGGCGGCATCGCCCAGGTGGACCTGGTAGACGACGCCCTGGTGGTGCGCCCGGCCCCGAAGGAGCTGGGCGGCGCGAAGCCGAACTGAGCACCTTTCGCGGGGGCGCCGTTGTGGCTATCCTCCGCCCCCGACCGTGACCCCCCCACACCGCGCGCTCCCTCTCACCGTGGCCCTGCTCCTCGCGGGGTGCGGGGCCGTGTTCCCGCGGTACACCGCCGCCACCAGACCCCCGCCGCCCGGGATGACCACCGGGGGGCAGCTCTCGCAGCCGCCGGAGGGCGTGCGCGTGGTGCGCGCCGCGGAGGCCGAGGCCCCGCCCTCCAAGCCCAGCGGCGAGGCCTGGGACGGCGACGGGCCGCCGGACCTGTACGTGGTGCTGTACCGCAACGACCAGGAGCTGTACCGCTCGGAGGTGATGAGCGACTCGGCGCACCCGACCTTCACCGGCCCCGGGGTCGCCCTCTATGCGCCGCCGGACGCCAGCTTCCGCGTGGAGCTCTGGGACGAGGACGGCCCCTTCGATGACCTGGTGGGGCGCCAGGAGTTCCAGGGGATCCCCGCCAGCGCGCGCCAGGGGGGCCAGTGGCTCCTGCGCATGGAGCACGGCGCCACCGTGCGCCTGGAGGCCTCGGCCCCGGCGCCCATGCTGGGCCTCGGTGTCACCTATGAGGTCCACGGGGGCTACCTCCAGCTCCTGGAGGTGGTGAGCGATGGCCCCGCCGGGCGCGCGGGCCTGCGGGTCGGGGACCGCATCACCGCGGTGGACCGGCGCTCGGTCTCGGACCTGGAGGAGCAGGGCTCCCGCAGGGCCCTGGACCGCGGCACCGCCCGGGAGCTGGACCTCACCGTGGAGCACGCCGACGGCCGCACGGAGACCGTGCACCTGCCCGTCGATGCGGTCTATCCTGCGCGCTGAAATGGCACACCTTCCAAGGGCATACCCCGGGAGCGAGAGCGTGAAGAGAAGCTGGGCAACGCAAAGCACACCCGTGACCACCCTTCGGCCCGGAGCCCTCCCCGCGCTCGTCGCGCTGGCCGGGGCCGCCCTCGCCGCGCCGGGCTCGGCGCTCGCGCAGGGCGCGGGCACGGGCACCGATCGGTCCGTGGACGTGCAGACCTTCTGGCCCGTCGCGGGCCCGTCCGAGACGCTCGGCGTGCGCGGGAGCACAATTCAACCGTCCGGGGGCGTGGGCTTCGCGCTGGTGGCCAACCTGGAGCGCCTGCCGCTCGTGCTCACGGAGCCCATGAGCGGCATGCAGCGCGCCGCCGTGGACACCACCGCCACCACGGATTTCCTCTGGAGCATAGGTATTCTCGATCGACTCCAGGTGAACCTCGCGGTGCCCCTGGTGGTGGCCCAGACCGGCGAGGGCGCCACGCCCATCCTGGGCGGCAGCAACGGCGCCCTCGGGGACACGGCCCTGCGGGACCTGCGCTTCGATGTCGCCATCGCCCTCGCGCGGCGGGCGCGCACCGCGGACGCCACGGGCTTCGGGCTCCGCCTGGACCTCGGCGGCGCCGCGCCCTTCGGGGACGACAAGGCCTTTCAGTCCTCCGGGGGCTGGACCTTCCAGCCCGTGGCGGTGGCGGACCTGCGGACCAGGTACCTCACCTTCACGGTGAACCTCGGGGCCCGGATCCTGTCGCAGACGTCGCAGATCGCGAACCTCACGGTGGGCTCGCACCTGACGTACGGCGGCGCGGTGAGCTTCCACCCCCGGGCGGACTCGCGCTTCAACGGCGTGGCGGAGGTCTTCGGGACGCTCCCGGTGGTGACCCGCGAGGGGGCGCCCTCGCGAGGGACCAATGAGCTCTTCCTGGGCGCGCGCTACGCCACGGACGCGGCCCATGACATCGAGCTCTTCGCGGGCGCGGGGCTGCCCCTCGGGCAGAGCCCGCTGGTGCCGGCCTGGCGGGCCCTGGTGGGCATCTCCTACGCGCCCCGCGGCAATGACAGCGACCACGACGGCGTGGTGGACGCCGAGGACCGCTGCCTCGCCGTGGCCGAGGACCGGGACGAGTACGAAGACGACGACGGCTGCCCGGACCCGGACAACGACGGGGACACGGTGCCCGACGCCACCGACCGCTGCCGGGACCAGCCCGAGGACGCGGACAACTTCGAGGACGACGACGGCTGCCCCGACGATGACAACGACGGGGACGGCGTGAACGACCCGGACGACCAGTGCACGGACGTGGCCCAGGGCGAGCACCCGGACCCCGAGCGTGGGGGCTGCCCCATCCCGGACTCCGACCACGACGGGGTGCTGGACCCCGACGACCGCTGCATGGACACCGCTCAGGGGCCGCGCCCGGACCCCACCCGCGCGGGCTGTCCCATCCCCGACCGCGACCAGGACGGCGTGGCCGACGCCGACGACCGGTGCCCCGACGAGGCGCGGGGGGCGCACCCCGACCGCTTCCGCGCGGGCTGCGCGGACCCTGACCTGGACCGCGACGGCTTCCCAAACGCCACGGACCGCTGCCCCGACGAGCCCGAGACCGTCAACGGCGTCACCGACGACGACGGCTGCGCGGACACCGGGCCCGAGCTCGTCACCTGGGACGCGGCCAACACGGACGCCCTGCGCTTCGCGAGGCCCGCGGTGGTCCCCGCGCGGGTGCAGGCCCTCCCGCTGCCGCTGGTGGCGCTCCTCCAGCAGTCCGCGCTGCGGATCCGCGGTCGGGGCAGCGAGGTCCTGAGGGTCATCGTCGAGGTCGAGCCCGGCCCTGGCGCCCCAGGGACCACCGAGGCCGCTCGCCAGGCGGGTCTCGTGGGGGACGTGCTCCTGGCCCGCGGCATCGCCCAGCGCTCGCTCACCACCCGCGCCGCCGCTCGCCCCACGGGGCCTGCGACGCCCGGCGTGCCGCGTCCGGCCCTGGTCCCCGGTCGGGTGCGCATCCGGGTGCTCACGCCCACTTCCCCCGCGGAGCCCGCCCCCGCTGCGGCTCCCGCTCCGCCCGCCCCGGCCCCTCGCCCGGCGGCCCCTGCGGCGGCCCGTCCCGCGGCGGCGCGCCCCGTCGGGGCCGCTCGCCCGGCCACACCGCCGCCCGCAACCAGGCCCTGAGCCTCGTACCTTTCCCTACGTTCACGCACCTTTCGGCGACCTCACCCCGCGCTGCCGCGCCGCCCCTCTCCCTGGCGGGAGATGGGCTACAGTTTCTTGATACGTTTCAACATGTTACAGCTCCCTCTCCCGCCAGGGAGAGGGGGCGCGCGGCAGCGCGGGGTGAGGTCGCCGCAGACCGTCTGGAACCTCTCGTACGTTTCCTGGTCTGGAAGTACGAACGATCGCCCGCCGTTGAGGGGCGACACCACCTCTGGAGGGAACCCAAGGACCCTTCGAGGGCGTAGGTTGTACCCACCGCCAGGAGCAATGCGTATGAGAGGCACACCGATCATCCAGGAACGTCACCTCGCCGAGGCGGTGCGCCGCAAGGTGATCACCCACGACCAGGCCGAGGGGATCCTGGCCATCGTCCGGAGCGCGACCGCCGAGGGCGACCACCAGGCGCCGGACCTGGGCTGGCTCGGCGGCCTCCAGGGCGCCCTGGCCGCGGGGCTGGTGCTCTTCACGGTGGTGACCGCGCAGGAACCGGCGGATGTCCGGCACCCCGTCGTGGCCATGCTCAAGGCCCTGGGGCTCGCGCTGCCGCTCCTGGGAGCGGGGCTGTGGCTCCGGCGCTTCCGCTGGGCCGCGGTCCCCTCGGCGGTGCTCACCGCGGGCTCCGTGGTGCCCCTCTGGGGCCTCGGCGCGGGCGCCGCCACGCTCCTCGGGTTCGTCCCACGAGGAGGCGACTACGCGTACTACTGGCGCTTCCATGAATACGCCTACGCCGCCGGCGTGGTGGTGGTGTGCGCGGGCGCCCTCGGCCTGTGGAGGGCGCTCCGGGTGGGTCCCGCCCTGGGCGTCGCGGGCTCGGCGGTGGCGTTCGGGACCGTGCTGGTCGTCGAGCGCTGGTTCAACAACCACGGGTACTGGAACTGGAGCCAGCGGACCGCGCTGGTGGCCGCCGTCGGGGCCCTCATCGCGGGCGCAGCGGCGCTCCTGGACCGCGGCCGCAAGGACCGCGCCGACGGGGCCTTCTGGCTCGCGATCCCGGGCCTCGGGGCCCTCGGGATCAGCGCCGCCGAGCGCATCGACCGCTCCGCGGGAGAGGCCCTCCCCTGGACCCTGGCGGCGCTCCTGGTGGGGTGGCTGGGCTACAAACTGGAGCGCCGCGTGTGGCTCCTTTGTAGCGCCGCGGGGCTGCTCTTCTACCCGGCCTTCGGGTTCAGCGAGGCCCGCGCCGGGGACACCGTCACCTGGACCGCCTTCGGGTTCAGCGCCGCGGCAGTGGCCCTGGGGGCCCACCTCGTGCGCCGCCGCTCGCTGGAGCGCTGGGCCGCCGGGGGCCACCACGAGGAGCCCCGCAGCGTGTGGTGGTGAACCTCCCCGGCCCGAAGGCCGGGGAGGTTCACGGTGCCGCTCATGGAGGAGCGCCACGAAGCAACACACACACCACCCATCCGCGGTCAATTTCCTCTGTGATTTCACGGTGGGGGTGGCGGAATTGGGTGGCGGACTGGCGGCGGGGGGGTGGCGGCCGCCACCGAGGCATGGTGACAAGTGCAATGATTTCACGGGGTTCGCCACGGCACTCGCGTTGCAGCGGGCGCGTCGATGGCGACGGCTGCGTGGCAACGGCACGACCCGACGGCGACGGCGCTGTATGGGATCGTGCGCGAGCACCTGGAGAGTTTCGTGGTGGAGGCCACGGAGCGTGCGGGCAGGGCGCTGCCGAAGTACGTGGAGGACGCGCTTCGAGCGTACCTGCGGTGCGGGGTGCTGGCCTGCGGTTTCGGACGCGCCCGTTGCGCGACGTGCGGGTGCGACATCCTGGTGGCGTTCTCGTGCAAGGGCCGTGGGGCCTGTCCGAGCTGCGCGGCGCGGCGGATGTGTGGCGGCGCGGCGACGCTGGTGGACCGGGTGCTGCCAGCGGTGCCGCTACGGCAGTGGGTGTTGAGCGTGCCGCACCCGCTTCGGGTGCTCCTGGCCAGCGACGCAGGGGCGCTGACGGCCGTGACGCGCATCTTCGTGGAGGAGCTCATCCGATGGCAGGGCGCGGCGCCCGGGCGCGGGGGAGCGCCCTCCCGCGAGGGAGGTGCGGTGTCGGTCCAGCAACGCTTTGGTGGCTCCTTGAACCTCACCCCCCACCTGCATGTGCTCTGCCTCGACGGGGTGTACGCGAGGGTGGGCGGGGGCGTCCCGGTGTTCGAGCCCGGGGAGGTCCCGACGCGCGCGGACCTGGAGCGGATCGTAGGTCGCGTTCGGGAGCGCGTGTGGCGCTGGCTCCGTCGGCACCGCGGGGACGTGCTGCGTGAGGTCGCCCCGGAGGACCGCGCCAACGAGGCACCCGCGGTGGCGGCGCTGGGAGCCTGTCAGCAGCTCGCGCTCGGAGCTGGCCGGGGGAGCTTCGGCACGGTGCATGAGGACCGACGCGGGCGTGCTGTGGTAGACGACGAGGAGCGACGCTTCGGCGCGAGGGCCCCGCGGTCTCAAGCGGCCGAGAGCGCGGGGTTCAACCTCCACGCGAACGTCACGGTGAGCGCCTGGGACCACGAAGGACGCGAGCGGCTGTGTCGGTACCTCCTGCGGCCGACGATCAGTCTGGAGCGGCTGACGGTGCTCGAGGACGGTCGGGTGGCGTACCGGCTGAAGTACCCTGTGGGGGGCCGGGCCACGCACCGACTCATGACGCCGCTGGAGTTCCTGGCGAGGGTGGCGGCGCTGATCCCGCCGCCGAGGCACCCGCTGACGCGCTACCACGGGGTGCTCGCGCCGAACTCGTCCTGGCGCGCGGCGGTGGTGCCCGCGCGTCCGACCGCGCGGCCCATCGGATGCGCGGCCACCGCGGCCGTGGGTGGCACGACCGCGGGGGCGGCAGCGGGTAACGAGCGCGTGCTGCGCCACGATCCGGCGGCGGCGCGGGTGGCGGTGGTGCCGACGGGAGGGCTCTCGCGGATCGACTGGGCGACGTTGCTGCGGCGGACCTACGATGTGGACGCGCTGGCGTGCGGTCGCTGCGGCGGACGGATGCGATTCATCGCGGTGATCACCGACGGGGCGACGATCGCGCGGATCCTGGACCACCTCGGGGAGCCGTCGTCGCCGCCGAGCGTGGTGCGGGCGCGGAGCCCGATGCTGTTCGACTGCGACCCGCCGCCGGACTGATCCCGGGGCGGGTCGGTAGGAGGGAGCCGTGGAGCGGGGCGCGGAGCGTGACCCTGGCGGGCGAGCCCTGCGCGGCGAGGGGGGTTGACGGGGGCACGGGTCCGCGGTTGGATTCGTTCACCTCAGCAACGGGCGGCGGCGCGGTTGCCGGACCCGGGTTGACGAAACTCGACGTTGTGCGAAGCCGTGCGAGCAAGAACCGGGCCAGGATCGCTTCGACGGAGAACACGGTTGGATGTCTTATCCCCGCAATGTGTGGAGAGAATTCGTTGACTGCAGCGCCACTTCGAAGAGCCGGGCACCAGGATTCCTGCCTGCTTGGGTTGTGCTCGCCGCGACGTCGTTTCCTTCGGCATGGCGCATGGATGGGGTTTTTTGGCTGTCTTGTTTCCGTCTCCCAGGGCTGGCTCGGATCGCAGGATACACCTTATCAAATTTTTCCGCCATCGATGTTCCTAGGATGCTTTCTGGGCACCACCCTTGCCGCCAACACAGCAAGGCGAGTCCTCATTGGGAGCCATCTCTGGAGCTGTGATGCACTGCCGTGGCGGAGCGTAGTCAGATACAGCAGGGGCGCTGATCATCCTGATATTCAGCCACCCCATACGCACTTATCGAATGTCATCGGGCACATCATCTTCGTACTATTCATCCTCCTAGCAGTGGTCATGGTCCACTGCGGATGGGCCCGCACCCGCGACCTGATCGTGTTCTTTGGCATATCATACCTGGTATTCCTACCCGGCGTGATCTCACTCCTATTGGACCCCGAACTCCGTCGCAAGGCTCTGAAGGAACGGGCACTACGGAGTTCAACCAGGCCAGACTCGCCTCATTGAACAGTGCGGTGTCCAGCATCAGAATGCCGGCGTCCGCCCTAAGGCGGACCATCCACTGTTCATAAGTTCAGCGTGGTGAGGCGATCTGTCCCGGCTGTCTTGCGGCGTCGCGGGAGGGCGGGCAGCGGCATCGTGCGCACGAGGTGCTCGACCAGGTCGGGCGGTGCGGTGCCGAAGAAGCGCTCCGCGGCGGTCGTCCCATCGGGACGCCGCAGGTAGAAGTTGTGCAGAACCTGCTGCGTCTCCAGCCAGGCGTCCGTCACCCGGTGCAGGGCCTGGAATCGCTGCCGCAGCCACCCGTTGTGCCCCTCCGTGCTCCCGGTGCTCCGCACAAACCACCCCGCGCACTCCTCCGAAAGCGCCAGCAACTGCGCCCGCGCGGGCCTGCCTAGACGCTGCCACGCCGCGTCCCCACGCACCTTCGACAACAGCCTCTCCTGGACGCCACGGAGCGTCTTGCGCGCCTCGGCGGGGAGGTGGTTGCGCTGCGCCACGGCGGCCACATACATCGCAGGGATCAGCACCTGGAGCAGCACAAGGGTGAGCGCAGGGGAGAGACCCTCGGCCTCCACGCGCGTCCTCACCCGGGCCCACCACGCGGGCACCATCGCGGACCACGAAGGCACCCACCGCTGCACCTTCTCCACCGCCTTGGAGGCCCGATCCCCCAGGCGCTCCCCCACCAGCCGCGCCCGCGCCACCAGCGTTTCCAGGGCGTGCGTCACCTCGGGCCCCTGCCGCACCTCGCCGGTTGCGAGATCCACCGGATGCAGCGCCTCGCTCAACCCCCGCACCACCTCCCGCATCGTCTCCTGGTCGGCGCGGGCCCGACGGAGCGTGGCGGCGCTCTCGTTCTGCGCCGCCTCGGCCTCGGCGAGGTGACGGTCGAGGTCCGCCGGGCGCCCCGGGCGTCGCTCGCCTCGAGCCCGTGCCCGCAGTTGGCTCCGCACGGCCTGGGTGACCTCGACCTGCTCCTGGTGGGCCGTCTGCGCCGTCTCGACGCGCAGCGCCAGACCGCGGTGGCACGCGCGCGTCAGCTCGTACTGGCCGTGGAACAGCTCCGCAAACCAGGAGACCTTGAGCGCGGTAAGAGCCAGGTAGATCAGCCCCGGGGCGCCGTCCGTGCTCACCCCGTGGAGGGTGATCCGCATGCCCTGGAGCCCCTTGTCGACGGCCGCCTGCCAGGTGGCCCCGTCGCGCGACGGGGCCGTCTTGTGGACCCAGAGCCAGCCCGAGACTGGATCGTTGGCCACCAGGACCATGGTGCCCGCCAGGGCGTCCGCCATAAGGCGGACCACTCTAGACGGGGCAGAATGTCGCGGCGGGTTGGCCCGAGCGGGTGCGCCAGGGAGGTGGCCGCTCGGCTCTGTAGGGCCCCGGAGGCGTTGAGGGGCTGCCACGGCGGCACCTGGTGACCTTCGGCGCCCTGGGTGACGGCCCTGGGCGCGCGTCCTCCCCGGGACAGCAGCGTGGTGGACGCGCGTCCGCCCCGTGACCGCGCCGTGGTGGATGCGCGTCCGCGAGGGGACTGAGACAAGCGTGCGCGCCGCCCTCGCGGGGCGTTCGCCGCGGGGAGGTCACCGTGTCCGATGCGCATCCGCCCCGCGACCACGGCGTGCGGGATGCGCGTCCCGCACACCTTGGTCACGGGGCGGACGCGCATCGGACACGGTGACGCGAGGGGTCGCAGGAACACCAGAGCGCCGCGACGGTGTCCCACGGCCCCGCCGCCCGTTGTCGCGACCTCGCGTTCTCGGGGCGGACGCGCATCTTTCACGGTGTGGCAGCGGGGTACGGGGACCTCCGTCGGTACCCAGGACATCCTTCAAGGATCTGTGATCCCTTCACGCCCACCCAAGGCGCTACTCCCGAGCCACGCTCCACAGCGCTCCGGGCGGCCCTCTCCCTGCCCGCCTCGGGCGGGCTTCGTATGGCTTGCGGCGCGGCTTCAACCCGCCGACCCGCATCGAGAACGCCGCAGCAACGGGGCGGACGCGCACCCGGTACGGTCCTCGACGCCACGGCCCTTCGGGAGCTGTGTCCCGAGGTGAACCTGCCAGGGAGCGGGGCCGGAGGGTGAGGTCACCGCCAGGGCCGTGTCGACGTCAAGCGCGACGTCGCGCTCTCCAGACCGCTCACCTCAGCAACGGGCGGCGGCGCGGTTGCCGGACCCGGGTTGACGAAACTCGACGTTGTGCGAAGCCGTGCGAGCAAGAACCGGGCCAGGATCGCTTCGACGGAGAACACGGTTGGATGTCTTATCCCCGTACGGGTACGGACAGATGCAGCGAGGTTGCACTGGAGGTGTGCTTGCCAAGCCACAGAGCATGTTGACGGCTTCGCGGCAGCGTGCGAGCCTCTCGCTGAGAGCGTTCCTTGGGAGGACGACAAATGCGTAGTCTCGCCTGGTGGTTCGTGCCTGTTGCTGGCTTCTCTGCCGTGCTTCTCGGGGCCTGTCGCGAGGTACCGTCCCAACCCCTGGATGCCACGCCGGATACCGCCCAGGACTGCGATCCAGCCTGTCGTCCCGGCTTCGTGTGCAGACGCGGAGCGTGCATCTCAGCGTGCAATCCGGCGTGTGTGACAGGCGAGCTATGCACGCCGGACCTGCGCTGCGTCCCGACGACGATCGTCGATGGTGGCACTGATACCTCCGTGGCCGACGGTCCCGCGATTGACGTTGCTGGTGATATTCTTGCCCCACCCGACACGCTTGTCCTTCCTGACACGTTCGCCTCACCTGACACGCTCGCCCCACTCGACATGGGCGTCGACTCGTCCTGCGGCACGCTCACACGCTGCGGCGGCGTCTGTACCGATACCGGCACGGACCCGTCCAACTGCGGCGGCTGCGGCGTGGTCTGCAACACCACCAACGGTCGTGCGGCCTGCGCGTCCGGCAGGTGCACGATCGCCTGCGGCACCGGGTTCGGTGACTGCGACGGAATGGTCGCCAACGGGTGCGAAACCGACCTGGGCACCGCGACGGGGCACTGCGGGCGCTGTGGCAACGCCTGCGGCGCTGGGATGGTGTGCTCGGCTGGAGCGTGTGGCACGACCTGCCGGGCGCCCACCACGCTGTGCGGCGTGGCATGCGCCGACACAGCCATCGATCCGGGCCACTGCGGGCGCTGTGGCAATGTCTGTCCAACCGCTGCGGGCGCCACCTCGACCTGCGCGGCTGGCACCTGCGGCTTTCTCTGCCGGCCGGGGACGGGCGACTGTGATGGCAGCTCGACCAATGGCTGCGAGACCGACCTCAACACCACCGTCAGTCACTGCGGCGCCTGCCGGAGCGCCTGCGCTGCCGGTGAGGGCTGTAGCGCAGGGCGGTGTTCTGTCCTCTGCGGCCCGCCGAGGATGCGGTGCGGTGGTGGGTGTGTTGACACGACCTCGGATATGGCCCACTGCGGTGGCTGCGACAGGCCATGTGCCGCGCCGATGAACGGGCGCGCCACCTGCTCGGGCGGGCGCTGCGATATCACCTGCAATGCGGGCTTCATGATGGTCGGCGGAGCCTGCGTACCAGCTACCGGGTCTGCGGCCGTACCGCGCCAAGTCGCACCGCTCTCCACAGCGACCGTGACGTCTCGCCAGCCCACCCTGCGTTGGGTGCTTCCCCCGGGCGTCGATGGCGCCCACGTGGACCTCTGTCGCGACCGCGCGTTGACCATGGGCTGCATCGCGATCGATGCCACCGGCCCGAGCGCCGCACCCATGGCGGACCTTGCTCCTGGACTCTGGTACTGGCGCCTTCAAGGCCGCAGTGGGGGCGTGCGCGGCACCGCTTCGAGTCCGGTCTGGCAGTTCAATGTCGGCGCCCGGTCTGCGGGTGTGCTCGGGCGGATGGTCGATACCTCGTGGGCCACCTATCCTGACGTGAACGGCGACGGTTACGCGGACGTGCTCGTGGGCGCGCCGGGTCCGTTCTCGCCGCCAGAGGTTATGGGGATCGGCATCGTGCAGGTGTATCACGGCGCCCCAGGTGGTCCTTCGAGCACTTCGACGGCCACGCTTCGCGGCGCGGCGGGAGGTCGATTTGGCTACAGCGTCGCGAGCGCTGGTGATGTCAATGGCGATGGTTACGCCGATGTCATCGTGGGAGCTCCAGGATCGAGTGCGTTCCCGAGTGCCGCGTACCTCTTCGTCGGCGGTCCGACGGGGCTGCCGACGGCCCCATCAATCACGCTGATGGGGACGGCAGGGGCAGGCTACGCAGAGGATGTTGCGAGCGCCGGCGACATCAACGGTGACGGCTACGCCGATGTCGTCGTGGGCGAGGTCGGAACGATGTCGACACACTCCAATGCGTACATCTACTTTGGCGGTCCCTCGGGCCCTGGGGCGAGTCCCTCGCAGACGATTGCGGGAGCTGGCGTCAGCCCGCAGGTCGATGTCGCGGGCGCCGGAGACGTCAACGGCGATGGCTACGCCGATGTCCTGATCGGCGTACGGGGAGGAGCAGCCTTGCATCTGGGAGGCCCGATGGGCCTGGCGGCCACGCGGACTACCTTGCGCCCCGTGGACGGCCTGACCCTGGCGCGGGTCTCTGGCGCGGGTGACGTCAACGGCGACGGCCTGGCAGACTTCTTGGTCGGCGACCCTAACGCCAGACTCGGAGGGAATTCCCACGGAGCCGTGCAGGTCTACCACGGCCGCGCGATCGGAACTTGGGGATCCGCCGAGACGACGGTATTTGGTGACTATGCCTCTGGGTTCGGCACCGCGCTCGCCGGCCTCGGAGACGTCAATGGCGATGGCTATGAGGACATCCTCGGAGCCGGCCCGGGTCGTCTGCGGGTTCATCATGGCAGCCCCTTCGGCATCCGAGTCATCTCCGACAGGACGATCGACGAGCGCGGGTGGGCCGCATCCTATACCGGCGACGTCAATCGGGATGGCTTCGCGGATGCCGCCACCGGCGGTTTCAACGGCCAGGCATTCCTTCATGTGAGCCTCGGCGCCGCTGGCCTGTCGGCGTCGCCCTCCGTCACGTTCACTGGTTCGGTGACGGACTACTTCGGCTACTCGGTTGCCTCTCTGAATCGGTTTCACTGGCGCTTCCCCGTCGTGGTTCCCGCGCCTGGGAGCGAGCGCCTACCGTGGCTGGGCTCGTGAGACCGGCCACCGACATAAGCCCGCGCACGGCGACCTCACCCCCCGGCCCCCTCTCCATGAATGGAGAGGGGGGCATAGAGGGAAATCACCTGTGATTCCAATAAGTTACTCTCCTCTGTCTCCCCCTCTCCATTCATGGAGAGGGGGCCGGGGGGTGAGGTCGCCGTGCGCGGGCTTATGTCGGTGGCCGTGAGACCACTCTACCGCCGGGGCGTCGGCAGCGCCAAGAACGGCGCCCGCGGCGGCACCTGACCGTAGCCGCTGTGCCAGGCCAAGTGCTTCGATGACCATCGGGAAGGTGGCGAGCACATCGAGGTCACCGGGAACCCTCCGAGCACACCTCTGCGTGGAACACCGTGGACGTCGCGGAGACCTCCTACGGCACCCTGGTGGGGGACCTCTCCGCGGAGGAGGCCCGAACGGTGAGCGTGCTGCTCGCGGGGGCGACGGTGCCGCTGCGCGACCTGCTCGCGGGGGCGGCGTGCTCGACGCCCCGGGAGCAGTGGCCCAAGCAGCCCGACACCATGCTCGGGACCACGCCCGCGTGGGGCCTCCACCTCACCTCCGCCAGTGGCGCAGGAACCGGAAGTCGTGGCACTCGGCCCCGAGGCGACCGAAGGGCGAGCAGTTGAAGTCCGGGCTGGACCTCGGGCCCGGCGCGATCGGGAGCCCATCGCAGCTCAAAAGGTTCCACACAGGGCCGTACATCACCCTACACACCGCCGTGGAC
>JACRDB010000083.1 GCA_016218725.1 Deltaproteobacteria bacterium
CATCGAACACGCCTACACAACGGCGCACACCCGCATCGAACACGCCTACACAACGGCGCACACCCGCATCGAACACGCCTACACAACGGCGCACACCCGCATCGAACACGCCTACACAACGGCGCACACCCGCACCCGCAGCGCCGTCCTCGGGTCGCCCCGTGAGCACCCCGCGGCGCGCGCTCGCGTGGCTGGAGCTCACCCCGGACTACCACTGCAACCAGCGCTGCCTGGGCTGCTACGCCGTGCAGGAGCAGGGCCCGTCCATGACGCCCCGGGAGCTCGCCGGGCTCCTGGTCGAGGGTCGCCGCCAGGGCGCGCGCTCCCTGTGGCTGGGCGGCGGCGAGCCCACGCTCCGGAGAGACCTCCTGGCCACGGTCCGGGCCGCGCGCAAGGCGGGCTACGACCGCGTGGTCCTCCAGACCAACGCCATGCTCCTGGCCTACCCCGACGCGGTGACGAGGCTCGTGGACGCTGGTCTTACGGACGTGCGCGTCGCCCTCAAGGGCCACGACGCCAGCACCCACGACCGCTGGACCGGCACCCCGGGCGCCTTCGACCTGTGCGTCAGGGCGCTGGAGAACCTCGCGCGGACCGCCCTCCCCGTGGAGGCCGACGTGCTCGTGTACGCGAGCTCCATGGCGCGCCTGCCGGAGCTCGTGAGGGCCTTCCTCCCGAGGGGCGTGCGGCGCTTCCACCTGTGGCTCCTCACGGCCGCGCCCGACGCGCCGCCGGAGGTCACCCGGGAGCTCCCCAGGGTGCGGGACCTGGTGCCGTACCTGGAGGCAGCCCGGGCTGTGGAGCCCTCGCGCCCGGACCTGGTCACGGTGCTGCATACGGCGCCGTGTACGCTCCCGGCGTCGCTGCGGGGGTGCCTCGTCAGGGCCTCGGACTGGGGGATGCTGGTGGCCAACCCCGGGGGGTACACCTTCCGCCTGGAGGACAGCCCCATGGAGGGCGGACGGTACCTCCCGGGCTGCGCCCGCTGCGCGCTGCGGGGCGCGTGCGCGGGGGCCCGAGAGGACTACCTCGGGGCCTTCGGCGACGAGGAGTTCGCGCCGGTGTAGGCGGTTACTCGTACTGCTCGGCGACCTCGTCGAGGATCGCCTCGGCGCGGCGGCGCGGGACGTCCATCTCGTCCGCCATGTCGTAGTACACCTCGTCCTCCTCGCCCTCGACGTACTCGCCGTCCGAGAGCATCACCGCGGCGGCCACCTGGAGCCCGATCTCCCGGAGCTCCTGGCTCTGGAGGTTCTCCGCCATCGCCTCGATGCGGGCGTCGAAGCCGTCCCGCTCGAAGGCCTCCCAGCAGTCGTCCATGATCTCCTCGATCTGCCGCCGGGTGGCGTTGCCGTCGAAGAAGCCGTCGATCACCGCCGCGACGGTGTCCCACTCTTCATCGGCCAGCTCGCCGTCCGCGGCGGCCATGAGAAGGCCCGCCTCGACCAGGCCCGCGAGGGTCTGCCCCTCGAGCTCAAGCTGCCGTCGCTCTGCTGCCTTGCGCCTACGTGCAACAAATCCCATGGTGTGCCTCGTCCCGCGCGGAGCCCGCAGAGATGGGCCGTTGCGACCCTCCAGGGCCTCCGACGCGCGGCGGGATGGGAGCACATCCCCGTGGGGTGTCAACCCCGACCGAAGGCCTCCCGCACGAAGTTCCCCAGCACCCTCGGCCCGTCGCTCGCGGTCTCGATGGACGCGCTCACCGCGTCCGGGTCCAGGCCCTCGGCGCGGAGCACCGCCCGGCGGCTCTCCACGTAGGACCGCAGCACCGCCGCGGTGACCTCCGGGTGGAACTGCACCCCGTACGCCGTCCCCACCCGGAAGGCCTGGCACCGATCCCCCGCGCTCACCGCCAGGAGCTCCGCCCCGGGTGGGGGCCTGAGCACCGTGTCCCGGTGCGTCACCTGCACCCTCGGGACCCCGGTGATCCCGCGGAAGAGCGCGCTCCCTCGGCCCCGCTCGGTGAGCTCCAGGGACACCGTGCCCATCTCCCGCCCCAGGGGGTTGCGCGTGACCTCGCCCCCCAGCGCATGCGCCAGGAGCTGGTGCCCGAAGCACACCCCCAGGAAGGCCACCCCCCGCGCGCAGACCACCTCGCGCACAAAGCCCGCCCAGGCCGGCACCCACGGCAAGGGGTCGTACACCGACTCCGGCGAGCCCGACACCAGCACCGCCCCGACCCCCTCCAGGTGCCGCGCCGTGGGGCCCTCCCTCCGCGCGTCCACCACCGTCAGCGACACCGTCGGGTCCAGCGCCTCCCGGAACCACCGCGCGTAGCACCCGTGGGTCTCCTCCACCGCCGGGTCCGGGTCCCCGCAGCGCACCAGAAGACATCGCATGGCCCTCCCAATGCCAGACCCCGCGCGGAGAAGCAAAAGTCCGGTGGTACAACGCTCCCTCGCGGTGAGACCCACGAGCGCCATGCTGGCCGCCCTCCTGGCGACGCGCGGAGCCCTCGCCCAGGCGCCCACGGTCACCGTCCGGGCCGACCGCCACGCCCGTGACCGCGACGCCGTCGAGGCCCTCCCGGGCTGGGCCACCGCCGTGGACCTCCGCGCCCGGGGGCGCACCGCCGAGAGCCTCGCCGACGCCCTCGAAGAAGCCCCCGGGGTGCGCGTCCGCCGCCAGGGCGACGGCCTCGCCCCGCAGACCCTCACCCTCCGGGGCGCCCCCTCCGCCCACGTCCCCGTCGCCCTCGACGGCGTCGTCCTCAATGACGCCTCGGGCGACGGCGTGGACCTGTCGCTCCTGCCCCCGAGCCTCCTGGAGCGCGTGGACGTCTACCGCGGCCGGGCCCCGCTGCGCTTCGGGGTCTCCGGTCTTGGCGGCGCCGTGGAGCTCCTCACCCGCCGGGTGGACGCCCGCCCCGAGGCCTGGGCCTCCCTCGGCGCGGGCTCCTTCGGCGCCCGTCGGGCGAGCGCCTTCGGGGCCTCCCGGTGGGGGCCCTTCGGGCTCCTGGGAGGCGTCGGTTACCGCGGCTCCGACGGCGATTTCACCTTCTACGACGACCGCGGAACCCCCGCCCTGCGGGGCGAAGACCGCACCCGGGCCAACAACGCCGCGGACGTCCTGGAAGCGCTCCTCCGGGGCTGTGTCCGGGAGGGGCGCCTCCGCGGTGGGTGTGTGCTGTTCCTCGGGGCCGGTCGGGAGCGTCAGGTGCCGGGGCTCCAGGGCTTTCAAACCGACGGGCCGTTCCTGGCCCAGCACCGGGGGCTCCTGCGGGCGGAGCTCCCGCTCCTGCGGGGCCCCGTGGCGCTCTCCCTGGCGGGCTCCGGGGTGCTCCGTCGCGATCGCTTCGTCAACGCCGGGGCGGTCACCCTGTTCAACACCGAACCCTTCGAGGCCCGGGCCACCACGGGCCTGGGAGAGCTGTCCCTCGCGCTCCGGAGGGAGGGCCCCGGCGGCGCCCTGGATGGCCTCCTGCGCGCCCGCATCGAGCGCTGGGCGCCGGACGGCGACGCTCCGCCAGGGACGCGCCGCAGCGCCCTCGGGGGCCTGGAGCTGGAAGCCACCCGAGGGCCCCTGAGGCTCCTCGGGGCCTTTGGCCTGGAGGCCCTGGAGGACACCCACGGGGAGCTCCGCACCACGCGCCTCCTGGCCAGCCCCCGGGCGGCCCTGGCGCTGGCCCTCCCGGCGGGCTTCGAGCTCCGGGCGAACCTCTCGCGCAGCGCCCGGGCCCCGTCGCTCCCGGAGCTCTACGGCGACCGGGGCACGGTCACCGGAAACCCCTCGCTGCGCCCCGAGACCGCGGACTCCCTGGACCTCGGGGTGCTCCAACAGCGCGCCTCGGGCGCGCGGAGCCTGCGGCTCGAAGTGGTCTTCTTCGCCCGCCGCAGCCAGGACCTCATCGCCCTGGTGCAGACCTCCCGGCAGACCTTCCGGCCCGTGAACCTCGACCGCACCCTTGCCCTCGGGCTGGAGTCCCTCCTGCGCCTCTCCCTGGGCGAACGCTTCGGGATTCTCCTTACAGCTACCTACACCGACGCCAGGCTCCAGGGAGGCTCCACGGACGGCTTGCGGGTGCCCGGGGTGCCTCGGTGGGACCTCGGCGGGCGGGCGACCGGTCGTGGTTGCGTGGGGCCCGTGGGGTGCCTACGTTGGAGTGTCGGGGGGAGCTATGCGTCGTCGGCCTTTCTCACGGCGGCCAACGAGCTGGCGGTGCCCGGGAGGGTGCTCTTGGACGGCTCCCTGGGGTACACCCCCCGGTGGGCCCGGGGGCTTACCGTGGGCGTGGACGTGAGCAATCTCCTGGACGCGCGGGTGGCGCTCCTGCCCCCGAGGGTGGGGGAGCCGCGGCAGGTGTCGGCCCTCCAGGACTGGCTGGGGCAGCCCCTGCCGGGGCGGGCGCTGTTCTTCTGGGTGACGCTGGAGACGGTGCCTTCAGCGTCGGGGGTGGGACCGTAGGAAATCCAGCAGGGCGGGCTCCCAGTCGTGGCCCGAGACGTCCCCGACGCCGTCGGGCCAGCGGGCGTGGTTGCGCTGCCCCTGCGGGAGCGTGCACTGCATGGCGCAGCCCGTGGCGGGGGCCGCGCGGTCATCCAGGAGCTGGAGGCGCACGTCGGCGCCGAGCTGGGTCCCGAGGCGCCGGGTCCAGGCCTCGATGTCAAAGCCCGGAGGGGCGCGGAAATACGTCTGTTGGATGGGCCCGCAGGGGCTCAGGGCGTCGCAGGTACGGTGCAGGAGGAACAGCGGCAGCGCGGTCCTGGGGACGCTCCCCGCCGCGCAGTGGGCGGGCATCGCCTCCAGCGGCGCCTGGAAGGGGTCCGCCGCGGCGTAGACGCCCCCGGCGGCGACGCGGTGGCCTCCGGGGGTGGGGCTCTCGTGCCGCGCGAGGGCGTAGAACTCCGCGAAGACGCCTCCGTTGGACCACCCGAGGACGTACACCCTCCGAGGGTCCACCCCGCCGGTCTGGGCGAGCGTATCCACGAGCTGATCGACCATCTGCACGTCGGGGTTGTGACCGAGGTCCCGGTGGTAGTGGTCCAGGTGGGCTCCATCCGCGCGGGCCCCGGGCCAGTGGAGGTTCCTGGCCTGCACCGCCGCGAGGGTGAAGCCCGGCCGCGAGGGGTCCCCGGAGAGGTCGTAACGGGTGGCTTTTTCCCGCAGCGAGGTGTGGTCGTAGAGGTCCCCGGCGGCGCCGTAGACCCCGTGGAACCAGACGACCAGCGGCCGGGGCTGGGCCCGGGAGGCCCCCGGGGGCTGGTACACACACGCGTGGCGCGCCAGGCCGTCGGCCCCGACGAGCTCCAGCGGCGCTCCGTCGTCGAAGAACGCGCGCCCCGGGGCCGTGGTGCGGCACGAGGGCACCTCCGCGGGCTCCCGGAGTGTCCGAGGCACCGGGCGCCCGTCCCGGTGCACCCAGGCGCCCTCACACGGGAGGCTCCGGGAGCACGGCCGCAGGGGCCGCGAGAGCCCCTGGGAGGGGCGGCAATGGAGCCTCGGGGCGGGCCGGGCGCGGGGCGCCGGGCGCGCGGCGCAACCCAGGGCCAGCGCACCCACCATCGCTGCGACCACCGGGCGGCTCATCGGGCGCAGCGCTTGAGTACCACACTGTACGCAAGGGCCGTAAGGGCCTTTGGGAAGTGCGCTATGGTCGCGCCCGATGGCGAAGGAGACACCGAGCACCCACGGGGCCCTGGGGCAGCGGGCCTTCCGCCCCGGGAGGCCGAGGCTCCTGGAGGTCCTGGCCGCGCTCACGGGGGCCCCGGAGGCGCTCTGCGAACAGGCCCTGAGGGACGAGCCCGAGGACGCCCTGAAGGCGGTCACCGCGAGGGTGTACGCCGCCCGGCGGGGGAGCGCCTACGCGGGCCACCTGGACCCCCACGAGGCCTGGGAGGCCGTGGCCCCGGAGGACTGGGCCGAGGACCCCCAGAGGCTCTTCCAGGAGGGGCCCGAGGGGCCCTCGCGGCCGTGGCCCTGGAGCCTCCGGGCGGCGCTGGTGTTCGCCTCGGACCCGCCGGGGATGCTGGCCGCCGAGGCCCTGGCCCAGGACCTGGTGCTCCGCCTCGGGGTGAGCGGCGCCGAGCTCCCGCTGCCGGGGCTGCCCTTGAAGGTCACCTGGACGCTCCTGCCCGGCCGAGGGTGGCGCGCGCGGTACAACACCCCGCCCGCGCGGGACGCGCTGGAGGCGCTGGCCCTGGGCTCCGGTGAGGCCCTCCCGGAGGCCCACCGCCGCGGGGCGGAGCTCTCCGCGGAGAAGGTCCGGGACGCCCTCGCCCGGCGCCTCGGGGCCGCGGCCTGGGACGCCGCCGCGGCGGTGCGCTGGGAGCTCCTCGGGCGGGCCCTGGGCCCGGAGCAGCCCTTCTCGCCGCTGTGCGCGCTGTGGGAGACGGGCTACGCGCTCGATGCGCTGTCGGTGGACGGCGTGGTGCTGGTCGCGCCGCCGTGCTGAGGAGGGGGGCCTACGTTGCGGGCGGGGCGTCCGCGGGCGGGCCGTGGTTCCTGGCGTGGGCGAGGCAGTAGTCCGTGGGTTTGCCGCCGCAGGCCTCGCAGGAGCACACGCGGAAGTCCACGGAGCGGTCCTCGTCGGTGACGCCGCAGGTGGCGCAGCGGCGCACGCGCGGGGCGTCGTCCTCCAGCTTATGGCGGAACTGCTGGTAGGCGCGGGCGCGGGAGGCCTGGCGCACGCCGCCCCGGAGCGTGCCCACCAGCGTGGGGAGGAAGAACAGGAGGTAGTTCCCGAGGGCCACCAGGGGCAGGAGCTTCTGGAGCCCGTCCAGCCGGGAGAGCTCGTAGAGGAGCCCGACGCCGTCGAGGAGGGCGAGCCATTTGACCGGCACCGGCAGCACGAAGAACACCAGGATCTTGTAGTCCGGCCAGAGCGTGGCGAAGGCCAGGAACAGGGACATGAGCAGGTAGCTGTTGTCCGCGGAGCCCGCCGGGAGCGAGAACCCGAAGGCCATGGCCGTGGTGGCCAGCACCCCCACCAGCCAGTAGAGCGTGTACCGGAAGGCCCCCCAGTGCTGCTCCAGCGCCGTGCCCATGGTGTGCAGCCAGTACAGCGCGAACAGGAGCCAGAAGGGCTGCAAGGACGGCGGCTGCAGCGCGAAGGTCACCAGCCGCCAGAGCTCCCCCTGGCGCACCCGCGCCGGGTCGAGCTGCAGGAGCGCCAGCGTGCCTGGCCGGAGCATTTCCAGGAGGAACACCACCCCCTGGAGCCCCACCAGGTACCAGGTGAGGTTCCCCGGGGCGTAGCGCCCGAACCGCCGCTCCAGCCGCTCCAACAGCGCTTCCATGGTGCCCGTCTGCCATAGCATGCCCGGGCCCGAGCCAGAAGCACCCCGCGGGGAATGTCGTTGGAGGTAGGTGCGGCGGCGCCGGGAGAGGGTCCCTGTGCGCGTGCGCGTTTGTTTTGCGTGGTGACTGGAGTGCGCCGCGGCGCAGCGATGGCTTGACACCCTCGGACGATCGGTGCAGTTTCGATTGGACCGCCGCCCCGACGATGGCAACCCCTGCTGAGACCATGCCTGAACAGAAGGCAGAGACCCGCGCACAGAACCGCTACCGTGTGATCCGGTCCCTGGAGTCCGGGGGCATGGCCCAGGTCTTCCTTGGGGAGAGCGAGAGCGTGGCCGGCTTCAAGAAGGCCGTGGCCATCAAGCGGGTGCTGCCGCACCTGGCGTCCAACGAGAAGTTCATCCGGATGTTCCTGGACGAGGCGCGGGTGTCCGCGCGGCTGTCCCACGCGAACATCGTCCAGGTGTTCGACATCGGCCACGTGGACAACACCTACTTCATCGTGATGGAGTACGTGGACGGGGTGAACCTCAAGGGCGTGGTGGAGTTCCTCCGCGCCCGGGGCAAGACCATCCCCATGCCCGTGGCGTGCCACATCTCGCAGAAGGTGTGCGAGGGGCTCTTCTACGCCCACGAGGCCACGGACTCCGAGGGCGCCTCGCTGCACATCGTCCACCGGGACATCTCTCCGCCGAACGTGCTCCTGTCGCGCCGCGGAGAGATCAAGATCGTAGACTTCGGCCTGGCCAAGGCGGCCCACTCGGTGGAGAAGACCGAGCCCGGGATCGTGAAGGGCAAGTTCAGCTACCTGGCGCCGGAGACCGCCAGCGGCCAGGAGGCGGACCCGCAGGCGGACATCTTCGCCGTGGGGATCATGCTCTGGGAGATGCTGGCGGGGCGCAAGCTCTTCCAGGGGGACACGGACTACCAGACCGTAAAGCTCGTGCAGCAGGCGGCGGTGCCGTCGCTCCGGACGATCAACCCGTCGGTGCCCGAGGAGCTGGAGGTGATCCTGCGCAAGGCCCTGGCGCGGGACAAGCAGGACCGCTACACCACGGCGCAGGCCCTGGCGGAGGAGCTCACGGTCTTCCTGGTGACCAACAAGCTCAAGGCCTCGGCGTTTGACGTCAGCCGCATGGTGGGCGACGTGCTGAGCGAGAAGGCCGCCGCGTCCAAGGTCGAGGGGCGCGAGAGCAACGTCATTGACAACCTGATTCAAGACGAGCTCCTGCGGTTCACCTCCCTGGGCGAGCCCTCCAGCGGCCCGACGGACCGGCTGTCCCCGGCGACGCACGTCGCGGACGGGGCCCGGCCCCTGGACGCGAGCGAGTTCGTGAACCCCGCGGACTGGACCCGCGACGCGGACTTTGACCCCACCACCGTGTCCCGCCGGTCCTGGGTGGACGCAGAGCCGGGCGGGGGCACGGTCTCGGGCAACCTCGCGGACGAGCTCGAAGGGCCCGATGAGCCGCCCCTGCCGGGCGGGGTGACGGTCCCGTCGGACCCGGCCCCGTCGCTCACGTCTTCCCCCGGGGGGGGCTACGGGGACGCCGGGAGCGGCGCCCACGCGCTGGAGCGCCCCGGCGGGCGGGCACCCTCGGCCGCGGGGCGCCAGCGGTACAACCCCCTCACGGTGCCGCCCGGCGCCCGGCGCAAGCGCTTCCCAGCCGCCGTGATCGCGCTCCTGGTGCTGGTGATCCTGGTGGGGGTGGCCGCGGGGCTGATCGTGTCCGGGGTGCTCAAGCTCCCCGCGTGACGGCGCCGGACGCCTCCGTCGGCCCCTTCCTGGCCTCGCTCACCCTGGCGCGGGACGACGGCTGGGCGCTCTCGCCCGACGGGCTCTGGCTGGCCACCTTCGCCTCGGGCCTGCCGACCCGGGTGCATGTGCTGGAGGTGTCCTCCGGCCGTGAGGTCTTGTCCATCCCCGGCAGCCCCGTGGCCGGGCTCCACTGGGCGAGCCCCGAGGTGCTCTGGGTGCTCCGGCAACAACCCCCCAACGACCTCCGGGTGGTGGCCCACGCGGTGCCCGACGGGGGCGTGCTGGAGACCCTCGGGCTGTCCAACGCCCGCGCCCATCGCTGTCGGGTGACCTCCAGCGCGGACGGCGCCCTGGCGCTGGTGGCGCCGGTGCAGTGGCCCTCGGAGCACCGTGGGGCGCGGCTGCGCCTGGGGGCCCTGCTCCGGGGACCGGTGCCCGAGCTCGTGCGCCCGCTGGACCCCCACGAGCTCCGAGGGGTCCCCGCCAGCCCGGTGCGGCGCGCCGTGGTGGCCTCCCTGGGCCCCGACGGGCAGAAGGTGGCGTGGGTGTATGGCAGCACCCGCGAGCGCTCCGACGTCCCCCCCACGGCCCGGAGTGATGGCGCCCTGGTCTTCTACGACTGGCGGAGGGACAAGGTTACGGTCACCACGGTGAGGCCCCTGGGGGAGCCCTCGGGGCTCCTGTGGTGCTCCGCGGGGGAGGTGGCCTGGCTGGCGCACACGCCGGACGCCTCCCCGAGGCTCCTGGTGGCCGAGGAAGACCGGGTGTGGGACCTCTCCGGCGGCCTGCGGGACGCGGTCGCCCTGGACGGCGGCGACGCGCTCCAGCTCCACCCCGACCGGGAGACGCTCCTGGTGGGTGCGACGGAGACCCTGGACGGCCGCGTGAGGCGGGGCTTCGTGGTGGCGCTGCGCTCCGTGGGGGGCGTTCCCGGGGTGCGCGAGGGGGTCTTCTGGCCCACCGGCGCGAGGCCCGCCTTCGGGGCCGTGTGCGCGGCCGCGGACGGCGCCCTCTGGAGCGTGGACGCGCGGCGCCCGAAGACGCTCTGCGTCCGGCGCCAGGAGGGCGAGGCCTGGGTGCTCGTGAGGGAGCTGGACCTGCCCTCGGCGTCGCCGCGGCGTGGGGGCTTGCGGGTGCTCCCGGGCGGTCGCCGGGCGCTGCTCTGGTGGGAGACCCCGGGGCCCGCGCGGGAGGCGCCCGGTACGGTGCTTGCGATCGTGGATCTTCGCGGGTAGAGACCCGCCGATGCGCAGGAGCACCCCTGGCGTGTTCGAGCCCAAGGCCCCGGAGGCCCTCCCGTACCCGCTGGAGGTGCTGGAGGCGGCGCTCGAACCGCTGGTGCTGCCCGAGCGCCTGGAGCGCCTGACGGCGGTCGCCAGGGCCCGCGTGGGGAGCGTGACCGTGGTGCTGGAGTCCGTGATCGACCCGTACAACGCCGCGGCGATCCTCCGGACGGCGGACGGCTTTGGCGTGGGCGAGGTGCACCTGATCGACCGCGGGGTGCACCCGCTGCTGGTGGACAGCATCACCCGGGGCTGCGAGCGCTGGCTGGACCTGGTGCCCCACAAGGGCACCGAGGCGTGTGTGAGCGGGCTCCTCGCGCGGGGCTTCGAGCTGTACGTGGCCGACGCCCGCGGGGCGCTCACGCTCGGGGAGGTGGCCCGCAGGCCCCGGGTGGCGCTGTGCTTCGGCAACGAGCGCGACGGCGCCAGCGAGGCCCTGCGCGCGCGCGCCGCGGGGGCCTTCGCGATCCCCATGCGCGGGATGGTCGAGAGCTACAACGTCTCCGTGGCCGCGGGGATCGCCCTCCACCAGGTCACCCTCGGGCGCCCGGGGGACCTCGGGGCCGAGGGCGTTCGGCGCCTGCGGGCGCGCTTCCTCCTGGAGAGCGTCAAGCGCCCGAGGGAGGTGCTCGCGCGCTACCTCCGGGACCGCGCCCTGGCCTCGGGGGGCGGGTGATGGCCCCGAGGATCCGCCGCCCGTCCCCAGGCGCCGACCGCCCTCGCTGGGCGCTGGTGACAACCGTGACGCTCGCCTCCCTGGCTGCGGGTTACGCCGTCGGGGTCAAGGTCTTCCGCCCCGCCCAGGCCGCGGTGGAGGCCATGGCCGACGACGCGGGGGTGCCGCCCACGCCCACGCCCGGCCCCCTGACGACCCTCGACGCCGGGAGCCCGCCGGGGCCCGCGGCGAGGGTGAGCGCGAGGGTCGCCCCGGGGGAGCTCACCGGTTGTGGTGACACGGACGAGCTGTCCATCCCGCCCAACCACTGCGACAACCCCCCGGGGCTGGAGCGCGCCCTGCGCGTCCACGCCCGGGTGGCGGCCACCTGCCCCGCGGCGCCCGAGGCCGTCGCCCGAGGCTCCTCGCGGCTCCTGAGCCTCGGGCTCCGGGTGGACCACCCCCGGCGGCGGCTCACGGCCCTGGTGGGGCGCCGGAGCAACGTCCCGCTCCGGGACAGCTACGTCGCTTGTGTGCGCGAGGCCCTGGTGGGCGTCACCGACGTCTGGTCCCACCGCGGCGCCCACCCGCGCTACCTGTACTTCTTCGACGTGCGCTTCGGCCCCCTGGACCGCGACGGAGGCGCGCTGGAGCCACCGCCCGCGCCCGCGCCGGAGCCGCCCCCGGAGCCCTCGCCCACCACCCCGCCCCCGGAGCCTCCGCCCCCGCCGACTCCGCGCACACCTGCACCTACACCCACCCCGACGCCTGTGCCTTCGCCGTCGGTGCCCTCGGGGGACGGCGGGGTGGCGTCACCAATCCCTCTGGCGGAGCTTCAGCGGGCGACGGCGGTGGGGCGGAGCACGGTGACCTGGAGCGCGGCGATCGTGCGGGAGGCGCCTCGGGAGGGGGCGGTGGTGGAGCGGCTCCCGCAGGGGCGCGAGGTGGAGCTCTTGTCCCGTCGGGGGGGCTGGTGGGCGATCCGGTGGGGCAACGGGCATGTGGGCTGGGTGTACCGCGAGGCCATCGGGCAGTGACCTGTGGGTACTAGCCCCGGCGGGAGGGGCGTGATAGGGAACGTGGCGCCTCGAAGCCCCGCGGGGTGCGTGTGGTTCCTTCTGGACCGCGTGGTCCTCGCTGCGGGGGAGACTTTCCGTATGGACAAGGAGACGAGCATGATGGGTCGCACGACGAAGTGGCTTCTTTCGGCAGGGATGTTGGGCGCGCTGGTCGGCTGTGGCGGTGGTACCTCTGGGACCGCCGACGGCGGCACCCCGGCGGTGGACCGCACCTACGACTATGTGGTCAACACCCTGACCATTGACGAGAGCACCAGCGCCATGGTGGCCCACACGGGCTTCAACCTGGATGGGCGCTTCTCCCCGACGGCCATGCGTGACCGCATGCCGCTCGACTGCGACCACGGGGACTTCTTCTCGTCCATCGACCCGGACCAGAACGGCGACGCGCAGGGCATGGCCTGCATGGGCGGCGCCGCGGGCTGCCGCGGCGGCGTGGACAACCAGCTCCCGGAGCTCGCCGGGGCGGCGATGATGCTCATCAACATCCGCGAGTCCCTCCGGACGCAGGTGTCTAGCGGGGCCCTGTCGCTCATCGTGCGCGTCTCCGGCGTGAGCAGCCTGACCAACGACACGAGCGTGCGCGTGCAGATCTTCCAGGGCCGGCCGATGTTCGCGGCATGCTCCAACATCGGGATGGTGAGCCAGCCCTACGCGCTCGACTCCTCGTCCAGCACGTACAACGGCGGCCAGGGCGTGAGCTTCATGGGCTCCATCGTCAACGGCCGACTCCGGGTGACCCCGGGCGGGGGCGGGACCTTCAACCTCCCGCTGCCCCCCATCATGGGGATGAGCATCTCCGTGCCGCTGTCCAACGCCCAGATCCGGGTGAGCCTCACGGAGACCAACGGCACCAACGGCAACCTCGGCGGCGCCGTGAACCGCACGGACATCCTGAACGCCCTGATCGCCATCCCCGCGGCGGCCATGTTCCGCAGCGTGATCGAGAGCCTCATCAACGGCCTGGTGGACACCGCCACGCCGGTCGGCGGCATGGGCGGCTCCTGCGAGGGCATGAGCGGCGCCATCGGGATGGGCCTCGGGCTCACCATGGTCAAGGCCAACGTGCAGATGGCCCCGGTCATGGGCGCCCAGGCCGGCATGTGCGGCAGCATGTGAAATAAGCGGCGGGCGAGGCCCTCACCCTACGCCGTTGCGCGGGGTGAGGTGCCTTCAGGGACGCGGGGCGCCCCCCGCGGGGCTCGGGGCCGGTTCGGCCTGGACGCCCGGGCCGCGGTTCTCGTCGTTGTGGATGGAGAAGCGCACCAGCGCCCGGAGGATCTCGTTGCGCTGGACGTTGCCCACCAGGCTCTTCAGGTCTTCGTAGAGCGACGGGTCCACCAGCAGGGCCCCTACGGTGCCCCTCCCCAGGCGCACGTCATGGACGATGTCCCGCAGGTCCGCCGTGGCGCGGTTCACGTTGAGGAGCGCCTGGGCGGCCTCCTGGCCGTAGATCACCTGGTGGAGGCTCCCGTCCCCGGTGCGCACGTCCCGCAGGACCGTGCTGCCCTCCTGGGCCAGGTCCGCGGCGGAGTGCACGAGCCTCTCGCCCTCGCGGTCGTACACCAGGGCGTGCACCAGGCCGTGGCCGCTGCGGGCCTCGCGGGCCAGGGCCTCCACGTGGCCCGCTGTGGTCGAGAGCCTCCGGGCGGTGTCCTGCGTGGCCGCCAGGGTGCCCTCCAGCCTCCGGGCGGTGGTGTCGTCCGTGAGGAGCGTGTGCACCGTGCCGGGGCCCTCGGCCACCTGGTGGGCCACCGTACGGAGGTCGTGCACCAGGGCCAGGATGTCATTGCCCAGGCGCTCGTTGGCGATGGGGCGCGTGACCTCCTGCACGTTGCGCAGGACGTCGTTGGCGCGCCCCAGGGCCTCGCTGGCGTTGTGCAGCGTGGTGGCCATGTCGTCGCTCTCCTCGCCCCGGACGGTGCCGTCCTCGGCGATGGGGAGCGCGTTGGCGGCGCCCATGGAGACGTCCAGGGCCTTGTCCCCGAGGAGGCCCTTGCTCACGATCCGGGCGACGCTGTCCCGGCGCACCCTCGGGAGCTGCTCGGCCACGATGGAGAAGCGCACCCGGATGAACGGGTCCGCGGGGTTCTCGGGGAACTGGATGTCGTCCACCTGGCCGATGTCCACGCCGCCCATGCGCACGGGGCTGCCGACCTTGAGCCCGGCCACGTCCCGGAAGCGCGACCGCAGGGTCACCTTCCGGGCGAAGAGGTGCCGCTCCTCGCCCACGAGGAACACCAGGAACACCAGGGTCAGGAGCCCCAGAAAGAGAAAGATCCCGACTTTGAGCTCCCGGCGCACGGTCAGCCGCCTGCCCGGAGGACCGCCAGGAGGTCCTCGCCCTCGGGGGCGTTGCCCTCGATGAAGTCCCGCACCAGGGGGTCCCGCGCGTGGCGGAACTCGTCCGGGGTGCCCGTGGCGATGACCTGTCCCTTGTGCACCATGGCCAGGCGGGTCGATACCATGAACGCGCTCCCCATGTCGTGCGTCACCACCACCGAGGTGATCCCCAGGGAGCGCTGGAGGCTGGTGATCAACCGCGAGATGCGGGCCGTATTGATCGGGTCCAGGCCCGTGGTGGGCTCGTCGTAGAGCACCACCTCGGGCTGGAGCGCGATGGTGCGCGCCAGGCCCACGCGCTTCTTCATCCCGCCGGACAGGTCCGAGGGGAACATCCCCTCGACGCCGGGCAGGCCCACCAGGGAGAGGGCCCAGTGGACCCTCTCGGCCAGCTCCCGGGGGTTCATCCGGTGGTGCTCCCGGAGGCCGTAGGACACGTTCTCCCCGACGGTCATGGAGTCAAACAGGGCCGCGCCCTGGAAGAGCATCCCGATGCGCTGGCGCACGCCCGTCATTTCCCTCGGGCTCAGCGCCTGGATGCAGCGTCCGTCGAACCAGATCTCGCCGGCGTCCACCGTGAGGAGCCCGATGAGCATCTTGAGCATCACGCTCTTGCCGACCCCGGAGCCCCCCACGATGGTGATGGCCTCACCGCGCTCGATGGAGAGGTTCAGGCCCGAATAGACCACCTTGGGTCCGAAGGCCTTGTACACCTCACGGAAGTCAATCAGGGCCATGCGCGCGGCGAGGGCGCTAACCCCGGCCCTTGAGCACCATCAGCGCGACGCCCACGATGGCCAGCAGGAACAACAGACCGCCACCCGCGATGAGCGCGATCATGAGGTTCTTCTTGCCGCCCGGGGGCTGCGCCCCGGGCATGGGTCCCGGCGGCCCCGGCTGCTGGTAGGGCTGCATCGGCTGCCCGGGGCCCCGCGGCGCAAAGGGGCTCTGCCCAAAACCGCCCTGCCCCGGCGCCCCCGGAGGTCCCCCCATGGGCTGAAAGCCCCCCGGGCCCATGGGAGGCCCACCCTGAGGCCCACCCATGGGACCGCCCATCGGCGGGCCGCCCATCGGGTGCCCGCCCATCGGGTGGCCACCCATGGGACCACCCATGGGGCCGCCCATCGGTGGGCCTCCCGGCGCGCCCCCGGGGCCGAAGGGGTTGGGGGCGTGCCCCGTAGGGCCGAAGCCCCCCGGTCCCGGTCCCGGGCCAGGTCCCGGGCCAGGTCCCGGCCCACCCGGCGAGGGGAGCCCGAAGGCGCTGGCGTCCATGGCCACCGTGGAGCCCATGTTCCCACCCGGAGGGGGCTGCATGGGGGGAGCCTGCGGTCCCGGCCCCGCAGGGCCTCCCATGGGGCCACCACCCGGGAAACCCGCTGGAGGCCCGCCCTGGGGCCCTCCTGGTGGCCCGAAGCCCCCGGGGGCGGGACCCGCGCCAGGACCGCCCGAGGAGGGGAGCCCGAAGGCGCTGGCGTCCATGGCCACCGTGGACCCGGCGGGGGGCGCGGCCTTGGGGGGCGGCGCGGAGGGGGTGGGCCCCTGCGGGGCGCGGGGTGGCCCAAAGGCTGGTCCCGGCCCTGGTCCCGGCCCTCCTGGCGAGGGACCCACACCCGGGAGGCCGAACTGCGAGGCATCCACGGCGATGGTGGAAGCGACGGCCTCGGCGGAGTGGTCCGGGACGCGGGGGGCGCCGGAGGGGGGGCGGTTGGGAGGCCGGACGAAATCCGACTGGAGCATGGTGGGCGCCTGGGCCGCGTGGGCCATGATCTCCGGGGGCGCCGGGGACATCATGGTGGGGGCGTCCAACATCTCGTCCGTGGGCTCGCCCATGGTGTTCATGGCGTTCATGCCGCCCATGATGGTCTTGGGGTAGTTCCCAGCCGACACCGCTGGCGCCGCTGGCGCTGTGGGGGCCATTGGGGCCCTGGGGGGCGCGCCCAGGGGCGGGGCTCCGCCCGCGCGAGGCGCCGGCCCGGGCGGTTGACCACCGGTGTTCACGGGGTTCACGCCGGACTTCTCCGGGGTGGTCATCATGAGCATCGTGCCCTTGAACTTCGGCGCGGCCCTGGCGGGACCCGCGCCAGGGCCCGGAGCGCCTCCCCCCTGGAGCGCGCTGTTGCACGCATGGCAGGCGGGGGCGTTCTCGGGGTTCTGGGCACCACAGTTCGGGCAGTACATTCCGGCGTCCTCCGTAGGAGCAGTGGACCTACGCCGCCCTCAGGCCGCGGCGAGCATTGGGGGGGAACGCTACCCGGAACAACACCGAAATGCCAGCGCGCACCCCTACATTCCCCCGTCGATGGCCTCCCGGAGCGCACGGGCTGCACGAGGGCCGAGGGACGCGGGCGCCACGACGATCCCACGGTCCACGGCGAGCCTCGCGGTGGCGTAGCGCAGGGGCTCTCCGTAGGCGTCGGTGACCACCGCGCCCGCGGCCACGGCGAGCGCCTCGGGGGCGCAGGTGTCCCAGAGCTTGGGACCGTCGCCCGCGTGGAGGTAGAGCGTGGCCTCCCCCGCGGCCACTAGCGCGGCCTTGAGCCCCACGCTCCCGCAGGGGCGCACGCTCCCCACGCCCAGCGCCCGCGCGGCCGCGTCCACCGCGGGCGAGCGGTGAGACCGCGAGGCCACCAGGCACGCCTCGCCTACAGGTACGTCCCGCACGGACAGGGGCGTACGAGTACCATCGGGTGCGAGGGACCAGGCGCCCACCCCTACGATCCCGACCAGGGCGCGGCCCCAGGCCGGGGCGAGGACCACGCCGAGGCGGGCGGCGCCGTCCACGGCGAGGCCCACCATCACGGCGAAGTCCCCGTTGCGGTCCACGAACTCGCGGGTGCCGTCGAGCGGGTCCACGAACCAGCAGCGCCCGCCGAGGGCGGCCTGGGCGGAGGCCGTCTCGGGGTGGTCTTCTTCGGCGCAGAGGTGGTCCTGGGGAAAGCGCCCGAGGAGGCGCTCGGCGATGAGGGTGTTGGCCTCGCGGTCGGCCTGGGTGACCGGGTCCCCGGCGCCCTTCCAGTCTACGCGGAACTCCGTGGCGTACACTTCCATCACGCGCGCGGCGGCGTGGCGTGCGGCGTCCAGGGCGACTTCGAGCTCCAGGGAGAGGTCCATGACCGGGCTCCATACGCCCTCCGGGGAGGCGTTGTCTCCTGGGGGGTGTAGGCTCGCGGGCGCGATGCACCCCAACGCGGCACTCCTCGAGCGGTTCTACCAGGCCTTCTCCCGTCGGGACGGCGAGGCCATGGCCCGGTGCTACGCCCCGGACGCGACCTTCACGGACCCGGTGTTCCAGGACCTGCGGGGCGAGGAGGTGGGCGCCATGTGGCGTATGCTCTGCAAGAGGGCCAAGGACCTGGAGCTCACCTGGCGGGACGTGACCGGGGACGACACCCGGGGCGGGGCCTCGTGGGAGGCGCGGTACACGTTCTCCGGCACCGGGCGCAGGGTGCACAACGTGATCACGGCGCGCTTTGTCTTCCGGGACGGGCTGATCATCGAGCACCGGGACGTGTTTGATCTCTGGCGCTGGACGCGCATGGCCCTGGGGCCTGTGGGGGTGGTCCTGGGGTGGAGCTCGCTGGTGCAGGGTAAGCTCCGGCGCACCGCCCGGGCGGGCCTCGACGCATGGATGGCCGAGGACCGCCGGCGCTGACCGGGCGGGGCTCGACACCCGTGGGGCTCCGTGGTGTCCTCCGCGGGCTCTTTCCGGAGGCATTGCCCATGGGACTGTTGGATTCAATGTTCGGGGGTGGGACAGCGCTGGCGATGGCCCTGGATCGGCCTCAAGGCTCCCCGGGCGGCGTGGTGGGCGGCACCGTGCAGCTCACCGGCGGCAAGAAGGCCCTGCGGCTCACGGGGCTGAAAGTGCACATGCTGTACGTGTCCGTGCAGTCCAGCGACGACGGGGGGCTGCCGAAGATCGACACACGGATCATCGGTGAGCAGGTGCTGGCCGCGGGGGTGGAGCTCCCGCCGGGGTCGACGCAGACCTTCACCTTCCGCGTGGTGGTGCCGCCGGATACGCGCCCCTCGGCGCACAACGTGAGCTACCGCCTCCAGGCCATCGCGGACATCCCCGGCGTCAAGGACCCGAGCGCCGAGCAGGACTTCGCCGTGGTGCCCGCGGACCGGGACGCCAACCGCACGCTCCCGCTCGGCGAGGTCCTCGCGCGCTTCCCGGGCCTCCAGGCCCGCGACGAAGACACGCTCTGCCAGGCCCTGGAGAGCCTCAACCTGGAGTGCTACTCCAACGGCGGGCAGTTCCTGGAGTGCGAGCCCCTCCTGTCGCAGCTCCTGCGCGGGGGCAACGTGCGCGTGCGCCGCACGGCCCTGAGGACCTGGGCCTCGCTGGTGGACAACCGCGTGCAGCCCCAGCACCTGCAGTCGCTCTACGGCGTGGCCAACGTGCCGGGGCTGGACCAGGACACCTTCGATGAGGTCATCGCCGCGGCCTGCCGCTTCGCCGAGGAGGGCGCCTTCGCGATGGTGCAGCAGCTCGCGGCCTCGCAGGACCCGCGGGTGCGCAAGGTCACCGCCGAGGGGCTGCGCTTCCACGCCGCCGCGCGCTTCCAGGGCAAGCGCGAGCTCCTCCTGCAGCTCGTGGGCGACCCCGACCCCCTGGTGCGCGCCGCCGCCGTGGGCGCCTTCGGGGACTTCCGGGACGACGCCCAGGTGGTGTACGGCGTGGCCGGGCTCCTGGAGCGAGACGCGCACCCCGAGGTGGGCGCCGCATGCATCGCCATGCTGTCCCTGGCGCACCACCACGGCTACGGCGAGGTCACCCTGGGCGTCTTCGAGAAGCACGTCGGGCACCCCCAGGAGCGTGTGCGCGAGGCCATCGCGGAGAACCTCTACGCCCAGCCGGAGTCCCAGGTGCAGCGCGTGGGCGCCCTGGTCCAGCGCCTGGCGCAGGACCCGAGCGAGCGCGTCCGGCGCTCCATGGCCTTCCAGTTCGTGAACCTGGAGCGCTTCCCGGCGCTGCAACCCCTGGTGCAGTGGGTGGCCGACAACGACCCCTCGGAGGAGGTGCGCACCGAGGCCCTCCGGGGCATGGCCCGGATCACCGCCGTGCCTCACCTCCTGCGGTACTACCAGCACAAGCTGTCCCAGAGCCCCCGCACGGAGGTGCTCTACGCGGTCATCGGCGGCCTGCGGGAGCACTACCGCGTGCGCGAGGCCCAGCAGCTCCTGACGCAGCTCGGGCAGCACCCGGACCCGGACGTGGCCAACGCCGCCCGGGACGCCCTGAGCGGGTGACCTCGCGCCTCGCGCGGGTTGTCGTCTGGGTGAGGGAGCGGCGCGGGCTCCTGGCGCTCCTGGGCCTCGCCCTGGGGCTGCGCCTGCCCCTCCTCGGCGCCGTACCCAACCCCACCGGCGACGAAGGAAATTGGGCCTGGTACGCCCACTCCATCCTCCGGGGGCGCCCGGTGACGCTGCCTCCAGACGCCCGCTTCGTGTCCCTGGCCTTCGCGCGCCTGCTCACGCTCGCATACCGGCTCCTGGGGGTGTCCTACGGCAGCGCGAGGCTCGTGCCCGTGGTGGCGGTGCTCCTGGCCATGGTGTTCGCCTGGCGCTCGCTCCGTCGGGCGGGGCACCCGGACGCCGCGCTGGCGGTGGCTGCCCTGGTGGCCGTGCACCCCTGGAGCGTGCTCTGGAGCCGCACGGTCACGGTCCCCTACGCCCTGGCCTTCGGCCTCGCCCTCGCGGGCCCGCTGGCGGTGTATGCCCTGGTGACCCGGCGAGAGCGCCCCTGGGGGCTCGTCCCGGCATTGCAGCTCTGCGCCCTGGGGCTGCACTTCACGCCCCTGGCGGCGCTCCCGGCGCTGGCCACGGGCCTCTGGGTGCTGGCCTCCAGCGAGCGCCGCCGCGCGGTGGCCCACCCCGCGCTGGCGGTGGGGCTCCTCCTGGCCCTGGCGCACCCCCTGTGGCTCGCCCGCGGCGCCCTGGGCGCGGCGCAGGCGTTCTCGCGCCCGCCCCTCGGGGCGTATTTCACCCTCCTCCCGGCCCGGCTGGAGGTCTTCGCCAGGGCCCTCCTGGGCGGCCTCGGGGGCGAGGCCACGGTGCGTCACTTCACGGGCGAGGTGCTCCCCTGGCCCGCGGAGTGCGCGCTCCTCGCGGCCGTCGCCCTGGCGCTGGCGGCGGCGCTCCGGGTGGGCACGCTCCTGGCGCGCTTCGCGGCGCTCCAGCTCGCCGTGGCCACCGTGGGGCTGCCGCTCCTGCTCGCCCCCGCCCGGACCTGGAACCTCCCCGGGGTGGACGCCGAGCGCTATGTCTTCGCGGTGCTGGCCCCGGCGGTGCTCCTCCTCGGGGCGCTGGCGGAGCGGCCCCGAGGGAGGTCCCTGGTGGCGCTCGTGGCGCTCGTGGCGAGCGTCCAGACCGCGCGGGTGGCCCTCGGGCTCCTGGGCGGGTGCGGCCCCGACCGGGGGGCCTTCACCCTCGCGGGCGGAGGCGGTTACCGGGGCTGGAAGGTCCCCCGGGAGCGCCGCGCCGTGGCCGCCCTCGTGCGCGAAGAAGCCCTGCGCCAGGCCCGCGGTGAGCCCGTCACCGTGCTGGTGGCCGACCACGCCTTCCACCCGCTGCACATGCTCAACGCCGACGGGGGACCGCCCACGGTGGACGTGGCCAAGTTCCCGCTCCCTCGCGCGCCCGGGAGGCTCCACCTCTTCGTGCTGTGGTCCCCTGGGGTCTTCGCCCCGGGGTACCTCCCCGCCGAGGACCTCGCCCACCAACGGTCCCTGGAGGCTCTCCTCCATGGCCCTCGCTTCACGCAGCCCCGCGCAGTGAGAGCCCTCACGCAGGCCGACGGGGCGCCCCTGGTGACGCTCTGGACCGCCCGGGCGAGGGAGTGACACCTTCCACGCGCGCCGCACCTGGTGCATGGTGGCGCCCATGACCGAGCGCGATCGCCGAGGGTTCTTGAAGGTCTCGGGCGTGGCGGGTTTTGGCCTGCTGGGGTGCGGCGGCAACCCCGCCGGGGGCACACCCTCCCCGGACGCGGGCGCCACCACGGACACAGGCGCCGTGGACGCGCCGGGGCCCGAGGCGACCCCCGACGGCGGCGGAGCCACTCCCTGGTGGCTCCAGGGCAACTACGGCCCGGTGGCCGACGAGCTCGAAGCGACCTCGCTGGAGGTGCTGGGCGCGCTCCCACCGGAGCTGGACGGGGTGTACCTGCGCAACGGACCGAACCCTCGGAGCGGGCGCTCGGGCCACTGGTTCGTGGGCGACGGGATGCTCCACGGGGTGCGGCTCCAGGGCGGCAGGGCGCTGTGGTACCGCAACCGGTACCTCCAGACGTCGCTCTACCGGGGGATGCCCTTCGGGCGCTCCGGGGGCTTTCCCGACGTGAGGGATACGGCGGGCAACACGGCGCTTGCGCTCCACGCCGGGAGGCTCCTGGCGCTCTACGAGGCCTCGCTGCCGCTGGAGGTCCGGGCGGACCTGTCCACCGTGGGGCTCTACGACTTCGCGGGCATGCTCGAAGGCCCCATGAGCGCTCACCCGAAGAGCGACCCCGCCACGGGGGAGCTGTTCTTTCACGGCTACGGCGTGGTGCCGCCGTATGTGAAGGTGCACCGGGTGGACGCCCAGGGGCGCCACCAGCGGGTGACCAACGTGATGACCCGCGGGGCCACCATGGTGCATGAGTTCCAGCTCACCCCGCGGTGGATGGTGGTGCTGGACCTGCCCATCGTGTTTGACCTCGGCACCCTCGCCCGCTCGCCGTTGCCGTACCGCTGGAGGGACGACTACCCGGCCCGCGTCGGGCTCGTCCCGCGTGAAGGCGACGGTTCCGCGCGGTGGTTCGACATCGAGCCCTGCTACATCTTCCACACGTTCAACGCCTTCGAGGAGGGGGAGCGGGTGGTGCTCGAAGGGTGCCGCCACCCGAGGCTCTGGGTCGACGGGCCGGACCTCCTGGCCTCGGAGCCGATGCCCCACCGGTGGACGCTGGACCTCTCCACGGGGCGCGCGCAGGAGCAGCGGTTGACGGACCAGCTCGCGGAGTTCCCGCAGGTGGCCTCGGCGGTCCGGGGGAGGCCCCACCGGTATGGCTACGCGCTGAACGTCGGGCGCAGCCCCGACGGCGTGCACCTCGGGGACGCCCGCGCGTACCTCAAGCACGACCGGGTCATGGACCGCTGGACGCGCCACGACCTGGGCGAGGGACGTCAGCCCGACGAGCCGACCTTTGTGCCCCGGCCTGGCGGGCGCTCCGAGGACGACGGCTGGATCTTCGGGTTCGTGTACGACCGCGCCGGCGACCGCAGCGAGCTGGTGGTGCTGGACGCGATGAATTTCACCGCCCCTGCCGTGGCGCGGGTGAGGCTCCCCCGCAGGGTGCCCCATGGGTTTCACGGGCTGTGGGTGCCCGCGATGGCGTGATTACGCCTCGCGGGCGAGGGCGTCCCAGGGAGCCTCCGCGGGGAGCCTGCCCTCGGCGCGGTCGGGCCTGCCGCCGCCGCGGCCCCCGTGGGCGACGGCGACGCGCTTGAGCCAGGCGCCGCAATCGAACGCGCTGCCCTCGCCGCGGCAGACCAGCACCAGGAGCCCGTCGGGGGAGCGCGACGCCAGGAAGGCCACGGTCCCGGGCCGGGCGGTCACCCGGGACGCCAGAGCCCTCAGCGTCTCGACGCTCTCGCCGTCGAGGGTGAGCACGGCGTGGGAGCGCCCCTCGCGGTCGAGGTCGGCCACGAGGCGCTGCCCGAGCTCCGAGGCCCAGCGGCCCCGGACCGCCCCGAGGGCCTCGCGGCTCGCCTGCAGGTCCTTGCGCAGCCTCTCGATGGCGTCAGAGACCAGGAGCGGCCCGCAGGTGAAGTCCCGGGCCAGCGCCGAGAGGCCCCGGGCCCGCTGCGAGAGGTCCTCCACGGCGGCCCGGCCCGCGAGGAAGGTGACGCGCACCTTTCCCTTGTAGCGCTCGAGGCCCGTCACGGTGAGCACGCCCACCTGGGAGGTGCGGGTGCAGTGGGTGCCGCCGCAGGGGGACACGTCAAAGTCCCGGACGTGCACGACGCGGATGTTCTCTTTGACCTTTGGGGCCCGGCGCAGGGGCAGGGAGGCCAGCACCTCGGGCGAGGGGAAGAACTGCTCCACGGTCCGGTCGTCTTCGACGACGGCGTTGACCAGGGCCTCGGCATCGACCACGGCGCGCTCCTCCAGGTGGGCGAGGTCCACGTCCACGGTGCAGGTGCTCTGCCCCAGCCGCGAGGAAACGGTCTCCGCGCGGGCGACGTCCAGGAGCGCCCTGGACAGCATGTGCTGGCCGGTGTGCAGCGCCATCTGGAGGCGCCTGCGGGCGCGCTCCACGGCGCCCTCGACGGTGGCGCCCTCGGCGGGCAGGGCGCTCTCGGGCGCCAGGAGGTGGTGGACTACGCCCTGGTCGTCCACCTGGGTGTCCTCCACGAGGCCGCCGGCGAGGGTCCCGCGGTCCCCGAGTTGTCCCCCGGACTCGGGGTAGAACGCCGTGCGATCCAGCACCACCGAGGGTCTGCCCTCCCACGCTCCGTGGGACAGCACCCGGGCGTGGAAGGTCAGGGCCAGGGGGTCATTGTGGTGGAGTCGCTCCGTGGGGGGTGCCATGGTCGCGAAGGGGTAGCACACCCGGCGCCTCCAGCACTCCGGGGCGCGGTCACCTCTGGGTTCGACGCGACGAGGTGCAGGCGAGGGCGCTTCATCGCGGGCCCGCGTTCGCCGCGCTACATTCAACGGTGTCATGACCCTGGCCCACACCCTCGATCCGCGCTTCCCGAACCTCCGGCCCGAGGTGGTCGAGGGTTACCTTTCGGCCCCTGCGCACATGACCGCGGAGGTGGTGGACGGGGAGCTCGTCGTGATGCCCCGGCCCCGTCGGCAACACGCGCGGGCGAGCTCCCGGCTCGGGCATCGCCTGGGACCCTTCGACGATCCTCAGGGGGACGATCCGGGCGGCTGGGTGATCCTGGACGAGCCCGAGCTGCACCTGGGTCCCCTTCCCGACATCGTGGACCCGGACCTGGCGGGGTGGCGCCGGGAGCGCATACCGGACGACTTCCTGGCCCCCGAGGCACCCGCTCACATCGCGCTTTCCCCGGACTGGGTGTGCGAAGTGCTCTCGGAGCGCACGGAAGCCGTGGATCGCGGCAGGAAGATGCGGATCTGGCGCAGGGAGAAGGTGGGCCACGTCTGGCTGCTGTCACCGGAGCTCAAGACCCTGGAGGTCTACGCCCTGGCCGCGCAGGAGACCCCCGCGGGGGTGCGCGACCGCTACTCGCTGGTGGACACCTACGAAGGGAATGCCAGGGTCCGGGCCGAGCCCTTCGAGGCCCTGGAGCTCGACCTCGCCGCGCTCTGGTCGCTGTAGGGCCTTCCTCGCGCGCCTCCCCGGCGACCCACCACCGAGTGCGACCAGGCGCGCTCCACCCACGGCTACAGGCAGCAGAATTACCGGCCCAGGAGACGATGAGGGGGGCTCCCCGGAGGACGTAGTACGCCCTGCACCACACGCGCGGCGGGCGCCGCCGAGACGCCCCCGAGGAGGAGCTCGAAGGTCACCCTCTCGGGCGGATCCTCTGGGAGGGGGGTGGCCTCGCGGGGTGGGATGGCGACCCGGGCCACCGCCGCGGCGATGCATGCCCGCAGCTCGCGCCGCGTGGTGGCGACGGTGATGGACCAGTGCCCCGCGGGGGTGCGCTCCAGGTGGACTGCGATGGGACCCCGCGAGGCCGGAGGGCCCACGGGGCACCGCGAGAGCGCGTCCTGGGCGTCCCGCCGCAGCGCGTGGAGCACCGCCGAGGGGTTGCGCCAGGGGCCGACCTGGACCGCCCTCACCTCCACGGTGGTGGGCGGGGGCGCGGCTTGTGGGGGGATCGCGAGGGCCTCCGAGGAGACCGTCAAGAGCGCCAGGGCGAAGCCAGTCCGTCGAGGGAGCAAAGGGACCTCCGCGCCGGTTCATACCCCGTGGAGGCGACGCCCTCGAAGCTTTCGGCGCGCGCGAGGCGGGTACACAATGGGCTTCGATGGTGCCCTCCCTGCGGTCGAAGGCAACGGGCGCTGGAGCTCCACGGTGGCGGCGCTGGCTGCTGGTCCCAACGACGCTCCTGACGGCGTTGGCGGTGCCCTGGCACCTTCGGCTCCACACCGAGGGGACCGGGGAGCGGGACACCGAGGCCCACCTGGCCTTTGTAGGCCGCGCGCTGAACGAGGGCGCCGGACCCGAGATGCAGCGGCTCTTCCCCGAGGGGGATTTCTTCCTCCACGCGCTCCACGGCCTGGCCTGGGCGGGATATGGGATGCGTCACCCGCCGGGGAGCCCCGCGAGGCGTCGGGCGGTGGTCGCCCTGGAGGGCGCGCTGGAGCACCTGCGGGGACCCGAGGGGAGAGCGCCCTTCCCCGCGGACCTGGACCCTCCCTACGGAGTCTTCTGGAACGGTTGGACCGCCTGGACCGAGGGTGTAGCCCTCGCGCTCGGAGGCCCCTCCGGGGTGAGCCCAGCGCGAGCGGCGGCCCTCACGGCGCGCTGCGACGCCCTGGCGGGGGCCTTCGAGCGGGCGGGCACGCCCTTCCTGGAGGCCTACCACGGCGGCTCCTGGCCCGTGGACAGCACCGTGGCGATGGCCGCCCTGAGCCTCCACGACGCGCTCCTGCCGCCCCGCTACGAGGCCGTCCGGCGGCGCTGGGTGACCATGGCCCGGACTCACGAGGACCCCGCGACGGGGCTCCTGCCCCACCGGGTGCAGGCCCACACCGGGCGCACGCTCGACGGCCCGAGGGGGTCGTCGTCCAGCGTGATCGACCGCTTCCTCCCGGAGGCGGACCCGGTGTGGGGGAGGGAGCACCACCGGCGCTTTCGGGCGACGCTCCTGCGGTCACGGCTCGGGGTCCCCGGGGTGTGTGAGCACCCCCACGGAGGGGGCCTTGGGGACGTGGACTCGGGGCCTCTGGTGCTGGGCGTGTCCCTCTCGGCCACGGTGGTGGCCAGCGCGGCTGCGACGGTGCAGGGCGACCACTTCCTCGGGGAGAGCCTCCGGGGGGTCATGGAGGCCTTCGGTCTGCCCTACTCCTGGCGAGGGCGCCGACGGTACGGCTTCGGGCTCCTGCCGGTGGGGGATGCCTTTGTGGTCTGGGCCCACACCGACCGACGCTGGACCCACACACCACAGGCACCACCCCAGGAGGCCCACGATGGACCGGGGCCGTGGTGGCGTTGGAGGGTTCATGCCCTCGGGGCGCTGGTGCTGGGGCTCCTCTGGAGGCTCTCCTGGCGTCGTCGGGCCTCCTCCGGGCTCTTGCAACCACCGCCAGGACCGCCCACACCTGTCTAGCCGTGAAGACCTCGCTGGAGACCCGAGAGCGCCGCGCCCTGGTGGCGCTCACCTACGACCGGGAGGCCGAGCACCTGCGGGCGCGGGGGCAGGAGCCTCCCCCCGCGCCCGAGGCCAGAGTCACCTCTGCGGTGTTGTTGCAGGCCCACGCGGTGTCTCCATCGCTGGCGGTGCTCCTCGGGGAGGCGCACCTCCTGGCGAGCACCCGCGCCGCCAGGAGGCGCTATCGGCGACTCCCGCCCTTGATGCTGGCGGGGGGACGGGAGCTGGTGCCCTGGGGAGGGTACCTGGCCACGGTGGTGACGGAGCCCTCGGCGGCGCGCAGGGCGGCGCTGGTGGAGGCGTCGGGCACGGCGGCGAGGGACCATCGGGCCGTGGCCCTGGCCGTGGTGGACGCGCTGAGGGAGGCGCGGGAGGCGCTCCCGCCCGCGGTGCTGGAGGGCCTTCGGCTCGGCGTGGACGAGGCCGCCGCGGTGCTCAAGGCCACGGACGAGGCCTTGAGGGAGCTCGACCCGTGGGTGTGCCGGGGTCTGGAGCTCGACCCGTCGAGGCTTCCGTGGGGGGACCGCCTGCGGTCGCTCCTGGCGCCGTCGCTGCCTCGGGCGATCCCGCCCGCGACCTGGAGGGAGGTGAGCACCCGCTGGATCGAGGCGTGTGGTCTGGGCCACGCGCTTCGGAGGGTGTCCGGCGACCTCAGGCCCGCCGCGAAGGACGGCGAGGGCGTTCACTGCGAGGGGGTCTCGCCCGGCGAGCGCGCGGTGCTTGTGGGTCGGCCCTGGGCCACCGGCGGGGGACTCCTTGCGCTGGCGGGGGCGTCGCTGGAGGCGGTGGTGTATGTGACCGGTCGCGGGGAGCGCCCCTCGGAGGCCCTCGGGGTGGACCGGGCGCTCTTCGGGGCGGCCTCGGCGCTGGGCCGGAGGCTCCTCCTGGAGCGCGCCTTCCTGCTGCGGGTGGCGGGCGTCGAGCGCCCCTCGTTGGAGCGGGCGCTGCTCGAAGGGCTCCACCTGGAGCTGCTCACGGTGCGCGCGGAGGCCGTGGCGTCGCGCTTCCTGGGGCGCGTACTGTCTCGCTCGCCGGAGCCGGGATCGGAGCTCCACGAGGACCTCGGCCGCGCGCTGGGCGCGACGCCTCCGGGCGCCTGGGGGGCGCACCTGGCGGCGTGGGCGCTGGAGCCGGGGTGCGCGTGGGGCGCGCGCACGGTGGGCTCGCGGGTGGAGCCCGCGCTCCGGGGGATGCTCCGGGAGACCCACGACGAGGACTGGTTCCGGAACCCGCGCGCCGGGGCGTCGCTGGCGCTGTCGCTGGAGGCGCTCCGGGCGCAGGGCGCCGAGCGCTGGGCCGAGGCGGTGGGGCGCCCGAGCGGCCCGGAGGTGCTCTCAGCGCGCTTCGCGGAGGTGCTGCGCGAGGCGCGGCGGTAGGGCCCGGTCACCCGTAGCGGAACGCGAGGACGGTGTACTCCACGGGGTCGGCGTCGGGCCTCGGGACGGCCACCGTGTCCCCCACGCGGCGCTTGAGGAGGGCACGCCCGAGCGGCGAGCGCCAGGAGATCAGTCCGCGGTCCGGGGCGGTCTCGTCCACGCCGACGATCTGGTAGGTGACCGTGCGGGCGTCCTCGTCCTCCAGGTCCACGGTGGCGCCGAAGAAGATCACGGCGCCCTTCTGCGCGGCGGGGTCCACCACGACCACGTCCTTGAGGCGCGAGGCGAGGAAGCTCATGCGCTTCTCGATCTGGATCTTGCGCTTCTTGCCGTAGATGTACTCGGCGTTCTCGCTGCGGTCGCCCTGGGCCGCGGCGTCGGACACCTCCTGGATGATCTTCGGGTGCTCGACGTGCTTCAGGTGCTCGAACTCACCGAGGAGCCGCTGGTACCCGGCGGGGGTGATGTAGTTCGGGAGCACTTCTGCCATCGGGAGTAGCACCACTGTAGCGGATCTTGCCTGCGTGTAGACGCAGCCGATGCGCGTCCGCCCCGATGGGGTAGCGTTCTCGATGCGGGACGGCGGGTTGAAACCCCGCCGCCAGGCTTCCGAAGCCCGCCCGAGGCGGGCATAGGAGAGGACCGCCCGGAGCGCTGGGAAGCAATGGCTCGGGAGC
>JACRDB010000084.1 GCA_016218725.1 Deltaproteobacteria bacterium
GAGTCAGGGAGCGACGACGCGGCGGTGCGACGATCGGGCACGGGCACGGGCACGGGCACGGGCACGGGCTGATGCCGACTTTACGCCTATGCTCTGCTAGGGTGTCGCTCCCGTGACCGGTCTGGTCCTTGATCCCGCCGCCCTGCGCTCGCCCTTGAGGGCCCTGGCCGCCGCGGGCGTCACGGGCTCCTTCGCCGCCGCGCTCCTCCTGGAGTCCCGCCTCCGCGCCGTGGACGACGCCCGGAGGGACCGGTATGTGCAGGCCTGGGCGCCGCTGGTGCTCGCGTCGCTCAACGTGCAGCGCGTGCAGCGGGGGCCCGAGCGCCCGTGGACGGACACCCCCGGAGGGCGCCTGGTGGTGTCAAACCACCGGTCCATGGTGGACATCCTGGTGCTCCTCGCGGCCTTTGGGGGCCACCTCCTCTCGCGGGACGACCTGGGCCGCTGGCCCGTGGTGGGCACCCTCGCCCGGATGGCCGGGACGCTCTTCGTCGACCGCCAGAGCGCCTCCAGCGGCGCCACCGCGGTGCGGCAGATGGTCGAGCGCCTCCGGGCCGGGCGCACCCTGGGGGTCTTCCCCGAAGGGACCACCTGGCCCGATGACCCCGTCAGGCCCTTCCATCCCGGAGCGTTCCTGGCCGTGCTCCGCACGGGCGGGGTCGTGCAGCCCGTGGGCCTGGCCTACCAGAGCCCCCACGCGGTGTATTTTCAAGAGCCCTTTGGCGCCCACGCCAGGCGCCTCTTGCGGGCCCCGGTGACGCGCGTGGCCATCGCCCTGGGAGAGCCCCTCCCCGCCGAAGGCAACGCCCGCCGCCTGGCCTCCCGCGCCGAGGAGGCCGTCGGGCGCCTGGTCACCGAGGCGCGGGGGCTGTTGTAAACGCGTTCGGTCAGAACACCTCCCGCTGGGCGTCCACCCGACCGAAGATCCCCGCCGCCGAGGGCCCCGTGCAGCGCTCACCCCCGCGCGAGAGGATCCCCACCACCCGACCCGTCCGAGGGTCCAGGGCGGGGCCGCCGCTGTCGCCCTGGCAGCTCCCCTCACCCACCTCGAACTCCGTCGCGTCCACGGACCGCACCCTCACCGTACGCCGGAAGCGCCTCCCGACGCCCGCCCGCGCGCCGTCCCCACGACGCCCAAAGCCCACCACCACCAGCGAGTCCCCGGGCCTCGGGCCGCGGTCCGAGAGCCCCACCGGCGGCACCTCCACCGCCCAGGCCAGCTCCAGCACCGCGAAGTCCTGCCCGCACACCCTGGGCTCCCTCGGCGTGCGGATCCAGGTGACCCAGGGGCCCTCCGCCGCGCTCTCCACGTCGTCTCCAAGCCACACGTGGAGGCTCGCCTCGGCCCGCTCCCGCAGCACCTCCCGCTGGCGCCCGTCACACCACAGGAGCGGCGGCGTCACGCTCACGCAGTGCCTCGCCGTCAGCACCTCCCTCGGTGAGATCAAGACCCCCGAGCACAGCATCCCGTCGTCCGTGGTGATCGCCACCACCGCGGGCGCCCTCCCAAGGTCCGCCCGGCCCCTCACCACCTCCTCCGGGTCCGACACCACGCTCGGCAGCGCCTCGGCCTCCGGAGCGCACCCCAGGAGCCAGCCCACAAGCACCCAACCTGGCAATCTAGTCATGGAAACCTCCGGACGCCCGGCAATGCAGCGCAAGGGCCACCCCGGAGGACCAAGAAACCTCAATGATTTCAACAACCTGATGGCGGAAATGGGGTGGCGGACTGGCGGCGGAGGGTGGCGGACCGGCAGGTGGGACAACTTGCCGCACTCCCGGGTGTAGCGGGAGCCTGTACACTCCCGATCCCCGATGAGTGGCTCGAAGGTACCGTGGGCGTCGCTGGCGAAGAGCGCGGAGAGGGTACGAGGGAGGGCCCACGCGCCGTACTCGCACTACCGGGTGGGCGCGGCGCTGTTGACCACCGGGGGCGTGGTCACCGGCTGCAACGTGGAGAACGCTTCGTATCCGTTGTGCATCTGCGCCGAGGGCGCGGCGGTGGCGCGGGCCGTGGCCATGGGGCGCCGTCGCTGGAGGGCCCTGGCGGTGGCCACGCCGGGGCCCGAGCCCGGGGCGCCGTGCGGGGCGTGCAGGCAGATCCTGGCGGAGTTCGCGCCGCCTACGCTGCCCATCGCCCTGGTGGTGGACGGGGTGGTGGTGCGGCGCACCACGCTGGGGGAGCTGCTCCCGCTGGCGTTCTCGGGCAAGACCCTGGACGGCAGCGTGAAGGAGCCGGAGCCTACGTAAGTATCGGCAGGACCTCGGAGGTGGCTCCGGCGCCCGCGCCGTAGGACCCTCTGGGGTCTCCACACGCCCGGAGCGCCGTCAGGAGCGCCGCGGTGGCGTTCTGGCGGGAGGGCGCGCGGTGATGGACTCCGCTCCGGAGGGAGCCCCCGCCGCGCCCCGCGAAGAGCACGGGGAACTCGTCGTTGGTGTGGGTGTTGCCCTCGGAGAGCTCCGTGGTGCAGAGCGCCACGGTGCGATCCAGGACGTTGCCCGCGCCCTCGCGGGTGTCCTTGAGGCGCCCGAGGAGGTAGGCGAGCTGGGCCATGGTGAACACCGTGGCGCGGTGCACCGTAGGCTGGAGCTCCGCCCCGGGGGACCGCTCGTCGTGGCAGGTCTGGTGCAGGCCGTTGGTGGCCCCGGCCATCCAGAAGACGGTGCCCGCGCCGCAGGTGGAGAACTGCACGCTCGCCACGCGGGTGAGGTCACACGCGAAGGCATGCGCCACGAGGTCCGAGAGCACCTGGTTGCGCGCCTCGAGCTGCTCCCGCCCCGCGAGGTCGGGGTAGCCCTCCGCGGGCGGGGCCCGAGGCGTGGTGCAGGCGGCGCCGGTGGACTCCATGGCGAGGCGTCGCTCGATGGAGCGCACGCTCTCGGTGTGTTGTTCGAGCCGGGCGCGGTCCGCGGCGCCGACCCTGGTGCCAAGGGCCCCGAGGTCCTGGCGGACGGCGTCGAGCACGCTCTGCCGGGCCGCTGCGGCCTGGGCCGCCACGCCCATCCCGAAGAGCCTCCGGAAGAGCCTGGACGGGTCGTACTCCGAGGGGTTCGGGCTGCTCGGGCCGTTGTGCGACAGGTGCTGGAAGGTGGTGCCCTCGTCGCTCCCCCGGAAGCGACAGACCCCCACCTCCAGCGAGCGGAAGGGCGCGCGCGTGGCGGGGTTGTCATACCAGCGCTGGGCGATCACCTGGTCGATGGTGGGCGCCGCCATGGTGGACACGATGGTGTCCCGGGTGGTGCCGAGCCTGCGGTACACGGCCCCGGTGAGAATCCCCGCCATGCCCGAGTGGTGCGGGTGCCGGTCGGTCTTGACCTCCAGGCCCGTCACGGGGGTGACGTACTCCCGCAGCCCGGGGAGGTCCGCGAGGGGCTGGAGCTCGGCCCTCGGGCGCCACCCGGGGCCGGTGCCGTCGGGGATCCATTGCGCGCGGCGCACCCCGTTGCCCCAGAACCACAGGAGGAAGCGTTTGGGCGCCGGGCGCCCCTGGGCCAGGGCCTCGCCGTGGCGATCGAACATGGCCTCCAGCGCCGGCAGCGCCACGCACGCCGTGCCCGCGCCGAGGACACCTCGGAGGAGCGTCCGGCGATCGAGCGTGAAGCGGTGGGTGTAGGCCATGGGGTTCCCTCTCAGGGTCCTGCGTAGCGAAAACCGTCGCTGGCCACGAGCTCCACGAGGAGCTCCCGGAGGCGGTGGTCGTTGCGGGTGAAGGCCTCGGAGAGCGAGGCCAGGACGCGCGCTTCGCCCTCGGTCTCGCGGTGGCCGGTGGCGTGGCGGTAGAGCATGCGGGTGACGCACGCCGAGGTCCGGGGGTCCCTCCGGAGGAGCGAACCGAGCTCGCGGGCCGACCGGAAGGGAGCCCCCTCGAAGGTGCCCCTGGGGTCCACCGGCAGGCCGTTGTCCGTGGTGCGGTAGGCCCCGATGGGGTCGAAGTTCTCGAAGGCGAAGCCCAGGGGGTCCATCAGGGCGTGGCACCCGGCGCAGCTCGCCGCGGTGCGGTGGACCTCCAGGCGCTGGCGCAGCGTGGTGGGGACGCCTCCGGGCGGAGGCAACGGCGGCACGTCCGCGGGCGGGTCGCGAAGCTCCTGACACAACAGAAACTGCCGCACGAAGCGCCCCCGGCGCGTGGGGGAGGTCACCGTCTCGTGGGCGTTCAGGCTCAGGAAGCCCGCGCTGGTCAGCACCCCCGAGCGCGGAGAGCCTTCCGGGAAGGTCACCCGCTCGAAGCCCGGGCCGAGCACCCCGGAGAGGTTGTAGAGCCTCGCCAGCTCGGGGTTCACAAAGGTCGTGCGGCCGTCGAAGAGCTCCCGCAGGTCCGCGTCGCGGGTGAACACCAGCTCGTCCACCACGCGGAGGAGCTCCTCCCGCATGGACGCCGCCAGGGACGGGGTAAACTGCGGATACACCCCGGGGTCCCGGGACAGCGTGTCCAGCCGCTCCAGCTTGAGCCACTCGGCGAAGAAGTGCTGCACCGCGGGCCTCGCAGCGGGCGCCTGGAGCAGCCTGCGGGCTTGACCCCGCACCCCCTCCCGGGTGCCCAGGGAGCCCGCCGCGGCGGCGTCGAGGAGGGCCTCGTCGGGCGTGCTGTCCCAGAGGAAGAAGGACAAGCGCGAGGCCACCTCGAAGTCGCTGTAGCGCCGCCCCTGGGGCTCCGAGGGGCCCTGACCGAGCTCCACGCGGTAGAGAAAATGCGGCGACTGGAGGAGCCCCGCGACGGCGTAGCGCAGGCCCGCCCAGGGGTCGTTGAACACCGTCGCCGTGCGCAGGGAGAGGCCCACGTAGCGCCCGGTCTCTTCGCCCGTCAGGGGCCTGCGGAAGGCCCTTCGCCCGAAGCGGGCGAGGAAGCCCCGGGCGCAGTCGTCGTCGGCGCGCGAGGGCTCGCAGCCGACGAGCGCGACGCGCCTCGCGGCGTCATTGAAGGCCTGGCCCGAGAGGTCTAGCGCGGCGGCCTCGTAGAGCTCCGCGGCCCTTGGGTTCACGTCCACCTGCGACGCTCCGACGGAGGTGAACCCATGGAGGGACGTATCCACGTCGAGGTCCGCGGGCGGAGTGACCGCGCCGAGGAGGTCCCTCACGGCGTTGCGGTACTGCCTCGCGGTCAGCCGGTGGAGCGTCCCCGGCGCGGCCTGGAAGGGCGGGAGCGGCGGCTCCGGAGAGGCCCCCGCGTCGCGCTCCGGGGCCGTCTCCGGCGCCTCGGGCGAGGGTTTGTCCTCCGTGATGCCGGTGTCGGCCTCCACGGCGCGATCCCCGATGGACCCGTGGCACCCGAGGGCCAGCGCGAGGAGCCAGGGATGACACCGGACCTTCACCACGCACCTGCCCCGAGACTACACCATCCTACAGGTGCTGGTGAGGGTGGCGGGCTACCGCTGGGACAACACCACGAAGCTCCCCGGCCAGGCGCCGTAGGGGCGGGACTCGACGCCGTTACGGGCGGTGCCCTGGTAGCGGTCCCGGCCGGGGCGCAGCTCCATGGTGACCTCACCCCCCTCGGCGGCGGAGATGACTCCGGCATGGACCGCGGCGGAGCACACCGAGGAGTCGTCGGTGTAGGGCCCGGAGCCCCAGACCGTATGCGGCGAGCCTCCCGCCGGGCAGTTGTACACCACGCGGTTGCCGTTGTGCCCCCGGTGCTCCGTGGCCGTGCGGGCCCAGGGGTCCACCCGAGGCGCGGGCGGCGGGGTCGGCGGAGTCGGCGGCGGCAGCGGCGGCGTCATGAGCGTAGGGGGCGGTGTCCGCACCGCCACGGGCGGGAGGACAAACGGCGGCGCCGGGGGGCTCTGGCGGAGCGAGCCCACCAGGTACATCAGCCCCGCCCCGGCCACGAAGGCCATGGCCGCGAGGCCCAGCGCCGCGCCCCAGGGGGCCCGCTCCAGGGACCGCTCCGGAGCCCTCGGTGGCGCCGCGAGGAGGCGGTTGGCGAGGGCCCGCTCCACGGCGGCCTCGACGATGCGCGCGAGGGCTTCGGGATCCTGGGTGGGCGGTTCGCTCATGGCACCATAGGACCGCGAGTGTACCCGCGTCCTTGGCGCGGGATAAGGGCACCGCCCCTCAGGCAGGGCGTGCGCAAGGCGGCCGCCAGCCCCAGGTCGCGGTCGGAGGTTGCGCAGAGCCTCCGAGACGCGGTAGGCTTCCTCGTGGGGCCTACGGGGAGCTCCGACCTGGCAGCAGAATCCTGGACCAGGGGACCCCAAGCTTCGGCTACCCCCTTGGAGCTCCAGGACCTCTTGTCCTCGGGCCAATCCTCTACCAACGACAAAGGCATGCCCTCCAATTGCACCCTACCATACTGATCGACATCGATCAACTTAGAGCTTCACTGCCCACGCGGTCCAAGCTCGTGACACCTCCGCATGGGGGACTCAATGTCGTATGAAGAACTGGATGCCAGGCAGGTCCGCGGGCTGCCGATGGCGTTCGTGGCCACGTACCTGCCGCGACGCTGCGGCATCGCCACCTTCACGCACGACCTCGGCGAGGCGGTGGCAAACGCCAGCTCGAAGGAGCCACCGATGGTGCTCGCGGTCACCGATCCAGGTGGGCAGTACGCCTACCCCGCCGAGGTCATGCATGAGCTCCGGCAGAGCACCAAGGCCGACTACGCGCGCGCCGCGGAGCTGATCAGCTACAGCGACGTGAAGGTCGTCTCGATTCAGCACGAGTACGGCATCTTCGGCGGCGATGACGGCAGCTACATCCTGGACTTCCTGTCCTCGCTGCGCGTGCCGTCGATCGCGACCTTGCACACCGTGCTCAAGGCGCCGTCTGCGTCCCAGCGCATGATCGTGCAGCAGCTGGCCAGGCACTGCTCGCAGCTGGTGGTGATGAGCCAGGTCGCCAAGGACCTCCTGGCCCGCGCCTACGATCTGGGCGGCCACGGCGTGCAGGTCATCCCTCACGGCATCCCGGCCCTGCAGCCCGCCGACCAGGAGAGCCTGAAGGCGCGCTTCGGCGTCGCGGGTCGGCGCATGCTGCTCACCTTCGGGCTCCTGAGCCCGAACAAGGGCATCGAGACGGTGCTCCGCGCGCTGCCCGAGGTGGTCAAGGAGTTTCCGGACCTCGTGTACTTCGTGGTCGGCGCGACCCATCCGGTGATCGTGCGCCGTGACGGCGAGGCCTACCGCACGCTGCTCGAGCGCGAGGCCGAGCGCCTGGGCGTGCGCGAGCACATCGTGTTCCGCGACCAGTTCGTGAGCTCCACCGAGCTCGGGCACTACCTGCAGGCCACCGACGTGTTCGTGAGCCCCTACCTCAATGAGGCGCAGGTGACGAGCGGCGCGTTGTCCTATGCCATGGGCGCGGGCGCGGCCGTGCTTTCCACGCCGTACTGGCATGCCCAGGAGCTGCTGGCCGACGGCCACGGTCGGCTCTTTCCGTTCCGCGACGCCGCCGCGCTCGCCCGCTCGCTCCTCGAGCTCCTGCGCTCGCCCGACGAGCTCAGGCGCGCGCGCGCGGCGGCGTTCGCGGCCACCCGCTCGATGCAGTGGCCGAGCATCGGCCGCCGCTACGTCGAGCTGGCCGCGAAGACCGTCGACGAGGCGCCGGCGCGCAGGCCGGTGGTGCCGCTGGCACGCGCCAGCAGCCTGCCCGAGCTTCGCCTCGACCACCTCCATCGGCTGACCGACGACACGGGCATCATTCAACACGCGACGTTCAGCGTGCCGTTTCGGCCGAGTGGCTACTGCGTCGATGACAACGCGCGCGCGCTGATCGTCGCCTTGCATGCCGAGCGCCTGCACAACTCGACCGCGACGCGCCGCCTGGTCACGACGTACCTGAGCTACCTGCAGCACGCCCAGCGTCCGGACGGCACCTTCAACAACTTCATGCGCTACGACCGCACGCAGATCGAGCCGCAGGACTGCTCGGACGACTGCCTGGGCCGCGCGCTGTGGGCGCTGGGTGCGGCCGTTCGGCTGGCCGACGATGACGGTTGTCGCCGGCTGGCCCGCGACCTGTTCCTGCGGGCGCTGCCGGCGTCGCGCGGGGTCGGTCCCCGCGGCACGGCGCTGGCCCTGCTCGGCGTCACGAACCTCCTGCGCGCCGAGCCCGAGTCGGGCGCTCTGAGAGACGCGCTCGCGGCGCTGACCCGCGCGCTCGTCGCGCGCCACGTCGAGCACGCCACGCCGGACTGGCGCTGGTTCGAGTCGACGTTGACGTACGACAACGCGACATTGCCGCTCGCCCTGTTCGAGTCCTACGCGGTGACGCGAGACCGCACGACCCTGCGCGTCGCGCGAGAGGCGCTCGAGTTCCTGGAGGAGGTCTGCTTCAAGGGTCATCGGCTGCAGCTGGTAGGCAACCGCGGCTGGCACGGCCGCGGGCAGCAGAAGGCCGAGGCGGACGAGCAGGCGATCGATGCGTCGGCCTTCGTGCTGGCCTTTCGCAGCGCATACCTCGCGACCAACGAGCGCCACTACGCCCGGCGCATGGGCCAGGCGTTCGGCTGGTTCCTCGGCGACAATCGCCTGCGAGAGCCGCTCTACGACACCGCCACCGCCGGCTGCCGCGACGGACTGGGCCCTGACTACGTGAACCTCAACCAGGGCGCCGAGAGCACGGTCTGCTTCTTGATGGCGCTGATCGACATGCTGGAGCTCGCTGGCGAAGACGCCGAGCGGCCCGAGGAGAGCGCTTGAATGGCCGAGCTCAACATCACGCGTTCTCGACAACGCCTCCTGCCAGACCCCCGCCGCGTACTGGCCAGGCCGTACCTGCCCGGCGAGGAGATCATCCTGTCGGGCGGCTCGCGCAGCTCGCTGTTGCTGGGCCGCATCCTCGGCTTGACGGAGAGCGAGGTGACCGCGCAGCTCGCGAGCGTGATGCGCGAGTTCACGACGCGGCATCGCGCCTTCGGGGCGCTGCTCGACCGCCACTTCAACCTCGTCGCGCACAATCTTGGCCCCGGGGCGCAGCTCTCGGTCGATCGGTGCCGGCTGATCGGCGCCTATTTCACGCACGAGTACGCGGTCGAGGCGGCCGCGCTCTTCAACCCATCGATCGTGCCGGCGCCGGACCAGACCGGTCTCGCCCCAGGCGAGCAGCGCGTGATCATGAGCCTGCGCGCGGTCGGCGAGGGCCACATCTCCTCGATCGAGTTTCGCTCCGGCACGCTCGATGCGGACGGCGAGCTGCGCCTCGATCCGAGCGGCCCCTACCTCGTCGGTGGCCAGCGCACGCCGTCGGCGACGTACTCGAAGCACCACTTCGGCACCAAGCTCGGTGAGCTCGACGCGGGCAACGCGCTGTCGGCGAGCGTGATGCTGCGCCTGCCGGAGCACTTCACGTTGACCGAGCTCGAGGCGTCTATCGCCGAGCTCGAGACGAACGGCCTGCCGCCTGCGATCTTGTTCGAGACCATCAAGATCATCCGCGTGCTCGCCGCTTCGAGCTACGTCACGGCGTTCCCCGCGACCTCGACCATCTCGGAGCGGGTCATCTTCCCGGCGGGCCCGAACGAGACGCGCGGCATGGAGGACGCGCGCTTCGTTCGCTTCACCCACGATGACGGCATTAGCACCTACTACGCCACGTACACCGCGTACGACGGCTTCGGCATCCTGCCGCAGCTCATCGAGACCTCGGACTTCGTGACCTTCACGATCTCGACGCTCAACGGCGCGGCCGCGCAGAACAAGGGCATGGCGCTCTTCCCGCGCCTGATCAACGGCAAGCACATGATGCTGTCGCGCAAGGATCGCGAGAACCTGCACCTGGCGACTTCGACTGACGTGCATTACTGGAATGACGTGGTCGAGCTGCACAAGCCCTCGAAGGCCTGGGAGCTGTTGCAGATCGGCAACTGCGGCTCGCCGATCGAGACGCCGGAGGGTTGGCTGGTGCTCACCCACGGCGTCGGTCCGATGCGGCGTTATTGCATCAGCGCGCTGCTCCTCGACCTGGACGACCCGCGTCGGGTGATCGGCAGGCTCCGGGCGCCGCTCCTCGAGCCCGACGCCTCCGAGCGCGAGGGCTACGTGCCGAACGTGCTGTACACCTGCGGGGCATTGGTCCATGGCAGCAGGCTCGTGGTGCCCTATGGCTTCTCGGACGCCGGCATCGCGATCGCGACCATCGCCCTGCCTGAGCTGCTCACCGAGCTACGCGACGCGGCGTAGCCGCCGCGCCAGGCCGGGTCCCTCCCGACCATCGGCGAGGGGCGCGCGACGCCCTTCGGCTACCGGCCCGGATGGGCGACGCGGCCCACGGTGTGGGTCGTCGCGTTGGTCCAATAGACACACCGCGCGTCAATGGCCATCCCGGCGATCCGGCCCTCCCCCTGCGTGAGAATCTCGTCGGCGCCCCCATCCCTGGGCATGCGGTGCAGGGAGTAGCGCTGCGCGTCCCGCGAGCCCTCGGCCCAATACAGCGCGACATCGTCGACGGCGAGGTGCGAGAACCCGCCGGTGATGGCGCCGACGATCGTCTGGATCGCGCCGCCGCTCCGTGGGATGCGCTGGATTACCATACCTCCCGCGGCCGACCCCACGAAGTATACCCACGCTCGGTCGAGCGCGATGGGGCCGCGGACGTTGCGCGCCAGGACCATCGGCGCGGCGGCGCCGCGGGGATACGCGAACAGGGTCAAGGTCGTCGCCGGGTCCGTGCCTGGCGGGGCGCGCAGCACGCCCTGCCAATACAATCCGTCGTCGTCCGCCGCGAGGAAGGCGGCGTGGTGACCGTCATTGATCACCCGCTGGGCGCCGCCGGCCTTGGGGATGCTGAGCAGCCTCCAGTTATCGTTGAAGTATAGGTCCTGGCTGTCCGCGCCGAGCACCGCCGACCTGCCCGGGAGGGCGGCCACGGTGATGGCGTAGTTTCGGATCGGTCCGCCGCGGAGGGGGACGCTGCGCAGGTGAGCCACCTGGTAGATATTGTACCAATAGACACTGGTCGCGTCGGTGACCAGCGCCCACGGATTGGGCTGCCCGTCGGCCAGCGTGACGACGGGACCGCCCTCCGTGGGCATGCTGCGAAGCTGGCCGGGGAGCCCATCGTTGACGCCGGTTGTCCAATAGACATGGGTGGCGTCGACGGCGATCCCGCCGGGAGAGTGCTCACCCACGACCAGCAGCGGCTCAGCCCCGGCGCGACAGCGGGACAACACAGCACCGTCCGTGCCGCCGTCGGAGGCACCAATGCCCTCCCCGTCCAGCGGGCCGCCTCCATCGCGCTCGAAGGACGGACCACCTTCGAGCGGGGTCCGCGCGCCGCAACCGGTGGCGATCGCGCCCGCGAGGAACCAGCCAGCCCGAGCCCGACGCCGGATTCCCACCCGCCAGAACTACCACACCGGGCCGCTCCTCGCCAGGCATGGCAGTGCTCCGCAGCCTTGGATTCCGGGCCCATGCAGCTGAAATCAATGTACTTCATCCTCCTCTATCGCGGTGGATGGATGGTCGCGGACACCTCGCGGCGACCTCACCCCGCGCTGCCGCGCCGCCCCTCTCCATGAATGGAGAGGGGCTACAGCACAACAGAACGTCACAA
>JACRDB010000085.1 GCA_016218725.1 Deltaproteobacteria bacterium
ATGGGCGGCGGCGGCGGCACCGGCGGCGCTGCGGCGGGCAACGGCGGCGCGGGCGCCATGGGCGGCCCGGGTGGCCGCGGAGGGCGAGGAGGCGCCGGCGGAGGCGGCGGTGGCGGCCCGAGCGTCGCGCTCTATACGGCGGCGGGGGCGTCCCCGATGGTCATGGGTGGCATGCTCGTCGCGGGCGCCGGTGGCGCCGGTGGCGGCAGCGCCGGCAACGCGGGGGCCCCGGGCGCGAGCGCCATGCGGCTGCCCTAGCGCTCGGGTGGGGCGGTGAGTGCGCCGCCCCGCCCCATAGCCCTCACGCTCCCAAAGGCCGCACGATCGCCATGCGCACCATGTCGTGGTAGCGCCCGAGGACGAAGTACTCGTCCCGTAGTACCCCCTCAAAGGAGAAGCCCAGCTTGAGGTACATCGCCTGCGCGCTGCGGTTGTCCTCCCTCACGATCAGCCACACCTTGTGGAGGTCGATGGTGCCCCAGGCCAGCGCGAGGAGGGCCTTCAGCGCCGCGGGGCCGTAGCCCTCGCCCTGGCAGTCGCTCCGGAGCGCGATGAAGAGCCTCGCGTTGCGCGCGGGCCAGTAGATCTGGTTGAGCGAGCATTGCCCGAGGTAGCGCGCCCCGTCGAAGATGGAGAAGGCCCGGTCCGTCGAGGACCCGAGGAGCTTCACCAGGTAGGCGCGCTCCTCGTCCTCGGAGATGGGCGTCTGCCGGTTGGCGAAGTACTGCATCACCTCCCGGTCGTTGACCCAGGACATCACCCCGGGGAGGTGCTCCAGAGAGAGGGCTTCGAGCCTTAGGGATGGATGTTCCTTGGGGGGCATCGAGGGCCCAGAATACGCCCCGGGACGAAACCTTGCGCCAACCGCGAGCGACAAGGTATGTCCCAGGGATCCTCGCGCCCGAGGCGGGCCGGTGCTTACCTGGGAGCAGGACCCCGCCATGGATGGCTCCTCCGACGCCCTGACCCGAATCCTCCGCGACAAGTTCAACCTCCCGGCCTTTCGGCCGGGGCAGCGGGAGGCCATCGAGGCGGTCCTGGGCGACGAGGCCCAGGTGCTGGTGGTGGCCCCCACCGGAGGGGGAAAGAGCCTGACATACCAGCTCCCGGCCACGGTGCTGCGGGGGATCACCCTGGTGATCTCGCCCCTGATCGCCCTCATGGAAGACCAGGTCCGGGCCCTGGAGGCGCGAGGGATCGCCGCCACCTTCCTGGCCTCGACGCTGGACTCCGACGCGCGGCGCGCGCGGGTGAGGGGGCTCCTCCAGGGCCGCTACCGGCTGGTGTACGTAGCCCCGGAGAGGCTCCAGTACGACGGCTTCGTGGACGCCTGCGCCCGCTGCGAGGTGTCCCTCGTGGCGGTGGACGAGGCCCACTGCATCGCCATGTGGGGGCATGATTTCCGCCCGGACTACCTGCGCATCGGCGAGCTCCTGACGCGCCTCAAGCCCCCGAGGGTGCTGGCCTGTACCGCCACGGCCACCCCCGCCGTGCGCAAGGAGATCATCGAGCGCCTGGGCCTGGACCCGGCCAGGGTGCGGGAGTTCCTGCGGGGCTTCGCCCGGCCCAACCTGCACCTGGCCGCGCGCGCGATCGAGGGCCCCCGGGAGGCGCGGGAGTCGGTCCGCAGGGAGCTCTCCCGCGTGCTGGGGGACGTGGCGCGCCCCCGGGGCGGGGCCATCGTGTACGAGGCCACCCGGAAGAACACCGAGGCCATGTGCGACGAGCTGCGCGGCCGCGGGTGGAACGCCGCGGCGTACCACGCGGGGCTCGACCCGGAGGTGCGCTCGGCGGTCTCCGAGCGCTTCGCCGCCCGCGACGTGGACGTGGTGGTGGCCACCAACGCCTTTGGGATGGGCATCGACCGAGGGGACATCCGGGTGGTGATCCACCAGCAGCCCCCGGCGTCCATCGAGTCGTACTACCAGGAGGTCGGGCGCGCGGGGCGCGACGGCCAGGAGGCCCACGGGCTGCTCCTGTGCTCCGGCGTGGACATCGCCCTGCGCCGGAGGCTCTGCCAGAACAGCTCCGACGGACAGCCCGCGGAGCCCGCCCAGGTGGCCCGCACCTGGGGGCTCTTCCGGGACCTCCTGCGGTACCTCGACGCGGGCACCTGCCGCCATGACTTCGTGCTCCGGTACTTCGGCGACGACAACGAGCTCCTCGGGGGCTGCGGCCACTGCGATGTCTGCACCTCCCTGGACGAGACCCAGGCCCACGACGAAGCCGCCCAGGAGCGGGCGTCCACCGTGGCCCGCATGGCCCTCTCGGCCGTGGCCCGCGCCCGCCAGCGGGCGGGCCTCCACGCCGTCGCGGAGATGCTCCGGGGCGCCACCACCGAGCGCACCGAGCGCTTCGGCTTCACCCGCTTGAGCACCTTCGGGCTCTTGAAAGACCACTCCCAGGAGTGGGTCCTGGCGCTCCTCAGGGCCCTCCTGGCCGCGGGCTGGGTGGACCTCACGCCCACGGAGCACCCGGTGCCCTACCTCACCGCCTCGGGCCTGCGCGCCATGAAGGCCACGGAGACCCTGCGGTTTCGCCTCCCAAGGGACGTGCGTCCCTCCAAAAAGGGCTCCAGACCACCTCCGCCTACAGTGGCACCTATGTCGTATGATTCCGCACTTTTCGAGAAGTTGCGTACATGGCGCAACGACCAGGCCAGGATCAAGGGGTGGCCGGCGTACATGGTGGCCTTTGATCGGAGTTTGCAGGAGCTGGCGGCCAGGAGGCCCTCGAAGCTGGAGCAGCTCTCGGCGATCTCGGGGCTGGGACCGGCGAGGATCGAGGCCTGGGGCGAGGGGCTCCTGGCGGTGATCCGGAGCTCAGCGTAGCGGTCTGTGAGGGCGCCGACGGCGAAGGAGCGCCAGCGCGAGGACACCGAGGGACAGGGCGCCGTGGGTGCTCCCGGGGGCGCGACAGCCACAGCCGGACATCTCCGCGATGGGGGGCTCCATGCCCGGACCGGTGTCCGGCGGCGGCCCGAGGTCCACGGGAGGAAGGCTGGTATCGCGAAGGTCCGTGTCCGGGGCGGGGGCGTCCTGCGGGGGAGGGACATCCTCGGGGGTTCCTCCGTCGGGGCTCGTGGGGCAGGAGTTGGTGCCCGTGATGCATACGCTGAAGCCCGCGGCGGTGGCGGCGCAGGTGTAGCCCCTGGGGCAGGTGCAGTCGTCCGCGCAGCGCTGCGAGCAGAAGGGCGAGCTCCCGGCGACGGAGATGCACGGCCCCCCGGAGGAGCAGTCCATGGAGGCGCGGCACGGCCCGCCGAACATGGTCAGGCCCCCGCCGGTCATGCACTGCGACGGCTCGATGGCCCAGTCCCCGGGGCAGGTGCCCCGCGCGGGGCCCGAGGCGCTGGTGGCGTACATGCAGCGGTTGAGGGAGCCGCACCAGCCGCAGTTCATGGCCGCCGCGCAGGAGCCGCAGGCCGCGAAGCCCGAGCACGGGTCTACGTCAATGACGCCCCCGTCCGGCGGCGGGGCGCCGGTGTCCGCGGGGCCTCCGTCGGGCGGAGGCGGCGGCGGGGGCGGCACGCGGGCGCAGTCCATGGGGTAGGGCTGCCAGCTCCCCTCGCAGGTGCCGATCAGGGCTCCTCGGGCGTTGCCGGTCATGCAGCGGCGACCCGCCGCGCACCAGCCGCAGGTGGCTTGCGGGGTACACTCATCGCACGAGGTGATGGCGTTGCACGGGTCCGTGGGAGGCCCCGCGTCGGGGAGGGGCCCTGCGTCGGGGGGGGGCATGGTGCCTCCGTCCGGGAGGGGAGTGCCCATGCCCGGGTAGAGCGTACACACACCGTTGATGTCATCGGAGGACATGGTGCGGCTGGGGCGCCCCGGGTACGACGGAAACATGATGGACTCGCGGGGCACGGTGGTGTGCCCGAGGCCCAGGAAGTGACCCTCTTCGTGCACGGAGATGGACTGGGCGTCCACGGTGCCTCCGCGGCCGTCGAGGGACCAGGTGAAGCCCACGGCGTTGAAGACGATGTCCGCGTCGATGTTGCTGCCGCCGGAGCTCACCGGGAGCGTGACGCCGATGACGCTCCGGACGCTCCCGAGCTCCGCGGGCCACGACGACTGGGCCCAGGCGAAGGTGTTCTGACGGTCCCCGGTGGTGCCTCGGATCTGCGTGGTGGTCCCGGCGAGCATGGCCCGGAAGCGCGTACACGGCGCCGAGGCCCAGGTGGCGAGCCCCGCCTCCAGGGCCATGCGGCCGTTGGCCTCGCCGCCGAGGGAGGCCGGCACCGAGGCGGGGTTGTAGCGCCACAGGACGGGCAGCGAGCGCCACACGCCCCCGGTGCGGGAGAAGCCCTCCGCCTCGCCGGAGGCGACCAGCGCCGCGAGCGCCAGGAGCGCGCCCCGCCTCACCGGCGGCCTCGGACGTAGTACGCCACCGCTTCCTCCAGGTGGCGCAGCGTCTCGTCGGCCTCCTGCGGGGGCTCGACGGGCACCAGGCCCCCGCGGGGCCCGGGCGCCGCGAAGGACACGTCGTGAAGGTCCCGGCGCACCACGCCCTGGGTGACCAGGTACACCGACTGGGCCATCGCCGTGAGGTACACCACCCCGGCGCCCTGACGGAGGAAGAGCACCACCTCCTGCCCCGGCGAGAGGTGCCCGTCCCCCGGCACCGTGAGCGTGAGCCCGTCCAGCGTGCCGCCGAATTGCCGCAGCACAAGCTCCGAGGGGCCCCGGCCCTTCAGGTACGCCTGCACCGTCAAGCGCGAGAGCGTGAGAATCCGAGACTGGTCCTCGTTCCAGCGCACGGTCTGCGCGCCCACCACGCAGCGGACGACGAGGTCCGCGGTCTGCACGAGCTCCGCGCGGGGGAGCTCCACCATCACCGTCGCCCGCGCCTCGGCGGGGCCCAGGAGCCCGAGGAGCAGCGCCACCATGCCCGCTCGCCGGGCCCATCGCAAGGATCTCATCGCGGCCTAAGACCTCCTCGGGGGAGGTTACCTCAGGCACCCCGAACCTTCACCTGGGGCTGCGGTGACCACCATTGGCGAGCCAGAGCCTTCGTGGGACAGTCGGCGCCACGGGTGATGGGTCCCTTCCGGTCCATGCCGCACGACGACGTGCTCGAGGCGAGCGCCGAAGTGCGAGAGACCGTCGGGCAGATGGTCCAGCAGTTCGCGGACCCCATGGCCTTCCTCCGGGAGCTCGTGCAGAACGCCCTGGACGCGGACGCCACGGAGGTGTCCGTGCGCTTCGACTACGCCCCGGAAGCCGACACCCGGGGCGTCCTCCAGGTGTCCGTGGAGGACGACGGCCACGGCATGGACCGTGAGACCCTGGAGCGCTGCCTCCTGGTGCTCTTCCGCTCCACCAAGGACCGGGACCCCACGAAGATCGGCAAGTTCGGCGTGGGCTTCTTCTCGGTCTTCGCCCCGGAGCCCCGGAGGGTGCTGGTGGACACCTGCGCCCGTGGAGCCCCGTCGGGCCACCGGGTCACGCTCCTGCCGTCGTTCTCCTACGAGCTCGAAGGAATCCCCGCGAGGGTGGGCACCACCGTCACCCTGGAGCTCTCGGTGCCAGAGCCCGAGCTGGATGCGTGGATCTCTCGCGCCGGAGACGCCCTGGACCGGTGGTGCCCACATGTAGGTGTGCCCCTCCATGTGCGCACCCGGGGACTTCTCACGGGAGACCGTGCGCGTCGGGTGGACGTGCCCTTCACGCTGGCGGGCGCGGCGACATGGCACGGCGTGGACGAGACGGGGGCGCGCTTTGCGATGGCGACCTCGGCGGTGTCCGAGGCGCGGTTCTACAAGCGGGGACTGCTCCTGCACCGCACCTCGGAGGCGCTGGTGCCGGGCGTGAGTTGGAAGGTGGACGACCCGGCGCTGCGGCACACGGTGTCGCGCGACGACGTGCGTCGGGACGAGGCCTTCGCGCGGGTCCTGGGGAGGGCGCGAGCCTTCGCCGAGGGACCCCTGCGGGACAATGTCCGCAGGAGCTTCCGCCGCCTCGCGGAGGCCTGCGCCGAGCGGCGCCAGGAAGGGCGCGTCGCGGCGGAGGCGACGACCCTGTCCCTCCTGGCGGAGGTCGCCGTGAAGCCTCCCTTCAGCCTCGGGGGGAAGGACCTGCCGATGCCGCTCACGGACCCCGTGGGCGGAGCCCTGGTGCGGGTGCTCGAGCGAGGCCTCCTCGGACCGAGGGAGTGCCTCTGCGCGAGGGAGCGCAGCGGGGTCACCGCCGCCCTCGCCTCCCGGGGCGTTCCCGTGGTGGACCTCGGCGCGGCGCCCGGGTTGCTCTTGCTGGTCCAGGAGCTCCAGGGGGCCGAGCGGCTGACCGTGGTCCAGAGCCGCTACACGCTGCTCGTGCCCGCGCCCCGGGAGGAGCTCCCGGGTGCCCCCGAGGCGCTGGGCCTGGCGATGGCCACGCTCTCGCGGCGCCCGGCGGTGGCCTTCGCGACCTTCTCGGGCCGCGACGATGCGCGGTTCTACCTGGGCGTCAAGGAGCCCCTGGGGGAGGCTCCGAGGCTCGTCGAGTATCCGCCAGGTCCAGCGCCGAAGCTCCGCGCCGACGAGGCCCTGGTCCTCAACGCGCGCGATGCTGGGGTGCGCCATGCGCTCGCCCTCGCGCGCACGGACCCGTCGCTGGCGGCGTACGTCGTCCTGCGGCTCCTCGCGCTCGAAGAGGGAACCTCGGACGAGGACTCGGAGGCGGCGCTCCTCGGGGCCGTGGTGCTCCCGTGAGCGAGCGCCAGGTCCTGCGTCGAGGGGTGGTGAGAGTGGACCCTCGGGCCGCCGTGGGGAAGCTCCGAGAGTACCAGCTCGCGGTGCCGGGGCACTATGTGCTCGAGCTCGTTCGCGCGGCCATCGCGGGCGGCGCGACGGCCATCCATGTCTACAACGACAGCGACGACCTGGAGCTCTGCTGGGATGGAGAGCCCCCGTCGGCGGAGGACCTGGGGGGGCTCCTGGAGCACCTCTTCGATCGCTCGGACCAGCGCCTGAGGCTCCTGGCCGTGGCGGTGAACACGGCCCTGGGGACCGGTCCCCGGTTCCTGGACCTGGAGGTCACGGAGGCGGGCGTCGAAGGCTCCGTGGCCCGCGCCCGGTGGCTCCCGACGCCCCCGGACGCGACAGAGGAGAGCTTCGCCCGCGCGCCCGTCGAGAGGGTACCCGCCTCGCCCGCGATGCCTCGCCCGGGGATGCGCGTCCACCTGCGTGAGGCCCTGTCCCTCTCGGTGCTGGGCGAGTGGCTCCGGCGCGAGTACGCCGAGAGCCGCATCCTCCAGAGCCGCTGCGTCGCGCTGCCGGTGCCGCTCACCCTGAACGGCGCGCCGCTTGAAGCCGTGGGGTGGACCGCGGCCCTGGTGGAGGTTCCGCTGGCCGCCCCGCGGGGTATGAAGGGAACCCTCGCGCTGCTGCCGTCGGGCTCGGACAGCGCCCTGGTGTTCTCCGAGCTCGGGGTGCTCCTGGAGGCCACGGCGCTGACCCCGCCGTCCTTCGACCCGAGGGCCACGCCCCTACCTTTGCGCATGCACCTCGATGGCACAGAGCTCCAGACCAACGCCTCGCGCTCCGCCGTGCTCCGCTCCGAGGCGCTGAAGCAGGTCCTCGGGAGGCTCTGGAACAGCGGCGTCGAGGCCCTGATCGATCGGGCCGTGCGGAGCCTCGATGCGCACGGGGAGGAGGATCGCCGCGAGGTGACGCGCGAGGCGCTCTGCGCGGTCCTCGCGAGCGCCTGCCTCACCCACTGGCCGGAGTTCCTTGGCAGCGAGGCGCCTTCCCAGGGACGCGCGGAGGAGCCCCCCGGGGTGCTTCCCTGGCCTCTCCTGCGGAGGCTCCTGAGCGCTCCCCTGGTGCCGCTCGCGTCGGGCGGGTGGTTGAGCCTCGCGGAGTGCTCCGCGCGCCGCGGGGGCCTCGCGGCGACCTCCGAGCGCCCCCCGCCGGAGCTACGCCCGCGGCTCACGCAGGTGGTGTTCACCCCCAGGGAGCGCCCGAGGCTCGCGGAGCTCCTCGCCGTGCTCCTCCTCCCGGACGCTGACGATCTTGTAGAAGGCGCGAGGCAGGGCGCGAAGCGCCAGGCGCGCTTTCTGGCCCGACGCGAGGAGGCCCCGACGGTGCCCTCCACCCGCGGAGAGCTCCTCCGGGTCCCGCTGGGCTCCGCCGGGCCCTGCAGCGAGGGGCAGCCCCCCGTGCTCGCCACGAATCTGGAGGGCCTCCGTGGTGAGTTGGTGCTCCGTCGCAAGGCCCTCCTCGTGCCCGCGAGCCTCCGCGCCAGGATCTACGTCCAGGGCAGGTTTCTCGGTACCGAAGACCTCCAGCCCTTCCCCCTCTCCGTGGAGCTCGCCCTGGAGGCCCCGGGCCTGGAACCCGATCTTGACTACCTTCACCTACATCGCGGAGAGCAGTTCTGGCGTCTGGTGGCCGCCGTGCGGCGTGCGGTGTTGGAGGCCCTGACGGTCGCCGCGGACGCCGTGGTGGGCCGCCTGGAAGGGACCGACGCCCGGTGGCTCTGGCTGAAGACCGACCCCTCCGGGCTGGAGCCCGGGGAGCTTGGGGCGCTGGTCCGCGCGGTTCTCAGCGAGCAGGCGCAGGCATCGACGCCGGAGGCCTCGCGGAGGGAGGCGCGGGCGTTCGCGCGCGCTCACCCGTGGCTCCTGGGTCTCCCCGCGTGGGAGACCACCGAGAGGGACCGCCTGGTGAGCGTGCAGGAGCTCCTGGAGGTGGCGAGGGCGCGCGCCGGGGGCGTGTGCTTCGGCCAGGAGCCCGGCGGCGCGCGGAGCGATGGGACGCCGGTCCTGCGGGTCGAGGACAGCGCGCGGCGGGCGCTCTCGGCGTGGCTGCCCGAAGGGACGCGCTGGCTGGACATGACGCCGTTCGCGCCCGGGCGCGTCGTCGAGGACCTGCGCGCACTGGCGCCCGAAGGCGAGGACCTCCAGCGTGTCCCGTGGTTGAGCGTGGAGGGCGCCGGGGGCCGTGCGGTGGCGGCCCCGAGCGCGCGGGGGGCCCCGTCGCTGACCCTGGTGCTGGACGGAAACATCCTGGACGCCCTGCCGCTCGAGGGCGCCCTCGGGCCCGTGGTGGTGGTGCTGGAAGACCGGAGGCTCCTCCCTCGGGAAGATGGCCGAGGCGTGGACCGCGCGAGTACTCCTACGGACCTGTGGGACACGGTGAGGGAGCTCCAGGCAGAGCTCGTGCGGTCCCTTGCGCTGGTCCTCCTGGGCGAGCCGCGACCTCCGAGGGCCCTCCGGGAGCCCGCCGGTGGTCGAGACCCTACGATCGTGGCGAGGCTCCTCTTCGGCGCGTGGGCCGCCCTCGGAGCCCCTGCGAAGGGCGCACGACAGGAGCGTCTGGAGGAGCGCGGCGCCCTCCGGGCGCTCCTGGCCCGAACCCCTGCGATGCTCCATCGCGCGGCGTCCGGGAGGCTCGTCCCGGCGACCCTGACGGAGGCCGTGGAGAAGACCTCGGGCGGCGCGAAGCTCGCTTTCGTCACGGTCCTCCCGACGGACATCGACGACGCAGACCTCTGGGCGCTCTACCTCCCGGAGGAGGAGCCAAGGACGATCCTGCGGGCGGCGCTCGGGTGCCAGCTCGAGTGCCTGGACGACCTCCTCCCGACCCTCCAGGAGAAGCGCCTGCGGAGGGTGAGCCTCGTGGCGCTGGAGCGGCGCCCGGCGCTGGAGGCGGGCGAGCTCGCGGCGCTGGCGGGGATCGGAGCGCTCCGGGTCTCGTCGGGGGAGGGAGCGACCTTCCAAGGTGTCGCGTCGTCGCCCCGCTCCGGGCCTTCGGTGGCGGTCGTGGTGCGGCAGAGGCTCGTCGTGACGCTCTCCGGCGATGCGGTGCCCTTCCCGGTGGAGGGCGTCGTCGAGCTGCCCGAGGCGCTCCTCGTACCAGGGCTCGACGCCCTGGCCCCGGAGGGCACCGAGGCGCTCCATGCGCTGCTGGAGCTCGCGTTGACCGCCTTGACGGAGCGGGCGGTCACGCAGCTTGAAGAGGGCGCCGAGCCCGACGCGAAGGCGCTCTCGCTGGTGAGCGCCTGGGCCGTGAGGCCGCCCGGCGCGCGCCTCGAGGAGAGGGCCGCGCTGCGTGCGCGCTGTTGCAGGGCGGCGCTCTGGTGGACGCCCGCGGGGAAGCGCGTCGCCCTGGACGCCACCCTGGGCGGCACCCGAAGGCCCGCGGTGGTGCGAGCGCTGGAGGGCCCCTGGCTGGAGCCGTCGGAGGACGAGCCCCCCGACACTCCGGTCATTTTCCTGACGGACCCCAGGCTGGAGTGGGCGCTCTCGGCGCTCTCGGGCACCTTCGTGCGAGACCTCACGGAGGAGGTTCAGCGACGGCAGCGACGCCGCAGGATGGCCCTGGGCCTGGGGCAGCGGGTGCGCCTCCCGACCGAGGCGCCGTGCGCAGCCCTGAGCGGGCGCGTCGAGGCGCTGGCGCCGACGCTGGGCTTCGGGGAGCTCCACCTCGCCCCCGGGGAAGGGCCCCTCACGCTGGACGTCCACACGGACGACCGCGTGGTGCGCTTCTCCTTCCCGGCGCCGGTCGCCATGAGCTGCGCGCTGGCCAGCCCGGAGCTCGACGCCCGGCACCTCGCGGCGGAGCTCCAGGGCCGCGCGGTGCCCGAGAGGCTCCTGGACGCCGCGCGGCTGCTTCTTGAGCGCTCCCTCGACGACAACACAGCGCTCCCCACCTGGGCCCAGGCGCACCTGCGCTTCCACGCGCTTACCTACCGCGGAAGGCGCCCGGCCCTGCGCGCGGCCGAGCTCTTCGTGGACACCGCGGGCGCTCGCCACAGCATCGAAGCGTTGGAGCGCCACGCCGCGGCGTCTCCTCCGCTCCAGTTCTGCACCGAGGTGCCGGAGGAGCCCGTGGCGCTGCCCTGCATCACGGTGGTGTTCACCGTGCGGGAGGCTTCCTGGTGGTGCGCGAGGCGCAAGGGCCTGGACGCGACCCTCCGCGTGCGAGAGGCGCTGGCGGCCCTGCGTTGGGAGCGCTCGGCGCCCCTGAAGGACATCACCTTCCGGGCGTCGCTGGAGCCGAGCAGGTTCTCCTGGCGCTTCGGACCCACGGACGATGGCCTGGAGGGAGAGGTGAGGCTGCGACCGTGGGACTCCCCTTCGACCACCGTCGCGGAGTGGTACCTTGGACGCCGTCCCCTCGGCAGCGGCGCGGTGGAGACCGCGTGGCCGTCGCTGGTCGCGCTGGAGGTGCCCAGCCTCAAGGCCAACGCCTCGCGCACGGCGCCCGAGGCGGGCCCCGAGCTGGATCAGGCTCGCCTCGCGGTGGCCTCCTTGGTGGAGAGGGCCCTGCGCCAGCAGCTCCGCCCCCCCGAGGGCGATACCCCCACGGTCGCCGTCCATGACGCAAAGAGCCCCGTGGGGGCATCGCACCCGCAAGCCGCTGGGTGGCTCTGGCTGCCAACGGAAGGTCGGGAAGAGTGCGTCGAAGTATGGAAAGGTGGGGAGAGGTCGGTGTACCCTGCGCTGACGAAGAAGGACAGCGCACCGGCGCCCCTCGCGGGTCGTGTGCTCTTCCGTCGCCCCGGTCTGGACGACGCATCCCTCGCGAAACTCTACCGCTGGGCGGGGCACAAGCTCCTCGGGGCCCTCGCGGCCAGACCCGACGCCGGGGCGCATTTCCAGACCGCGAGCGGGCTCGACCACCTCGTCTGGGGCGCGCTGGAGGGAGTGCTGACGGGCGCCCAGCTCCGCAAGGTCACCAGCCGAAGGACGCTGCCGGGTTCCACGGTGACCCTCCAGGACCTGCAGCGCCTGGTCGCCAACGGGAGGCCCCTCAGGGTGAAGACCACCGGCGAGAAGGGCGACCCGCTCGGGCTCCTCGATGCTCCCGAGGCGCGATGGTTCCAGCGCCTGGAGGCCGCAGGGATGCTTCAGCGCGCGACACCCGCGGCCCCGGCGGCGCCCCCGCCGGTAGAGGAGGCGCCACCTGCCGCGCCCGCGCCGCCCACGAAGGCCAGTCTGGCGCGCCCCCCGGAGGCCCCGAGGCCGCTGGTGGAGGACCATGGCGCAGCGCTGCTGCGCCACCTTGAGGCGCGAGGCCTGGGGGTGACGGCGCTCGAGGAGATCGTACTCCTCCCCGGCGTCGGGGCACCCTCGGCGACGCTGGCGCGGTACGACGAGGACCGCAGGCGCGTGGTGCTTCGCTCGGACCACCCGACGGTGGCGGCGCTCCTCGCAGGCCCGAGGCCCAGGGCCCTGGCGCTCCTCGGGGCGGTGGTGCTGGGCGTCCTTCGTAGGGAGACCCGGGAGGTCACCCGAGATGTTGAGGCGGCGTACCTGCGGGCGGTCCTGCGCGACGCGGCGCGGTGAGGTCGCTCAGCGCAGCCAGATGGCGACGCTGCCGGTGTTGCTGGTGCTCGTGGCGTCCCACCAGCCGAGGTGCCAGTAGGTGTGGGCGGCGCCGTCCGGGGCGCGGGGCCAGGGGTAGCTCCGGAGGTTGCCCACGCCGGTGTAGTCCGAGACGTAGTTGGGCCCGAGGCTGCCGTTGACGCAGGTGGCCGTGTCCATCACGCCGTAGGAGGTAGGGTAGGTGTCCGTCCAGGAGACCGAGAGGGTGTTCTGGTAGACGTACCGCATGGCGCCGGTGGCCGAGGGGCCCCGGAGCGTGGTGAGCACCACGGGGACGCAGGGGCCTCGCTCCGGGAGGGCCACGGCGGGGTTGGAGTTGAGGAAATTCACCGTGGACGGCGACGGGATGGTGAATTTATTGGCCACGTCGTAGCCCCCGATGGGGCCCGTGAAGAAGTCCGTGTTGGACCGGGAGAGCAGCATCTCCCGGGACTGCCGGGCGAGGGGCACCGCCGGGAGTGAAGCCACGCCGCGGCGCCCGAGGCCATCGTAGGTGCCGCCGCCGGTGGCCAGGCTGTAGAGGTTGCGCACGCCCGTGTCGGTGTTGAGGGCGCCGACGCTCCCGCGGGAGGCGTAGGCCACGAGGGTCCAGCCCCCGCCGTCGGTGGCCATGTCACAGTAGGCCTCCAGGGCAGAGGAGCCCCCGGGGCCGTCGGGGTCAATGGAGAACACTCCGCTCGGCGCCGTGGGCATGAGCTCGTGGATGGTGCGGCAGCTCGCCAGGGACCCGCAGCGCCCGCCCGCGCAGACGCCCGTGGGGCAGCTCATCCCGCAGGCGCCGCAGTGGGCGGCGTCGGTGCGGGTGTCCACCTCGCAGCCGTTGGTGGGGTTGCGGTCGCAGTCCGCGGAGCCGGCCTCGCAGCGCAGGCCGCACACGCTGGCCGCGCAGGTGGCCTCGGCGCGGGCGCCGCCGGGGCACCTGCGCGCGCAGAGCCCGCAGTGGGTGGCCGTGGCGCGCAGGTCCGTCTCGCAGCCGTCCGCGGGGTCGTCGTTGCAGTCCCCGAAGCCCGCGTCGCAGCTGAGCCCGCAGCGCCCGAGGGCGCAGGACGCCGAGGCGTTGGGCCCACCCCGGCACGCGGTTCCGCAGGCCCCGCAGTGGCGCGCGTCGGTGCCGAGGAAGGCTTCGCAGCCGTTGGCGGGGTTGGTGTCGCAGTCCCCGAAGCCCGGCTCGCACACGAACCCGCAGCGCCCGACGGCGCAGGCGCGGGAGGCGTTCGCCGGGGTGGGGCACACGGCGCCGCAGGCGCCGCAGTCCGTGGCGCTGGTCTGCAGGTCCGCGCAGCCCGCGCCGCAGCGGGTCTGCCCCGTCGCGCAGCCCGAGGAACATGCGCGGACCCCACCCATGGAGGCGCACAGGGGTGTGGAACCTCCACACAGGACCCCACAGCTACCGCAGCTCGCGGTGCCGTCGAGGGAGGCCTCGCAGCCGTTGGTGGCGTTGCCGTCGCAGTCGGCGAAGCCCTCGGTGCAGGTGACGCGGCAGACGCCCGCGGCGCAGGTCGGGCGGGCGTTGGTGCCGCCGGCGCAGACCGTGGAGCAGGTGCCGCAGCGGGACGGGTCGCTGGAGAGCGTGGCCTCGCAGCCATTGGCGGCGTTGCCGTCGCAGTCGCCGAAGCCCATGGCGCAGAGGAAGCCGCAGCGCCCCGAGGCGCAGGTGGCGCTGGCGTTGGCCCCCGCGGAGCAGGCGTTCCCGCAGGCGCCGCAGTGGGCCAGGGCGGTGCGGCCATCGACCTCGCACCCGTCCGCGGGATCAGCATTGCAGTCGAGGAAGCCCGGGGCGCAGCGCAGGGCGCAGCGGCCGTCGGCGCAGGTGGGCGAGGCGTTGGTGCCGGTGGGACACGCGCGGCCGCAGGTGCCGCAGTGGGCGGGGTCCGAGGCCAGGCTCGCCTCGCAGCCGTTGGAGGCCATGCCGTCGCAGTCCCCGAAGCCCGACGCGCACGCGGCGACGGTGCATGCGCCCGCGGCGCAGCCCGGGACGCCCATGGCCGCCGTGCAGGCTCGGCCGCAGGCGCCGCAGTGGGTCACGTCCGTCTGCGTGCGGCGGCAGGAGCCCGCGCAGCACGCCTCGCCCGCGGGGCACCCGTGCAGCTCCGTGCAGCCCGGGGCGCAGAGGGAGCCGGGGCCGCAGCGCATCCCCAGGGGGCACTGGTCATCGCGCACGCAGCCCACACACACGTGGCGCTCGACGTCGCAGCGGAAGACCCCGGCGTCCGAGGCGCAGTCGGCGTCCACGGCGCACCCGGGCTCGCAGCGGTTGGCGGGGGTGCAGTACTGCCCCGCGGTGCAGCTCCCGCGGTTGGCGCTGGTGCAGGCGACGCACATCCCGCGCGGGGTGTCACACACCCGGAAGCCGAACTCGTTGGCCGAGCAGTCGGTGTTGTCCCGGCAGCCTCCCCGCGCGTCCGAGGGCGCGTCCCCCGCGGCGCCGGTGTCCGCGGGCGGGGCGTCCACGGGGGAGCTGTCCTGCGGGCGGGTGTCCGGGGGGGCCGTGTCCGGGGGAGGGGAGGAGTCCGAGGTGTCGGCGCCCAGGTCCGAGGCGAGGTCCTCGGTGCTGGCGTCCGGGGTGGTGGTGGTTCCGCCGGACCCGCAGGCGATGCCGAGGGCGGCCACAAGGAGCGCAAGCGCAAGGCGAGGGTGCATGGGAAGAGTGCCTCCACCGCCGAGGGTACCGCAGTCCCGCGGCCACAGGGCGGACGGATTGACAGCCCCGGGCGGCGCGTGGCACACCATGGCCCGCAGCCGCCGGCATCGGCGGCCCTACCCCCGTAGCTCAGAGGATAGAGCAGCGGTTTCCTAAACCGTTGGTCGGCAGTTCAACTCTGCCCGGGGGTGCCAGGACCCAACCCGAGCGACGCGCCGTGCCAACGCTGGACACGCTCTCCTGGTACTCCCTCTCGATCCCGCTCTACGGCGCCTTCCTGGCGCTGGAGTGGGCCCTCGGGCGGCGAGAATCGCGCGCCGTGTTCAGCTTCAATGAGACCATCTCGAACCTCACCGCGGGCCTCGGCACGATGCTCCTCGGGATCTTCGCGGGCCCCTGGGTGCTGCGCGCCTGGGACTGGACCCACGCGCACCTCGCGCCCCTGCGGTGGCCCTCCCAGGGCCTGTGGCGCTACCCCGCGGCGCTCGTCCTGGCGGACTTCTGCTACTACGCCTACCACCGCGCGGGGCACCGCCTCGCGGTCTTCTGGGCCATCCACGGGATCCACCACCAGCACGAGCACCTCAACTCCACCGTCGGCTTCCGCCTGGAGTGGTTCGCGGACCCCTACGCGGCGCTCTTCTTCGGGCTCATGCCCCTGGCGGGCGTGGACTCCTCCACGGGCTTCACCGCCATCGCGGCGCTTTCGGTCTACGCGCTGCTCGCGCACTGCCCGGTTTTCCGCTGGCCCTCCCTCGGGCTCCTCGTCACCCCGGCGGTCCACGGCGCCCACCACTCCCGCGACGCGCGCTACGCCGGGAAGAACTTCTCGGCCATGCTCGCCGTCTGGGACCGCCTCCTCGGCACCTGGAGCGAGCCCCCCGCGGGCGAAGAGCTCCGACGGGACGTCCCGTCGGTCGCGCGCACCCACGACGGCGTGAGCGCCCAGTGGGGCCTCGTGGTCGAGCTCGCCCAGCGCCTCCGCGCGTCGGGCTCCGTCGCCTCCGCGCTCCGGACGCTCACCTCGGAGCCCGTCCTCCGGAGCGCGCCGGAGCCCCGCGACGACCACTCCGTGCCCCGCGCGGTGAGGGCCCACGTCCTTCCACAGTTCCTCGGCCTCGCCGTCGTCGCCGCGTGGCTCCTTTGGTTCCGCGGTGAACGCGCCGTGCTGGTCACGCTCAGCGCGATGGCCGCGGTGCTCCTGGGCCTGCACTCCCTCGGGGCCCTCCTCGACGGCCGCCCCGGCGCCGAGGCCCGGGAGCGCCTGCGGCTCCTGGCGACCGCGCTGGTCGGCGCGGCGCTCCTGGGAAGCGCCCCCTTCGCGGGCCTCGCGCTGCTGGCTGCGGCCGTCCTCGGCCTCGCCGCGAGCCCGCTGCGCACCCCGAGGACGGCGCCGTGAAGCCCCGGGACGCGCTGGCCGTGCTCCTATGGCCCGTGGCCGTCGCGGCGGGCCTCGCCTTCGTCGCGCTGGCCCAGGCCCGCGGGGCGCCCGCGCCGGCGGCCCTCACGGCGCTGCAAGTCCTTGTGGTGGCGCTCTCCGTGGCGCTGGAGCGCGCGTCCCCCGAGCACGCCTCGTGGCGCGTCCCCCGCGGGGACACCCGCGCCGACGCGCTCCACGCGCTGGTCTCCGGCGTGGCGCTGTCAGGGCTCCTGCGCTTCGTGGTGTTGACCTCGGTGCCCTCCCTGGGCCTGTGGCCCTCGCGGTGGCCGGTGCCCGCGCAGGTGGTCCTGGCGCTCCTCCTCGCGGACCTCGGCAGCTACGCGACGCACGTCGCCTGCCACCGGGTGCCGTGGCTCTGGCCCATCCACGCGGTGCACCACGCCTCCCGGAGGCTCTACTGGCTCAACAGCGCGCGGATGCACCCGCTGGACTCCGCCGTCACGGTGCTCCTCTCCCTCTTCCCGCTGGCCCTCCTCGGGGTGCCTCCGCCGGTGCTCATACTCTTCGACGCCGTGGTGATCGTCCACGTCATGCTCCAGCATGCCAACGTACGCATGCGCCTCGGGGCCCTCAACCACGTCATCGCCGGGCCGGAGTTCCACCGCTGGCACCATAGCCCCCAGCGCGCCGAGGGGGAGCGAAACTACGCGACCTTCTTCTCGCTCTGGGACCGCCTCTTCGGCACCTTCCACCTGCCGCGGGGAGCCATCGCCCCCGAGGAGGTGGGCCTCTACGATGGCCAGACCATGGACCCCTCCTGGAGCGCCCAGGTGCGGTATCCCTGGCGCCAGTGGCGCGAGAAACACCAATGATCTAGCATGGTTATACATACCCACCGCGGCTTGGTGGGCGGCGCCGCCTGGCGTATGCTCCTGCCATGCGCGCGGCGAGGTGCTGGGTGGTGGTGTCGGTGCTGTTGCTCACTTCGAGCGCGGCTGCCCAAAGGCCTCGGAGGGATGTGCCCGCGGCGCGGGGCGAGACGCCCAGGCCCTACGTTGACGGCCAGGACGCCGAGCCCGTCCTGCGCGAGGCCCTGGCCGAGAGCGCCCGCGACGGGCGCACGGTGCTGGTGATGCTCGGGGCCAACTGGTGCGTCTGGTGCCGGCGCCTGGACTACGCGCTCCGCAATGACCCCGTGCTGGCCCCGGTGGTCGCCCGAGGCTTCCGCCTCGTCCACGTGGACGAGGGCGCCAACCAGGCGCTCAACCAGCGCTGGGGCAACCCTCGGAGGCTCGGACTGCCCGTGCTGCTGGTCCTGGGCGCCGATGGCGCGCCGGTGACGGTGCAGGAGACCGGCGCGCTGGAGCTCGGCCCGGGCCACAGCCGCACCCGCGTCCTGGCCTTCCTGCGCAGGGCGCGGCCTTGAACCCCGAGGCCCTCGCCACCGAGGTCGGGGTGGTACGCAAGGGCCTCGGGAGGGTGCTCCGGAACCTCGCCATCGGGCTCGTGGCGCTGCCCTTCCTGGTGACCGTCCTACATCACCTTACACACCTCGTTTCCCCGGAGGCGTGGCGCACCCTCGCGGTGCTGCTCTTCGCGTCCAGCGCCGTGGGGGCGGTGTACCTCGCGCTCGTCGCGCTGGGGGTGAGCACCGAGCGCGTGCGTCGCCGGGGGCGCCTGGAGGCGACCGCCGAGGGCCTCTGCCTCACCGACGGGGACTCCAGGCGGGTGTTCTCTCGCTCCGAGGTGGCCTCGGGGATCGTGGTGCCGCAGCGCGAGGGGGCGCGGGTCCATCTCACGCTGGCCAACGGCGACGAGCTGGTGGCCCTCGCCCCGGACGAGGCGAGCGCCGAGCGGATCCTCGTGGAGGCCGGCGTGGACGTCGCCCACCGGAGGGCGCGCTTCCCCCTCGGGGGGATGGCCGCGAGGGTCCTGGCGCCGCTCCTCGGCGGCGCGGCGCTCACCACCAGCTTCTTCGCGGGGCTGCTCCAGCTCTTCCTGGCGTTCCCAGGGTACCGGGACCTCTTCGCGCTCGCCTGGATCGCCGTGAGCTGCGCGGGCTCCGTGGTCGTGGCGCGCGTGACGCTCTCCCGGGAGGTGGTCGTCGGGACCGACGGGGTCTCGGTCTGCGACGGCGCGGGGGCGCGGCGCTTCCTGCCCTTCAGCGAGGTGGCCTCGGTGAATGTGGCGGACGGGCGCGCCCAGGCCACCCGGAAGGACGGCTTCGTGGTGTACCTCACGAACCCCTCGGACCTCGACGCGGCGGGCACCGAGGCCCTCGTCCGTCGCGTGCGCCAGGCGATGCGCGTCGGGTCGACGGCGCCGGGTGCCTCCGCGGGGTTCCAGCTCCTCGACCGCAACGGCCGCTCCCTCGACGACTGGAAGGCTGCCCTCCAGGGCCTCCTGCGGCGCGGCGGGGCCTACCGGGACGCGGGCCCGTCGCGGGAGGCGCTCCAGCGCCTCGTGGGCGACGCAGAGGCCCCCGCCGAGCGCCGGATCGCTGCGGCGGTGGCCCTCGCCTCGGAGGAGCCCACGGCGGACAACGACCCACGGACCGGGATCCGCGTGGCCGCCGACGCCTGCGCCCACGAGCCCGTGCGCGACGCCCTGGAGCTTGCCGCACGCGGCGAGCTCGACGAGGCCACCCTGGAGCGCGCCGTGCGGTGAGCCCGCGCCCGGCTGTGCAATCTTCGTACACGTTGAGGGCCTGAATTTCTCGCTCGGTGTGGGCTTTGCGGCGTCGGATTCTGTGGGAGGATGCCGCCATCATGGCGCAAGGACGGCGATTTCTTCCCTGGCTCCTGGGGCTCGTGGGCGTGCTGTGGGGCTGCGCGGCGAGCGACGGGAGCGGCTTTGGCGTGGACCAGGACGGGGCCTCGCGGCCCGACGCGACGGACGGGGCGGCGGCGGACAAGGCCGACGGGGCGGGGATGGACGCCGCGGAGGACGCGCAGCGCGAGGCCGGCGTGGACGGCGCGCGCGCGGACGCGCCGGGCGACGCGGACGGCGGCCGCGTGTGCGCCATGACCGAGACCTGCGACAACGGCCAGGACGACGACTGCGACGGCGAGGTGGACGAGCGCTGCGCGTGCCTGCCGGGCGCCACCCAGCGGTGCTACCTGGCGGCGCCGGACACCGCGGGGATCGGGCAGTGCCGGTACGGGATGCAGCGCTGCGACGGCACCGGGGAGTTCGGGACCTGGACCCCCTGCGAGGGCGCCCAGGGCCCCGGGCCGGAGCTGTGCGACACCGTGGACAACGACTGTAACGGCGTGGTGGACGACCGCTGCGAGTGCCGCGCGGGGGACATGCGCGGGTGCTACGGCGGCCCCGCGGAGACGCGCGGGATCGGGGCGTGCCGGGACGGCGCCCAGCTCTGCTTCGCGGGCCCCGGCGGCGTCGGGAGCGCGTGGGGGATGTGCACCGGCGGCACGACCCCGGCGATGGAGACCTGCGACGGCGTGGACAATGACTGCAACGGCACCGTGGACGACGGCTGCGGCTGCATGGCCGGGGAGTCCCGGCGGTGCTACGGCGGCCCCGAGGGCACCGAGGGGCGGGGGCCCTGCCGGGCGGGCACCCAGCGCTGCGTGGCCGGGGACGGCGGCCGCACCGCCTGGGGCGCGTGCGAGATGCAGACGCTCCCCGCGCCGGAGCGCTGCGACGGCGAGGACAACGACTGCGACGGCACCGTGGACGACGGCTGCGCCTGCCGCGCTGGGGAGACCCGGGCGTGCTACGAGGGCCCCATGGGCACCCGCGGGGTGGCGCCCTGCGCCGACGGGATGCAGGCGTGCGTGCTGGGCGCGGGCGGGATCGGGTCCTCCTGGGGGCCGTGCCTGGGCCAGAGGCTCCCGTCGGCGGAGCTCTGCGACGACGTGGACAACAACTGCAACCGCGCCGTGGACGACGGCTGCGCCTGCCGCCGTGGGGAGTCCCGGGCCTGCTACACCGGCCCCATGGGCACCCAGGGCGTGGGCCTCTGCCGCGCGGGCTCGCAGAGCTGCAACGTCGCCGGCGGGGCCGCCTCCTTCGGGCCTTGCATGGGCCAGACGCTCCCGGCGATGGAGCTCTGCGGCGACGGCGTGGACAACAACTGCAACGGCGTGGTGGACGACGGCTGCGTGTGCCGCGCGGGCGAGAGCCGGGCCTGCTACGCCGGGCCCATGGGGACCCAGGGCGTGGGCGTCTGCCGGGCGGGCACCCAGGCTTGCACGCTCGTCGCGGGGGTGGCCTCCTTCGGGGCGTGCATGGGTCAGGTGGGCCCGAGCGCCGAGGTCTGCGGCGACGACCTGGACAACAACTGCAACGGCACCGTGGACGACGGCTGCGCCTGCCGCCGGGGCGAGACCCGGAGCTGCTACGCGGGCCCCGCGGGCACCGCGGGCCGAGGGATCTGCACCGCCGGGACCCAGACCTGCGCCGTCACCGGGGGTGTGGCTGCCTTCGGGCCCTGCGTGGGCGAGGTGACGCCCCAGCCCGAGCGCTGCGACCGCGTAGACAACAACTGCGACGGCGTCGTGGACGACGGCTGCCTCTGCGCCATCGGCGCGACCCAGGCGTGCTACACGGGACCCATGAGCACCCGGGGCGTGGGGCTCTGCCGCGAGGGCTCGCAGGCCTGCGTCGCCGGCCCCGGCGGCGTCGGGAGCGCCTTCGGGCCCTGCGGGGGCCAGGTGCTCCCGGGCGCGGAGACCTGCAACGGCTCCGACGACAACTGCGACGGGCGCATCGACGAGGGCTGCTCGTGTACGCCCGGCACCTCCCGCGCCTGCTACGGCGGCCCCGCGGGGACCCAGGGCGTGGGCATCTGCCGCGCGGGCACCCAGAGCTGCACGGTCACCGGCGGCGTAGCAATGTACGGCCCCTGCGTGGGCGAGGCCACGCCGCAGCCCGAGCGCTGCGACCGCGTGGACAACGACTGCGACGGCGTCGTAGACGACGGCTGCGCCTGCGCCCCGGGCTCCACCCAGGCGTGCTACACGGGCCCCACGGGCACCCAGGGCGTGGGCGTCTGCCGCGCGGGCTCGCAGACCTGCGTCGCCGGCCCCGGAGGTGTCGGGTCGTCCTGGGGCGCCTGCGGCGGTGACCGCGTCCCCGGCCCCGAGGTGTGCGACGGCGCCGACTCGGACTGCGACGGCATGGTGGACGAAGGCTGCGCCTGCACCCCGGGCTCCTCCCGAGGCTGCTACACGGGCCCCATGGCCACCCGTGGTGTAGGTACCTGTAGGGACGGCACGCAGATGTGTGTAGCCGGTCCCGGGGGGGTGGGATCCTCCTATGGGGCGTGCACGGGCGACCGGCTCCCCTCGGCGGAGCTGTGCGACGGGATGGACAACGACTGCAACGGCATGGTGGACAACGGCTGCGTCTGCACGCCGGGGGCCTCCGAGGCGTGCTACTCGGGGCCGACGGGCACGCAGGGCGTGGGGATCTGTCGGGCGGGCACGCGCACCTGCGTGGCGGGCGCGGGCGGCGTGGGCTCGGCGTGGGGGGCTTGCACCGGCGAGACGCTGCCGCGCGCCGAGACGTGCAATATGGTGGACGACAACTGCAACGCCATGGTGGACGACGGGCTCTCGTGCACCGGGCCCACGGTGACCTGTCCGGCGCCGGTGACGGCGCCCGCGGGGACCACCGTGACGCTCACGGCGATGGCGACGGGCGCCGCGAGCTACCGCTGGGAGCTTGTGTCCGGGCCTCGCGGGGGCGCGGTGATGTTCGGGTCGCACACCTCGGCCAGCACGACCTTCACGTCGGTGATCGTGGGGGTGTACACCGTGCGGGTCACGGTGACGGACGCCTCGGGGCGCACGGCCACCTGCAACACCACGGTCACCCTCCAGGGCCACGGGCTGCGGGTGGAGCTCGTCTGGGACACCGGGACCATGGCCCCGGTGACGGCGGGGCGCACGGACCTGGACCTGCACCTGCACAACCGCTCCGCCGGCGCCTGGTTCGATGACCCCAACGACTGCTTCTACGCCAACCGCACGCCGCGCTGGGACGTGCGAGGCAGCACCGCGGATGACCCCTCGCTGGACCTGGACAACGTCTACGGCTTCGGCCCGGAGAACATCCGGGTGGACTCGCCGGTGGTCTCCTCGCAGACCTACTCCGTGGGCGTACACTTTTTCTTCGGCGACGTGCGCTCCACGGCCACCGTACGGATCTACTGCGGGGAGGTGCTTGTGGGCACCTTCAACCGCGCCCTCAACGGCGGCCCCATCCTCGGGTCCGGCAATGACTTCTGGCGCGTGGCCCGGGTGGTGTTCAGCAGCCCGTCGATGTGCGCGGTCACCCGCGTGGACGACGTGGTCACCTTCACCCAGGCGCGCACCGGCAACCCCTGACCCGCCGCGCTGCCCTCCGGGGGCGCCGTGGACCCGCGGGGTCGCTGGCGCGCTGTAGGGAAGGGTGCGATAGTCCCGCGGTGGTGGAGACCCGAACGGACTTCCGTGTCTGCAACCTCTGCGACGCCCTCTGCGGCGTAGCGATCCAACACGACGGCAGGAGGGTGCTCTCGGTCCGCGGCGACGAGGAGGACCCCTTCTCGCGCGGACACCTGTGCCCCAAGGGCGCCGCCCTCGGGGACCTCCTGGAGGACCCGGACCGCGTGGTGGCGCCGCTGCGACGGGAGGGCGACCGCTGGCGCGAGGTCCCCTGGGAGGAGGCCCTCGACGAGATCGCCTCGCGGGTGGTGGCGCTGCAGCGCGCCCACGGCAGAGACTCCGTGGGCTTCTATTACGGCAACCCCACGGCGCACTCCCTCGGCGCGATCTTCTTCGGGTTGCTGTTCGCCAGGGCCCTCGGCAGCCACAACCTCTTCTCGTCGAACTCCGTGGACTCGCTGCCGAGGCTGCTGGTGTCCTCGCTCATGTACGGCAACCAGGCCGTGCTGCCCGTCCCGGACATCGACCGCACGCGGCTCTTCATGGTCCTGGGCGCAAACCCCGTGGTGTCCAACGGCAGCATCATGACGGCGCCGGACATCGACCGCAGGCTCAAGGACCTACGCGCCCGGGGGGGCTCCCTGGTGGTCCTCGACCCGCGCCGGGGCGAGACCGCCCGCGTCGCGGACCGCCACCATTTTGTCCGCCCCGGGACCGACGCGCTGCTCCTGGCGGCGATGCTCCGCACGCTCTTCCGAGAGGGCCTCGCGGACCTCGGGCGCCTGGCGCCGCACGTCACGGGCTGGGAGGCGCTGCCGGCGCTCTTCGAGCCCTTCGCCGCGGAGCGGGTGGCCCCCGCCGTGGGCCTCGACGCGGCCGCCATCGCCGGGCTCGCGAGGGAGTTCGCCCGCGGAGGACCTGCGGCGTGCCACGGGCGCGTGGGGACCTGCATCCAGGAGTTCGGGGCGCTCACCACCTGGCTCCTGGACCTCCTGCACTTCGCCACGGGCAACATGGACCGCGAAGGGGGGCTGCTGTTCCCGTCGCCCGCGGTGGACCTCGGGGCCGTGGCGAAGTACTCCGGTCAGACAGGCTCCTTCGGGCGCTTCCGCAGCCGCGTGAGCGGCCTGCCGGAGTTCAACAGCGAGCTGCCCGTGGCCGCCCTGGCCGAGGAGCTAGAGACCCCGGGCCGCGGCCAGGTGCGGGCGCTCCTCACCCACGCGGGCAACCCCGTCTTGTCGCTGCCCAACGGCAGGCGCCTGGAGCGTGCGTTGGGCGCCCTGGAGCTCCTGGTCTGCGTGGACATCTACCGCAATGAGACCTCGCGCCTCGCGCATTTCATCCTCCCGCCCACGCTGGGCCTGGAGCGCGACGAGTACCCGGTGCTCTTCCACGCCGTGGCCGTGCGCAACACCGCCCACTTCTCCCCGGCGCTCCTCCCCGCGCCCCCCGGGGTGCGCGACGACTGGCGGATCTTCCTGGACCTCCTCGGGCGCCTGGAGCACCACCGCGGGGGGCTCCACGCGCTCGGGGCGGGCCTCGGGCTGCCGCTCCTCAAGCGCCTCGGCCCTCGGGGGCTCCTCGATCGACTCCTGCGCCTGGGCCCGAGCGGCCTGACCCTGGCGAAGCTCGAGGCCATGCCCCACGGCGTGGACCTCGGGCCCCTGGTGCCGCGCGCCCCGGCGATCTTCCACCGCCCGGGGCGCCGCGCGGACCTCGCCCCCGCGGTGCTGGTGCGGGACCTGGAGCGCCTGCGCGCGCGCCTGGACGCGCCCCTCGCGGAGGACGGCGCGCTCCAGCTCATCAGCCGCAGGAGCCTCCGGAGCAACAACTCGTGGATGCACAACAGCCACAGGCTCGTGAAGGGCCGCGAGCGCTGCACCCTGCTGGTCCACCCGGACGACGCCGCGGCGCGCTCGCTCACCCAGGGAGCCAGGGCCACGGTGGCCTCCCGGGTGGGCGCCATCGAGGTGCCCGTGGAGGTGACCCGGGACATCATGCCGGGCGTGGTGTGCCTGCCCCACGGCTTCGGCCACCACCGTGAGGGCGCCTCGCTCCGCGTGGCAAAGGAACACGCCGGCGCGAGCATCAACGACGTCACCGACGAGCGGCGCTTCGACGCCGTTAGCGGGGCTTCGGCCCTGAACGGCGTGCCCGTCACCGTGACCGCATGCGAAGGTGTCGGTAAACCAGGGGGCCTGTCGTGAAGTGTAGTGTTCTGTATGGAATGGTGGTCGCGGGTGGGATCCTGGGGTGTTCGCGGTCGAGCCCTCCTCCGCGGAGCACGAACCGCGCGGTGGCGCCCCTGGACGCGGCGAGCGCGGGCCCCGGGGCCGCCTCGGACGCGGGCTCCGGGGTGGCGGCGTCGCGCTTCCAGGTAGGGGGGCGCGCGCTGGTGGCGTCGCTGCGGCCGGACCGGTCGCGCTTCATGGTGAGCGAGCCGGTGTACGCGAGGGTGGTCTTCGAGGCGGCCACGGAGCCCGTGGAGGTGGAGCTGTCGTGGATGGGGAGGAACAGCCTCGGGCGCCCGGAGAATTACCGCCTCACGTTCCGGGACGCGCAGGGCCGGAGCCTCCCGGTGCCCGACCCGGGGCCGCAAATGGGGGGCAACACCTGGAGCGTCACCGCGACCCAGGACGCGCCGGTGAGGATCTCGCTCCGTCTGGCTACGTATGTGACGGGCCTCACGCCGGGGCGTTACACGCTCCACCTGGAGACCGCCGTGCGCGCCAGGACGCCCCAGGTGCGGCGTCCCCCGAGGCCCGGAGAGCTCCCGAACACCGTCGCCGCCAGCCAATGGCAGGACCTGGCGGTCACCCTGGAGGCCCCGGTGGAGGTCCTCGCCGACGACCCCGCGGCGCTCGGGGCCGTGATCGACGGCCTGGGGCGCCGCGCCGTGGCCGACGACTACGACGACGCCCGCGAGGCCGTGACGCTACTCGGAGACGCGCGGGACCCGAGGGCGATTCCTCACTGGGTGAGCGTCGCGCAGTACCCGGAGTACGAGCGGCGCTTCAACGCGCTCACGGCGCTGCGGCGCTTCGACGACCCCAGGGCCCTCGCGGCGCTCGTGCGCGCGGCGGCCACGGAGCCCACGGAGCTCCCCGCCGCGGGCTACACCAACGGAGAGCTCCGCGCCCAATCCGCGAGGGCCCTGCGCCAGACAGCGGTCCACGGCCTCGCCGAGAGCCCCTGCGCGGGCGCCTACGAGGCCCTCCTGGCGCGCCAGGCGGACCCGGACCAGGAGGTGCGCCTCACGGTGCTCCACCGGGTGGCGAGGAGCACCGGCCCGGAGGCGGCCGCGCTCCTGGAGCGCTTCACCCGCGACGCCAGCCCGACGATCCAGGCAGAGGCCCGGCGCTACCTCGCGGAGCGCCGGCGATGAGCGCGGCGGTCGTGGAGGAGCCGGGCGAGGGGCCTTCAAGGTCCGGGCTGCCGCCGGGGCCCGAGGCTCGCAGCGGGCGCCTGCGCCAACGTTTGCAGCAGGTGGGGCTCCTCCTCGACCCGCTGGGCACCGTGGCCGGGCGCTTCGCCCGCTACGGGGACCTGTACCACGTGGCCAGCGACGACGGCGGCCTCTGGGTCGCCAGGCACCCGGAGCACCTGCGCGAGGTGCTGGTCACCCGGGCGTCGAGCTACTCCAAGAAGCATACGGGCCTGCGCCAGCTCGCCAGGGTGCTGGGAGACGGCCTCCTGACCTCCGACGGGGCCTCGTGGCAGCGCCAGCGCCGGATGGTCCAGCCGGCCTTCGGCCGCGCCCGGATGGAAGGCTATGCGAGGGTGATGACCGAGGAGGCCCGGGCTGCGTGTGGAGCCTGGCGCCCCGGGGAGCGCCTGGAGCTCTCCCATGCGATGATGGAGCTCACCCTGCGGGTCGTAGCCCGCACCCTCTTTGGCCACGACGCGACGGGGGACATCCAGGCCGTCTCTCGCGCGATGAAGACCTTTCAAGCGGAGCTCTCGCGGCCGGAGCTCCTCCCTCCGTGGGTGCCATCGCCCGGGCGCTGGAGCCTGCGACGCGCCACGGAGACCCTCGACGGGGTGATCCGCGGCATGATCGCGAAGCGCCGCGGGCAGCGCCGCGATGCGGAGGCCCCGGACCTCCTCGGGATCCTCCTTGACGCGAGGGACACCGAGGGCGACGGCGAGGGCCTCACCGGGACCGAGCTCCGGGACCAGCTCGTGACGCTCTTCCTGGCCGGTCACGAGACCACGTCCCACGCCCTGAGCTGGACCTTCTACCTCCTGAGCCAGAACCCCTCGGCGGAGCGGGCGCTCCATGATGAACTGTCGCAGGTCCTTGGTGGGAGGGCTCCTACGCTCTCGGACCTGGACGCCCTGCCGTACACCGAGCAGGTCCTGAAGGAGTCCCTGAGGCTCTTCCCGCCCGTGTACCTGGTGATCCGTCAGGCGGTGGAGGAGACCGTCCTTGGAGGGTACCGGGTGCCCGCGGGCGCCGAGGTGGCGCTCTGGGTCTACCACACGCACCGGGACCCCCGGTGGTACCCCGACCACGGGAGCTATCGCCCCGAGCGCTTCGCCCGCGGCGAGGAGGAGAAGCTCCCGAGGATGGCCTGGGTGCCCTTCGGGGCCGGTCCTCGAGCTTGTATCGGCAGGGCCTTCGCGATGATGGAGGCGCGGCTCCTCCTGGCCACCATCGCCCAGCGGTATCGCCTGGCGCTGGTCCCGGGGCACGCCGTGGAGCCCCTGCCAAGGATCACCCTGGTGCCGCGTCACGGCCTGCCGATGGTGCCCACGCCTCGGGCGTGACCGTGGCGGCCTTGCGGCGGGGCTGTGGGGCGCGCAATACTCGGCGGATGCGCAGGGTCGCCGTGGTACTCCTCCCGCTCCTCTTCCTGCCGGCCTGCGGGGCGGACAGCGGCGAGACGCCCGCGCCCATGCCGGGCCCCGGGGACGACTTTGACCCCGACAGCGAGGTCCGGGACAGCGCCCCGGCGGCGGACACGGAGCTCCCCGACGCGGGGCCTCCGCCCGAGGACTCTCCCGCCCCCGACACGGAACCTCCCGAGGACCGCGCTCCGCCCGAGGACACCGCTCCGATGGACGTCCCGGCCCGGGATACGGCCACCCCGCCCATGGACGTGGCGAGGGACCTCGCGCCGGACACCGCGAGGGACTCGTCCCCTCCGCGCGTGGACTCCGCCCCTCCGAGGCCCGACGTGACCGACGCGCCCAGAGCCCCGGACACGGCGCCGGTGCCCGTGCCAAGGCCCGGGGACGTGCGCGCGGGCGCGATGTGCCACCAGCTCCTGAGGGACCTCGGGGTGCGCTTCACCACGGGGCCGTCCACCCGCGGCGTCGAGGACCCGGTCACCGTGACCCCGCCCATCGAGGGCGTGCACTACCGCTACGCGAGCTGGACCGCGGCGGAGCGGGCGATGCTCATGGACTGCAGGCTCACCGTGGCCCTGGTGCGCCTCGGGCGCCAGCTACGCAGCGAGTGGGGCATCGACGACGTGCAGCACCTCGGGATCTACAACTACCGCACCATCGCGGGCTCCACCACGCTGAGCCAGCACGCGTACGCCACGGCCATTGACATCGCGGCGCTGCGGAGCACCTCGGGCACCACGTACTCGGTGCTCACGGACTTCGCCATGAACGGCGCGCCCACCTGCCCCCCGCGGGCGACGGGCCCCCGGGACCGGGTGCTCAAGGAGGTGGCCTGCTGGATGTATGACTCGCGCACCTTCCACATCATCCTGACGCCAAACTACAACAGCGCCCACCGGAACCACTTCCACGTGGACCTGACCACGGGCTCGCACTTCGTCCGCGCCCCGGAGCTCCCCGATGGGGTCGACCCGCCCCACGACCCGCTCCTCGACTGGCTCTACGACGACGAGTAGCGCGCTCCCCGTGCGCGGGCGACTGGTATAACCCCGCCCGGCGCGCCGAGACCTCCTCGGGGCGCCGCGGAGGTAATTTCCATGGACATGGATCGGATCATGCAGGCCCTCAGCGCGGACCTCGTGCTGATCGGGCTCAAGCTCCTCGGGGCCGGGGCGTTCTTCGTGGTGGGGCGGGTGCTGATCAGCCTGGTGCTGCGCCTGGTCACCCGGAGCTTCCAGGCCAAGAGCGTGGACGCGACGCTCCTTCGGTACACGACCTCGGTGCTCGGGGTGGCCCTGAACATCGTCCTGGTGGTGGGGCTCCTCGGGTATTTTGGCATCGAGACCACGAGCTTCGCGGCGCTCCTGGGCGCGGCGGGCATCGCCATCGGCGCGGCCTGGGGAGGGCTCCTGACGAACTTCGCCGCGGGGGCCTTCCTGGTGCTCCTGCGGCCCTTCAAGGTCGGAGACTACGTGGTCGCCGCGGGGGTCGAGGGCACCGTAAAGGAGATCGCGCTCTTCACCTCCACCATCCAGACGCCGGACGACGTAGAGACCATCGTCGGCAACAACAGGGTCTTCTCGGACACCATCAAGAACTTCACCACCAACCCCACGCGCCGCGTGGAGCGCACGGCCCTGGTCGCCCACGAGGTGGACGTGAAGGACGCCATCGCCCGCCTCAAGGAGGCCCTGGCGAAGATCCCCAACGTGGCAAAGACCCCCGCCCCGGAGGTCTGGATCTGGGACTTCAACCTCGCGGGTACGGTCCTCGCCGTTCGCCCCCACTGCCACACGGACCACTACTGGCAGGTGTACGCCGACACCAACGCCGCCATCGCCAGCACCTTCGGCGTAGCTGGCTACCCCACCCCGGCCATCCACGAAGTGCAGCGCCAGTCCGCCCGCGCCGCCTGACCCGCGGCCAGAAAAGAGACCTTGACCTACATTTCCCGAGGAGTACACCCCCCCACCCACGGAGGCATCGCTGTGCGTCTTTGTAGGTGCTGGCTGTTGGGGGTGGTTCTTGGTGGTTGTTCCGTAGGCGAGGTGGAGGTCCCGGCGGACACCGGTGTTTCACCGTTGGACGCGGCGATGGACGCGGGCGGTGTGAGCTGTCCGTCCTCCGGGGTGGACTGCTCCCGGTGTTCGTCGCTGGTGGGCTGCGGCTGGTGCGGGTCTTCCCGGCGGTGCATGCCTGGGAGCACCTCGGGGCCTCTGGCGGACTTCTGCGACGACTGGGTGTGGAGCCTCTCGGAGTGCCTCGCGCCCAAGGCCGACGCGGGGGGGAGCGCGGACGTCGGCGCCTCCCCTGGGGGCTCCACGGACCGCTGCGCGGGCTCGACGGACTGCGCCACCTGCGCGGCGCGGCCGGGGTGTGGCTGGTGCGCCGAGGCGGGGCGCTGCCTGGCCGGGAGCGCCACGGGCCCGGCGGGCGGGACGTGTACGCGCTGGGCGTGGACCTCCGGGGCCTGCGCCAGCGGGATGGGGGCGCCGCCCATGGACCCATGCGCCAGCTCCGCGGACTGCGGGGCATGCGCGGCGAGGCCTGGGTGTGGCTGGTGCGCCGAGGCGAGCCGGTGCATGGCCGGGGGCAGCGCCGGGCCTCGCTCGGGGACGTGCAGCCGCTGGGCGTATGTGACCTCGGCCTGCGCTGGAGTGTCCATGCCGGGCGCGGACGCCTGCGGGAGCTCTTCGGACTGTCGGGCGTGCGCGGCGCGCGCCTCCTGCGGCTGGTGCGCGGACACCGGGCGCTGCGTGACCGGGCGCTCCACGGGGCCCGCCGCGGGGAGCTGCGCCGGGTGGGCCTTCCTGTCGTCGCTGTGCGGCGGAGGCGCCGACGCGGGAGCGCCTCGCGACGCCAGTCCTACGCCGGACGCGCCCCCGGAGGACCTCTGCCCGAGCTCGACCGATTGCCGCGCGTGCTCCGCGCGCAGCGGCTGCGGCTGGTGCGCGGACACCACTCGCTGCGGCGCGGGGACGTCGTCGGGGCCTCGCGCTGGGAGCTGCGCCCGCTGGGCGTGGGTGTCCTCGTCGTGCGCGGCGCCGGACGCCGGACCCATGGACGCCGGGGCGCCGGACCCGTGCCTCTCGGCCACGGACTGCCGCGCCTGCGGCGGGCGCAGCGGCTGCGGCTGGTGCGCCGACAACGACCGCTGCGTGGGCGGGACCGCGTCGGGACCTCGCGCGGGGAGCTGCGCCCGCTGGGCGTTCGTGAGCTCCGCGTGTCCGGCGCCGCCTCCGCCTCCGCCGCCGGCGCGGTGCCCCTCGGGCACCTACCCCATCTGGACCTGCGCCTCGGACCGCTGGTCGAGGGTGCGGTGCGTAAGCGGTCGCGTGGAGGTGGAGCGCTGCCCCCTCGGGTGTGACGTGCGCCCCGTGGGCGTGGACGACGTGTGCGTAAGGCTCTGCCCGTGCAGCCCGGGGGGGAACAACTACTGCCACCACGCCCCGCGCACCCCCGGCTGCTGGATGACCCAGCCCGGCGGCTACTGTGACCCCAACGGCGACGGGAGCTACGCCGACGCCGACTGGGTCCGGGGCTACTACGAGCACCAGGCCTGCGCGCGCTGAGCGCCCGGAGCTACCTGCAGCAGTCGTCCACGCCGAGGGAGCGGGCCTCGCAGCCCGCGGCGCAGCGCTCGGAGACGGCGACGGCGCCCTCGCAGCGGTAGCGGGTGCCGTCGACGCCACGGCCCCTCGCGGCGCTCCCGCAGGTCCAGTACTGGCCGCCGGAGAACGCCGACCACGCACAGTCCCAGCCCGCGGCGCTCCCTCTCACGCCCGTACACAACGGCCTCGCGTCCGGCGGGGCGGCCGTGTCGGGGGGCGCGCTCGTGTCCGGGGGCGCGCCGGTGTCCGGGCGCACCGACGTGTCCGGCGGCGCGCCGCTGTCGGGAGGGGGCGGGGACGCCGAACAATCAGCGCTCCTCCAGGCCCACCGTTCGGCGCCGCAGGACAATCCCGTGGGGCCGGCGCTGGTCCCCCGGAGGCACCGCCCGAGGCACCAGCCGCAGGAGGCCATGGCGGTGCACGAGGCGCAGTCCCTCGCGCGCGAACAGGGATCCTCCGTGACGCCTCCATCCGGCGAGGGCGGCGGCGGCGGCGGCGGGGGCGGCGGCGGGGGCGCGGTGGCCCCGGGGCACCGCGGGAGGCCGCTGAAGTCCTGCCAGGCGACGCAGGCCAGGAAGGTCGAGCTGGCCCCGCAGCGCTGGTAGACCGCGTAGGCCGTGTCCGCGGCGCTCGTGCAGCTCCGCTCGGTGACCGAGGCGCTCGCGGGCCTCCAGCGGTGGAGCCCGAGGCCCGGGTGAAAGCCCCGGCCCGGCGCCAGGTCGAGGGCGGCGTAGCGCCCCTGGACGCAGGGCTCGCAGCGCAGGCGCCCGCCCTCGACGCGGCACCAGCTCCCGATCCTGGCCCTCACCTGGAGCACGCACGCCGAGGCGGGGGTGACCCGGCCGGGGATCAGCCCGCGCCCTGCCTGGACGATGCTCCCGGCGACCTGCACGGTGCCGTCGTCGGCGAGGTCCGTGGGCACCTCGTCGGCCTCGCAGCCCCACGCCAGCGCGAGCACCAGGCTCCAACGAGCGCGCGTCACGGGAGCACCTCCCGGGGAGCCGTGACGAGCGAAGGGAACCACCGCCGCGGGTCCGCGGCGCCCACCGGCGCCCACGCGTAGCGCGAGGGCCTCCGCGCCGGGCGCGACACCATCTGCACGCTGGGCCCGAGGGAGTGCAGGAGGAGCTCCGGCCAGTTGGCGCGCGTGATGGGGGTGTTGAGCATCGGGTGCATGCGCCCGCCCGAGGCGCGCAGGCCGAACATGGTGAGGCAGGTGGTCTCCCAGGGCACCACCCAGCAGTAGTCGTTGTCACACGAGATGCTGTTGCGCGCGATGGCGTCGGGCACGAACCTGGGAGAGCTGGTGTTGGCCACCCGGAGCGAGACCCTCACCTGGTTCAGGGCGTCGTTGAACTGCGCCTGGCACACCGCCATCAGCGTCGCAGGCTGCTGGTTGTTCACCGAGCGTTGGAGCGCCTGCCCCACCAGGATCCCCACCTCGGCGGCGAGGAAGTCTTGGATGTTCCCGCCCCCCTCGGACTCATGGACGAAGTTCCCGATTTGCGAGAGCCCCGCCGTGCGGAACACCCCCATCAGGAACCAGAACCCGATGTGGACGTGCTGGTTGGAGCCCTGGTCGTTGAACTCCGGGTAGAGGTCCGAGGCCGGCGAGAAGGTGCCGCCGATGAAATTCGCCGTGCGCCCGGAGCGCCGCGTCCCGTCGGCGTAGCAAGGCACCGCGATGGCGGCCTCCTCCGCGACGCACGCCACGTCCGTCCCCACGGCCACGTCGGCGAAGAGGTCCAGCGCCGTGCGCGTGTCCGGCGCCCGATCCTGGGAGAGCCGGGCCAGGGTGTACATGAACGCCCCGGTCGGGATCCGCGGCGTCTGCGTCGCCAGGCACGTCGCGTAGTCCGCGACGGCCCTCCGGGGATCGCTGTTGGACGCAGCGGTCATGCACGCCGGGAGCACCGCCTGGGACGCCCGCTGCGGCTCCTGGGCTCCGCCGGGACCCTCCACACCACACCCGGCGCCGCTCAGCAACACGAGAGCCGATAATAGCGGCGCTGTAGGTTGTTTCACCACACCCCTAGGAGGGACCCTTCCGCACGGCCTGTCAAGGGCTCACGGCGGGTTAGGGTGGCACCTGCACGCTCCCTCCCGGCTGGAGCGTTGGGAGGTGCCTACGGATTTGTTCATAGCGTGGGTGCGACGGCGCGTAGACGAACTGCGCGTCGCCGATGGACCCGCGGCCGTCCTCGGCGCGCAGGGTCATGGTGATGGTGCCGTCCGCGGCCATGGACGCCGCGCCGATGGAGTCCCCGCCGGTCCTGGGAGGCCGGTCGGTGCGCTGGGGGCAGGCCAGGAGGAGCGCCGTCGCGAGGAGCAGGGCTCGCTTCATCGATGGGAGGCTACCGCGGCCGCCGCCCTGGCGCACGCCCTTGACCGGGCGGGTGCATCCGTCGGACCACTGTCCCATGGTGCCTCGGCGTGTCGCGTGGGTGGTGTGGCTGGTGCTAGCGCTCCTTGCGTCCTGTGGGGGAGGGGAGGGCCCCGCGGAGGGCGGGCCTCGCGAGGACCAGAGCCCGACGGAGCTCCCGCGGGACGTTGCGCTCCCGGACGCCCCTGTCGGGGACGGCGCCTTGGACGCGCCTCGCGATGGAGCGCCCCAGGACTCTTCGCCGCCCGCGATGGACGCGAGCCCCGAGGCCGACGCCGCCGCGCAGGACGGCACGAGCCCGGACGCGCTGGATGCTCCGGGCGCCGACGCGCCCTCGGGTGAAGCCGCCGCGCCGGACCTGCCTCCCTCGGACGTGTCGATGATGGACCGACCGCCCATGGATGCGCCGGAGCCCATGGACACCACCTCGACGGAGGACACCTCGAGCCCTCGACCCGACCGCCCCACGGGGGACCTGGGACCCTCGCGGGGCGCGCCGACCCTTGTCATCCTGTCCCCCACGCCGAGGGCGATGGTTCGGGACACCATCGAGCTGGTCCTGCGCATCGACGTTCCTGATGGCCTCGGGGCGCTGGAGGCCAGCATTGATGGCGTTGTGCGCGCGAGGGTCATCAACCTGGAGCCGGAGCTCTCCCTGGACACCGACGGGCTCACCGCGGGGCGACACACGCTGACGCTCAGGCTGTCGGACGCCCGGGGCGCGACAGCGATGGCCTCGGTGGAGGTGGTGGTGACGGACCCTGTCGTCGTCGGGGTGGACTCCGTCACGCCGTCGAGGGCGTCGTTCCGCAACGGAGAGGCCCTTGAACTGACGCTGGAGACGCGCGGACCGGCGCGCGTGACGGGGGACTTCTCGGCGCTCGACACCGGGTGGGACCCGTCGCGGGTCACCGTCACGGACCTCGGGGGTGGGCGCGTCGCCCTTCGGTACCCGATCTCCGCGACCAACGCGCGTGAAGATGGCCTCCACCGCGCACTCCTGCGCGTCGAAGACCGTGGCCGCCCGGGCTCTGCCCTGGAGGTGCCGGTGCCCCTGAGGCTCGAAAACGTCCCTCCGGTGGGCTTCTCCCTCGACGGCGATGTCTTCCTCCGCGACCCGGCCCCCGCGGTGGCGTCCACGGGCGCCGGAGACCCCCTGGCGATCACCGCCGCGAGCGTGGCCGGCCCGCTGGTGCGGGAGCGCGACGTGGCCCTCTCCATCGCTTGGAGCGCTGCGCCGGAGAGCCCCGTGGTGAGCCTGCGTCTCCGAGAAGAGGGCACCGCGGGCACCCGGGTCCTGCCGCTCCGAGCGGGTACCACCCGCGCAGACGTCACACTCCGCGAGGCCCCAGGGGTCGCGCTCACAACGGGCCTCCACCGCTTGACCCTCCAGGTGGTGGACGCCCGAGGCGTGGCCTCGGCGCCTCGAACGGTGGCGGTGCTGGTGGAACCCCTCGCCGTGGGAGGGCCCATGGCCCCGATGGTCGTCGTCGGTGGGGTGTACTTCACGAAGCGTGTGGCCGTGGATACGGTGGCATGCAGGTACCTCGGGGCCGCGCGGACCACGGTGGTGTTCCCTCTGGAGGCCCCCGCGCAGGTGAGGCTCATCCAGGTGCTGGACTCCGCGGTGCTCGCGCGGGGCACCGTGGGCGCGGGGGGAGCGTTCCGGCTCTCGGCCAGTGTGCCCCGCGGAGTGCTGGTCCGGGTGGACCTGGAGACCACCATCGGGAGTCCCCCGGACCTGCGGGTGGTCAACCGACTGGACTTCGCCCATGTGCACCGTGGGACGCCGTTTGCGAGCGCCAGCGGGGTCACCGCCCAGGACGTCCGCGTGCCGGTCACCAGCGCCGGGAGCATCAACCTCCTGGACGTCGTCTGGAGCGCTCGGGCCTTCGCCATTTCAAACATCCCGACCACCGTGGCCATGCCGCCGCTCACGGTGCGCTGGGAGGCGGGCTGGTCCAACGAGTGCAGCACCTCCTGCTACTCGCCAGCGGCGGGGGCCAGGCCCCACCGGCTCTTGATCCAGGGCCTGCCCGGAGACCCGGACGAGTGGGACGACCTGGTGGTCCGTCATGAGTACGGTCACTTCGTCCATGAGGTGTTCTCACGCTCGTCCAACCCCGGTGGAGAACATAGCTCCACCACCCAGGTCACGCCGCCGCTCGCGTATGGAGAGGGCTTCGCGACGTTCTGGGGGAACCTGTCGGCGAACTCCAACTGCTATTGGGACGTCACCGGGCGGGGCGGGGGCGCACGGCGGATCGACGTCATCGGCCGGATCCCCGTGGGGACGTCGCCCCCGGATACGCACCTCGGGGACCTCTCCGAGGGGGCCGTCACGGCGATATTGTGGACCATAGCCCACGCCCCGGCCTTCTCCGTCGCCGGGAGGCCCGCGCTGGAGGGCCTGAACCACGCGTTCTTCAACTACCTCCCGGGCGTACCGGACCGAGCGCCCGCCGGGGCGGACCTCAACGACGCCCTCGACGGCTGGCTCTGCGCGCGCTCGTGCCTGGAGGCCTCCATGCGGCGCTACGCCGTGGGCACCTGGGAGTTCGCGTACGAGAACCCGGAGCGCTTCGTCGCATGCCTCTCGCCGTTTCGGGACTCGGACCTCGGGGTCACCGGACGCCGCTGCGTGGGGGAGGGGACCCTGGTGCTCCAGCGCACGGGCCTGGCGCGCTTTCTCCTGTCCTCCGGGAGGATCTCCCGGCAGTTCATGGCGGGCGCGCCGGACGGCGTGGTCCCGCTCCCCAACTCCGCGGGCGACGTGGCCGTGGTGAGGCCCCTCTCAGGCAACCCCACCCGCGCCGTGGTGAGCAACCTCTCCGAGGGGACCGCCTCCGTCATCAATCTCCAGCGCGGCGTCGAGGCCGAGGTGGACATTGACAACAACCCATCGACGCGCTTCCCCCCGAGCGCCCCTCCGGGCATCAACCGCTTTGACATCGGGATGGGCACCGGCGGCACCCGGGGGGTCGCGGTCACCCCCGACGGGCGCTTCGCGCTCCTGGCTCACGGCAGCGCCACGCGCAACGAGCTGGTGGTGCTCGACCTCGACAAGCTCACCGTGTGCCGCCGAATCCCGATCCCGGCACGCGCGACCGGTCCTGCGATCCCCACGGACGTGGTGATCCCCCGGCGAGCGCCGATCCTGTGTCGCCGAGCCCCTCCCCCCGACGCCGGCGCCGACGCGGGCCCTCCGCCGCCCGCGCCACCGGAGCGGGGCCGCGCCTATGTGTCCCTCGCGGGCCTGGACGCGACCCCCGGAGACGCCGTGGCCGTCATCGACCTCGACGAGGTGACCTTCTGCAGAGGCGCCGGCGGCGGGATCATCCGGTACCTCACCCTCCCCGGGGGATCCATCGGACCGAGGTCCCTGAGCCTCTCTCCCGACGGGACGCGCCTGGCGGTGGCGGGCTACAACCTCTCTCGGAGCTACGTGATCGATCCCTGCGACGGGAGCGTGGCCTTCGACGTAGGCACCGCCGGTGGCACCAACCCCTTCGGCGTCGGCTGGTCCCCCTCTGGGAGCGCCGTCTTCTGGTGCAACCGCACGGGGATCACCGGCTCGCCCTTCTCGTTCAACGGCACCCTCTGGGGCCTCTGGCCCGGCATCGGCGGCCTCCGAGGCTGGCTCGCCACGGAGCGCAACTGCCGCGCCTTCACCTTTGGCACCGACGGCGCCTGGCTCTACGCGGGAGACGAGAACGGGCGCCTCACCGCCATCCCGGTCCCGACCCCCGCAGGAATGGGCCCCAGCACCGTGTACCCCGGAGGTCCGAGCCTCCCCTTCCTCGGCGGGAGCATCCTGAGGCTCGTCAACCTCTAGGAGACTATATCTTCATGTAGTACATGCAGGGTACAACAACAACCTTAACACCTTGATCCATCCCTGAGATATTCTTGATAACTATTTGAATTTATTGAAATTTCTTACGAGCCTGGCATGCACACATAGATGGTGGAGGGGATTGCCCGCCCGGTGCTTGAAGTGTAGCTGGCCATGGCTCGGAAGGGGCTCGCGCGGAACCCCGAGGGGCAGGCGCAGCCCGAGGTGAAGGGGTTCGAGGCGCGGCAGCCCATACCCCCGGTGATGGGGTCGTCCACCTGGTAGGCCCCGCCGAAGTCCCGGGGCCCGGAGGCTCCCCGGCGGAGACAGACCCCGAGGGTGGCCGGGGCGTGGCGACCGGGGCATGCCTCCGCGACGACGCTCAGGTTCACGCGCTCGGCCCCGCCGGGGCAGCCGCACGAGGGCGGTGAGCGCTGGGTGTTGGGCACCCGGCATGTCGGGACACAGGTTCCCACGGCGGGGGTGAGGAGGAACACGCCCGCGAAGGTGTCGTCCGGCAGTGGGGTGACTGGACCGCAGAAGGCCAGGTCGCCCGGCACGAGGGAGAAGGCCATGGGGTCGGCCCCGCAGTCCGCGGGCATCATCCCCGCATCGATGAAGGTCCTGCGGGTGTCCGCGGTGCAGCCGCAGTCCCCGGTCAGCGGGTTGCGGTCCCGGCAGGTGGTGCCGCACTGCGCCCACGCCCCCCCGAAGCGCGGAGAGCAGCCACACCAGGCCTCGGCCAGGGAGCGCGGGGTGGCGCCCGCGCTGGAACGAGGCACATACACGTAGTCCCGGCCGCCGAGGTAGTGACACACGGGCTCCAGCGCGTGGTCATAGGCGTCCACGGAGGTGCCCACCCGGAGGTGGCGCTCGGTGAACTCCGTGCAGGCCTCGCAGGCGGCGGCGTGGCCCTCGGCGTCCAGGATGACGTCTCGGGAGCGGGCCCGGAGGGCCTCCAGGGACGCGGTGGTGGTCTGAGGGCACCAGTCCGCGGCGTGGGCGCGGTGGAACATCCGCGCGAGAGCGAGGGCCCGGTCGGCCATGGACACACCGTCACCTGGAGAGCTCACGGAGCGCGTCGCGGGCCACGGCAGGAGCGGGTCGATGTAGCGCGCGAGGCGCTCGGGGTGCACATAGGCGCTGTTCTCGCGCATCCCGAGGAAGGGAATTGGCGCGCGGGCCATGGTGGTCCCGAAGGGGTCGCGGATGGCCAGCAGTCGGGCCAGCACCGAGGTGCGGAAGAAATCGTCGCGGAACTCCCGCGCGAGGCTCAGCGGGATGGGCGCCATTCCGACGCTGGCGGCCGCTTCTGCGACGGCGGGCGTGAGGTGATAGCCGGACCAGCCGTCGAGGTCGAGGCGAGCCTGAAGGCCGCGATTGACGAAATCGATCCCGGTCCCGAAGCTCATCGCGAAATTCGTCGCTCGCTGCTGGTAGCAAGGGGACTCTGGCGTGGAGGGGTCCGCGAGCACCAGGGACGAAGTGTCCCCACGCGGGCTGAGCTCTCCAGGGGCGTGCCCCAGCGCCTCATAGACGGACCGGAGCCCGACCACCGAGCAGCCGAGGAGGCGATCGATCTGGGCGCGGTGGAGCGCCTCCCTTGGGAGCGCCCGCGAGAGGAAGAAATCACCGACACCCCGTGCCGGAGCGATGCCGGGGAAGACGTAGGTGACCGGGGCGTGAGGGCCGCACATCCCGTCGTTGCAGTCGAGCATGGACGTGAGCCCGCGCTCCTCCAACATTGGCTGGACCACCCCGCGGGTCCCGTGGATGATCCCCGCCGCGGCTCCGATCAGAACGGCGCGGGTGCGTGGCTGGTCCGGGGGGAAATCCAGGAGGTCGGGGGAGCCCCAGCGGTTCCACAGGTGCCCCATGGACCAGGAATCCTGGAGGTAGTGCTGCGCGTGGGCCTCCATGGTGAGCGCCTCGACCTCGCATGCCTCGACGAAGGTCGAATGCGCTCCAGGCCCACCATCCGCGGCGGTGAGCCTCGACCGGACGGACGCGCACTCCCGGGCCCTCTGCCGCGCGAGGTCATGGAGGTACTGGTAGAAATACCCTGTCTGCGGCGGGAAGTGATTGGAGTTCACGCCCCCCATGTGGGACGCGAAGTCATGGCACTCCGCCGGGCTCGCGATGACCTCGATCAGGGGGCAGTGCTCCATGCCCGTGGCCCAGTCCCAGAGGCTGTAGGCAAAGTCCGGGAGCTGCGCCAGCTCCGCGATCTGCCAGGTGCGCTCCCGGACCCTCTCAGCCCGCGCGAAGGGCACTGGCAGATAGGAAGGGACCGTGTATGCGGCGGTCGCGATCGGGAAGTTCCCGGTGAAGACCCGCACGTTGACATCACCGCTGCACACTCGCTCCGGCAAGCCGGCCAGGTCGCACGCCTCGACGAAGAGCTGCCGGTGTTCGGTGTTGCGCCCGATCCAGCGCTGGTGCGCAGTGAAGGGCCCCGCTGGACAGCGAGGTCCGAAATCGTCCGGCCTCGCCGGGACCCCAGGGAGCCGGAGGTAGCACTCCGAGTCCCACGCCCACGCCGCGGGCGCATGGAGGACCGCTGCCAGCGCGAAGACTCCGGCCCTCACGGCGCACCCCGGATGCTCTCTAGCAGGCCCGGGAAGCACTCCCTGCGCTCCAGGTACACCTCCGTGAAGGCCTCCAGCTCCGGGCGACCTTCGCCACGGAGTCGCTCGTACGCACCCACGCACGCCGAGGGACAGCACGCCCCGGGCTCCTCCCAGGGCCTCGCGGTGGCGCACACCGGCGCCCACACCGTACACGCGTCCAGCGAGCGCGACGGCGGCGAGAAGCACCGCGTCACGAGGTCCAGGCACTGCCCGTGGGCGGTCACCGCGTCGCGTAACGTGGGGTCGAGCTCGAGCTGGATGCCCTGCATCTGCAGGAGTATCGGCCTCCCGGCGTCGGAGCGAGGGAAGGGGAGCGCCGAGAGGTCCGGCGGCGGCGGCAGCGGCGGCACCTCGATCCGCGGAGGTCTGGTGTACCCGCCCGCCTCCGCCGCGTCCGTCGTGTCCGTCGCTCCGGCGCCATCGTCTCCGGCGGGTCCGTCGTCCGCGGGCGCCGACCCGTCCGCTGGCGGCGCCCCCAGGTCCGAGGGCGCCTCGCCAGGGTCCGCGTCCATGGTGGCGATGGCGCTGTCAGCGTCCGCGGTCCAGGCGTCCGTAGGGTCTCCGAGCGCGTCCATGCCGGGCCTCTCCTCGGGCCCGTCGCGGGCCTCCCCTGGCGGGTCGTCCAGGCCCTGCTCCATGGTCCCTGCGTCCATGAACGTTGGACCGGTGTCCTCGTCCCGGGCGTCCGGCGCCGGAGCCAGGTCGGTGGCTCCATCCACCCTTGGCGATGCGTCCGGTGGTGCCGCGGACGTACACGCCAGGGCGCTCCAGAAGAGGCCGAGGGTCCACCGCGCGCGCATCACCCGAGGGTACACCGCTTTACGGTGAGGTGATCACCCCTGCGCCGGAGCGCCCTTCAGGAGCGCGTCGGGAGCGTCGGCGTGACCATCGCCATGTCGCCCATGCGCATGTTGCGCTCCTGCACCGGGGGAGGTTGCACAGGCGGCGGCCTCGGAGCCGGAGGGTGCACCAGCGGCGCCGCCCCGGGAGCCCTCGGAGGAGGCGTGCGAGCGGACGGCGGCGTGGGACGCGGCGGGGGCACCGGCGTCACCGCCACGGGCTCCCCGAGCGTGAGCATGGGCTCCGGCACCGACGACGGCGGCGGCGCGGGCCCCGGACCCACCGAGGGGACCTGCTGCACCGGCGCGATCACCACCGAGGGCGCGTGAGGGAGGAGCCCCGTGGCCACCCCCACCTGCCGCAGGCCCTCCGTGGCCGAGCCCTGACGAAGGGCCCTCGCGGCCGTGGCCCCGTGGTGTTGGAGCTCGTCCGCCCGGGTGCCGCAGCTCGCCGTCTCACAGCCCGCCCCCACCCCGAGGAGCGCCGAGAGCGACGCCAGCAGCGGGATCGTGTGCGGTGTGCGGGCAGGCTGCGGTCGGCGTCGCGTCATGGAGGGCCTCGTCCACGGTGGGACCACCCTGCGCTACCCATCCTTGGGACCCTCCCGGTGATGTCTGGAGAGGTGATATCATGTAGGATAGAACGCAGTGATGTTCCTGGGCCGATATCTGTACTTTTCTTTATGCAGCCAGGCCCTCGCGAGCCCTCGGGCCGGAGGCGGGCACCGTGGGGGCGACCAGGCGCCTGCGGGCGCTCCAGCAGGCCACCTGGAGGGCCTCCCGGTCGGGGGTGAGGCCCGCGCGCCAGAGGGCCTCTTCGTAGGCGCCCAGGAGCTCCAGGGCGGTGCCGGGGCGCGCCTCGGGGTCGAGCTCCAGGGCCCGGTCCAGCACCTGGGCGAGCACCCTCGGGACCTGTGGGCACACGTCCCTCACGGGCACCCTCGGGGCGCCCATCCACGACGCCACGCGGCGGGCCCGGTCGGAGATGTGGTCGAAGAGCCTGCGCCCGGCCAGGGCCTCCCAGAGCACCGCGGCGGCGCCGTAGAGGTCCCCTCGGGTGCCGTGGACGCGCCCCTTGAACACCTCGGGAGGGAGGTACCCGAGCTTGCCCCGGGCGCTCCCTCGGGGGCTGGCGCGGGTGTGCAGGAGCGAGCGCGCCAGGCCGAAGTCCGCCAGCCTCGCCACGCCGTCGGTGCCCACCAGCACGTTGGAGAGCGAGAGGTCCCGGTGGAGCACCCTCCCGGCGCAGCCGTGCACGGCCACCAGGGCCTCCAGGAGGTCCCGTCCCACGCACAGCGCCGCCTCCAGGGGGAGCCCCGCGCGGCGCGAGGCCAGGAGCGCGTGGAGGTCAAGGCCTTCGACCCACTCCAGCGCGAGCCAGGGACCTCGGTGATCCTCGCCCGCGCCGAGGTAGCGCACCACCCGGGGGTGCGACAGCATCGCGGTGATTCGCACCTCGTCGGCGAAGAGGTCCCGCGCCTCCGAGGAGCCCACCAGGTGCGGGAGGATGCGCTTGAGCGCCGCGGGCTCGCCGTCGGCCTCGCGCGTCGCGCGCCAGATGCGCGCCATGCCTCCGTCCGCGGAGGCGTGCTCGAGCCTCCAGGGGCCGACCAGGGCGCCCGCTTCGTCCGTCGCGTGTCGTCTCACGCCCCAGGGCACTAGCGCGCCGGCGCCCACGCTCGCAAGAAAACGCCTACCGGGCAAGCGCCTGGAGCCGCAGCGTGAGGCTCCCCACGGGCTCCCCCGTGGCGCCCGCCGCGCGCAGCGCGAGCGTCACCTCTCCGCCCTGGGACGGCACCTGGGCCGCGGCGAGGTCCGCCTGGCCGATGGGCTCCTGCGAGGTGGAGTCGTCGTCGGTCACGGTGAACCGCAGCGGGAGGTCCTCGGCCAGGTCCAGCGGCCCCGGGAGCCAGCGGTTGAACGTGGGGTTGTTGTTGTTCTCGAACACCGTCGTGCGGTCCACCGTGCGAGGGTGCCCGAGCGACGTCACCGTCACCTGTACGTCCGCCTCGCCGCCCACCAGGTCCCAGTCGCGCCCCGAGGGGTTCGTCGGGCGGACCCTCGCGCCGACCAGGAGCACCCTCACGGCGCGGGGCCTGGCGGGCTCCTGGGCCGCGCCCGTGGTGGGGTTCGACAGCACCCGGTAGCGCACCCTCGCGGGCCCCGCCTGCGAAGACGACAAGAGCAGCAGCGTGGGGCACGTCCCCGCGGGGACGGTCACCGTACGGAGCTCCCTCCCCGGACCGAGCTCCACCAGCGCGCCCCCGGAGGGCGCCCGGGGAGTCCCCGTCGGGTCCCGGAAGCGCGCGTCGACGTAGCGCCCGAGGGCCTCTTCGCACACCGTACGGAGCACCGCCCCGTCACCCTCCTCCAGCGCGACCTCCAACGTGCGCGGGGCGCTTACGTCTACCGGGCCGATCACGTCCAGGCCGCCGGGCCACACCATGGATCGCTGGTTCACCAGCCACGGGGCGTCCGAGGGGAAGGGCCTCTCGGGCACCTGGCCCCGCTCCAACGAGCCCACCATGAAATCCGCCTGCTGCGTCGCCATGGAGAAGGTCATGGTGATCCCCGTGGCCAGCCGGTCCCGGAGCCTCTCGGAGCCGAGCTCCGCGGCCTGCGTGCGCGCCCTCTCGTCCACGCTCGAGCCCGCCACCTGGGCCACGGTCCCGAGCACGCTCGCGAAGAAGCCCGTAGGCTCCGCCGTCACCACCCCCCTCGGGGTGATCCTCGCGGTCACCCCGGGCGCCGGGATCATCCACAGCGAGGCCACGCGCCGCGCGCGGTCGTAGCCCACCCTCACGTCCGCCCCCAGCGACGCCTCGGCATCGAAGAGCAGGTACTGCCGCACCCGAAAGCCCGAGCTCTCCCGGTCCACCCAGGTCCAGCCCTGCCCCCCCATGGTCAGCTCGATGCGGTCCCCCTGGCGCCGCGCCTCGCACGTCCGGATCCACCAGCGGCCCACGGACGGGAGCGTCCCCGCCGCCGGTCCCCGCACGTCCCCTTCGCCCGGAAGCCCCAGCCACGAGCCACGAAGCCTCGGGCACAACTGCGGCGTCAACACCTCGCTCACCAGCGCCGTGAGCTCGTCCTCGGTGGCCGCGCCCCCGGAAGGCGCCTCGGAAACAGTGTGGGCGGGTGTAGGTGTTATCGCACCCTGTGGGGTATTGTGGGCGCAGGTGACAAACACCAGGGCGAGGCACGGAGGGACCACGCGACGGGGCATGGACCAGGTGTCTAGAACCTAGCCGCCGGACTCGTCCAGTCGGCGCACGCCTTCCAGGAGCAGGGCCTCGACGGGGACCTGGATGACCCTGGAGCCGGGCTTGAAGCCAGGGTCCAGGGAGAAGTCTCCTTCGGCCACATGGAGCATGGCGAAGAAGGCCTCGGTGCCGCGGGCCGAGCCCCACATAGCGTTCACGACCTGGCCCTCGACGAAGTGGATCTCGCCGGCCTCGGTGCCGCTCCGGATCTTGAGCCCGCCGCTCTTTCTGCCCTGGGCGAGCACCTGGACGATGTCCGTCAGGGCCATCTCCCCGAGGGAGCCCGCCACGCCGCGGGAGACGCTCGCGGGGGCGAGCTTCAGGCTCTTCTGGAGCTTGGCCTCCAGCACGGGGTTGGGCAGGGGTTTGTTGAGGTAGTCCGTGGCCCCGAGCTTGTACGCGCGCTCCACGGTGTCCTTGGTGCCGTCGTGGGTGAGGTAGAGCCAGGGCACCTCCTTGCCCCAGGGCTGCGAGCGCACGTGGGCCAGGAGCTCCAGGCCGCTGGCGCCGTCCAGGTCCGTCTCGCAGAGGCACGCGTCCACCCCGCCGCGCTCCAGCACCGCGAGGGCCTCGTCGCTGGTGCGCACGGCGCGGACGTCGTAGCCGTGCTCGATGAGGAAGAGCTCGACCACCGTGCCCTCCTCGGCGTCGGGCTCTACGACCACAAGCACCGGGCGGTCGGCCAGGAGCCTCGCCCGGACGCCTTCGCCGGTGACCGTGTGGCGCACCAGGTCGATGAGGTTCCCGTCGAAGATCGTGCCCTTGTACCGGTCCAGCACGTCGCACGCCTCCGTGGGCTGGAGGTTGCGCCGGAAGGGGTTGCGCGCGTTCTGTGTGAGGTCCGCGTAGGTGTCCGCCACGGCCAGGAGCCTGCCCCCGAGGGGGATGTCCTTGCCGGAGAGGCCCTCCGGGAAGCCGTAGCCGTCGAAGCGCTCGTACATGCTCCGCAGGGCCCCGAGGGTGGTGGCCCCGAGGGGCACGCTCTCAAAGAGCCGCAGGGGCATGAGATACGACTTCTGGGCCACGGTGCGGTGGCTCTCGTACTCCGCCACGTTGAGGGCCGTCAGGTGGTACACCGAGGCCTTGCCCACGTCGTGGAGGAGCCCCGCGAGGGCCAGGGCGTTGGCCTCCTCGGCGGACAGACGGATGCGCTCGGCGAGGCGCCGGAGCCACCGGGTGACCAGGGCCGAGTGCCCCCGGAGGTCCCCGCGGCCGTTCTCGATGAGGGACACCAGCACCGTGGTGGCGTCCAGGAAGTGGGCCCCGAGCTGGTAGCCGCTGCCGACGGTGCGGGCGTTGGCCTCCAGGTCCTTGTCCGAGAGCACCCGCTCCCGGGCCTTCTCCGAGGTGGGGACGCCGCCCGCGGGCTCGTGTCCGCTCCCCCGGTCGTAGAGGTCCAGGAGCGTCATGTACTGCTCCTTGCCGGACGGGTCCACGTGGGCAAAGGCGTACAGGTCGCCGCCGTAGTGCTTGTTGATGGCGGCCTTCACCGCCGCGGGGCGGGCGATGTACACCCGCACGTCCCGGGCGAGGTTCGTGGCCATCTTCACGCTCTCGATCACCGAGGGGTCCCCGGCGTCCGGGGTCACCACCGACAGCGTCCCGCTCAGGGGCTCGAACAGAATGGGGAAGAGCTGGAAGCGCTCGGCCACCTTGCGAGGGACCATCTCCAGGAGCGAGCGGTCGACCTCGACCCGCGCGAGCTTCTGCGTCGCCACGAAGCGCGTGCGGTAGAGCCTTGCGAGGTATTTCAACAAATCCGCCTCGCTCATCACCCCAAGGTCCACCAGGGCGTCCTCGACGCGGGTGGAGCTGCCTTGGGCGCGGTGCACCACGGACTCAAACTGCTCGGGCGTGATCACGCGTTCGCGGAGGAGGAGGTCCGCGAGCTGGGTCGAGGGCGCGCTCATGGTCCCCTGGAATCGTGCGCGGATAGCCCCGCAGCGTCAACGACCTCCTTGCGCCCTGCGCAGAATTCCGTGCTCAGGCGCCCCGGTGCTACCCTCCGGGCGTCCCATGCGGAAGCGCTCCATCGTCACCGGCCTCCTCGGGGCCCTGGCGCCCCTGGCGGCCTGGGCCGACCCACCGGTGCGCCTGGCGGCCGTGGGGGACCTGGCCTTCGTGAACCCGGTCTCCGACGAGCTCCTCCGTGGGACCGACCCCTTCCGGGCCGTGCGCGCCGAGCTGGTGGGCGCCGACCTCACCTTCGGCAACCTGGAGTGCGTGCTGTCCGAGCGGCGGCCCCCGCCCTACGAGGGCCACGAGCGCCCCGGGGTGCTCCTGCGGGGACCGTGCGCCGCGGGGGAGACCTTGCGGGCCGCGGGCTTCGACGTGGTGAGCCTGGCCAACAACCACGCCTATGACCTCGGGGGCCTCGGGGCCGCGGAGTCCCGGGGGTGCGTCCTCGGGGCCGGGGTGGCCGTGGTCGGCGGCGGCCAGGGCCGGGCCGAGGCCCGGGCCCCCTGGGTCACCACCGTGCGGGGGACCCGGGTGGGCGTGCTGGCCTTTACCTTTGACACCAACCGCTATGCCCATGGAACCTTCCGGGTGTCGCGCCTGGACGACGACGCCGCTGGCGCCGTGCGCGCCCTGCGCCCGCAGGTGGACGTGCTCCTGGTGAGCGTCCACTGGGGGACCGAGTTCGTCCACCAGCCCAACCCCTACCAGCGGGCCTTCGCGCGGACCCTGGTGGACGCCGGGGCCGACGCGATCCTCGGGCATCACCCCCACGTGCTCCAGGGCGTGGAGCTGGTGCGCGGTAGACCGGTGTTCTACTCCCTGGGGAACTTCCTCTTTGGCCCCGAGCCCGGGCCCCGAGGCTGGTCCGCGGTGCTCTCGCTGGACCTGGACCGCACCCGGGGCGTGACCGCCGCGAGGCTCCTCCCGGTGAGGCTCCTGGGCCACGACGGGGTGCCCACGCCCGCCCCGGGCCCCGAGGGGGACCCGCTCAGGGCGGTGCTCACCAGCGCCAGCAGCGCGCTGGGGACGAGGTTTACAAACGCCTCCGGGGTGTTGGAGCTGCTGTTGCCACAGCGGTAACGGCGGTCACAGCCGCCCGGCCAGGGCGTCCTCCAGGAGCCCCGCGCAGAGCTGGTCCAGGGCGTGGCGGTCCGGCGCCCAGGGGAGGGGAGAGGCCTTCTCCAGCGCCTCCAGCGAGCGGTCGGCCTCGGCGGCCCAGGACACCAGGCGCTCGAAGCTCCAGGCCCCGGCGCGCACGGAGAGGAGCTCCTCGCGGTCCGGGCGCTTCACCCGCACCTCGCCCGTGGCGAGGACCTCCTGCGCCATGCGCAGGAGCCTCACCACGTGGGCGCCGAACTTGGTGTCGTAACCGTAGCGGGCCTCGAGCTCCGCGCGGCGGGCGTTGCGGCCCTTCTTCCACGCCAGGAACTGCTCCCACTCTCGCACGCGAGCGCGGTGCTCCCGCTCCCTCGCGAGGCGCTCGACGGAGCGCTCGTCGAAGCCGAGGGAGCGGGCCGCCGCGGGCCAGGGCGTGGCCTCGGCCCCCAGGCGCGCCGCGAGGGTCCGCGTGACGAGCTCCCGGACGCTCTCCTGCGCCGCGCTGTCGAGGCTCCCGAGCTCCAGGGACCAGCCCTGGACCTCCTTCTCCAGCTCGCCCAGCAGGGTCTTGAGCACCTCGGCCTGGGCGGGGTCTTCGTCGGGGAGGTGAAGCTCCGCCCGCGAGGGAGGCCCCGAGGGGGGGGCCTTGACCCAGCGATGGTGCTGCTGCAGGCGCTTGAGCTGCGCCATGGCAAAGCCCGAGAAGGTGTGCCTCGCCTTGCGCGACAGGAACAGCGCCCTGGACCCGAGGAGCCTCTCGCCCGCAGCGGTGACCCCGAGGTGATCGCCGGGGTCCGTGAAGAGCACCTCCAGCACGTTGGGGTTGCAGTCCGCGGCCAGGGCCATGAACTTCCGGAGCTCGTAGAGCACGGCGTCGGGTTCCTTGATCTCCGCCTGCTCGAAGCGCTGCGAAAAGCCCAGAAGGTACTCCCTCGGGGGGATCACCACGCCCTTCAGGTCCAGGTCGCTCTCGGGGGTGTGGGTCCCGTAGGCGTGGGAGCCGTGCTTCGTGAGGTAGATGGTCCTGGCGGGGAGCCAGGAGAGGGTGCCCTTGTAGCCCGGGATGTCCATGACCCCGGGGAGCCTACTCGATACAGGCCGCCTGCACCTGGGCCAGGTCCGTCAGGCCCTTGAGCACCTTCATCACGCCGTCCTGCATGAGGGACAGGAGCCCCTCGGCGACCATGGACGCCCGGAGCTCGTCCATGGAGGCCCGGGCGCGGATCAGGGCCTTGGTGCGGTCGTCGCCTGGGAGGAGCTCGTGGATGGCGAGGCGACCGCGGTAGCCCGTCCCCCGGCACTGGTCACACCCCACGGCCCGCTGGAGGAGCGTGCCCTCCCGGGGGAAGCGCGCGTGGAAGCCCTCGCCGAAGGCCCTCGCCAGGGCGGCCCAGGCGTCGTCGTCGGGTGCGTAGGCCTCGCGGCAGCGCCCGCAGAGGCGCTTGATGAGCCGCTGGGCCACCACGCCTCGGAGGGCGTCAGCGAAGCTCACCCGGTCGATGTTCATGTCCAGGAGGCGGGTGATGGTCTCCGGCGCGCTGTTGGCCTGGAGCGTGGAGAACACCAGGTGCCCCGTGAGGCTCGCCTCCACGGCGGTGTCCGCGGTGACGTGGTCGCGCATCTCGCCGATCATGATGGCGTCCGGGTCCTGACGGAGAAACGCCCGGAGGAGCTCCGGAAATCCGAGCCCGATGCGGGTGTTGACCTGCACCTGGCGCAGCCCCGGCTGCACGATCTCGATGGGGTCCTCGGCGGTGAGCACCTTCATGTCCGGGGTGTTGATGTGGGCCAGGGCGGCGTGCAGCGTGGTGGTCTTGCCGCTCCCCGTGGGGCCCACGGCCAGCACGATCCCGTAGGGGCTGCGCACCATCGCCCGGAAGGCCTTGAGGTTCGCCTCGGAGAGCCCCAGGTCCTCCAGCGGGACGTGCTTCCAGCTCGAGAGGATGCGCAGGACCACGTCCTCGTTCTCGCCCAGCGTGGGGATGGTGGCCACGCGGACCTCGATGGGGCCTTGCGGCCCGCGCACCCGGAAGCGCCCATCCTGGGGCTTCCTGCGCTCGGTGATGTCCAGGTCCGCGAGGATCTTGACGCGCTGCACCAGCGCCGCCCGGTGCCCCGGCGGGAGCGTGACGACCTCGGTGCAGTCGCCGTCGATGCGCATGCGAATGCGGCACGGCTCCCTCGGGCCGTTGGGCTCCACGTGCACGTCCGAGGCCCCGCGGTCGGAGGCCTCCAGCACGAGCTGCCGCACGATCCGGGCGATGGTCGCGTCGGGGCCCGTGCCCACGGGGAGCTCCTCCTCGTCGTCGTCGCGGGTGTTCTCGTAGCTGGGGTCCAGGAGCGCGACCAGGCGCTCGACGGTGATCGCGGCGATGTCGGTCTGTGTGCGCGGGGGCCTCATGGTGGAGAGAGGCAGCCTCGCGGCGGTGGGGACGGGCGCAAAGGCCCTGGCGGCCGGCGACGACGGGGGCGGCTGCGACGAGGGGTTCGCGGGAGCCTGAGGGGAAGGGGCCTGCGGGGGAGGGGCCACCGTGGGGGGCTTCTTCGGCGCGCGGAAGTGCCTGAGGAAGGCGCTGCTCAGGACCCGGGCGATCTCCTCGGCGAGGACCACGTCATTGCGCTGGAAGTCCGCCCCGTCCTTGGAGTTGACGAACTGGAGCACGCCCAGGAGCAGGTCCTCCCCCTGGAGCGGCACCGAGAGCACCTGGCGGGTGTGGAGCCCGGCGCCCTGGTCGGGCCTTGGATCGTGGCGCAGGTCCGGGTGCAGCGTCCGGAGCTCCTCGGGGTCGCAGGCGTCCCGGACCACCAGGGTCTCCCGCGAGAGGGCCACGTGCCCGGCGATGGTGTGGTGGTTCTTGGCGACCCGGAGGACCACCGGCTCGCCGTCCGTGCGCACCAGGGAGTAGAGCTCCTGGGCCTTGGTATCAATCGCGAAGATGGTGGCCCTCTCGGCGTCCAGGAGAGGCGGCAGGAGGTCCCGGACCCGCAGGAGGATCTCGCGTACATTCTCCGCGGATAGGGCCGTCCGCGTGAGCTCCTCCAGGAGCATGCGGTACCTGGGGCGCGTCTCGATGGAGGGTCCGGTGGGCTCGGCCATGGCGTGTCTACCATATACCCGCTCCCGCCCGGAGGGTGGCCGTGCGATCTTCGGGCGTGTCCTCGGAGCCCGAACCGGTCCGGGAGAGCTGGTCCCTGGCGGCCCTGGCGGCGCTCACCATGGCCGCGCTGGCGGCGAGGCACCCGCGCTATTTCTACCACTGGGACGAGATCCAGCTCCAGCTCGCGGCCCGCCGGGTGGACCTCTCGTGGCACGAGCCGCACCCGCCGGGGTACCACCTCTTCGTGTTGCTTGAGCGCGCGGTAGCCCTTGTCCTGCCGCACGGAACCGCTCCCGGTCGGGCCCTTTCCACGGCCGCCGCCGGGGTCCTGGTGTGCCTCGCCGGGGCGCGGGTGTCGCCCCGCCTGGACCCCTGGTCCCGGGGGCTCTTCCGCGCGGCGTGGGCGCTCTTCTTGCTGGGCTCCCCGGTGCTCGGGACCTACGCCGTGGCGAGCCTGACGTACCTCCCGGAGGCCGCGGCCTGGGTGGCGGCGATCCTTTACGTGGGACACCCCCGGCGAGGGCTGTGGGCCTTCGGGGCGGGGCTCGCGGGGGGGCTTCGCCCCACGGTGACGCTCTGGGCGTTGGCCGCGGCGCTCGTCCACGACCTTCGCGCGGGTCGCATTTCCTGGCGGCGGTGGCGCGTGGCGGCGGCGTCCCTTGGCGCCGGGGTGCTCCTCTGGTGGGCGCCGCTCGTGGCCGAGAGCGGAGGGCTCCGGGCGTACCTGCGCGCGACGGGTCCGGTAGCCTCGGGGCTGGTGTGGTCGCGGAGCGTCTTCGTGCTCGGTCCCTCGGTGGTCGCCGAGAGGCTCCCGGTGATGCTGTCGGAGCTCCTCGGGGGCCTGGGGCTCTGGGTGCTGCTCGCGCTCTGGGCGCTGCGCGAGCGCGCCCGACGGGTGACGCGCACGGGCGACGCCCTCGGCGCGGGGGCCGTCCTGGCCTTCGTATTCTACCTGGCGACCATCTACGACACCGACGGGTACCTCGCGAGCCCGGTGGCCTGCCTCGGGGGGTGGGCGCTCCTGGTGGCGGCGGAAGGCGCCGCGGCGCGGTCCGTGGCGTCGTCGAGGGCCACGGCGCTGGCGGCCGTGGCGCTCGCCCTGGGCACGCTCCTGGCGCCGGGGCTCCTCGCCCCGCGCGGCTACGAGGGCCACGCCCGTTACGCCCGCCACGCGCGCTGGATGGACGCGCACCGCGCGACGCTGCGCGCGTACCCTCCGGGGTCCACGGTGCTCGTGGTCGCGCGGGAGTACCGCCACCGGGGCCTGCGGCACTACCAGTGGCACCTCCCGGAGTACGCCGCGGTGCAGCTCTGGCGGGACCCCTGGATGGCGCGCCTCACGGACCGTACGCCGTACCTCGTGACGAGGCGCGGAGCGCTGGAGGCGAGGGGCCCCGCGACCATGGACCTCGCGACGCTGTTGGAGCAACCCCTCGCGCTCCGGTGGGTGGTGCTGACGGACGCCGAGGACGCGAGGGCCTTCGTGGACCGGTCCTGCGCGGCGTGGGGGCAACGCCGCGGGAGGCTGCTCGTGTACGCGGTCCCAGCGGGAGGCGTCGCGCAGGCGGAGGCGGGTCGGCTGCGGTGTGACGAGCCGAGGTAGACACGGTGTATACCCATCACCCCGCGCCGAGCGCCCACCGCAGGAGGTCCTCCGCGGTGAGGGCCAACGCCTCGCGGTGCAGCCACCACAGCGCGCGCCGCGGGTCGCTCCACGCCTCGGACGGGGCCGGCGAGCCGTAGGCGCGGAGCCCGACGCGCCGGGCGTGGTCGAGCGCCCTCGTGAGGTGGAAGGCCTCGGTGACCACCAGGGCGGAGCGGAGCCCTCGAGCCTCCAAGACCTTCATGGCCTCCAGGAAGTTCTCCCCCGTGGACAGGCTCCGCTCTTCCATCAAAAGGGCGCTCTCGGGCACCCCCGCCTCGCGCGCGAGACGCCACGCCACCGACGCCTCCGTCGGCTCCCCTGGCCTCGCGGGCCCCCCCGTGAGCACCACGTAGCGCACCAGGCCCCGGTGCCAGAGGGCCGCGCCATGCCTCACCCTCGCGACCAGCGAGGGGAGCGCCCGGCCGCCCGGTCCCAGCGCGAAGCCGAGCACCACCGCCGCGTCCGCCGCGCGGGTGTCCTCCACGGCGGCCCCCCGGAGCACGCGCCCCAGGCACCCGAGGTACAGCCCCACGGGCACCAGCGTCAGAGCGCGCGCCAGGGACGCGCTCCCCGGGCCTGGGAGGCGGCCGCTCAGGGCGCTCGCGGCCAGGAGGGCCCCGCCGCGGGCGACCTGCCACCGCGGGAGGCACACCTTGGGCTCGTACAAGAGCATCCCGTCCAGGGCCGCCTCGAAGACCAGGGAGCATCCCACCAGCCGCAGGGCCTCGCGCCACCGCCGGCCCTCGGGCTCCGGGTGCAGCCACGCCGCGGCCGCGAGGGTCCAGGGACCGGCCAGGACGACCCGGAGCGCGCCAGGAGCGCGCTCCCGGAGGAGCTCCAGGGCGCAGAGCCAGGACAGCTCCAGGCTCACCCACCGGAGTGCTCCGCGGCCCCGCACCCCTCTCAGGGCTCCACGACCAGGAACCGCGCCCGCACCAGGCGATAGAGTATCTTGCACGCGTCGAAGGGGTTCATGCCGGAGCCGTCGACGATGGCCTGCAGGGCCTTCGGGCGCTCCACCGCGTCCAGGATCCTGCGCTCGTCGCGGTCCAGGCGCTCGGCCCCGAGGGCCCTCACGGTGGCCTCGTCCCTGCGCAGGAGCGTCGTGTCCGAGGGGAGCACCTCGGTGAAGAGCCTCCACTCGTCCATCCGGCGGAAGCCCTCCAGGGTGAGGGTCTCGCCCGGCAGCCCGAGCCTGGCGCCCTGGGCCATGGGGAGCAACGCCCGGTGCTCAAACCGGAAGCGCCCGGCGCTCCAGCGGAGGATCTCGTACACCAGCTCCGAGGACTGCTGCGTGAGCGCCGTCTCCAGCGCCTGGGGAGTGACCCGCCCGCTGGCCACCAGGTGCTCGCCCAGGAGCACGTCCGCGGGGCGCGAGCGCGCCAGCGCTTCGAGCTCCGCGCGCGAGAGGACCTCCTCCAGGACGAGGTAGCGCCCGAGGAGGTAGGCCTCGCCGAGGCCCCGCCCCACACATTGATCAATGCGTCCTTCCCGGAACGCCACGAGCACCCTGGGCTCGTCGGCGCCCGGGGCGCGCTCGACCACCAGGAGCCCCGTCTGGGCCTGCAGGTGCAGGAGCTGGAAGAGCTCCCCGAGGGGCACCAGCCCAAGGCTCCCCCGGAGCGCCTCCGAGGGCGCCGAGGACAGGTCCAGCATGGTCTGGAGCTCCTGGGCCATCTCCAGCACCTGAGGGCCCGAGAGGTAGAGCTGGAGCGCGTGGAGCACGGCCCCGGTGTCCAGGTCTCCCTCGGTGGAGGAAAGGTCCCTCACCATGGGGGTGAGGCACTCGGCCAGGCGCCACTGAAAGCCCGCCACGAGCTCCTGGAGGGCGTCCTGGGGGGTGGGCGCGGCCACCCGCGGCGCGGCGATCAGGAGCCCCGGACCCGCGTCCAGGGCGCCCGGTGGCCGCGTGGTCATCCGCGGGATGCGCTCGTAGTGGCCCGCGTCCTGAAACGACGAGGGCGCAACGGCTGCGGGCGCCAGCGGAGGCTCCTCGCGCTCGATGTGGAGCCACTCGCGGGAGGTCTGGGCGAGGCCCTCGACCAGCGTGGGGCGCGGGGCCCCGGGGGTCGGCAGGGCCACCTCCCGCGTGGGCACCGAGGACGCGCTCCCCAGCGCCTTGCCGACGGTCTCCAGCAGGAGCTCTCGGGGGAAGGGCTTTGGGAGCGACGCCACGGCCCCGGTCTGGGACATGAACCGCGCGCCGATCTGCTCCGCGCGGGCGGACATGAGAATCACCGGGAGGTCCCGCACCGTGGGCAGCGAGCGCAGGGCCTGGGTGAGCTGATACCCGTTGAGCCGCGGCATCACGAAGTCCACCAGGCACAGGTCGAAGCGGTCGCGCTGGAGGGCCTCCAGGCCCTCGGCCCCGTCGTTGGCCGTATGGACCTCGTAGCCCCCCTCCTCCAGCATGCGCCGGACGATCCTGCGCAGGGTGGCGCTGTCGTCCACGACCAGGACTCTCCGGGGCATCACGGGCCTCCACCGATAGCCCCATCGGCGCGAGAGGGTCAAGCGCGAGCGATTGACAGGGCCCCGCGGGTTCTGTTGCGATGGGGGGGTGGAAGCCCCTCGGCAGGTGCTCGACGCGGAGGCCATCGCCCGGGCCCTGCGCCGGATGGCGGTAGAGATCGCGGAGCGCAACGGCGGCGCCGGCCAGGTGGCGCTCGTGGGCATCCGCCGGGGCGGCGTGCCCCTGGCCGCGCGCCTCCAGGCGCTCTTGAAGGAGCTCGAAGGGCGCGCGGTGCCCGTGGGCAGCGTGGACATCACCCTCTACCGCGACGACGCCGCCACGGCCCTGCCCAACCCGCTCATCGGCCGCTCGGAGGTCACCTTCCCCGTGGAGGCGTACACCATCGTCCTGGTGGACGACGTTCTGTACACAGGGCGCACGGTGCGCGCGGCCATGGACGCCCTCCTGGACTACGGCCGCCCTCGGGCGATCCAGCTCGCGGCGCTCGTGGACCGGGGGCACCGGGAGCTGCCCATCGCGCCGGACTACGTCGGCCGGGTGCTGCCCACGGCCCCGGAGGAGCGGGTGGAGGTGCGCCTCGTGCCCGACGCGCCAGTGGACGAGGTGCTGGTCGGCCGTCGCTGAAATTTCGTGGGCGAGGGGGGCGGGTGCTAGCGTCCCTCCCCAACGATGTCCGCGACCGCGCCCGTCCGTCACCTCCTCGGCGTCGAGGACCTCGCCCCGCGGGAGATCGTGCAATACCTGGACACCGCCGAGGTGTTCTTCGAGGTGTCGCGCCGCAAGGTGCGCAAGGTGCCCACGCTCCGCGGCAAGACCGTGATCAATCTGTTCTACGAGGCCTCCACGCGCACGCGGACGAGCTTCGAGATCGCGGGCAAGCGCCTCTCGGCGGACGTGGTGAACATCTCCGTGTCCACCTCCAGCGTGACCAAGGGCGAGTGCCTTTTGGACACGGTGAAGAACCTGGAGGCCATGCGCCCGGACGTGATCGTGCTGCGGCACCCGGCCAGCGGGGCGCCCAATTTCGTGACGCAGCACACCCGGGCGGGGGTGGTCAACGCCGGGGACGGCACCCACGAGCACCCCACCCAGGCCCTCCTGGACGCCTTCACCGTGCGCCGCGCCAAGGGCCGCATCGCGGACCTGGTGATCACCATCGCCGGGGACATCGCCCACTCCAGGGTCGCCCGCTCCGACGCCATGCTCTTCACCGCCCTCGGGGCCCGGGTGCGGCTCTGCGCGCCACGCACGCTCCTGCCCGTCGGGATCGAGCGCTACGGCGTCGAGGTCCACGACGACCTCCCCCGCGCCGTCGAGGGCGCCGACGTGGTGATGATGCTCCGGATCCAGCGCGAGCGCCTGACCGAGGCGCTGATCCCCACGACCCGCGAGTACTCGCGCAAGTTCGGCTTGAACGCCCGCATGCTCGCGCGGGCAAAGCCCGACGCCATTGTCATGCACCCGGGCCCCATGAACCGCGGCGTGGAAATCGATCCCGAGGTGGCCGACGGGCCCCGCTCGGTCATCCTGGATCAGGTGGAGGCCGGCGTCGCCGTGCGCATGGCCGTGCTCTACCTCCTGGCGGGAGAAGCCGGCCAGAGCCCCCTGAGCTAGAGTTACGAGCGCCATGCCCCGCGTGCAGCCCGGCCTGGAGCGCCTCGCCGACGAGTTCCTCCCCTGGGTCCGTGACCGCAGGGTTGGCTTGGTGTCCCACCCAGCCAGTGTAACCACGGGTCTTGTCCACGCCAGGGAGTACCTTGTAGGTCTGGGTGCGAAGGTGTGCGCTCTCTTTGGCCCCGAGCACGGGCTTGGAGGCGAGGCCCAGGACATGGAGACCGTGGACGCCTCTGGGAGCGAGGCGACGGTGAGGGTTCACTCCCTCTACGGCGACAGCTTCGCTTCGCTCTCGCCGCGGAGGGAGTGGCTGGAGGGCCTGGACGTGGCGGTGATCGACCTCCAGGACGTGGGCTCGCGGTACTACACCTTTGTCTGGACGGCGGTGCTCTTCGCCAGGGCCTGCGCCGAGGCGGGCCTCGCGGTGCTGGTGTGCGACCGGCCCAACCCCCTGGGGGGCCTTGTGACCGAAGGGTCTCTGCAGCTCTGGAGCGAGCGGTCCTTTGTGGGGCTGGTGCCCACGCCTATTCGCCACGGGCTGACCCTGGCGGAGCTGGTGCGCTGGGTGGCGTACCGCGAGGGCCTGGACAACGTCACCGTGGTGCCCATGAGGGGCTGGAAGCGGGAGATGCACTTTGAAGACACGGGGCTCCCGTGGGTGCTGCCGTCCCCCAACATGCCCACGGTGGACACGGCCTTCGTGTACCCCGGAGGGTGCCTCCTGGAGGGCACCAACCTCAGCGAGGGCCGCGGGACCACGCGCCCCTTCGAGCTCGTGGGAGCGCCGTATCTCCCGCCCCAGGCGCTCTCTCAGGCGCTGGACCGGCACGGGGGAGGGGGCTGCGTGGGGCGCCCGGTGACCTTCCGCCCGATGTTCCAGAAGCACCAGGGGGTCACCTGCCAGGGCGTACAGGTGCACGTCACCGACCGCGCGCGCTTCTCGCCGGTGAGGGCCTACCTCTCGATGATCCACGAGGCCCGGCGCCACGAGGGCTTCCGCTGGCGCACGGAGCCCTACGAGTTCGTGGCCGACCGCCCCGCGCTGGACCTCCTCCTCGGGGACCCCAGCGCGAGGCTCTGCCTGGAGACCGGCGGCTCCGTGGACGACGTGCTCAACATCGGCCGCCAGTCCCTCGTGGCGTGGGACCAGCTCGCGCGCGAGCGGTGGTTCTACTGACGGCTCAGTGGGCGTCCAGGAGGCGCCGGAAGACCACCCCGTGCGCCGCGAGGTCTGCGTAGGTGCCCTGCTCCACCAGCACCCCATGGGCGGGCCTCTCGGGATCCGGCGGGATCGCCTGGGCGCCCACGCCCGGCGGAGGCGTGGCGCTCCCCACGGCGACCTTTAGCCCGTGGGCCTCGGGGTCCGGCGGGACCTCGGCTCCCAGCGCCGTTGCCATGGCGACGCCCTCGGCCACGGGGACCTCCTGGCGCTGGAACACCAGGATCCAGTCGACCTCCTTGACCAGGTCCAGGTCGTGGGTGATCACCAGCACGGTCTTGCCTCCGGCGAGGGTCTTGAGCCGTGAGACCACGTCCCTGCGCTGCTCGGGTGAGAGCCCCGAGAGGGGCTCGTCCAGGAGGAGGAAGGGCGGGTCCTTCAGGAGCGCCCTCACCAGCGCCGAGCGCTTCTGCTGGCTGCCCGAGAGGTTGGCGCCGCGGTTGGTGATCACCGTGTCGAAGCCCCGGGGCATGGAGTTGGCCAGAGCGTCGATGCCGAAGGCCTCGCAGAGCGCGTCGAGCTTGCGGGCGGTGACCTGGTCCGACGCGGGGGCCCCGGTGCCGTAGAGGAGGTTGTCCCGGAAGGAGCGCTGGAAGAAGAACGGGAACTGTTGGAGGAACCCGAAGGCCCGGCGCGATGACGGGATGTCCAGCGAGGACAGCTCCTGGCCGAAGACCTTCACGCTCCCACGGGCGTAGGGGTACAGCTTGAAGAGCAGGTTGAACACCGTGCTCTTGCCCGCGCCGCCCTCCCCTACGATGGCCACGGTCTGCCCCGGGAGCACCTTGAAGGTGAGGTCCGTCACCTCGTAGCCCGTGCCCGGGTAGCGCATGGAGACGCCCTCGAAGGCCAGGGCGGGCTGCGACGGCTCGGGCTCGGGCGGCACCTGGAGCGTGCCCGTGCCCGTGAAGCGCGAGGCCTCGGGCGCCGTGTCCAGCACGCGGCGCACCTGCCGGGCGTAGGTGACGGCGCCCTTGTACCCGAGGCCCACGTTGGAGAGCGAGCTCATGGCGGCGATCACCGAGCCCACGGAGCCGTACACCACAATGAGCGTGCCGAGGGTCACCGAGTGGTAGCGCACGATGAGCACGCTCCCCAGACCCAGGAGCAGCACCGGGGCGGCCTCGGAGATGAACTTCGTGGCCTGGCCGCCAAGGAGGCTCCAGCGCCGGAAGGCCAGCGTGGCGCGGTAGTGCCCGTCGACCTTGCCGTGGAACTCCTTGCGCTCGCGCGCCTCGGCGCCGTGGGCCTTGACCTCGCGCACCGCGGAGAGGGTCTCCTGCAGGTCGTCGTTGACCGCGGCGAACTGGGCCGAGAGGCCCGCCACCCGCGCTTGAATACGCTTCGCCAGGGGCCCCGAGACCAGGTAGTACACCGGCGCCGAGAGCAGCGCGAGGCCCCCGAGGAGCGGGTCGAGCTGCACCAGGTACACCGCCGACACCACGAGCATCACCACGTCCACCACGGGCGAGAAGAACACCATCGCGTAGATGGACACCGCACCGTTCAGGTCCTGCACGAAGCGCGTCATGAGCTCGCCCACGCCGTGGCCGTGGAAGTAGTCATCGGGCAGGGACAGGAGGTGCGAGAAGAGGTCCTCCCGGAGGTCCTTGAGGATCTTCCCGCTGAGCACCTCGTTCAGGTACTGGTTGGCGAAGTTCACCGCGGCGTGCAGGAGCTTGGCCGAGAGCAACAGCGCCGCGGCCAGGGTGACCACCTCCAGGGGGCTGTCCGCCAGGCCCAGGCGCACCACCAGGCGCCCGAGGGCCGTGGCGTCGAGGGTGCGCCCGAGGCCCTCGGGGCTCTCCAGCTGCTGCACGGCGTCCATCAGGAGCTTGGTCGCGGGCAGGAGCGCAAAGCCCAGGAGCGCGGACAGGACGATGAAGCCGTACACCAGCGCCGTCATCGCCCGGTGACGCCCGAGGTACGACAGGAGCCACCGGAGCACCTCCCGGTCGCTCGGCCCCGCCTCGGGGGCAGCGCCCTCCGGGTCCCCGTCGACGTCCAGGGCGGTCGCCATGGGGATGTCTCCGGCCACCGGAGGGGGCCCCGCAGGTGCCTGTTTCATGGTATTACTTGTAGGGGGCTGTGGGGAGAGTACCTGAAATGTGTGAGCAGAACCTTCAGCCCGCCTGGCTGGAGGCTAGTACTGGAACGAGCCGCCGCAGTAGCCGCAGGTGAACCAGAGGTAGCGGTCCGTGTCCTCCAGGATGCGATTGGCCGAGTGGCAGTGGGGGCAGGCCACGGTGACCCAGCGCAGGTACGAGGCCGAGGCGTCGGCGGCGGCCACGGTGGTGGCGGTGACGGGCTCCAGCTTCTTCACCCGGGCGCCCTCCGGGGGGGTGCCGGCCACGCCGAGGATGATCCCGTTCTCCTTGAGGACGGCGGCCTCCTGGTCGGCCGGGATCATGAACTTCTCGAGCTGCTCATCCGGGATGTTGAAGAAGGCCCTGCCCGACAACTGCTTGACGATCGCCATGATGCTCCTCCGTGCGTTGGTGCACCGGCGTGCGTTGGGGGAAGGCCGCGACCATCGCGCCCTAAGGGTGAAGAGAACCCCAACAGCTCCGCCCGCTCGGCTCCGTGGCTCGAACGGTGTCCGGTACACCAGCGCAGAATACGTGTCAACGGCGCAGGAAGTTCCGCGGAATTTCGTGCGCCCCGGGGCGGCGGGCCCCCGCGGGGTGGTGCTACCATGGAGCTCGACGATGAGCGCTGCGGAGCCGGTGGTCCGGCTGGTGGAGGTGGTGGAGGAGACCCGGGGGCACGGGCTGGACCGCTTCGCCATCCCCGAGCTGTGGCGCTTCTCCCGCGGGGCCGGGGTGCGGGTGGGCATCTTTGACAGCGGCGTGGACGAGGCCCACGAGGACCTCTCCGGGGCGGTGCACGGCCGGGTGAACTTCACCCCGGACCCGGACGCCGACTCCTACGGCCACGGCACCCACTGCGCGGGCATCGTGGGCGCCAGGGTCAACGGCCTCGGGGTCCACGGCGTGGCGCCCGAGTGTGACCTGTTCTCCGTCAAGGTGATCAACGACCAGGGCGGGAGCATGTACCCGTGGCTCATCCAGGGCCTCGACTGGGCCATCGCCCACAGGCTCGACGTGGCCTCCGTGAGCATCACCGGCGACCGCGACGACCCGCTCCTGCACGACGCCATCCGCCGCGCCCACGCCGCGGGCATCGTGGTGGTTGCCGCCGCGGGCAACGCGGGCTTCGTCGCCGGCGTGGACACCTCGGGGTACCCCGCCAGGTACCCCGAGACCATTGGGGTCGGGGCCGTGGGGACCGGCGACGCCCGGGCGCACTTCTCCAGCTCCGGGGGAGGGGTGAACATCATGGCCCCGGGCACGGACATCCTCTCCACGCTGCCCGGCAACCGCTATGGCATCACCCGCGGGACCTCCACCGCCACGCCCTTCGTCGCCGGGGTCGTGGCCCTGGTCCTGGGAAAGCTCCGCAGCGACGGGGGCAACGCCACCCCGAGGCTCCTCCAGGAGCTCCTCTACGAGAACGCCGGGGACCTCGGCACCCCCGGGGTGGACAAGTTCACGGGCTACGGGCTCATCAAGCCCGAGAGCCTCTTCGCCGCGATCCAGCGTCGGTTTGCGGCGTTCTTCCACGCGCCGCCGCAATCCACGGACACCGCCCTGCGCCTCGGGGCGGTGCCGCTCTTCGCGGGCCTCCCCCCGGAGCGCCTGGAGGAGATCGCCGCAGCGTGCCAGACCGACCGCCGCGAGGCCGGGGAGGTGATCTTCCGCGAAGGCGACCGCGCCGGGAGGCTCTACCTGGTCCTCGAAGGGATGATCTCCGTGCAGAAGGCCACCACCAGCGGCGCCGTGGAGCTCGCCCGGATCCTCCCGCCCGGCTGCCTCGGGGAGCTCTCGCTCTTTGACGGAGCCCCGAGGAGCGCCTCGGCGATCGCCCTGGAGCCCTGTCGCTTCCTCACCCTCTCGGGCGAGGCCCTGAGGCCCATCGCCCGCGCCCACCCGGAGATCTACGAGAACTTCCTCACCATCGTCTCCAGGCGCCTGCGCCAGGCCGGAGCAAAGCTCGCCGGGTAGTCAAAGGTAGGTACTTGTAGTCAATCGTGGGCGATCTTCTTGAAGCGCACGCGGTGGGGCTGGGCGGCCTCGGCGCCGAGGCGCTTGACCCGGTCGGCCTCGTAGTCCTGGTAGTTGCCCTCGAACCAGACGACCTTGGAGTCGCCCTCGAAGACCAGCATGTGGGTGGCGATGCGGTCCAGGAACCACCGGTCGTGGGAGATCACCAGCACGCACCCCACGAAGTCCAGGAGCGCGTCTTCCAGGGAGCGCAGGGTGTCCACGTCCAGGTCGTTGGTGGGCTCGTCGAGCAGGAGCACGTTGCCGCCCTTCTTCAGGAGCTTGGCCAGGTGGACGCGGTTGCGCTCGCCGCCGGAGAGGTCCCCGACGCGCTTCTGCTGGTCGCTGCCCTTGAAGCCGAAGCCCCCCACGTAGGACCGCGACGGGATGGAGCGCTTGCCGGCGTCGATGGTGTCCTTCCCCGAGGAGATCTCTTCGTACACGGTCTTGTCGGGGTCCAAGGCGTCCCGGAGCTGATCCACGTAGGAGAGCACCACGGTCTCGCCGACCCGGAGCGTGCCCCCGTCGGGCGCTTCCAGCCCCGCGACCATGCGGAAGAGCGTGCTCTTCCCGGTGCCGTTGGCCCCCACGATCCCCACGATGGCCCCGCGGGGCACGCTGAAGGTGAGCCCCTCGAAGAGCGAGCGCTCGCCGAAGCCCTTGCGGACACCTTCGGCCTGGAGCACCACGTCCCCGAGGCGCGGCCCCGGGGGGACCTGCACCTCGCCGCGGCTGGCCTTCTCGCTCCCGGCCTCGGCCAGGAGCTGCTCGTAGGCGTTGAGCCTCGCCTTGCTCTTGGCCTGGCGGGCCCTCGGGGCCAGGCGCACCCACTCCAGCTCCCGGGCCAGGGTGCGCCGGCGGGCGCTCTCCTGCTTCTCCTCCACGGCCAGCCGGGCCTGCTTCTGGTCCAGCCACGAGGTGTAGTTCCCCTTGAAGGGGAAGCCCTCCCCGCGGTCCAGCTCCAGGATCCACCCGGCGACGTTGTCCAGGAAGTACCGGTCGTGGGTCACCGCGATCACCGTGCCCGGAAACTGATGCAGGTGCTGCTCCAGCCACCCGACGCTCTCGGCGTCAAGGTGGTTGGTGGGCTCGTCCAGGAGCAGCATGTCGGGCTTCTCCAGGAGGAGCCTGCAGAGCGCCACCCGGCGGCGCTCGCCGCCCGAGAGGGTGTCCACCCGGGCGTCCCCGGGCGGCAGCCTCAGGGCGTCCATGGCGATCTCCACGGAGCGGTCGGTCTCCCACCCGTTGCAATGCTCGATGGCCTCCTGGACGCGGGTGAACTCGTCCATGACGGCGTCGTAGTCCTTCGCCGGGAGGCTCTCGCCCATCTTCGCGGTGAGCGCTTCGTACCGGGAGAGGAGCGCGCGCACCGGCGCCAGGGCCAGCTCCACGTTGCCCCTCACGTCCAGGGACGGGTCCAGCGTGGGCTCCTGCGGGAGGTACCCCATGCGGAGCCCCTTCTGCCGGAGGATCTCGCCGAAATGGTCCCGGTCCACGCCGGCCATCAGCCGCAGGAGGGTGCTCTTCCCGCTGCCGTTGCTGCCCAGGACACCGATCTTCGCGCCGGGGAGGAACGCCAGGGTCATCCCCTTGAGCACCTCGCGCTTGGGGGGCACCACCTTCCGGACGTCCTGCATCTGGAGAACGAACTCTTGCGCCATGGGACGCCGGGGATAGCACATCCCCGCCGCGCCGGGGACGCTGCCCCCCCGCGATGGCCGTTGACGTCGGCGCTTCGGGGAGTCATGAACCAGGAACCAGCCGGAGCAATACCTCGCTTGCATCACCTCATCGTCGTGTCCGATGTCCATCTCTGTGAGGGCCTGGCGGGCTCCGGGCCGTGGATGCGCTGGCGCCAGAAGACCCTCTTCCCGGACGACGAGTTCAACGCCCTGGTGGACGCCCTGCTCGGGTCCCTCGCGGCCCCGGAGGACTCCCTGGAGCTGGTGTTCAACGGCGACCTCTTTGACTTCGACGCCAGCCGGGTGATCGAGGGCGACGTGCGCTTCGAGGACCTCCCCCGGACCGAGGCCGTGGCCGTGGAGCTCCTGGAGCGCGTGCTCAATGACCACACGGGCTACGTCCAGGCCCTGGGGAGGCTCCTGGCGGGCGGTCACCGCGTGGTGTTCATCTCCGGCAATCACGACCCCCAGCTCACCTTCCCGGCCGTGCGCCAGCGCCTCCGGGAGCGCCTGGTAAAGGCCTCCGAGGACCCCTCGGCGCGGGACCGGGTGCTCTTCCGGGCCTGGTTCCACCAGTCCCATGGGGTCCATGTCGAGCATGGAAATCAGTACGACCCGTACTGTTCGTTCCGCTACCCCATGACCCCCGCGGACCCCAAGGACCGGATGATCCCACCGACGGTGGGCTCCATCGCGTTCCGGTACCTCGCCTCGCGCATGGGATACTTCAACCCCCACGTGGAGGAGACCTTCATGCTGGGTCTCACCGGGTACCTCTCCCACTGGGCCAGGAACTACCTGTTCACCCGGCGCTCGCTGGGCGTCACCTGGGCCTGGGGGAGCGTCCAGGTGGTGCTCCAGACGGCGCTGCACCGCGCCCGGGACACCCCCGAGCGCCGCCGGGAGAACATCCTGGCGGCCCGCGGAGAGACCGGCCACCCGGAGGCCCTGCTGGAGGCCCACGCACGGCTCTTCGCCACCCCCGCGGACGAGACCATCCACCGCGTGGCCCGGGAGTTCTGGCTGGACCGCATCCTCCTCGGGGCCGTGTGCGCCCTGGCGGTCACGTCGCCCTGGTACGCGCCGAAGCGCCTCGCGCTCCCGCTGGCCATCGGGCTCCCGGCGCTGTTCTGCGCGTACGAGCTCACCATGCCCGCGGTGGGCATGGAGAACGTCTACGCGGACATCGCCGCCGTGGCCCCGAAGATCGCCGGGCTCTATGGCCTCCGCGGGGTGGTCTTTGGCCACACCCACCAGCCCTACGGGTACAACCTCGACGGGGTGTTCTACGGCAACTCCGGCTCCTGGGGCGCCGAGTACCCCACCCCCTCGGAGGACGAGGGCACGGACCCCCAGGGAAAGCCCCTGGTGTGGCTCCGAGCGGACGCCGTGGGCCTCCGCGGCGGGCTCTACCGCTGGAAGGACGGGAGCCTGGCCCCGGACACGGGCCTGGAGCACGTCCCGAAGGCCTTCTCCCAGCCCCCGGTGCCGGAGGCCGCGTAGGTGCGTCGCGGGGCCCTCTCGCTCGCGGGAACCCTTGTCCTGGCGCGCTCTCTGGGCTCCTGCGGGGAGCCCGCCGCACCCCCCCCGGACGCCCGGGTGCCGAACCCCATCGAGGCCTTCTGCGTGCGCTGTGACGCCGGCGAGGAGTGCGTCCAGGTGGACGGGGTCTTCCGGTGCTACGCCCGCTGCGGCGGCTCCAGCGGCGCGGACTGCAAATCCGCGTGCTGCGCGCCCATGGCCCTGGTGTTCCCGGACGACGGGGGCCAGCCCTGGCAGCGCGAGGCGCCCTCGCTCCCGCAGGTGCTCCCCGGGGTGTGCCTCACGTCTCGGCCGGGGCGGGTCTGCACGCGCTAGGGTAGCCTCACGCCCATGGACCTCAACGCCACGGTGGAGCTGGCCTTTCCTCGGGAGAGGGTCTTCGAGACCTACCGCGACCGGCTGACGGAGCTGGTGCCCTACCTGCCCGCGATCAAGGCCATCGAGACGCGCTCCCGCAGGGACGAGGGAGCCCTCTCGACGCTGCACAACGTGTGGCAGGGAGGGATGGACCTCCCCTCGGTGGCGAGGGCCTTCATCCCGTCGCAGGCCACCACCTGGGACGACCACGCCGTGTGGGACCAGGAGCGCTACACCTGCCGGTGGAAGACCATCCCCCACGCGCTGAAGGAAGCGGTGAGGGCCGAGGGCACCAACCTCTTCACGGTGGTCTCGCCCGTGGTGACCCGGGTCACCATCACGGGGGTGGTGGAGATTGACATCGCCCGGGTGCCCGGGGTCCCGCGGCTCCTGGCGGGAACCGCGAAGAGGACCGTGGAGGAGGTGATTGTCAAGAACGTCCAGGGCAACCTGCTGGCCTTTGGACGCGGGGTCGAGCGCTACCTCCAGGCAGCGGCCGGAGCGACCGTCAGCGGACGATGACCGTGGCAGAGGCCGGCTGCGAGTACACCACCGGCGCCGGGGCCGAGTAGACCGTCGGCTGGGTGTACACCACGGCGTTGGTGCGGGCCGGGGCGTAGTACGCCGGTTGGGCGCGGCCCGTGACGATGCAGCCCCCGAGGAGCGTGGCCATCACCGCGGCGGTCAGGGTCACGGCCAGGGAGCGAAGAAGCGAGCGGTTCATCGTAGGGATCCTCCAGTTACTTCCGGGATCATACTCCCACCCTATGGACAATTCCTCCCCCCAGAGGTGCTATTCCCGCCCCATGGCCCAGGAACCTCCCCCCGGCGGAAGCTTCGCCGAACTGTTCGAGCAGCAGGCGAAGACCCCGCGGAAGAAGACCTCCGTGCAGGTCGGTCAACGGCTGGACGCCACGGTGGTCCAGGTGACCCGGGACGCGGTCTTCGTGGACCTGGACGAGAAGCGCCAGGCCTGGATCGAGGCCGCTGAGCTCCGGGGCCCCGACGGCGCCCTCCAGGTCAAGGTCGGCGACCGGGTCCAGGCCCATGTCCTCGAAATCGACGGCCGCACCGGGAACGTCCGCCTCGGACGCACCCTCGGCAAGGTCGGGGACCTCGCCTCCCTGGAGCTCGCCCGGGACCAGGGCATCGCCGTCGAGGGCAAGGTCACCGCCGTGAACAAGGGCGGCGTCGAGGTGGACGTCCATGGGGTCCGGGCCTTCTGTCCGTTTTCCCAGCTGGACCTGCGCTTCGTCCAGGACACCGCGCCGTACCTGGAAAAGTCCTTTCTTTTCCGTGTGTTGGAGCTTCGGGAGAAGACCGTGGTGCTCTCCCGCCGCGCCCACCTGGAGGCCGAGGCCCGGGAGGCCCAGGAGGCGCTCCTGAAGACCCTCCAGCCCGGGACCGTAACCCGCGGCACGGTCTCCGGCGTACGTGACTTTGGGGTGTTCCTTGACCTCGGTGGGGTCGAGGGGCTGATCCCCGCCAGCGAGCTGGCCCATGACAGCTCCACCCGCCCTGGGGACGTATGCAAGAGCGGTGACCTCCTGGAGGTGCGCGTGAAGGACCTCCGTCGGGAGGAGGGAGGGGTCAAGATCACCCTCTCGCTCAAGGCCCTGGCACCAGATCCCTGGGAGGCCCTGGATCTGGTGGCGCCCCTGGGCAAGGTGCTCCCCGGCACCGTGGCCCGGGTGGTGGACTTTGGCGCCTTCGTACGCCTCCCGGGGGGCGTGGAGGGTTTGCTGCATGCCTCGGAGCTGGGCCCCCGGGGCAAGGGACCTGCCCTGGCGCCCGGGGACGGCCTCCTGGTGGTGGTCAAGAGCGCCGACGCCGCCGCGCGCAAGATCGGGTTGATGCTCGCTCCCGAGGACGCCGTGGCCGGCGCCCAGGCCCAGGCCCTGAGCCTCGCCGTGGGCCAGAGGGTCCAGGCCAGGGTGGAGAAGATCGAGCTGTACGGGGTCTTCGTGCAGGTCACCGGCACCCGGGGGAGGGCAGGCCGGGGGCTCATCCCCAACGCCGAACTGGGGCTCCCCCGCGGCGCGGACGTGCGCAAGCTCCTGCCCGAGGGCACCGAGGTCACCGCCAAGGTGCTGGAGACCGGCGAGGGTCGCCTGAGGCTCTCCGTCCGTGGGGCCCGGGAGGACGAGGAGCGGGCTCAGTACGAGGGCTACCAGACCAGCTCCGGCGCCCGGAAGCCCTCCCTGGGGACCCTGGGGGACCTCCTCAAGGCCAGGAAGAAATAGTCCGGGCCCGCGAGGGTGTGGCGCCCGCGAGGGCCCTATGATCTACAGTCCGGGCGATGACCTCCCCAGAGCCTTCGCCCCGGACCGGGGCCTTCAGCGTGCCGGAGGACGTGGCGGCGCACCTTGAGCAGATGGTGCAGGTCCTGGGCGCCGAGCTCCCCGCGGCGGAGACCCGCGAGGCGCGGGCGATCCTCCAGCACGAGGTGTCTGAGTTTGAAGAGCGCGTGCGCGGGGATGAGCTCTCCGCCGCCCGGGGCTACCTCGCGGCGTTCAACCACCGCCCGGGCTTCCGCCCGCCGCTGGACGCCCTGATCAGGCTCTACACCCGCCGGAGGAGCACCGCCAACCTGGTCAAGCTGGTGGACGCCCTCGTCAAGGCCGCGGGCACCGCGGCGGAGAAGGCCGACGCCCTCACGCTCCGGGGCGAGCTCCTGGAAGACCGCCTGGGGGACCCCTCCGGGGCGCGCTCCGCCTGGGAGGAGGCCGTCCTGGCCGACCCAGGGGCACGCTCGGCGTGGCGGAACCTGGAGCGGGTGAGCCTCCGGGACGGCGACGACGACCTCCTGAAGAGGGCCCTCGCCCGCCTGGCCGAGCTCACGCAGGACCACGGCCGTCGGGCCATGCTCCTGCAGGAGCTGGCAGAGGTGCACCTCCGAGGGGGAGGGCCCTCGGACCTGGAGGAGGCCGCCCGGTGCCTCCGGGACGCCGCGAGCCTCCCGGTGGGGCGCTGGAGGGCCCTGCAGGAGCTTGAGCGCTTCGGCGAGCGGCACCAGCGCCCGCAGGATGTCGTCTTCGCCCTCGAAGGGCGCGCGGACCTGGCCGCGAGGGTGGCCAACGGCGAGGAATTCCAGGGCGGCAGCGGGGCCTTCGCCATCGCGCGGCTGCGCTCCCAGGAGGCCGCCCGGGTCGAGGGCGCGGAGCTGTGGTCCCGCGCGGCGCGGCTGCGCCTGGGGACCCTCCACGACGCGGACGGGGCCCGGGCCGCCATGGATCGATGCCTGGAGCTCCTGCCCGAGGACCCGCGGGGCCACTACCTCGCGATGCTCCTGGCCGACGAGGCCAACGACCTCGGGGCGTCGAGCGAGCAGGCCGCGTGGCTCCTGGCGCACGACTTCGGAGACCCCTCGCTCCGGGCGTCGTTGCACTTCCGCCTGGCCGAGACTCACGCCCTGCGGGGGGACCTCGCCGCGTCGGAGCAGAGCCTCCGGGACGCCCTGGACCTTAACCCCGAGAGCGCCGCCGCGCGGGGTGCGCTCCTGGAGCAGTTCATCGCCAGCGACGAGGGCGGCCGCGTGGTGGAGCAATACGACCAGCTCGCCGAGCAGGCCGCCGCCGGGGCCCCGCGGGCGGCGCTGCGCAGGGCCGGGGCCTTCCTCTCGCTGGCCCTCCGGAGGGACGTCGAGGGCGCCCTCCAGCGGCTGCGCCTGGCCTCCGAGGACGACCCCTCGGACGCCGTGGCTCGGAGGCTCCAGGTGCTGCTCCTGGCGCGCTCTCCGAGCGCAGAGAGGGCCCCGGCGAGGGTCGCCGCCGTGGACCAGCTCCTGCCCCTGGTGACCGACGGGGCCGAGCGCGGGGCGCTCCTGCTGGAGCGCTTCTTCCTGGAGCGCCACGACCTCAAGGACGGGCGCGCGGCGGCGCTCACGGCGGAGCGCCTGACCGAGCACGGGGGCGGCGCCTGGGCGATGGAGTCCGCGGCCTTCCTGTGGGCGGCGTCGGGCGCCTTCGCGGCGGCCTCTGCGTGGGCCGAGCGCCTGGCGCGCCGGGAGGACCTCGGCGGCGGCGCGGATGAGGCCCTGGCCTGGAGCGCCGTGGCGGCGCGGTGGGCCTGGGCCGCGGGAGACGCTCCGAGGGCGAGGGCGCTGTGCCTGGAGGCCCACGGGCGTCGCCCGGCGGAGCCCTACCTGGCGGCGCTGGCGCTCCGGATCGCGTGGAGCGAGCGCGCCCCGGAGGGCGTCCTGGAGGTTGGCAGGCGCGCCGCCGAGGCCTCGGAGGGCGCCCAGGAGGAGGCTTGGTGGATGGTCACCGCGGGGCTCTTGGAGCGCCTCGGCGCGAGGGACCTCGCCCGCACGGCCCTGGACCAGGCCCTGGCGAAGGTGCAGGGGAGCCCCTCGCTGCGGGCGTGGGCCCTGGCCTCCACGCGGTGGAGGGGCGACGGAGCGCTGCGGGCGCAGCTCGCGCGGGAGTCCCTGGACGACCCGGACTCCGGCGCCGAGGGCGTGGCCCTGGGGGTGGAGCTGGCGCTCGTGAGGGCCTTCGTCGAGCACGACCTGGACGGCGCCGCCGAGGTGCTGGAGGCCGTGGCCTTGAAGGACGGCGCCGAGAGCGTCACCGTGACGCTGCTGCACGCGCTCCTTCGGGGCTCGCGCGAGGGGCCCGACGCCGAGGGCACCGTGGCGGCCCTCCAGGAGATGCTCCAGGCGCTGCGCTCCAACGACCCCCTGCGGCTCGGGGTGGAGCTCGAAGTGGCGCGGGCCCTCGGGGCCACGCGCGCCACGCGGGACCAGGCCGCCGCGGCCCGGGAGCTCATTGACGAAGACCGCCCGGACCAGGCCGCCACGCGGCTCCTGAGCCTCCTCGACGCGCTCCAGCGCGAGGACCGCAGGGACGTCCCGGACGCCCTGGAGCGCGTGGCCTCGCTGGCGGACCCGGGCGTCGCGAGGGGCTTCCGCACGGCGGCGCTGGCGGCCCTGAGGGCCCAGGGGCGCGCCGTGGAGGCGCGGCAGCTCGCCCTCGCGCACCCGGGGCTGCCCGCCGGGGTGCTGGCGCTCTCCGAGGCCACTGGGGGCGTGGAGCGGGCCTCGGAGCTCGCCGAGGCCCACGCCCGCCGCGCGGGCCTCGCGGTCGGGAGGGCCTCCCGGGCCCACGCCCGCGCCGCCGCCCACTGGAGCTCCCTGGCGGGCCAGGACGCCGAGGCCCTGGAGCGCGCCGAGGCGCTCCTTCGGGACGACCCAGCGGACCTGGTGGCGCTGGACGTGGTGAGGGTCGCGGCCCGGCGCGTCGGGGCGTGGGAGAAGAGCATACAGGCCTGCGCGGCGCTGGCCGCGAGGGCAAAGGACCCCGACCGGGCCGCGGGCTACTGGGAGGAGGCCGGCGTGGCGAGCGCCGACGCCCTGCGCGCCGCGGGACGCGCCGAGGGCTACCTCCGCGCCGCGCTGGAGCTCGCGCCAGCCAGGGTCGTGGCGTGGAGGAAGCTCCGAGAGCTCCTGGAGGCCCGGAAGGACAGCGCGGCCCTGGAGGAGCTCCTGACGCGCCGCGCGGCGGTGGCCACGGACCCGGCGGAGCGCGTGGAGCTCTTCTGGGACCAGGCGCGGCTGCGTCGGGCCCTCGGGCGGCGGGAGCTGGCCCTGGAGAGCGCCCAGGCGGTGGTGGCGCTGAACCCACGGCACGTCGCCGCGCTCGCGCTGGTGGCGGAGATCCACGCGGTCTCCGGGCGCCTCGCGGAGACCGCCGACGCGCTGGTGGCCCTGGCCCGGTGCCCGGAGACCCCAGCGGTGCAGCGCAAGGCCGCCAGGCTCGGCGCCGTCGGGCTCTTTGACCAGCGCCTCGGGCGCCCGGCGGACGCCCTGGCGCAGCTCGACGCCCTGGTGGCCGAGGGCGACGCGGACGACGACGCCGTCGAGCGGGGGGTCTCCATCGCCACCGCGGCGGGCCTCTGGGACGGTGCCCTGCGCTTCGCCGAGCGGTCCCTGGAGCGCTGCGCCATCGGGAGCCCCGAGCGCCTCCAGGGGCTCCTGCGCGCCGCGTACCTCCAGCGAGACCGGCTCCGGGACCCGGAGGCCGCGCGGATGTGGGCCGCCCGCGCCCACGAGGCCTTCCCCGGCAGCCTGGAGGCCCTGCGCGCTCTCCAGGCCCTGAGCGACGTGGACGAGCGCCCAAAGCACGCCCGCGCCACGCTGGAGGCCCTGCGCGCCCAGGGCCCCTCGGGGCCGTGGGCCGTCACCTTCGCCGAGGCCGCCCGCTCGGGCGGTGACCTGGTGCTGGAGCGCGCCGCGCTGCGCCTGGCGCGCACCCTCGGGGAGAACTCCCAGGCCCCGGCGGTAGGGCAGCCTTCCGGGGTTCCCCTCAAAGACTCCAAGCTGGCCAGGCTCTACCGACACCCCTCGGATGCCGGTGGCCGGGCGGTGCTCCTCCTGGAGACCGTGCTCCCGGACCTGGTGGGGCTCTCGCTCCGAACCACGGACGCCCTGAAGGTAGGGCGGAGTGAGCGAGTGAAGGGAAATTCCCCACTCCGAAGCGCCCTCGAACCCTGGGTGGCGGTGGCCGGGGTGGAGGCCTTCGAGCTGTATGTGGGTGGCCCCGAGGAGCTCCGGGTGAGCGTGCTGCCGGGGTCCCCCGTGGCCGTGGTGGTGGCGCGCTCCGTCGGGGCCCAGCTCGACGAGGGCCTGCGCTTCGAGTTCGTGCGCCAGCTCCTCCTGGTGGCCCGCGGCTGCGGCGCGCTGGAGGGCCCCCCCGCGGAGACCCTGGCGGCGCAGGTGATGGCGGCGCTGGCGGCGGCGGAGGTGCCGCTGGCGGGGGGCTCGCAGCGCTTCGAGGCGCAGCTCAAGCCCGTGGCTCGCGCGCTCACGCGCCGGGTGCGCAGGGCCATCGCCGAGAGCGCCAGGGCCCTCGGGGCGGCGCCGGACGCCTGGAGCGAGGTGACCCGGGCGGTGCTAGCTGTACGCGCCTCGGCCCGCCGAGGGGCCCTGTGCGTCACCGGCGCGGTCCCTGCGGCCTTTGCGGAGCTCGGGCGGTCCGAGGGCAGGCCCGGCGCGGCGCCCTCGAGCCTCGTGGCGACCCCGTCGGGGCGCGAGCTCGCGCTCTTCGCGGTGAGCGATGCCCTCGCCAGCGTCTCGCGGGAGACCGGCGTGGACCGGAGGTGACCCATGCGTAGCGCAGCGTTTGTGCTCCTCGTCCTTGGTTGCGGCTCCAGCGGCGTCGGCGACGCGGGCCCTGGCCAGGACACCGGCGTCGCCCCGGACGCCGCGCAGGACACGTCCACGCAGGACGCGCCCGCCGGGGACGCGCCTGGGCTCTTCCTCCCGATGGGCTTCACCCTGACGCCGTACCTCTCGGAGCAACCCGTTCGGATGTTCTCCGGCGCCGCGCCGGCGACGGAGCCCGGGAGGGACTACGCCGCCGTGCTGGAGACCGACGCGGGGCGCCTGGTGCTGGACCTCACCGAGGCCGAGACGCCCACGACGGTGAACTCCTTCGTGTTCCTGGCGCGCAACCGGTACTTCGACGGGATCGCGTTTCACCGCGTGCTGGACGGCTTCGTGGCGCAGGCCGGGGACCCGAACACCCTCCAGGACAACCGCGCGCGCTGGGGCACCGGCGGGCCCGGGTATGGCTTCGGCCTGGAGGTGGTGCCCTCCCTGCGCTTCGACGCCCGGGGGGTCCTTGGGATGGCGCGTTCTTCGTCACCGAACTCCAACGGGTCGCAGTTCTTCATCACCCTGGCGCCCACCCAGAGCCTCAACGGGATGTACACGGTCTTCGGCCGCGTGCTCGAAGGCGACGCCGTGCTCGACCGCATCGCGCGCAACGCCGGACCGATGACCCCCCCGGCGACGCCCACCCGCTTGACCCGGGTGTACATCGTCGAGCGCGCGCGGTGAGGCGCTGGGTCCGCCGGGGGGCCGCCCTCCTGGCGCTCGCCCTGGCGTCGGACCCTGGCTGCCACCGCCGCGCTACGAGGCCCCGGGGACCCACCTCGCGCTGGAGCGTCCGACCCGTGGGCGGCGCGCTTCGCCGCGTCGAGGGCCCCCGAGGTCTCGCCGGGGCCCTCCGCTGGGAGCACGGGGCGCGCGTGGCAGGGCCCTCTCCGACCACCGCCATCGTGGCGACGGCGCGGCTCCCGGACGGCTCCTGGCGCTTCGCCACGGAGGACGGCACCGTGCTCGGCGCCGGAGCCTTTCAGGGCCCGCTGTCCGTCGTCCGGGGGCTGCCGTTCCCGCTCCTCAGGGCCACCGGCGCGCTCCCGCGGAGCCTCCACTCCCTGGGCGTCCTCGCGGTGGTGGACCAGGACCTCCACGGCTGGCGCGTGGACCCGCAGGGCCAGCCCCGGAGCCTCGGCCTCGAGCGGGTGCTCTCCCTTTGTTTCGTCACCGCGGCGCGGGGCCTCGCCGTGGTGGAGCCGGGTGTCCTAAAGGTCACCACCGACGGCGAACACTTCGCCTCGGAGGTCTTCCCGGACCCCCCGGCCGCCTACGGGTGGGTGGCCGATGGCGTCGCGAGGGTGCGGGGCCTACGCAGCACCTGGCGATGGACCGACGGGGGTTTCCTTCCAGACAACGACGCGCCCTCGCCCGAGGTGTGGTTCGGGTCCCTCCCGAGCGCGCCGAGGGAGCTCTGGGCGCCGCTGCCCTGGGGAGCGCCGGGGCTCGAGCCCGAGGTCGAGGTCCGGGGATCGCGCTGTGCGGTGGAGGGCGGCGCGCTGGTGGAGCGGGACGCGCTCCGCGGCGTCGAGCGGAGCCGCGCGCCGCTGCCCGGCGAGGACTGTCGGATCCATCGCGCGGGCGACAGTGTTGCGGCGGTGTGTCGCCACGAGGGCTGGGCGACCTTCGTGGCGCGCAGGGGCCGACGCGGCGCGTGGACCGTGCTGCGCGACGAGGCCCGCGCCGAGCCCCTCGGCGCCGTGGTCTTTGACCGCCAGGGACCCTCCTGGGTCGTCCGCGCGCCCTGTGTCCAGGGCCCCTCGCAGCGACCTCGGGCGCTCTGCCTCCACGGCCCCGACGGTCGCCCGCAGGAGCTTGAACCACCCAGGGCGATGGTCCCCCTGGACCTCCAGGGTGATGTGCTGGTCGGCGCGGAGGAGTCGCCAGGCGCGACGCCGAGGCTCTTCCTGGTGAGCCCCAGGGGGCTCCTGGAGGTGCCGCTGCCGGCTGCTGCCCGCGGTCCTGTCCAGGCTCGTTGGACCGGGCTGGACCTCACGGTGCTGCACCACCTCACAGGCGGTGGCCTGGCCCTCGCCGTGGCGCGCCAGGAGGGAGATCGCGTGCGGGTGAGGCCCGAGGCGCTCCCGGAGGGGACCTCGGACGCCCTGCTCGCGGACGACGGCGTCCTGGCCTGGGGCCGCGACGCCTCGTCGCTCGCGTGGAGGGCCCACGGAGGGGCCTTCATCGCGGTGCCTCTGCCGCTTCGGGGCGCCGCCACCACCCTCGCGCTCGACCCCTCCGAGGGCGCGCGCTGCGTGGGGGCGTGGTGCGTCGTGGGGGGCGCCCTCTGGCGAGGCCCCGCGGCCCCCACGGCGGCGCTGGCCCGGCAAGATCCTCCCCCCGCGAGGCACGCCGACGGCCCAGCGCCCAGGAGCCTCCGGTGCGACCACGGCGCCTCCCGGACGGCGCCGGAAATCGACCGGGGCGCCGCCGCGAGCGGCTACGCCGTGCGCTCTACGCTCCGAGGCGGCACCCTCACCGTGCGCTGGAGCGGCGAGAACGCCCAGGGAACGCTCACCGCCGACAGGGTCCGGAGCCCGACTACACACGCCTACACGTGGGGTGTCCTCGGCGCTCCGAGCCCCGCGGCGCTGGTGGAGTGGTGCGAGGGCCTCTCCTGCGAGGCGCTCCTCGCGACGCCCCGGGGGCTCACGGAGCTGGGCCTGGGGCCCAGGCCGCCGGGGGCCGCCTCGCTCCACGTGGGCGTCAACGGGGCGTGGCTGGGCCGCGCCGACGAGGCCCTGGCAGGTGCGACGCTGGTGACCGTGGCCCGCGTCGGGGGAGCCGTCGGGGCGCGGGGAGTCTTTGCCCTCGCGGCGGGTCCCGAGGACGCCTGGGTCGGGAGCCTCGACGGCGCCGATGGCCTGTGGGTACGGGCGAGGGACCAGGGGCTACGCTTCTACCCGCTCCAAGGAGGGGCCTCGCCGCCGGAGCTCCGGCCCTCGCTGGACGAGCGCCGGGTGTGCCCTCCGGGTTTTGCGGCCCGGGGTTCCTTCCGGCGGACCCGCTCCCTCGCGGCGGTGCGAGGCCCGGGCTGGGCCGTGGTGGGCGACGAGTGGCGCTCGGAGGAGGTGTACGCCGTCGATGAGCGCACGGCGTGCCTCCTCGCGGCGATGGGGGGCGAGGCGCGGGACGAGCCCGAAGGGGTCCATGAGGTCGTGGAGCCCGTCAGGAGCTTCCTGGTGGAGGCCGCCGCGGGCGGGGTCCTCGCGGGTCTTGCGTGGCAGGGAGAGCGCGCCCACGCGCTGCGGTGCCGCTGGGAGTGAACCTCCCTTCAGCGCTCTCGCAGCGCGGCGTGGAGGAGGAGGGCCACCGTCGCCGAGTGGGTGACCTCGCCGCGGTGCAGGGCCGCGAGGGCGGCGTCGAGGGGCAGCTTCACGGCGACGGGCTCCTCGCCGGGCTCGGGACAGGGCACGCCGGGGCAGAGGCCCTCGGCGAAGAACAGGTGGTTGGGCGAGCGTACGGTGTTGGTGAAGGCGTCGATGTGACCCATTGCCTCCCACCGCTCGGCCGTGAAGCCCAGCTCCTCGGCCAGCTCGCGGCGGGCGGCGTCGAGGGGCGCTTCACCGGGCTCCAGGGCGCCGGAGACCGCCTCCAGGGAGACTCGCCCGAGGGCGTATTTGTGCTCCCGGACGAGCCACACGGAGCCGTCGGGCTCGCGGGCGAGCACCGAGGACCCGGCCACCAGGTCCAGCACGCCGAAGCATCCGGGGGCCCCGTCGGGCCGCAGGACCCGCTCCTCTCGGAGCGTCATCCAGCGGTTGCGGTACATCACCCGAGAAGAGACCAGCCGGAAGGTGCCCATCGCTCCGGAGAAGACCCATAGCACCGGTCGGGGATACGCCTCCGACGGAAACATGCTGGTACCGGACCGATGCCCTGGCATAGACTCCGGTCTGGCGCCCGCCCGGCGCGATGGAGCCACGCGGTGACGGACCCCAAGGCACGCTCGGAAGACCCCCAATCCGAGGAGACTCCTCAACCCGCTCAGGAATCCGAACCGGCCCTCGCCCTCGCCCTGGACCTGGACACCGACGCACTGGAGGAGCCCGGGTCCCATGAAGAGCCCAGGGAGCCCGGGCCGCCCGTCCCGGGAGAGCCTGCGGAGGCCCCGGAAGGCAACGTCCCAGCCGAGGTCCTGACCCTGGAGGTCGAGCCCTCGGAGCCGCCGGAGAGCGCCGCCCTGGAGGCCCCGGAGCCCGCCGGAGACGTCGAAGGTGCCCTGGGTGACGAGGCCCTGGTGATTCTTGGGGACGAGCCCGCGAGGGACCCGGAGGAGCCCGTGGAGCTGTCCGTCGACGCCCCGGAGACCGCGCACGAGGCCACGGAGGATGCTGCCATCGAGCTCTCGGACGAGGCCGCCATGGTGGAGCTGTCCGAGGAGGCCGAGGTGGTGCTTGAGTCCAGCGAGGAGCTGGTGCTCGAGGTCGAGGCTCCGCCGCGGGAGCCCGATCGCGGCGCGCTCCTCGCGGCCACGGTGACCAGCAGGACGCGCACGCAGGTCAAGCACGAGCTCGCCGCGGACGCGAGGGCCGAGGCAGAGGCGCGCCTCGCGCTCATCGAGGCCGAAGCCGCCAACGCCCCGGACCAGGACGCCGCGGAGTGGCTCTCCCTCGGGGCGGACATCGCCGAGGGCGTCTTCCACGACGCCGATCGGGCCGACCGGTTGGTGCGCGAGGCCCTCTCCCGGTGGCCCGGGTGCCTCCCGGCCCTCCAGAGCGCCCGGAGGCTCACCCTCGCGTCCGGCGCCCTGGCCGACGCCCTGGACCTGTCGGACCTGGAGCGCGACCAGGAGCTGTCGCCCGAGGAGCGGGCCCCGGCGGCGGCCTTCGCCGCGGAGCTCGCGGCGGCCGCGGACCCCACCAGGGCCCTCCCGTGGTGGGAGGCCCTCGGGACCGCGGAGCCCGTGCTGTCCGCCCTCGCGGGGCTCTTCGTCGCCGCGCCGGGCGGTGACCCCGGCACCCTGGCCGAGGCGCTCCGGGTGCTGGCCGAGGCCGCCCCGGGGGTCGTCGGCGCAGCGGCGAACGTCACCCGAGCCCGCCTCTCCGAGGGCTCCACCCAGACCGAGGTGGCGCTCTCCGCGGTGCGCTCGGCGCTGGAGCGGGACCCCCGGGACGCCTCGGCGTGGTTGACCATGGCCCGGATCGGGTTGGCCAGGGCCCAGGCGCCGGTGTTTCGCGCGGCCCTCGCCGGGCTCCGGCAGGCCGGGGAGGGCGGTGGCTTCGCCCAGGCCGCCGAGGCCGTGGGGTGCGCCCTGGACGTCATCACGGGCGCCGCCGTGGCCACCGAGGGCGTGGACGACCACGGCGTCGCGGGCTGGCTCCTGGCCCACGCCCTCCGTGACGCCTCCCAGGATCCCTCCCGGCAGGTCGCCCGGAGCCTCCGGGCGGGCTCCGGGGAAGACCCATCCTGGCAGGCCTGGACCGGTGTCGGCACGGGCTCCGCCGTGGCCCGCTCCCTGCGCCTCCGGACCGCCCTCCAGGGCGATGACCCGCGCCTGGCCGAAGCCTGCGGCGGGCTCTTCCAGGGCCCCGTCGGGGCCTCGGTCACCAGCGCCCTCCTGGCGGCTCCCGGCGCCGTCTCGGCCCTGGAGGTGCCCGAGGGCGCCGGACCCCACCCGAGGGTCCTGGCGGGCCTCCTGGCAGCCTCCCAGGGCCAGCTACGGCCGGCGGAGCAGGGCGCAGCCCCAGGACCGTTCGAGGCACTCGAGGAGCTCGAGATCGTCCTCCGCCAGGATCGCTCGCAGGCTCATAAAATGGCCACTATGGCCGAAAATTGTCGAGACGTGCTGCTTCGGTCCCACGCCCGATTTTCGTGGGCGTGGTGGTCCGAGGGGGACGCTGCGGTGGTGGACGCTTCGCGGGAGGAGGCGTCGGGGACCGCGGATCGACTCCGGGCGGCGACGTTGAGGGCCTTTGCGGCGGCGGTGGCGTGCGGGGCGGGGCTCCCCGGGGCGGGGGCCGACGCCCGCGCCGCGGCGCAGGCGCTCCCCGGGGACCCCGGGGCGGCGGAGCTCACGGCGCTCCTGGCGCTCCGGGGCGAGCTCCCCGCGGAGGCTGGGGCCGACGCGTTGGACGCCATGGGGGTGGCGCACCGGGACCTGGCCGGGCGCATGGCGTCGGTGAGGGCGTCCCTTCGGCGGGCGACGGTGAATGCTCCCGCGGCGGCGGAGGCCGTCTGGGAGGCCTGGAAGGCGAGCGACCGGGACGCCGCGCTGGGGGTGCTGGTGCTGCGGGCCACGGCGGGGGAGCCCGAGCGCGCCGTTGCGGTGCTCAAGGCCCAGGCCGAGCGCGCGGGCAACGCCGGGGCCGCGGTGGGGCTGCTCCTGGCCGAGACGCTCTCGGGCCTCGGTCGCGACGCGGAGGCCGTACAGGCCATCGCCCGGGCCCGAGGCAGCGCCCTCGGGGACCTGGCCCTGGAGGCCCGGGCCGAGCACATGCTCCTGCGCGCGGGGATGTACGCCGAGGTGGCCGAGCGGGCCTTCGACCAGCTCCGCGAGGCGACCGAGGACGACACCCGGGTGGCGGCCTACGAGAAGCTCGCGGAGCTCGACCGGCGGCACCGCGGGGACATGGCCTCATCGGTGTTGTCGTACCAGGCGATCCTGGAGCTGGCGCCCGGGCACATGCCCTCGCTCCGGACGCTGGAGCGGTACTTCCTGGAGCAGGCCCGGCACGAGGAGCTCCTGGGGCTCTACGAGCGCCTCGTGCGCCACGCCGAGGACCCCGAGGACGCCGCGGCGGTGGCGCTGGAGGCGTCGCGTCTGGCGTGCGTCCTGGCCGAGGGAGAGCCCACCGCGGGGCGGGAGTTCCTCCGCGCGGCGGAGGCCCGAGGGGCCCTCAACGCTCGGCTCCTGCGCGCCCTGGACGCGGACGCCCGCTGGAGCGGGGACCTCCCGCGCTTCCTCGCGGCGCAGACTGCGCTCGCTGGCAGCGCGCGGGACCCGCTGGAGGCGGCCACCGCGTGGTGCCGCGCCGCGGAGGCCGCCAGCGCCCTGGAGGACCGCCCGCGGGCGCTGGAGGCCTGGCAGCGAGCCACCGCGGCGTCGCCGGGGCACCTCGGGGCCTGGCTGGGCCTCTCCTGGGCGCGGGGCCTCGGGGAGGACGTCCAGGGCGCCTCGGAGGCCCTGGAGCGCGCGGGCGAGGCCAGCCTCGTGGGCGCCCACGCGGTGGACCTCCTCCTGGCCGCAGCCCGGGGCCACGCCCAGGTGGGGGCCCGGGAGCGCGCCCTGAGCGCCGCCCGGAGCGTGCTGGCACGGGAGCCTCGCCAGGAGGACGCCCTCGCGCTGGCGACGGAGCTCCTGCAGGCCGCGGGCGACGCGGGCGGGGAGCTCGGACTCCTCGAAGCGAGGCTGGAGGCCGCCACGGAGAGCGAGCCCGAGGGCTACCTCCCCACGCTCCACGCGCGCTGCGCGGCGCTGGCCGAGGGCCTCTCGGACGCGGAGAAGGCGCGGCTCCACTGGCGCAACGTGGTGCGCTTCCTCCCGGAGGACGTCGCGGCCCTGAGGGCCCTGGCGCGGCTGTCCTTCGAGGCCGAGGACTGGACCTCCGCGGCGGACGCCATGATCCGCCTCGCGCGGGTGAGCGCGGAGCCGTCGGAGCGGGCGGAGCTCTTCTTCGCCCTCGGGGACCTCTACGACCAGCGCATGCCCGACCCCCGGAGGGCCGAGGCGGCCTGGCGCAGGGTGCTCCAGATCCGCCCCGAGGACCGCAAGACCCTCGGGCGTCTCGCGGACCTCTTCGCCCGCACCGGCGAGGCCCCGCGCGAAGCCGAGGCCCTCGCACACCTCCACACCTTGACCACCGGCGCCGAGCGCTTGACGCTGGCGCTCCGGCTGGCCAGGGTGCTCGACGAGGGCGGCGGGGACGCGCGACGGGCCGAGGCCACGCTGGAGGCCGCGCGGCGCGAGGCGCCCACGGACTTGGCGCTCCTCAAGGCCTATGCGCGGCTCTACGAGCGCCAGGGCGAGCCCATGGCGCTCAACATCCTCCTGGACCGGGCCGCCGCCGAGGTGCGCCGCGCCGTGGACGAGGACCCGCTGGACGGGGCGAGCCTGGAGCTCCTGGCAGAGATCCTCGCCCTCCGCGGCCGCAGGGACGGCGCCAGGGTGGTCGCCCAGGTGGCCCTGAGCCTCGGGGTGTCCACCCCGGGCCTGGCCTCGCACGGCGCGGTGGTGGGGGCCTCCGCGGCGGCGCTGGAGCCTGGGGCCCTGGACCTCCTGGCGCCGCCCGTGGTCAGCGGGGCGCTCAGGCAGCTCCTGGGCCTCGGGGCCGAGACCCTGGAGCGCCTCTTCCCGTTTGACCCGCGGCCCCTGAGGGCGGAGAAGCTCGGCTCCAGGCCGCACCCGCTGCGCGCGGAGATCGACGCGTGGGCAAAGCGCTTGCGGCTCCAGAACCTCGAGGTGCTCCTCTCCGGCCCTCTGCCGCTGGCGTGCCTGCCCCTCAACTGCACGCCGCCCATGGTGGCCGTGCCCGCCGCGGCGACCCTCACCCCCGCGGGGCGCTTCGCGGTGGCGCGGGCGATGCTGCTGGTCGCGCTCTCCCTGCCGCTGGCGGTGAGGCTCTCGCCCCGGGAGCTGGCCCTGGGCCTCTCTGGCCTCCTGCGGCAGTTTGACCCGGTGTACACCATGGAGGGCGTGGACCCGCTCCAGCTCGACGAGATGGCGCGGAGGGTGGCCCGGGCGCTCCCGAGCGAGCGCCGGGACGCGCTGATGCCCTTCGCGCTGGAGGTCGCGGCGCTCCGGGGGCTCGACGGGGACGCGATCCAGATGGGGGCCATGGAGCTCGGGGACCGCCTCGGGCTCCTGGCCACGGCGGAGCTCTCGGGCGCGCTGGAGGCGCTGGCGCCGAGCGGGATGAGCCCCCAGAAGGCCGTGAGGGACGACGCCATCGTCGGGCGGCTGGTGAGGGTGGCGCTGAGCGATCGCTTCCTGGAGGCGAGGCACCTGTCCGGCGCGGATCGTGCGACGTAGCCTGGCGTTCTGCGCGCTCCTGGGGGCCCTCGGAGCGCCCGAGGAGGCGCCCTCGCAGGTCCCCTCGGGGATGTTCGGCGGGGACCCGAGGCACACCGGGAGGGTCTCGCTCCGGGGACCCCACACCGAGCCGTCGGTGGCGTGGAGGGTGCGCACCCGCCGGAGGGTGTTCGCGTCGCCGGTGGTGACCCGGGAGGGCCTGGTGGTCTTCGGGAGCCTCGACGGGAGCGTGCTCGCGGTGGACCCTCGGGGCGTCACCCGCTGGGCGTGGACGGCGCCCGGGAGGGTGTTCAGCGCGCCCGCGTGGTGGCGGGACCTGGTGGTGCTCGGCCACGACGCCCGGGCCTTCGTGGCGCTGGACGCCAGGGGGAGCGTGCGCTGGCAGGTGCCGACCCCCGACGACGCCGACGCGCCGCCCATGGTGGGCCCCGACGGGACGGTGTACCTGGCCAGCCGGGAGGTGTGCGCGGTGGATCCCTCCAACGGCGCCGTGCGCTGGCGGACCGCCCTCCAGGGCCACGCCTTCGGGGCCCCGGCGCTGGCACCGGATGGCACCCTTTGGGTGACCGAGCTGGGCGGCGGCCTGGACGCCTTCCGGGCGACGGACGGGACCGCCAGGCCGCGGATCCCGCTCCCTGGAGCGGTGCATGGTGGGGCCCTGGTGCTCGACGACAACGCCGTCGTGGTGGCCGTCTCCGACGGGCATGTGCGGTGCTTCAACGCCGACGGGAGCCCCCGCTGGGACAGCGCGCTGGAGGGCTCCGGGCGCTCCCTCGGGAGCCGCGGGACGCCGGCCCTGACGCGCGAGGGCCTGGTGGTGCTGGGCGGCGAGGACGGCGCGGTGTACGGGCTCCGCGCGGCCGACGGCCAGCGGGTGTTCCGCACGCAGACCTTCGGGCCCGTGCGCTCCAGCGTGCGCGTGGACGCCGACGGCTGGCTCTTCGTCGGGTCCGAGGACGACCGGGTGTACGGCCTGCGCCCCGACGGGAGCGTCGGCTGGAGCGTGTCCGTCGGCGCGGACGTAGACACGAGCCCCGCGATCCTCCCGAACGGCTCGCTGGTGGTCGGCGCCGATGACGGGGCCCTGCACTGCCTCCAGGCGCCTTGACGGGGGGCGCCCCACGGCCCACCTTCCGCCCCCCCGATGAGCCGTAGAGCCCCCGATGACGCGACCATCCTGGCGACGCTGCGCAGCGGCCCGCCGAGGGCCCTCCACGTCTCGGAGCTGGCCTCCGTGCTGGAGGTGCCCTTCTCGGGCCTGAGGGACCTGCACGAGGCCCTCGGGGCCCTGGTGGCGCGCGGGCTCCTGTCGGCGCTGCCCGGGCAGCGCTTCCGCCTGCCGCGCACCCGCGGGGCCCGGGTGGAAGGGCGCTTCGCCCAGCACCCCAAGGGCTTCGCCTTCGTGGCCGCGAGCGACGGCGGGGACGACGTTTACATCGCCCCCGGCGCCGTGCAGGGCGCCATGCACGGGGACCTCGTGGCCTGTGAAGCCGTCCCCGGCCCTCGGGGCCGCGAGGGCGTGGTGCTGGAGGTCGTCACCCGCCGCGCTCCGCGGATCCCCGGGACCCTCCGGGTGAAGCCCCTGGGCGCGATCGTCGAGCCCGACGACCCGAGGCTCCGAGGACCCGTACAGGTCACCTCCGTGGGGACCGCCCACGACGGAGACGCCGTCGTGTGCGAGGTGGACGCGTGGCCCTCGCGGCCCGGAGAGGCCCCGACGGGGCACGTCAACGAGGCCCTGGGCACCCCCGGAGAGCTGTCGGTGGAGGTGCGCAAGGTGCTCCTGCGCGAGGCCGTGGACGAGCGCTTCGACGACGCCGTCGAGGCCGAGGCCCGCGCCTACGGCGACCGGGTCCCCGAGGAGGCCCTGGCGGCCCGCGAAGACCTCCGGGCGATCCCCTTCGTCACCATCGACCCGGAGGACGCCCGGGACCACGACGACGCCATCCATGTCGCTCCCCTCGAAGGCGGAGGCTGGACCGTCCGGGTGGCCATCGCCGACGTGTCGTATTATGTACGTCCAGGTACGCAACTGGACCGTGCCGCGCTCCAGCGCGGGACGAGCCTGTACCTCCCTGACCGTGCGGTGCCGATGCTACCGGCGGCGCTGTCGGGGCACCTGGCCTCGCTGGTGGAGGGCGAGGATCGGCTGGTGCTGGGCGTCGAGGCGACGCTCACGGACGACGGCGAGGTGCGCTCGTCGCGGCTCTTCGAGGCCGTGCTGCGCTGCGCCGCCGGGCTGACGTACCCGCAGGTGGCGGCGGCGCTCGGCTGGACCCATGGAGACGGGGCCCCGGCGGTGACCGACGCGGTGCGCGCGCTCCTCGCGGACACCGCGGCCTGCGCTGCGAAGCTGCGGCAGGGCAGAGTGCGCCGCGGGGCTCTGGACCTGGACCTCCCGGAGGGCCGGGTGCGCTTCGGGGACGACGGGGAGACGCCCGAGGACGTGGTGCAGTCCCGCGCGGACCCAGGGCTCAAGAGGGCCTACCAGCTCGTCGAGGAGCTGATGCTTCTGGCCAACGAGGTGGTGGCCCGAGCCTGCGTGGCAGCGGACGCCCCGGCCATCTTCCGGGTGCACGGGTCGCCCGATGAAGAGCACCTGTCGCGCTTCGCGGCGGTGGCCCAGGCCTACGGCCACAAGGTGGACATCGAGGTCGGCCGCGCGCCGAAGAAGCTGTCGGCCCTCCTGCGGAGGGTGCAGGGCGAGCCCGAGGGGAGGGTGCTCGCGATGCTGCTCCTCAGGAGCCTCCCTCAGGCGCGCTATGCCACGGTAAACACAGGACATTTTGGCCTTGCCTCGGAGGCCTACCTGCACTTCACCTCACCGATCCGGCGGTACCCCGACCTGGTGGTGCACCGGGTGGTGAGGGCCCTCTTGCGCGGGGAGCACATCGCGCGGGACGAGGCCTCGCGGGACGCCATGACGCGCGCTGCGGCGGAGTCTTCGAGGTTGGAGCGACGCGCCATGGAGGTCGAGCGGGAGGTGCTGGACCTCTACCGCTGCGTGGTGGCGAGGGAGCACCTGGGCGAGGTGCGCAGCGCGACGGTGACGGGCGTCACGACGGCGGGGCCCTTCGTCGACGTGGACAATCCCTTCTGCTCGGGGCTGGTGAAGGTGGACGGCGTGCCGCCGGACGCCTGGGAGCTGGACGAGCTGGGGATCCGGGTGAGGGTGCCAGGCACGAACCTGCGGTACATGCTCGGCGAGGTGAAGCTGGTGACGCTCTCCGAGGTGTCCGTGCAGCGCCGTGCGATCACCTTCAAGCCCGCGGAGCCGCTGGACGACAAGTCCCTCCGGAAGGTGGCCCGCAAGGCCGAGGAGCGCACCCGCGGCCGGAGGCGGAAGTGACGGGGCTCCGGGCGTGGGCCGTGGTGGCCCTCCTGGGCTTCTGCCGCCGCGAGCCTCCGCCCGTGGGGTTCCCTTCGGACACGACCAGGCCGCCCCCGCCGGACGCCCGGAGGGACGTGACCGTGGACGCCCCGGCGCCCTTCGTGGCGGTGGACGGCCTGGCGGTGCCCGGGGACGGCACCCGGTTGGCGCTCCCAGGAGGCGCCGTGGCCCAGGCCCCCGAGGGCGAGCGCTTCGGGCTCTGGCTGCCCGCGGACCTGGACCGCGACGGCCAGATGAACGACGCCCTCGCCACCAGGGTGGACGCCCAGGGGCAGACCGTCGGCCTCTGGGCGCTGCGCGCCGCGGCCTCGGGCGCCACGAGGGTGGCCGTGCCGGACGCCGAGCCCGGCGACCGGACCTGCGCGGAGGGGGCGCTACGTCGGACCTCGCCGCGCGGCGTGGTGCTGTCCTGGAGCTGCGCGCGCACGGGGCACCGGGAGTGCGCGCTGGTCGGCGAGGACGCAGCCCCGGGGCCAAGGTTTCGCGCGGCGCTGGTGCCCCCGGTGCCCGCCGGGACCTCCCTCGCGCTGCACCTGGAGGCCCTGGACGAAGACGGCGACGGCCAGGACGACGCGGTGGTTACGGTCACCGCCGCGAGCGCACGCCCCGGCGCCGCGCCAAGGGCCCGGGCCCGAGCCCTGTACCTTCGCCGCGGGGGGGTCTTCGCGAGGGACCTCTCGGAGCCCGAGGGGTCCCTCACCGCCCTGGTGCGCGCGCTGCGCGAGGCCGGCTCCCGGCGCCGTGGGGTCTCCGGGGTCCTGGCGCTCTCGGAGGACCTCCAGCGGTTGAGGCGCGCGCTCTGCGCCGAGGCCGGGGCGCCGCAGGTGCTCGTAAACGGCGCCCCAGGCGTCCCTTGCGGCGCTGGTGCCTTCGCGGGAGCGCCCGACGCCATGGCGCGGGCCTTGCTTTCGGCGGGCGAGTACCCCGCCGTGGCCGCGCTCCTGCGGCGCGAGAGCGCCGGGGACTTCGGGCCCGTGACGGGCGAGCGGGTGGCCTCGGAGCTCCGGCGCGCAGCGGCGCCGGAGAGGGGCGTGACGGCGCAGGCCGGACCCTTTGTCGGAGGCGACCCCGGGCAGCTCCCGGCGGTTCGGATCGGAGTCCTCTCGCTGGAGGCTCCGACGGCGCCAGGGGGCGTGAGGCTCCGGGGCCCGGTGTCCGGGAGGGTGGACCTCGCGACCATGGTGTTCACCGGGAGCGACGGCCGCGCCGACGAGGTGCTCCCTCGCGCGCTGAGCGGAGACCGCGTCCTGGTGGGCTTCGCGGAGGGGTGCGACGGCGAGGGGCTGGTGCAGTGCAACGACGTCGCCGCGTGCGCTCAGGCCCTGCAGCCCGGAACCGCGCTCCTGCCGGTGGGCGCGTCGCGGGTGCTCCTCTCGACGCTCACCTCGGACGCGCTGGCCGCACGATGTCGGAGCGACGGAGCGGCCGTCGCGGTGCGTGCGGAGGCTTCGCTGCGGGTGCTCGGCCTCGGTGCCGATGGGCTCCTGGTGGCCTGGAGGGGGCTCCTGTATCGGGCTCGTCCCAACGAGGAGCCGAGGCTCCTCGGGCCCGGGGAGGCACTTGGGGGGCCCTATCCCGCGGGCGGAGGCGTGAGCGAAAACGGCGCCTGCGCCGTGCTCTCCACCCCAGAGGGGGTCTGGCTGCGGGAGCGCGGAGGGTGGAGGCTCCTGGCGCCACCAGAGCTCGCCGGACGCTACGGCCAGCTCACGGACCTCACGGTGAGCGACGATGGCCGCGCGGTGGTCGGGCTCCTCGGGACGCAGCTCTGGGTGCTGCGACGCGCCCCGCGGCGGTGAGGGGCCCCCTTGGCATTCCCGAGGGCCCTTTGACAGCGGGGGGCTTTGCCCACAGTGTGGGCTTGTGGCAGGAGGTCCCTAGGATGCGTCCGTGGCTCATCGGGTCGGTGTGCGGTCTGCTCCTGGCCTGCTCGGCAGACGAGGGCGGTGACGTCATCGCGCCGACGACACCAGACGCAGGGACGCTGGACTCGGGCGCTCCGCGTGACACCGGGGTGCTTCCGGACCGAGGGACTCCGCCCGTGGACACAGGCACGCCCACCACGGACAGCGGCACCTCCGACGGTCCCACCACGGACGGGACGCCTCCGGGCGACGGCGCCGGCGGTCGGGAGGTATGCAACAACGGCCTGGACGACAATGGCAACGGCATGGTGGACGAGGGCTGCCCGTGCAGCCCGGGCACGGACCAGCGGTGCTACCCGGGGCCCGCGGCGGAGGTGGGCGTGGGGCCCTGCGCCTACGGCCGCCAGGGCTGCGACGGCACGGGGGAGTTCGGCACCTGGACCGAGTGTGTGGGGGCCGTGACCGCGCAGCCCGAGGTCTGCGGCGATGGCATCGACCAGGACTGCAACGGCCGCCCGGACGACGGCCCTCGGTGTCGCTGCATGCCCGGCACCATGGAGCGGTGCTACACGGGCCCGGCGGGCACCGCGGGCCGGGGGATCTGCCGCGAGGGCATGCGCGCATGCGACCCCACGGGCACCATGTTCGGCACCTGCCTGGACGAGGTGCTCCCGCGCATGGAAATCTGCTCGAACCGCATTGACGATGACTGCGACGGCGTGGTGGACAACGGGGCCATGTGCGCGTGCCCCCCGGGGATGACCCGGGAGTGCTACCCCGGGCCTCGGGAGGAGATCGGCCGGGGCCTCTGCCGCGCGGGGCGGCAGATCTGCAACGCCGGGGGCACCATGTGGGGCGCCTGCACCGGCGCCGTGGGGCCCATGACCGAGGTCTGCGGCAACGGCCTGGACGACGACTGCGACGGCTCCCCGGACGACGGGTGCCCGCCGATGAGGGTGTGCAACGTGCCCGTGATGCTCGATGGGGACTGCGTCACCACGCGCTGTCCGGCGGACTGTCCGTACCCCGTCGGGTGCATGATCACCATGGCCGGAGGAGACTCCCGGGGCTGCGTGGCGAGCCGCCCGGACAACCCGGTGGTGTATTTTCAAGAGGGCGACGTGTGCGGCGCCGGGAGGGTCACCGGCACCCTGCGGTGCAGCAACGTGAGGGGCACCGGGCTCAACGCCACAAACTGCCCGATCAACAAGCCCACGCGCTACTACCCCATGGACCGCTCGGGCTGCCCCAGGACCTGACAGGGCCTCCTCCCCTCTCCGTGCGATGACCCGCGTCGAAGACCTCCAGACACGGCTCCAGGACCCCGGGTTCACCCCGGGGCGCAGGGACGTGCCGGGCCTCCTGGAGCTCCTTGGCCTCGCGGACGACGACGAGCCCGTGCTGCGCGCCCTCGCGCGCCTCGGGGCCGAGGCGAAGGCCCCCGTGGTCGCGCGCTTCGACGGCGCGGCGGCGCCGCTGCGGGCGAGGCTGGTGCGCCTCTACGGCCGCCTCGCGCGCGAGCACCCCGAGGACGACGCCTGGCGCTGGCTGGAAGGGCGCCTCGACGACGGCGACCCGAAGGCCCGACGAAACGCCCTGATCGCGCTCAAGCACGGCCCTCCCACGCCCGAACGCGAGGCGCTGCTCCTCGGCTACTGGTCCCGGGAGGCGCGCCCCGAGCACCGCCGCACCGTGGCCGACGCGCTCGGAGCCTTAGGGGGGCAGCGCTCCGTCGCGCTCCTGGAGGCCTGGCGAGGGGACGACCCCCAGCTCCAGAAGATCATCACGCGCACGCTCCTCAGGCTCCGGCGGGACGCCCGCCGCGGGGCAGGGTCCTCGCTGCACCCCGAGCGCCGGAGCCGCGGGCAGTTCACCGCGAGGCTGTGGCACCGCGCGGGCCTGGAGCGCGTCACCGAGGCGTTTCTTCCAAAGGGCTGGAGGCGCGCCGGGCACCGAGGTCCCGGCGCCCTCGCGGTCACCCTGGAGGGCTCACTCACGGACCTCCTGGCCGTGCGCACGGCACGCTGGTTCGGCGTGGAGCTCACGCCCGTGGCGCTCTCCCCCAGGGAGGAGCTCGCGGACACCGTGGCGCGCGTCCTGGCCAGTGAAGAAGCCCGCAAGGTCTTCTCCACCTGGACCGCCGGGGTGCCCAGGGTGCGCATCGCCGTGGGGCAGGGAGGGCACCCCAGGAAGCTCCTGTGGGCCATCGCCGAGCGCCTGGAGAAGCTCACCCGAAGCGTCGTGAACGACCCCCGGGAGAGCACCTGGGAGGCCGTCGTGTCGGAGTACCGAGGCACCCTCCAGGTGGTGCTCTCGCCCCACGCCATGGCCGACCCGAGGTTCCCCTGGCGCCTCGCCCAGGTCCCGGCCTCGTCGCACCCCACCGTGGCCGCAGCCCTGGCCCTGGTGGCTGGTGTACGTCCAGGTGAGGTGGTGTGGGATCCCTTTGTAGGTGCCGGTGCGGAGCTTGTGGAGCGCTCGCTCCTCGGGCCCTGGACCCGGATGGTGGGGACCGATCGGGACCCTACGGCGCTGGAGGCCGCGAGGACCAACCTCCAGGCGGCGGGGGTGGAGGGCGTGGCGCTCCTCCAACAGGACGCGAGGGACACGCAGGTGGAGGGGCTCACGCTGGCGCTTACGAACCCGCCCTTGGGGTCCAGGGTGGGCTTTGGCGAGGAGGTGCCGGCGCTCCTGGAGGCGATGGTGCCTCGGATCGCGCGGCAGCTACGGCCCGGGGGGAGGCTGGTGTGGCTCTCGCCGGTGCCGGAGAGGACGCGGGCGGCGGCGCAGCGGGCGGGGCTGCGGGTGACCTGGGACCAGCCGGTGTCCCTGGAGGGGCTGGTCACGGCGCTGCAGCGCTTTGACCGGTAGGTCTCTTTACGATTTCAACAACCAAGGAGAGAGGTGCCATGGAGATCGGGATGAGGGTGCTCGGGCAGTGGAGCGACGGGCGCTGGTACCCCGGGGTGATCGCGGCCCAGCGCGGCGGCGAGTGGTTCGTGCAGTTCGACGACGGGGACACGGCGTGGCTCCAGCCCGAGCGGATCCGTCCTCCGGCGAGCCACGGCGCGGTGGGGCCGTCGCACCCGGTGAGGGCGGCGCCCGCGGCGGGGGGCTGGGAGCCCGGGGTGCCCACCTACGCCGACTGGACCGAGGACAACTGGTTCCCGGGCTATGTGGCCGAGGCGAGGCCCGACGGGATGTACTTCGTCCAGTTCGACGACGGCGACGTGAAGTGGCTCCCGCCGCACAAGCTCCGCCCGAGGACCGACGCCCCGAGGGTGCCCCCGGGGGCGGGCGGGGACCTCGCGGCGGGGGAGCGGGTGAGCGGGCGGTGGCACAACGGCCGCTGGTACAACGGGCACATCGGCGCGGTGAGCCCAAACCGGGCGATGTACTTCGTGCAGTTCGATGACGGCGACCGCAAATGGCTCCCGCCCCACGACCTGCGGGTGGGGGGGCGCCCGGTGGCCACCGTGGAGGGCTACTACGCCCCGGGGGCGCCCGCGCCCGCGGCGGCGCCGCCCGACGCGCCCGCGGCGCCGCAGGCGGGACCCGTGGTGGTCGAGAGGATCGTGGAGAAGATCATCGAGCGGCAGGTGCTGGTGCTCCGCTGCCCCTACTGCAAGGCCCTCACGCCCGCGGACCTGGACACCTGCAACCAGTGCGGCGGGCGCGTGTAGGGTCAGAGCTCCAGCACCACCGGGGCCCTGGGTTGCATCGGCCAGCGCGTGCATGAGGCCACGTTCAGGAAGCGCGTGCGCACGCCAGGCAGCGCGTACTCCCCGCGCGCTTCATGGATGTGACCGAAGGCATGCACCCTCGGACGCACGCCCAGGACACGGTCCAGGAGGTCCTCGCAGCCGACCTCGTCGCCCTCGGACACGCGGTCCCCGAGGCCCTTCGGAGGCCCGTGGGTCACGAGCACGTCCACCCCTGCCGGGATTCTCGCCCAGTGGGCCCGGATGGCTCTGCCTCGGTCCCGGTTGAAGGCCATGTGGCAGAAGGTGGGAGAAATCGGCGAGCCCCAGATGCGGAGCCCCTCCACGGTCACGCCCTCGTCGAGGAGGAGCGTCACCCCCTGGGCGCGGGCGACCTCCCCGGCCTCCTCGGGGACGCTCTCCACGCAGAAATCGTGGTTGCCCGCGGTGATGACCTTGTGCCTCGCGGGCAGGGCCCCCACCCACCGGCAGAAGGCCTCCCACTCGTCCCTCTGGCCGTGGAGCGTGGCGTCCCCGGCGTGGAGGAAGAGGTCGCAGGGCTCCACCGCCAGGGCGTCGTGCTGCATGTGGGTGTCGGAGACCAGGCACACGCGCATGGAGGGCTCTACGGGGGGATGGCGCCGCAGACGTTGCCGTAGCAGGTAAGGCCCTCGCAGCAGTCTCCGTTGACCGCGCAGGAGAGGCCCATCCTGCGGCACATCCCGGGGGTCGGGGCCATGCAGCGGCCGCTCACGCAGCGGCCCGAGCAGCAGTCCGAGTCCGAGCGGCAGGACTCCGTGGCGGGCCTGCACGCGCCCGGCGCCCAGTACGCCGCCATGTTGTCGTCCCGCACGTCCTGGCCGGGGAGCCAGTAGGGCACCTGCGAGGGGTCCCTGCCCGGAGCGGGGCGCGCGTCGATGGCCGTCACCCAGAGCTGCCTGCGCCCGGTGCCGCGCGAGCCCGCCAGGGCGTTGCCGTAGTCCCGTCGGGAGTGGAACGCGAGCCAGAAGTACCGCGTGGTCTCGTTCTCCTGCGTGATGAAGGGCGAGAAGGTAGGCCAATAGGAGTCCCGCCCCGCGGCGCCGCCGTTGGCGCGGTCCAGGCGGAGCGGCGCGCCGGGCTCTCGGCCAGAGAGGTAGAGCGCCCCGGGGAAGCGCACCCCTTCGTTTCCGCTCCGGGAGTTGGTCCCGTGACCAAAGGCCACCCACCCGGAGTCCGGCGACCAGGTCGGGTGCGAGTCCGCGGCGCCCCCCTCGGGGCTCCCCGCCAGGGCCATCCCCTGGTGCAGGGGCGCCGCGGGCGGCGTGAAGCGGTCGCCCTCGACCCCGAGGAGCGCGAGGTCCCCGCGGGTGAAGTCCACCGTGTTGCCCCCCGCGGGGAGCTGGATGTACGCCACCTCGCGGCCGTTGGGGGACCACTCCAGGTGCCCGGCGTGACCCGGGAGGCCCTCCGCCGGGAGCGTCATCCCCGTGCGAGGGTCGAGCAGCGCCAGGGCGTCGTTGGTGTTCACCAGCAGCCTGGAGGCGTCCGGGTTGAACGACGAGAAGAGGTACCGCATGGTGGGCGGGAAGAGCGTGGGCGCGGGGTCCGCCCGGAGGTCCGCCGTGAGGTCAAAGACCGTCCCCAGGTCCCAGCCGTCCCAGAGCTCCGCGGAGAGGTAGCGCCCCGTGCGGGACACCGTGTGACACGCCACGCACCGCCGCCCGTCCCGGGGCCTCGGCGGGGGGGAGGGGATCACGCCCTCGCGGGTGACAGCCCCGGGGTCCACCCGCTGGATGCGCCCCATCCCGAGGTCCCAGTAGTACACCGCGCCGTAGAGCCCTCCACGGGACACCCGAAAGCGCACCGGGCTGGACGCGTACACCGCGCGGGACGCGGACGCGGCCTCAAGGCGGTCCACGGTGAGGGTCACCGGGGCCCCGGGGTCCGCGTCGCAGAGCGCTCTCCAGGGCTCGGACGGCACCAGGAGGTCGTGACGGAAGCCGTCTCCGCCGCTGCGGGTGAACACCTGGAGCGTATAGAACGGTCGCTCAAGCCGCACGCGGAAGACGTCCCCGGCGCCACCTACGGGGTTCCATTGGATATCCGCGGCGCCCACGTTCTGTGGCATGACGGCGTCGGACAACGGATAGACGATGGTGGGTGAGCGCGCAGGATCGCTTGCGGGAGCAGTGTCAAAGGGCCCCACCATGGAGGGGTCCGTGCCGGGGAGGAAGGCCCTCGCGGTGACCCTTACGGAGAGCCTGGCCTCCGCGGTGAGCTCCCGCCCGTCGCTCTGGAGCCTGGCGATGACGCGGGTGGCGCCGCCGGGGCCGCCCGCCACGGAGGCGGTCCCGTCCCGGGCGATGGAGGCCACCGCGGGGTCGTGGACGGACCACTGCACCCGGCCCGTAAGGTCCGTGGCGGTGCCCGCGGCGCTGCGCCCGCTGGCGCGGAAGCGAACGGTCGCCGGGGGCATCCCGGTGCTCCACGAGAGGGCGGCCTCCGGAGGCTCCACGGTGAGCCCGGTGAAGCCTGGCACCGAGGGCGCGTCCGAGCGCGAAGGGGCGTCCACCGGCGGGACCCCGAGGTCGTTGCCCCCGTCCCTCCTGGGGGCGTCGCAGGAGCCCTCCACACAGGTCGCCTCCTCCGGGGAACAGCGCACGAGGAGCGCGCCGAGCGCGACGCTCGCCGACAAGGGAAGGTGCGGACGCATGGGCAGACCGTAGCATGCCGCCGCGCCGCAGGACGGCGCCTAGGGCGTCGCGGCGGGTGCGGCGGGCGGGGTCGCGGGCGCGGGCGGGCGCGGGGCGGCGGTGACCTCGAGCTCGCGCACGGTCTCGGCGAAGCGCACGCGCCGCTCGCCGAGCTGGGTGTCCAGGGTCACCACCTGGCGGGTGAGGGTGTCGATCTCCGCGGAGACCCGCGTGAGCCTCGCCGTGAGCTGGGCGCGCAGGTCCGCGGCCCCGGGGTTCAGACGGATCGCGCGGAGGTTCTCGCGGGTCTCCTCGGCGTTGGTCTGGAGGTCGTTGCGGCGCTGCTCGGCGGTGCTGCGCTCGCGTCCCAGGGCGAGGAGCTGGCGCTGGAGCTCCGCCGCTGTGCGCACGGCGGTGGCCACCGGCGCCGGGGGGTTGGCCGTGCGGAGCCACTCCTCCACGGCGTGGAGGGCGTTCTCGTTGCTCCAGGCCACCGAGAGGGTGAAGGGCGAGCGGGCCGTGAGCACCAGCTCCGCGTTGCCTCGGGCCGGGACCAGGAGCGGCGCCAGCGCCGCGCCGTTGGCGTTCTGCGTGCCCTCCGGCGGCTCGAAGAGCTGCACGCCGTCGCCCAGGGCCTGGCGCATCATCATCCGGAGCGGGTGGTCCATGCCGTTGCGCCCGCGGTACGTGGTGCGGGTGACGTTGTACCGCTCCAGGGTGATGGTCTCCCTCGCGATGCGCACCATCCTCTCGCCCTCGACGTTGTAGGTGGAGTGGGTCTCCACCGCGAGCGCGCGCTCCAGGGAGAAGGGCACCGTGGCGCTGGCCCCGTCGGGCAGCGGCTCCAGCATCCCCTGGCCCAGGTACGCCCCGGCCTCGAAGATGGCGACGGGGCCGCGCTCCAGCATCGCCCCGGTGCGGTTCTCGAAGCGCGCCACATGGAAGGGATGGCGGCTCGACTCAGGCACGCCGGGGTCCGGGGCGAAGAGGTAGAGCTGCTCGCCGGGGACCTCCCGGGCGGTGAGCATCACCATGGTGGCGCTGCGGTCCGGGAGCGTCACCCGGTGCGGGAGGTCATAGCGGGTGGTGCCCCCCTGCACCGCCAGCGCGGCGAGCGAGGCCACGTTCCTGGGCGTGGCGGTGGCCGTCTGGGCGCGGCGCTCGGCCTGGGCCTGGAGCGCGCGCTGGCGCTCGTTCTGGCGGGAGTAACCTGGTCCCCGGGGCTGCGGCGACGGCGGCGCGCCGGTGGGGGCCATCCGGGCCGGACGCCGGGTCATGGTCCTCCTCCCGCCACCGGCGCCACCCCCGCCGCCGGGGAGTCCGCCGACGGTCCCCAGGTCCGCGAAGGAGCCGTCTCCAGAGTCGTCCGCGCCGGACTCCTCGGACTCCCTGTTCCGGTTGTCGTCTCCCGCGGGACCCGACGACGGCGCGGTGGTGACGGTGCCATCCTGGCCCAGCACGGTCTCTCCGAGGGGCACGGCGTCAATGACCGCGCCGCGGTCGGTGACCACGGGCCTCGGGGGGATCGTGGGCTCCGCCAGCTCGCTGCGAAATGACACGGGCGTGCCCGCCACCAGGGCCAGGGAGACGTCCGTCCAGTCCTCCCCGGAGAGGTTCTGCACGATGCCCCAGGCCTGCACCTGGGGGTGCCCCTGCGCGTCAAAGATCAGCCGGTACGAGGGCCTCCAGATGGGCGTCTCCACGGTGTAGCCCACCACCAGGTCGTGCCCTCGGCCGTCCAGGGCCACCCTCACTGTGCGGCGCTCCGTCGGCCTCGGGGGCTCGTCGCCCGCCTGCTCCTCGGGGAGGGGAAACGCCGCGGCGCGCACGGAGCTGCCGCCCCGCTCCATCACCGCCAGCGTGGCCAGGAAGTCCCCCACCTCCTGCTGCTGCACCCGGAAGCGCACCTCGTCCTCGTCCACGTGCCCGTGGCGCTCGAAGTACCCGATCCCGTTGCGGTAGATCACCACCCGCCGCAGCGGCAGCGTGCCCTCCGTCGTCACCGAGGCGCTCCGGGCGCAGCCCAGGGTCGCCCACAGGGCTCCCAGGGAGAGGAGCCTTCGCAAGGTCGATCGTCGCATCGTCACCCTCCGGTCGTCGGGCGCCGCCGGGGGAGGCATTTCCCCACTGGAGACTCGGGCGCCCCTCGAACGCCGCGGAGCATGGCGGATTCCGTCCTTGAAGGCCATCGGACCCCCCCGAGCGCAGGGGGTGCGTTTTTTCTCACACGCAGGGCAGCCGGGCGGCACTCACCCGACGATGGTCCGTGCGCCCTTCTCCGGTGCGCACGAGCGGGAGGTCTTCGATGATCAATGCACGGTGGGTCTTGCTTGGGGGATGTATGTCCATGTGGGCTTCTGTAGGTTGCGGAGGGACCGGCGGGTCTCCCCCGACGCTCGGTCCGCTGGACGCAGCGAGCGACGGCGAGGAGGGAGCGGTCAGCGATGTGGCGGCCGACGGACCAGGGTCCGTGGACACGGGCGCCCAGCCGGATACGGGCACGGCCCCGGTGGACTCCCGGGTGCCGCCGGTGGACACCGGGACGCCTCCCGTGGACACCGGAGCGCCGCCCGCGGACACGGGGACCGCGCCGACGGATGCGCCCGCCGGGGCGTGTCCCCAGGTGGCGACGCTGCTGGACGTCAGCCGCGGCCCCGGGGCGGGTTCGGGCTACCCCGCGCCGAGGCTCAGCGGGCGGTGTACGGACACGTCGTTCATCGTGGAGAGCAACAACATCCCTCACTACACCTTCGTGAGGACCACGCCCAACGCGCTGGTGGCGCGGGAGCAGCGCTGGGAGGTGCCTCGGAACCCCAGGGAGGCCGAGCGCACCACGATGATCCCGCGCCTCGGGGTGGTCGGGTTCTCGGTGAACGGGCAGCCCTTCTTCGGCCCCAACGAGGCCGCGGTCCCGGCGGACAGCGCGTGGGGGGACCCGATCTTCAACGGGATCACCGACGGGTGCCTGGGGCACACGGCGATGGAGTACCACTACCACGCCCTCTCGCAGCGTTGCCTGACGCCGGAGGCCCTGGTGGCCACGCCCTGGACGCGCCCGGAGCCCGCGAGGGACCGCGCCTCGCCGGTGCTGGGCTACGCCCTGGACGGCTTCCCGGTGTATGGCCCCTACGAGTGCGCGGACGCTTCGTGCGCGAGGGTGGTCGAGCAGCAGAGCGGCTATGAGCGCACCGGGAACCCTCGCACCAACGCGTGGGACGCCTACCGCTGGAGGGACTTCGGCGACGCCACGCACCTCGACGCATGCAACGGCCACCGGGGGCCCCGCGGGGACTACCACTACCACGCCACCGCGGGCTTCCCCTACATCCTCGGGTGCTTCCGGGGCACGGCCTCGGGGGCCGGCGGAATGATGATGCCCCCCATGGGCGACGGTGGGACCATGATGCCCCCGCCCGGCGATGGCGGCATGATGATGCCCCCTCCCGGCGACGGCGGCATGACCGGTCCCCGGGCGTGCACCACCAACGCGGACTGCACCGGGGCGTGCCCCACGGGCTCTCGGGGCTGCACCTGCAACATGAGCCCCATGGGCAGGATCTGTGTGCCGACGTGCACCAGCGACGCGGACTGCCCCACCACCCCGATGGGCGCCCTGCGCTGCGAGACCATGCTGCGGATCTGCGTCCCGCGGATGGGCCCTTGAGGCGGAGAGCCAGGCCCGCGGTGGTGGCGGTCTGGGGTGTGGTCACCGCCCTGGCGGGGCCCCGCTGCGGCCCCGTCCCCGAGGACTCCGAGGCCCCGCCCTCGGCGCTGGCGAGCGTCCGTGCGACGGGCGTGCGGTGGCGCCTCGGCTGGGACGCCTCGCGCATAACACGCGCCCCAGACGGGAGCTGGAGCGTCACCACGGACCTCGGGTACCGGGTCACGGTGACCTCCGGGGCCCTCGTGACCCTGGGGCTCACGCTCCATCACTGCGAAGCCTCCACGCGCTCCGGGTGGAGCCCCCGTCGGTGGCTGGGGCCGTCCTCGGCCTGGGCCAACCACGGCAAGGAGCTGGACCCCTCGGCGGTGAGAGAGCTCCTCGTCGAGGACCTCGCGGCCCTGGCCCCGCGGTCTCTCGCCGCCCTGAGCGTCTCGACCCGGGCTTACTGTGAGGGCCACTGGGTGCTCTCGGCGCCGCCGCTGGCCCGGGAGGCGGAGCTCCCCGTGGGCCTGGGCCGGGTGACCCTGACGCTCCAGGGCTCCTGGTCCCGAGGGGCCGCCAGCGGACCAATCGCGCTCACGTCAACGCTCGCCAACGGCGACGTGGTAGCGCTCCAGAGCGCGACCCTGGCGCCCTCCTTCGAGGGGCCCATCGACGCCACCCTCACGCGCTCGCCGGGCTCCCTCTTCGACGGCATCACCTTTGAGAGCGACGGCCCGGCCGCGCAGTCCTGGCGCGTGCTGGAGAACCTCGTGCGAGGCGCGACACTTCGGGTGGAGCGGTCCGCACGCTGAGAGGGCCTTGACCGCGGTCACGGGTTGCCCCAGACCCGCATGGATGGATCGGACCTTTGGCGTGCTCGCGGCGGTCAATGGCTTCCTCGCCGTGGCGGCCGGGGCCTTCGGGGCCCACGCCCTCAAGAGCCGCGCGCCCGAGCGCATGCTCGCGGTCTTCGAGACCGGCGCTCGGTACCATATGTTCCACGCCCTGGCGCTCCTGGGCGTCGCCGTGCTCGTGGCGAGGCAGGCCCCGGGTGCCGCGGCCGCCGGGTGGGCGTTCGGCGTGGGCATCGCGCTCTTCAGCGGTAGCCTCTATGCGATGGCCCTGACGGGGATTACGCGCCTCGGCGCCATCACCCCGCTCGGGGGCGTCGGGTTCCTGGTGGGCTGGGCCCTCCTGGCGAGGGCCGCGTGGGCCCAGCCCGCGCCGTGAGCCTCCGCGCCGCGGGAGGCGCGCTCGCCTGCGCGCTCCTCGGGGCATGCCCGGGGACCGTGGTCGATGGCCGGGAGAGCCCTCCAAGAGAGCCCGCACCACGCCCTGGAGCATGCCCGAGGGAGCCCGGTCCGGGCCGCTGGGAGCGGGTACCCGCGGAGGGCGCGCCCTCACCAAGGGCCTTCGCCGCGACCACCGTGGTGGAGGGAAGGCTCTTCGTGTGGGGAGGCTACGGACCCAATGGCGCTGACGCGCTGGACGGCGCCCTCTTTGATCCCGGCACCCTCCGGTGGGAAGCCCTGGAGCGCGGAGGTCCGGGCGGAGACCGCCGGCGGCTGGTGGTCTCCCCCCTCGGTCGCCGCGTGCTTGTCTGGAGCACCTTCGAGCGCCGCGGAGCCGTGCTCGAGGTCTCCTCCCGTCGCTGGACCGCGGTGCCGTCGGAGGGCGCGCCGCGCTTCGCCCAGCGCGCGGTGGGCACCCCTCAGGGTTGGTTCGTCTGGGCCCTCGGCGGCGCGGGCGAGCACAACGAGGTCGCCATGCTCGACCCCGAGAGCCTCCGGTGGCGTCCGGTGCTCCCGCCGTTGTCCCAGGACGCCCGCAACCTCTCGGCGCTCACCTGGACCGGCCGCGAGGCCCTGGTCTGGGGCGGCACCGAGGCCACCTTCGGCACGCAGCCGCCCCGCAACGACGGCTACCGCTACGACCCCGCCAGGGACGTCTGGAGCTCCGTGGAGCGCCGCGGAGCCCCATCCCCCCGCTGGGCCCCGGAGCTCTTCTGGACCGGCACCGAGGCCCTGGTCTTCGGCGGCAACAACGGCTCCCGCCAGCAGTGGACCGGCGGCCTGTATGATCCAGTTGACGACACCTGGCGCCCTGTGGCCTCTGCCGCGGAGGTCCTCCGCGTTCGCGAGGGCGCCCCCACCGTCGAGGCCCTGGGAGCCTGGACCGGCTGTTCGCTCTTTGTGTGGGCAGGGGCGCTCCCTGGAGACGGCCCCCGCGCGGTCCTTCATGACCCCTTCGCCGACCGCTGGCGCGAGGTGGCCCCCTTCCCGGGGACGCCATCTCAGGACGGGGTGGTGGTCAATGCAGTTGACGGCACCGTCTTGGTGTGGGGCGGCCAGCGCGGGATGGCTCCGCGCCGGGACGTGACGGGTGAGGGGTGGCTGTGGCGCGCCGAGCCGTGAGCCGCGGGCTCGCTGCGCTATGGGCGCTGGCGCTTGGGGGCTGCGGCTCGCGGGCGGGCCTGGAGGACCCGGCGGACGGCGGGATGGACGCCCCGGCGGCGCTGGACCTGGGGAGCGAGCGGGTACCTGTGGACCGCTCGCTGGTGCGACCCGACGTGGTGCTCCGGAGCTGCGACGGGGGCCCGCTGCCGACTCCTCGGCCGGGGGCGCGAGAGAGCGTCCCGGGGCGCTTCGGGCTGAGCGCGGTGTTTGATCGAGGGGCCCGGAGGATCTACGCGGTCGGGGGCTCTGCCTCGGGGGGGACCCGGGCCGCGGCGCCCTTTGCGGTGGACGTAGACACCGGGCGGGTGACGCCGCTGCGGCTCGAGGGCGTGGCGATGCTCCCCATCGGCGCAGCCGCCGTGTGGGACGCTCCCCGGTCGCGGGCGGTGCTGGTGGGAGGGCGCTATCCGGACGGGGGCTTCTTCACGGCGGGCCGCGCGGTGTTGGAGGTGCGGGTCGCGGGGGACATCGCCCGGGCGACGGCGCTGCCGGACTACCCGGTCGGGGGCGTGAGCGGCCACGCGCTGGCGGTGGACCCCGAGCGGGAGGAGCTGGTGGTGACCGGCGGGGGCAACGACAGCGCGCCGGCCACGAGCGCGTATCGCGCGACCTGGGCGCTCTCATTGCGTCCGGGCGGGCGCTGGGCGCGGAGGGCCCAGGAGGCCGACGGCCCCGCCGCGGGCGAGGGGCGGGCGATGGGCTGGGACCCGGAGCTGCGCAGGCTGGTGCTGGCCGGGGGCTACCTCGATCGCGCCCGAGACCGCCGGGCCTGGGTGCTGGAGGGCTCTCGGTGGCGCCAGGTCCCTGGCACCCTCGACGCGATCCCTGGGGGCGTGACCGGGCTCCAGTGGGACCCGCGCTCCTGCGGCTTTGTGATGCCCGTTGGCAATTGCAGCGCGGAGCTGTGGCTCCTGCGGGTTCGGGACCTGCCGTCCACGGCCCTCCTCGGGCGCTTCACCCGCGAGGCCGGGGCGGGCCCCAACGGCCCGGCGGTGTTCCTCGACGAGGCCACGGACCGGCTCCTGTTCCTGGGCGGGGAGAGCTGCCAGACCAGCGGCTTTGTGTATGCTCACTTCGAAGCGATCTCCCTCGCGAGGTAGGGCCTCAAGGATTGGTCTCACGCGAGTGGGCGGAGGGAGGGAACGGTCGATGGCGAAGCTTGCATGGAGGGTCCTGGCGCTGGCGTTGGCGACCGCAGCGGGCAAGGCCCTGGGCGGCTGCGTGGTCACCGCGAGGGTCCAGGGGGGAGCCGCGCTGCGTCCGTCTGGCGCCGACGGAGACCTCGGTGCGAGGGTGGGCCTCGGGGTCCAGGATCGAGGGAGCTCGGGCCTGCTGGTCTCCGGGGGCACCGCGGGCGCCAATGGCGCCGTGGTCACCACCGGGATCGAATACGACCGAAACCTCGGCAGGGCGGAGCGTCCGTGGGGACTCAGGGTGCGCGGCGACCTGGGCGCCTACCTGGGCTCTTCTGGCGCCGTGGGGAGCACGCGGTCCAGCGCGGCGTTCGCGTTGTTGGCGGTCCCGGGGCTGTGGTGGACGGCTCTTCAGAGCCGCTCCGCGATCCACCGCCTGATCCTCGCGCTGGAGCTTCAGGGAGGGCTCCTCCTCGGAAGCGACGATTTCCCGGCGCGCGGAGTCATAAGCGTCAACATGGTTGTACAGTATGATTGGGTGCCGTGTTCGATCTTCGGCGGCGAGACCTGCGGCCCGGCGCCGTACCGACGGCCATGAAGGCGTGCCGTCATCGCCTCCCTGGTTACCGCGCCACCTTCGTCGGGGTCGGCGCGCTCTACGCGCTCCTGGCTGCGTCGATACTGGCGCAGGGACCCTCGCGCGCGATGGCGCGATACCAGGTGCCGTCGGCGATCCTGGCGTCCCCGCACTACGCGGACGCGATCACCTGGGTGTACGTTCACATGCTGGTGCTGGGGCTGGTGCTGGCGGTCTTCGGGCACCTGTCGGAGCCCGGGAGGCTGCGGGTCTGGATGGCCAGGCTCCTCCTCGGGGCCCACGTCGCGTACACGACGCTGGATTTCAGGGCCTCGGCGCTGCCCTTCGGGACGGGTCTCTACAAGGGACCGGGCGCGCTCGCTCCCGCGGTGATCGGTCTCGTGGTGACCGCGCTCCTGGCGCACCTGTGCCTCTGCCCGCAGTCCCTCGGCGAGCGCGCCACGACCGTCGGTCCCCAATAGCGTCTTGAATATCACGACGCGGCCGTAGGCGGAGCGCTGGCCCAGGGGTCCGGCCCGGGGTCCCCGCCGCCCGCGAGCACCCCCAGGCGAGCGACGAAATGGACCCAGCCCACGGCGTGCTTCGCGCCCTCGGACGGGACCAGCCCGTGGTGCTCCAGCTCCACCCTGGTGCCGCCCTCCACGGGGACAAGGCGCACCACCAGGCGCGTGGTGCCCGGCGGCATCGCGGCGTTGCCCGCCTCGCCCCAGGCCACCTCCAGGAGTCTGGGGTGCTCCAGGCGGGCGAAGTGTCCTCGGATCAAGACACCGTTGATGTCCACGGAGAACACCCCGCCCTCGACGGCCTCCAGGCGCGCGTGGTCGCCCATCCAGCGCACCAGGAGCTCCGGCCGGACGAAATGCTCCCAGACCCGCTCCGGGGGCGCTCGCACGGTGATGGCCGTGCGGTACACCTCGCTCACCGGCCGCGCTCGACCTCCTCCTTGAGCTGCGCCAGCTTCGGCTCCCAGAAGCTCCGCAGGAACGCCTCCACCGGCGCGAAGCCCGCCGGGCGCACCACATACACGCTCCGGGTGCCCTCCCGGTGGGCCTCCACCAGCCCCGCCCGCTCCAGCACCGCCAGGTGCTGGGACACCGCCTGCTGCGAGACCTCCACCTCCGCCGCCAGCTCCCCCACGGCCCGAGGCCTGCGCCTCAGGAGCTGCAGGAGCTGCACCCTCCGGGGCTCCCCGAGGGCCTTGAGCGCGAGGGCGGTCTGCGAAGGTGAGCGGTTCACAAGCAAAGACTTGTATACCACGCCGGGGCCGTGGTAGTCCACAAGCGAACACTTGTGGAGGTGACGATGACGACGCTTCGGCATGAGATCCACGCCCGGTGCCCCCCGGCGGCCGTCTGGGCCGTGCTCTCGGACCTGACCGCGGTGGCGCGCTTCAACCCGATGGTGACCCGCGCGACCTTCGTGGGGGAGCCTCGGACCGGGGTCGGGGCTCAAAGGGCCTGCGAGGTGCTCCCGAGGGGCAGAGTGCTGGAGCGGGTGACCCGCTGGGACGAGGGCGAAGCCCTGGGGCTGGAGGTGGTCGAGAGCGACTGGCCGGTGCACTACATGCGCTGGGTGACCCGGGTGGAGGCCGAGGGGGAGGGGAGCAGGATCTCGCAGGAGCTTTGAGTACGCGGTGAAGTTCGGGCCCCTCGGGTGGGTGCTGGACCGGGTGCTCCTGAAGCGCAAGCTCCACCAGGCTCTGGAGGACGTGTTCAGGCGCCTCGCGCGGCACGCCGAGGGCGGAGGGCGAAGCGGTGGTGGAGGCCGCCACCGTCTGAGGTGAAGGGTGCTACCCTCCGGGCCATGGCAGCGCCAAAGAAGCTGATGGTGACGCTCAAGCTGGAGCTCGCGGACGGGATGGTGGTCCGTTGGCTCGATGACTCTCGCCCGGGCAAGCCCTGGAAGGCGCGGGTGCGGTCGGTGACGCTCCCCGATGGGACCCGCGTGGCGGTGGACTCGACGCACGTCACCGAGGCCACGGTCCCGGTGAAGGGCAGCACAGACCGCTTCACGGTGTTCTTCATGGGGTACTTCGAGCTGGAGCCCGGCGACCCCGGCTACGCGCAGGTGCAGGGCCAGCGGGGCGTCGCGGTGGACACGACGCTGGACTTCGTGGACCCCGCCACGGGCTCCCTCGCGGCGGTGGGTACGGTCTACGAGGTCACTTCTCCCGGGGCCAAGGCCCAGCTCAGCGCCATGGGTTGAGCGGGAGCGCGTCACCCGGTGGGACGCCCCGGGATCCAGGCCCTCCCGGCCGAGAGGCGGTGCCGCAGGAGCCGCCAGGAGAAGGCCAGGGCGGCGCCGACGGGCGTGACCCGGAGGGCCCTCGGGAGGTCCCGATTGACCAGCAGCATCCCGGCGGTGCGGCGAACGCGCTCGGCGGGAGCGCTACGGATCGCGCCGGCGTCCGAGGGCGGCGCCGGCTCGTACTGGAGCGCGAGGCGGATCCTCGCGGACACCTCCGCGCCTCCGAGGACCCCAGCCAGTTGCAGTGCCATGTCCACGCCCGCGGAGACTCCGGCGGCGGTGAGCACGCGCCCCTGGGCTACGTACCTGGCCATGACGGGCTCCGCGCCGCGGTCGCGCAGGAGCCCGAGCACCAGCCAGTGGGAGGTCGCCCGCAGGCCCTGGAGCACGCCTGCCTCCGCGAGGATCAGCGAGCCGCCGCAGACGGAGGTCGTATAGCGCGTGGAGCCGTGGGCGCTCCGGAGCCAGGCCAGGGTGGGCTCGTGCCGCACGACCTCGGCGACGGTGAAATTCGCGGCGGGCACGACGATCACGTCGGGCCGCGGGACCTCGCGGAAGGGCCGCGAGGCGACCAGCTGGAGGGCCCCGGTGTCCGAGCGCAGGACCCCGGCCTCGCGGGCCACGAACTCCACGCGGGCGCCCGGGAGCCTCCAGAGGACATCGTAGGGTCCGAGGATGTCCATCGCGGTGATGCCCTCGTACACCAACAAAGCGATGTGCAGCGGCGGAGCCTCCTCGCCCGGCGCTCCCTGGGCGCCCCGGGGCGTCCCGTCGAGGGTTTGCCGGTCGGCTCCTCGGTGGGTGGCCTCCGGGGGCGCCAGGTCCGGGTCGTATTCGATCAGTAGTTGGATGCGCCGCGCCAGCTCCTCGCCTCCGACCTCCGCGACCACCAGGAGCGCGGCCTCGACGGCCCCCGAGGCGCCCGCCGCGGTGACGACCGGGCCGTCCGTCACCGTGGGCTCGTCGACCGCGGCCACGCCGTAGCGCGCGAGCGCCTCCCGCGCGCTCCAGTGGGTGGTGGCCCGGCGCCCCTCGAGCACGCCCGCGGCCGCCAGCAGCACCGCGCCCTCGGAGACACCCACGACCCACCGCGCGCCTCCACAGGCCTCCCGGAGCCACGCCAGGAGCGCCTCGTCGGCGAGAGCCCCGGGGAGCGTGTCCACGCACCCCGGGACCACCACCACGGCGGGCCTCGGAGCGGTCTTGAAGTCGTGCGTCGGGACGAGGCGGAGCGAGCCCCCTCCGGCGGCGACCTCCGCGAGGGTGCCTCCCACCGTCGAGAGGTGACAGCCGGGCATCCTCCCGAGGACCTCGCAGGCCCCTGCCACTTCGAGCGCCGCCACGCCGTCGTAGAGCACCACCGCGATGTGTGTCACCTCACGCCCCTCCAATGGGAAGGAGACACCGCGAGCTGCCCGCGGGTCAACTGCGCCCTGCGTAGCCCCGGGATGTGGGTTTAAGTAGGTGAAGATCCCACCCTCGGCTCCCGCGGGCTCTGTGGTGCGATTTTCCGACGGCCCGCGAGGGCGGCGGCCACCGACGCAACCATGGACCCACAGCATGGTTACGTTTCTCCTGGAGGATCCTTCATCGGGATCGTCCTCGGTGTCTTCCTCGCGGGCTGCGTGGGCGCGGCTCCACCGGGTGGGGAGGTCCTCGAGGGCACCCCGACGGACCCCGTCGCAGACCCCTCGGCGCTTCCGGCCCCGACGGAGCGGCTCCCGGCGGAGGTGGGGGTGGACCGCCCCGGGTCGGCCCTGGAGGCGCTCGCTCCGCGCTGTCAGGCCATCGCGGAGCTGAGCGACCCTCGGCGCGGCAGCTCCGACCGCTCGGCCTTTGAGCTCCAGGCGGTCACCGTCGCGGGCAACGCGCGCCGCACGGCTTGTGTGGCAGCGGGGCAGGACGGGGCGGACTTCGCCCTGCGGTTCGTGGCGCCGACGACGGCCCGCTGGCGCTTCCTCGTCACGAGCCCCCAGGCCGGGGACCGTTGGAACATGAGCGTCCTGGAGGGCTGTGGGGACACCGGGGCGCTCCTTCGGTGCCAGCCCTACGCGTCCTCGGTGGTGGCCGCGCTCACGGCGGGCTCGGCGGTGACGCTGGTGGTGGACGGCGTCGTCGCGGACCGGCGGCTGCGGGTGCGCGCCGAGCGCGTCGAGCCCTGGGGGACGGCGCCGCAGGTGCGTCAGGCGAGGGCCTACCGGTGGATGCGGGAGAGCTTCGCCATGGTGGACGTAAGGGACGAAGACCAGGACCTCTCGCTGGTGATGATCGAGCTCCGTGACGCCCGTGGTGGCGTGGTGCCTCTCCGAGGCCTCGCCCGGTGGGAGCTCCGGCACCCCGCGCGCCAGGGCGGAGAGACCCGCTTTTGGCTGGGGGACCTGCCGGAGAGCGCCGTGAGCGCGCGCGTCTGGGCCGAGGACGAGACCGGGGCCGAGAGCCTGGTGAGCGAGGTGCCGATCGAGCCGAGGCCCACGGTGCCCGTCGGCGGGCGCTGCGACGCGCTCTCGCAGGAGAGCGTCTGCGAGGTCGGGGCGCTGTGCATCTACGATCGGGGGACCGGGAGGTTCTGCCGCGCGCGGCTCGAGGCCCGCTACGACGCGACCGCGAGGGCCCTCCGCGTGGACCTGAACGCAGCGGGATTGGGCCTGGAGGCGGCCCAGGTGGTCCTCCTGAACGACGCCGGGGGCGAGCTGGAGCGTACGGAGCGCTTCCGCTGGGTCAACAGGAGCAGCGAGTACTCCCTGGACCGCACGGAGCTCCTGGCGCGCGACCAGTGGGACGCCCCGGCGGGCCTGGCGCGCGTCCGGGTCGCGGTGATCGACGGCGCGGGGAGGACCACCGCGACCCTCGAGGCACCGGTGCAGGCTCCCGTCGTCACCGCCGCGTGGCAGAGGTGCGACCCGTTGACCACGGCCCGCGTCCGGTGCGCCGAGGCGCTCGTCTGCGTGAGCACCCCGGGAGAGAGCGCACATCGGACCTGTCAGCGCCGCGACCCGGGGTGCCCGAGGGATTGGCGAGGGCGACGCTGGGAGCCCTCGGCCGGCGCGGGCGTGGCGGCGTTCGAAGGCACGGCGGCGACGGAGTACCACGCTTTCCCCCCGTGCATGCGAGAGTCGGTGTGGACCGGGGCGACGGCCAGGGAGGACGTCATTGACTTCGTGGCGCCCACGGCGGGATCGTACCGCTTCCAGCTCACAGATCGAGCGACGCGGGCGACGCGCCACTGGGACTTCGGCATCTCCGCCCAGCGCGCGGTGTGCAGCGCGGAGCGGCCCGCGCCCGTCCTCGCCTGCTCCCGAGCAGGAGACACCACCGGGAGGCTCACGCTGAGCGCGGTGATCGACGTGGTGGCCGCGGCGGGGGAGCACATCCCACTGCTGGTGACCTCGCGCCGGGAGACCCTCGACTATCGGTTGGAGGTGACCCCGCCCGGACGCTGAAGCGTCCGTCCGCCTCAAGGCGCCGTCCGAGGCGCCGTTCCCTCCTGGGAGGTGCCCTCCCAAGCTACCAGTCCCGCAAGCGACACCCAGCGCCAGGTCGGCACGACCCTCGACAAGAAGTACGGCCTCCTGGGGATCCTGGCCCCTGTCTCCTCCAGCCAGGGGTGCTAGTCTCACCTACGCATGGTTCTCGATCGGGTGCGTGTGGCCGTCGCCGCAGCGGCCCTGGCGTCTCTCCTGGCTTCCGCCGCGATTGCTCAGCCCACGACGCCTCAGGTCGCCGCGCAGGACAGCATGATCACCACCCAGGGCGCGCCGCAGCACCTCCTGCTCGAAGCGCGCAACCCGCTGCCTCGGCCGGTGCCCCTGCGGATCGCCTCCGTGGCGTACCTTGCCCCCGGCGGCGCAGCCGTCGCGCTGCCCCGGGTCGAGGTCCTCGTGGGGACGAGCCTGGCGGCGGGAGCGGTCCTCCTGCCCTCGGGGTACCACGACACCGTGACCGTGCACTTCGACCCCGCGGGGGTGAGCCCCAACTTGAGCCGTTACCGCTTCCGCGTCCGCGGGGCGCTCGGTGGGCGCCCCCTCGTGCTGTACGTGACCGTCACCCGAGGGACACGGCACCCGGTACATCCTCGGGCGCCGCACGCATCGCGAGCCGTGGAGTCTCAGTCCGAGGCGCTCGCATCCGAGGCGCCCTCGGCGTCCGTCGGAGGCGTGGCGTCCGAGCGCCCCGCGCCGCCCGAGGTGCTCGCGCCGTCGGAGGGCCGCGACGCGTCGCTCCCCCCGCCATCCGACCCCATGCCCCCGTCGGTCGCCGGGCGCGACATCGCCGTGGTGTGGCACCTCCCGCAGGCGAAGCCCATGCGGGTCATCGGGTTGAAGGGCTGCATGCCAAGGAGCTGCGTCATGGCGGGCGTCACGCGCTCATTCATGAAGGCCGACATCCGCGGATAGATCCGGGTCTGGTGCTCCCGCTCCGTCGGCGAGTACCAGATCGGCGGCAGCTCCGGGGAGGGCATGCGATTCCGCGAGGGCCTGCCGTCGACGCCGTGGCAGGTGGCGCAATCGAAGCCGCTGAAGGCCTGGCGGTCGTAGGCCTGGAAGAGCTGCCGCATCGTCGGGTTGACGACCTCCGTCATGTAGGTGTCACGCTCCTCGTAGGACAGGTCCGCCCAGGGCCTGGGCGGCTGCCGAAGGCCCGTCGGCATCGGCGGGAGCGGCGCCTGCGCGTCTGTTTGCGCTCCGGCGTCCATCGCTGGCGCCTCGGTGCCACAACCTCCGAGCACCCCCACAAGGACCACCCGCCCCACCCCCTGCATCGCCGGCAATAACCTTCGTGTCATAGAGCCCCATCCCGTGTCCTCCAGCCGTGCCCTCCCCTCGACGACCATACCTTCCTGGCGCGGGAGACCGGAAAACGAACGGGCACCAAAGCGCGCATCGCGTGCGTCTGTCAACGAATTTGGGACACCCTGTCCCAAAGAGTCCAGGGCGCATTTCTCGCAGCCAGCCGTCCTAGAACAGCATTCGTGTCCGAAAACACGACCTCCATTGTCTGTTTTTTTGCTAAGATCGTGACGGGCGGAGGCACACGTGGGGGAGGGGAGGAGTGCTCACAATCGAAGGACCTCCACCAGCCGCCCTCCCCCGGTCGTGACGCGCTCGCGCTTCCATCGCTCGGGGAGCGGTGCGGCCCTGGTCCGCTGGTCGAAGAGCACGAGCCAGCCACGACCTGCACCGACGCGCGCGAGGTAGCCATCGAGCTGCGAGAGCCCCTCGAGGGTCGGGTCCCTGGCCTTGTCCGAGTCGCGCCAGGTCTTGACCTCCACGCCGAGCCTCTCCCCGCGGTACTCGACGCACAGGTCCAGGCGCTTCGCGCCGATGGCGTACTCGCGCTCGATGCGCCCGCCCCCGTTCACCACCCGCTGCAGGAAGGCCATGAGCACCAGGTGCGGCGCGGCCTCGTTGTACGGTGAGCTCCCGAGGAGCGCCTCCCCGTGCCGAAGCCAGAACTCTACGAAGGCATCCAGGAGCCTGTCGAAGGCGATGCGCCCCTCGGCGTCGAGCCAGGACGGCGCGATCTTCGGAAGCGAGGCGCGCACCGTCACCGTGAGCTGGCGCGCGATGATCTCGCGGTACATCGGGTTCGCCACCTCGACGGCGCCCTCCGCGGTCTGGCGCAAGAGCCCGAGATCGAGCACGAAACGCAGGTCGTCGGGGGCCAGGGGCGAGAGGTTCTCGCCCAGGATCATCGGCTCGATCACCGCCCGCACCCGCGGGTCGCGCAAGCGCTCGGCCAGGCTGTCCAGGTGCGTGTCCTGCCGCTCCACGAGGAGGTTCTGCGCCTGGTCGACATGGGTGTTCTGGATGGGCTCTCTCCGGTCGGGGACTACCACCTGGACGAGCTGGCGGGCCAGGGCGTTGACCAACCAGGGCTGCCCCTGCGTGAGCTCAAAGGCGCTGTCGATTGCCTCGGGCGTGAAGCGCTGGCCCGTCTCGGCAGTGTGCTGGGCGTAGAGCTCGGCCACCTCGGTCTCGGTGAAATTTCGCATCGTGAGCGACTCCACCTTGATGTTGAAGGGCGAGGCCGTGTGCAGTTGCTCGCTCCCGCCGGAGGCGACCTTGTAGTCACGAACATCCCGCAGGCCGACCAGCGCCAGGGACCACGGGAAGCCCTTCGGACGGTTGGGGTGCCCGGCGCGCAGTTGCCGCAGCACCGAGAGGAGCGCGGCGTCCCGCAGGGCGTCAATCTCGTCAAGGAAGATCACCAGGGGCCGAGGGCATGCGACGGACCACGCCTCCAGGGCCGCGCCGATACGTGACCCGGCCGACGCGGAGGGCCACGGCGGCGGCTGAAGCTCCGGAGGGAGCCACCGGCGCGCTCGCCGTCGCCAGTCGTCGAGAATCGCGTCCTCGGCAGCGCCCACGTCGTCCGAGAAGGCCGCGCCCGTCTCCATGGACACCAGCACCGCGGCGAAGCGCCCCTCTGCGGTGAGCGCAGAGGCGAGGGTCATCAGCGACGTCGTCTTCCCAACCTGTCTGGGCGCATGTAGGACAAAGTACGACTTCTGCGCGATGACTTCGCGCACTCCAGGGAGCCGCCGCTCGGGCGGCAGCATGTAGTGGTCCTCGGGGACACACGGACCGGCGGTGTTGAAATGGCGGGGCATCCAGGGCGGAGCATACCGCGTCGAGCGCCAGGAGCGGCGTCACCGCGCAAGGAAGGGAGCGAGACCGCGGCTGCCCCGAGCAGCTTCGGAGAGCGCGAGGCGAAGCGCTGCTCGGGGCGGCAGTGACCGCGGATGCGATCGGGAGCGCTCAGGGGTCCACACAGACCACGTCCACGCTGGACCCCGCGGTCTCGACGGGGCCAAACCCGCTCACGTGACCCATCGCGTTGCACAGGAACGAGATCGCCTGGCTACACCCCAGGCCCGCCATCGCCGGGCCGCACCGGAGCGCCTCGAAGGTGGTGCGCACGATCACCGCGCGCGGCAGGCAGGTGACGGTCACCTCGTCGCCCGCGCTGGCCACGGGGCCGAAGCCGCTCACGGCGCCGGTGGACGCGCAGTAGCGGCTGATCGCGGTGTTGCAGCTCGGCCCGATCCGCTCTGCGCGCCCGTCGCAGGCCGGGACCAGCGCCCGCAGCGAGGTGTAGCTAATGGTGCGCACGTCGCCCGCGACGCACACGGCCGAGTACGCGAAGCCAGGCACGGGGGTCGGCCCGAAGCCGCTGGAGAAGCAATCGAGCGCCCGGCAATACCGATGGACCGCCGCGGTGCACTCGGAGATGGCTCCCTCGCCGGGTGTGAGGCACGCTGGCCCCAGGGCGCCGCGCAGGGCGGGGTCCCTCTCGCTGTACGGCGCGGCGTCGGGGCAGCGGCAACGGCCGCTCTGGCACACCCCGCCGGTCGGGCACCGCGTCCCACAGGCGCCACAGTTCGCGGTGTCTGCGAGCGCATTGACGCACGCCGTCCGCGCGCAGGGTGTGAGCCCCGCGGCGCAGCCGCAGCGGCCGCGCTGGCAGGGCTCCACGCCGGGGCACACTGCGTCGCATGCGCCGCAGCGGTTGGGGTCCGAGGCGAGGTCGACGCAGCCGCCGTCGCAGAGGCCCATCCCCTCGTTGCAAAGGACGCGCGGCGCCAGCGCACACAGCGCGCTCGCCGTGGCTCGCGAGAGCCCCAGCGGGGGAGGGTCGGGCACCCGCGGCGTCTGGCCCGTGAGCGCCTGGAGCAGCACACACGCGGCGAGCAGCGTGCCCGCGGGGCTCGGGTGGCTGCCGTCGTCCGCGTGGAGCGCGACGCCCGGCTGCTCGGTCAGGGCGAGGTGCCAGGCCGCCCCGACGCGGGCGACGACGCCCCCGTTCGCGCGGGCCGCGTCCTGGTAGGCCCGCTCGATGTCACGGGTCACCACGGCGACGCGGTCCAGGGCCGGCCAGCGGAGCGCCCAGGTCGCGAACCACACCGTCCGTGCGCCACCGTCCCGCGCGGCGCCCGCGAGCTGTCCGGCGGCGACGGCGAAGCTGGAGGGATCCGTCAGCGTCTCCGCGCTCTGGCCCTGGAGCACCACGGCGCCGAACCCGCCGCCCGCGATCCGGTCGCGCGCGCCGGTGGTCAGCAAGTGATTCGTGAGGAATGCGCCGCCGCGGACGACGGAATCGACCTCGACGGCGGCGCCCGCCGTGGCGGCCCCCAGCGCGCGAACGACCGCGGGCAGGTCGTTGACGTACGTAAAGCTGTTGCCGACGAAGAGCACGCGCAGCGGGGGCGCGGCGTCGGGAGGGCGCGTCGCGTCAAGGGGCTCCTCGGCGCCCTCGTCCGCGACCACCGCCTCCGAGGCGCCGTCGAGCGGAGCCAGGGCCTGGCCGTCCATGGTCGCGCCGACGTCGCCTGCATCACCGGGGACCGCTGGGGGGGTGGTACACCCGGTCACCAGAACGATGACGGCGAGCGCGCCGCGCATGGTTCGGCGAGGGTGGGGCTTCATGGTGCAGCGCCGGACGGCGGGGATCGCGTACTCTGGAGGGTCCCCGAAGTCCCGCAGTATAATGGGGATGCCATCGATGGACCAGCCCTGCTCGCCGCGGGCTCCGCGATGATACACACCACCTGCTGGGCCAAGGTGATTGACTTTCGATATAGAAATGCCATGCTCCGATCGTGGTCTCCGTCGGCGAACAGCTTGGCGCTGGTCCCGCTGCAGGAACTGTCCAGTTCACGCTCTTCATCCCGAGCGTGGACCGGGCGAGTCAGGCGATCGACCAGGAGTATTGGCGCGACGCGGCGTTGAGTGTCTTCGGGACGCTCTTCCGAGGTGCGACGGCGTTTCCTCCGGGCCGCGGCGTCTGGCGCGACGACGCAGCAGGCGGTGCGCTCGTCTTCGACGACACGGTGCTCGTCACGACCTACGCGGCCGAGGTGGACGTCACGGACGAGGCTTTCGCCGCACTGCGGCGTTTCCTCCATCGCCTCGGGCGCGAGGCGCACCAGGGTGAGGTGGGCGTCATCATCGACGGCGCGTACCACGGCATCACCTCGTACGACGCGACCGAGGGAGAGAGGGCGAAGTGAAGACGACCGAAGGAATGCGACTCGATCCCGCCCGTGTGAGCGCGGCCCTCGGATCTTCACGGGTGGTGCCCGTGCGCGGTACGCCGAGCCGTGGACCGCTCGACCTGCTCGCCCTTCGCGCAGAGGTCGAACGCCGGCTCAGGTCTTCGGGCGGTCGCCCCACGGACCCGGACTGGACGATGTCGCGCATCGTGCGCTTTCAGCCTGCGCGCTGGGAGGACCTGGAGCAGCTCGCCGGTACCCTGAGCCAGGAGGGGCGGTCCGTGAGCCCGTCCCAGCTCGCGGCCATGCTGGTCGAGCGCGGTCTCGCCGAGCTGTCGCTGGTACCCGCGCCAGGGGCATCGGCGCCCGGGGCTACGCGCGCGGTTGAGCCTCCGACGGCTCTCCTCGGAGACGAGTACTTCAACGGCCTGCGTTCGATCGCGCAGTGCCTCGACGTGGAGGGGTGAGCGCAATGGACGCCGAGGAACGCGCTGCCGTGGAGTTGCGGGACTGGTTCAACGGCGTGCTCAGCCTCTGCGACCGCACCGTGTTCGCCGTCGCGACGCGCGAGCCCCACAGGCAGGCTGCGGTACTCAGCGTGCTGACGAGAAACGCCAAGGCCATCGTGCACGGCGAACTCGACCGCGGCGGTGCGCTCTACACGCCGCTCTGCTTCGTGCTCGCGGCCGCGTGCAGGCGCCTCGACCTGGCGCCGGGGGAGCGGGAGTGGCTCTCCGCGATCAAGAACGTGCACCGGCTCGAGGGCCAACTGCGCGAGGTCGGCGAGGCCAGCGCCTGGCCCGTCGGCACGCCGGCGTCGATCTTCAAGCAACACCTCGACGAGGCCCTCGTAAATGCGGGCGTCACCGATCGGCCGACGATCCTCGACCACCACAATCGCCAGCTCGCGCTCGGCCTCGCGGCGAACTGGGGCCTGCGCTTCCTCGTGGCATATGCCATGGAGACCCCGTCGCGCCCCGGCGCGCCCACGGAGGCGCAGGACCTGGCGTGGGTACGCAGGGCGGTCGCACAGGCAGGGAAGGCAGCGTAGTTCGTAGCCGCTGCGCCAGGCCGCGTCCTCCCGAACGGCCGACAAGGGTCGCGGCCTGTCGCAGCGGTCACGGGCGATACACCACCGGCTCGACGCCCAATGCATGGTGAAGACGCAACGGGTACGGTCATTCTGCTCTCCAATCGGTGAGTTGGTGCATCGGGAGCCGCAATGATCAGCTCCCGGTGCAGACGCAGTCCGCGCGGAGGGTGACGTCGAGGCGCGCGGTCGGTCGACTTGATGGGCGTCATGGTGATCACGGTCGGTGCTCGCACGACCCGCAGCATGAAGCCCGTCCCCGACCTGGTCCGCGAACTCACAGCGTCTGTCACCGCCGAGCTCCGCCAGAGCCTGGAGCAGCGCGACCGCCCCTGGTTGGTCGATGAGGTCATCCGACTGACGCTCGCGGGCGCCACGCTCGCCGACATCCTTCGGATCGAGCGCGACGCCCAGCTCGCGCGCAGCGAGGCGGCGTACCTCGCGGAGACCGCCCCGGACCGCGAGGCCCGCGCGGAGCGGGTGCGCGCCTCGCGGCCCGACGAGCGCTGGTTGCACCTCCAGGTCGAGCGCTTCGGCGCACTGGATCGCGCCCGCTTCGAGGCCGACGGGACCCTCCGCGGAGCCCCGCCCAAGGGGGGAGCGCTCATCACCTCAGCGCAGCGCAGCGACGCAGGGAACCTCCTGCTGCGCGACGCCAAGGACCTGCTCTACGCCCTGCTCTTCGGCGGCCCCGCGCTGGGCGTGAACCTCCCGCGGGTCGAGCGCGAGCTGCTGGCGGTGACGATTCCGCGCGCCAAGCGATACGTGATGGACTTCATGATGGCGGTGAGCGAGCTGGAGGTGCGCGGGAGCTGGCGCGACCCGAAGGGCTCCGCCAACGACGAGCGGGCCGACAACATCGTGATGGAGGTCGAGTACGGGGAGGTCGCGAGCGAAGCCGTCGGCCCTGGCATTGCCGCGTGCCTCCGGGTGATCAACGACCTGGAGGTCAACGAGGTGATCCTCTACAGCCGCATGACCAACATCGAGAGCAGCTCGCTCTGACCGCGGCGACGGTGCCGCCGACATGACGAAGGTCTTGCGCCGCGACGCGCGAAGCTTGCCCTGGGGCCGACCTCCGGCGGAGCTTCTGGGTCCATCCACCGTGCACATCCCTGAGCGGCACGTCCTGGTTGCGCTCGCGAGCCCCCTGCTGGTCGCCACGGCGGCCCACGCCTACGACAGCGGTGGGTGTTCAAGATAGTTGCCGCCTCAAGTCGTTCAGGATTGGCCCGTCGGCACCTCCTTCCGCGCTGGGGTGGCCGCCGGAGGTTCTCGATCTCCGACACAACCAATGTGGAGCCCTTCGTGGGGCACGGTCCCAGCGGCACGCCGACCGAGAGCAGTGCCCGCGCCTTGCCGCCAGTCGCCGAGGTCGCAGCCAGCGCGCCCGTCACCGGATCCCGCGTCCCTGGTCGCCCAGGTTCCCGGGGGGTCGGCCAAAGACTATGGCGCCATAGTCTTCGGGGGGAGGGGAGAGGTGGCGACGGCGGGCACGACCGGACCCGAAGGCAGGTCGCTAGCTCCGTGCCTACCGCCCGGCCCGAGACCTCGCCGAACTTACGCTCCGCCTTGGAGACGAATTCGCCAACCAGCGGAAACTCTTGGAGAAAATAGTCGGGGCGAGAGGATTTGAAGAGCCCGGACAGAGTCGCGAGATGTCGCCATCTGCTGCAAAACAGGGGAATTCGCAAAGTGGCGAAGGACAGATGGCGTCACCTGACGCCAGTTCTGCGACGGGTTCTGCTACGGGCGTAGCAAACGGGGAGGTGGGGGTGGAGGCACTTCACGCCCACCTCCAGGGGGTGCGGGAGGTCGGGGACGGGGCGTTCATCGAGGGGCTCCAGCGGTATGTCCTCGCGGTCGGGGCGGCGATCGAACGGGGGGACTCGGTCGGGGCGCTAGACCTCGTCACCGCGCTCCTCGGCGCACTGTCCGGGTGAAGGCGGAGGCCGATGTAGCTGCCCCTCTACCTCGGCGACCCGACGGTGGCGGCGATCTTGGACCGTCTGGCGATGCGCGCGGTGCGCGTGGACATCGACGGCCCGAGCTACCGGCAGCACGTGGCCCACGAGCGCGCCCGCGCCGCCGGGGCCGCCCCGGTGCGTGACGACGAAGAGCTCGCCGGCGCGTAGCCGCGGCACGCTCCTCGACTCCGACAACGCCACCAGGAACATCGACCGAGCGAAGACCCCCGACCCGGCGTCGCCTCGCGGGGGTGACCCTCGCGGTGCGGCGGTGGGTCAACCCGGGGGTCACGATTCCGCCGCCGCCCTCGGGGGCGGCTCCACGCCGCAACCCGCGGTGGGTCACGAACTCCGCCGAGAGAGGGTCACGCCGAGGCCGTCGCTGAAGTCCAGAGCACCTGCGCACGTACCCGGCGCAGCCCCACGTACCGTGCCCAGCGCAGTCCGTGCCGATTCATCTGTTCGTCGAACTTCGGCCGACTACCACCACGCTTCTATCTGGAAGCCGTGCGTTCCGATGTAGTCATACCAGCGGGCCGTGCTCTCCAGGAGGCCGAGCGCATCATGGAAGGCCGGCTCATGGGCCGTTGGGGGTGAAGGCGCCGAAGAGGCGCTGGAGGAACCCGAGGAAGTCACGCCGGAAGTTGTGGAGGCACTGGTAGAACGCGACGTAGAGGTCGAGGCACCACTTGCTCACGCCGCGGAAGGGGCGGAGGAAGTTGCGCAAGCCGAGCCAGTGCCCCTCGATGGTGTTGCAGTGGACCTCGCGGATGCCGTCGCCGTCGTCGTCGCGGGCCCACTCGTGGCGGTTGTGGTTGACCGAGTGGCGGGTGCGACCGCGATCGTCGAGCCCGTCGTAGGCGTGCCACTCGTCGGTGTGCACCTCGGTCCCCTCGCGGGTCACGCGCAGCACCACAGGCTCGATCGCCTTCTGCGTGCTCCGGTAGGTCTGGCGCAGGAACACCTGCCCGGACTCGCGGCCGATCACGCCGAGTACCGGCGGCCGATCGTTGTCGAAGGTCCCATGACCGTTGAACCGGTTCCCTCGCCGCCGTGGGGGATCCTCAGGGTCGGGATGGCGTCGCCCCTTCTCACCGGCGTTTTGGTACAGCTCGTCGGCCTCGACGACGCGATCGGGCAGCGGCGAGGGGGGAAAAGCGTTCCAGGGCGAGGCCCTGAACGCGATGCCGGAGCGGCAGCAAATGGCGTCGACTGACCCCGAGCTCCTCCGCCAGGTGAAGTGTGGGAACGCCCTGGCAGAAGCCGCGCAGGATCATCACGAGCCGGGACGGGGGATGCCGCGTGCGTTCGAGCGGGGTGCCCGTGAAGAGGTTGAAGACCTTGCCGCAGGTCCTGCAGCGGTAGTCCACGATGGGCTCCCGGTGGCGGTCGTGCGGCGCCTGATCGGGCGGCAGCGCGTGCCCCTTCGGGCAGCGCAAGCCTTCGGGATGGAGGGCCGAGAGCAGCAGCCGGTAGCACGCCGCCTCGTCCAGCAGGTCGTCGATCGGGAACAGCATGGCGCCCACTTCATAGGCACCCCAGTCGCGCCGACAAGGCCGCTTCACCCCGAGCGGCCCATGAGCCGGAAGGCCATGTATTCGTGACACTCCCACTCCCTGCGCTCCGCGTGCCATACCGGGTCCCACCGGGAACCGCGAGGCCACGTGAATGGGTCAGTGTACTTCGCTTTCAACTCTCCAATCGCGGCTTCCAGTTCGCGAGCGAATGCGCAGGCGTCGCTAGGAGTCATGTTTTCACGCGTGAACATCTTTGCAGCGAGACGATGCTTCCCGAGCGCCCGAAGCTCGCGCACGGCTCTGTACCCGGGGAAGGTGCAGCAGGTCGTGACAAGTCCAAGGAGCTCGTGATCATTCGTCAAAGGACATGGCTGATCTTGGCGGTGAGTCATGGAGTACGGAATCCTTTGTGTTTGCTTGGAGCTTCCCGCACAGGGATGAGGAAGAAGATGTAGTGGCATAGGGTGACTGGTGTCCTGCCGCTCACTGAGCTCATGGGCTTTGCGAGCGACAGGACGGACAATGAGTATAGTCAGGGATCTGGACGGCTTATTCGGTATCGTCGGGCAGTGGCTTTGAATGAAGAACCATTCCAACCACTTCCAGCGTTTCCCAGTGAATGATTCTTCCGCATACGTCACATACATAGAGACCGTTCCAGTCTGATTCTATGACGGGTTCCATCTGGTCACCATTGACATCGCAGGGGAAGAACCCCGCCCCGCGCGGTGTGTTGCCGCAGAGGCAGACCCATGCGTCGGTGTCCTGGGGATGATGCGTGATCCGTTCGATTGTCGAAGACATATGAGGAGAGCATTAGTGTTGAGTTCCTCTTGAGCGCCGGCGTCTCTGGAGCCCGAGGGCGAGAAGAAGTCCGAAGAGAATGATGCGGGGCGCGCGGTGGTCGCCCGCGAGATGGGCCCGGAGGGCCGCGAGAAGATCGGGCATAGCGCGGGGAAGATCATGCCGAGCGGCTGCTCGGTCCCCTACGCGTTCGCGCCTCCTTCGTGCGCCAGTCGGAAAGGTCTGGGGGTGCGTTCGCCGGCACGTACCACCATTCGGTGGTGATTCGCCGGCGCTCTGCGCCCGGAATCTTTCCACGACGAACGAGAGTTGAGGCTGCCTTCGGAGAGATCCCATGTAGCTCCGCCCACATGGAGAGCGGGATCATCGAGGGAGTGGCTGGTGTTGAGTCGATATAGAGAGAGGCTAGGTGACTTATGAGACCATTGAACCAGTACTGACGGGGGGCGTCAATACCAATTGTCCACAGTCGGATGGACCCGAGCGGAGGACCAAGTGGTGGGAAAGGTGGTGGGAACCCGAGAGGACGCTCGCTCCGAGAAAACAAGGGCTCCAACCCGATCGGCCGCTTCCGGGGGTGGGAACCGATCGTGCTCGGAGAGGAACGCGCCGACATCCACGCTGAGGTTGTCGGACGTGCTGCGAAACTCGAACGGGGCTACATCGCGCCGCAGATGAGTCGGCTCCTATCTGCTGTCTACCTCCCCGCCAGCTGACTCTCGTACCCCGCACGGTACGCGGCGGCGCGAACGTCGGGGCTGGGATGGTCGCACGAACTGCTGGTGCATCCGATCGTCCAGAAAAACATCTCGCCGAGTTCGAGGCTCCTGCCGCGAGCAGCATCGAGACGCCCCGCCCAGTAGTCGGCGCCTGCCTCGTCATCGGGCGCGTACGGGTTACGGGCTCCGCTGTAGATCAAGGCGTGCCCGAGCTCATGCGCGATGCACCGACGGGTTGCGACCTCGCGCGCGTATACCGGAAGCGTCTGCGCGCTCGGGATCGAGCCGTAGCTCTGGGTGTAGATCGCCGCCACCTGGGCCGACCATCGGCCGAGCACCGCGCCCGCGATCTGATCCATGTCGCGAACGCCGACGAGGATCGTCCAGTCGGCCGCGCTGAAGATCCCGCCGACGCCGTGCAGGTCATCGTAAAACTCGAGGGCGGGGGCGGACCTCAGATTCGTCAGCCCGACCATCTCGCGGTACTCGGCGACCATGTCCGCGGGCCCGAAGACAGGCGTCGCCGACTTCAGCTCGGGTCCCCCGGCCAACCCGCGGCCCGTGAAGAGGAGGCGCCGTGGATGGCGCTGGACATTGCGGTTCAAGCAACCCTTGAAACAGGGCATCGGACTCGTTCCTTTCACTGCGTAGTTCTTGGTCTCTCCCGTGTCGTGAAGCGCCGCTACGAGCAGCACCGCGATCCCAGCGCCGATGAGCGCGCCCTCCCGGCGGTTGCTGACGGCGGCGCCGAGCGCGCCCCCGAGGAGAGCTGCCCCGAGCACCGTCGCCACGGCCTGGGTCTGCTCCCCCGCGGGTGCCGCGAGGTTTACGGATGGTGCGACGTCGACGAACGCCTCCCAGCGGTCCGCGAACTCGCGCACGGCGAGGACCGGCTCTCCGGGCACACCTTCGAAGGTGTAGTCGGCGATCTGGCCCACCGGCCACGTCGATGTCAGGCGCGCGCCCGCCTCGCGGGGGTGGGGAAAGCCCCGGCCCCGAGGGATGACTACCGAGGGGAGGCCGTTCGCTTGGAGGTGGCGCTGGACTGCCATCCAGGTGCGTTGGTTCTGGTCAGCGATCATCTTTCAGGCATCTCCTCCGCGGCCGCGAGGAGGAGATCAATCAGCCGATCTCCATCCTTGTTGATCGGCGGACGACCCTTCTCGATCGCCCGCCGGAGTCGGCTACGGCGCTGATCGACGGCGTTCACCGAGGGGAAGTGTTCGGGGTAGCGATCGGTGATCTGTTGCGAGCCCATGTCGTTCTCGAATGACGACGGCCGCATGACGGCTGCATCCTTCGCGTCGAGGGCGCGTACGACTCCGATCACGCGCTCGAGCGCGCCGAGGTGCGCGGGGTCATCGGCCCGAGCCGCAGCCTCCGCTTCATGCACGTCGGCGATGGCGCAGAGCATGACCTCCCTCACGAGAACATCGAGCGGGCGAACATCGGGCAGCTCGGCAAGCGGAAGCTCAACCATATCGTCGACGACGCCCTGCGCGTACTCGTCGATGCGACGCAAGGTTCCGACGGCGGCAAACACCGGCTGGTCCCAGGTTCCGACGAGCAGGTTGAAGCGCACGGCCTCGTAGAGGACGAAGCGCAGGAGCGCGCCCTCCGCGTCACCGCGCCGGGCGGCACGGGCGAAGCACTCGCTGCGGACCGGGTCGAAGTCGCCCTCCACGGCGCGCCGCACGACCGCCTTCACCGCGTCGAGCAACGGTGTTGGGACGCGGCGTTGGAGCCAGTCCTCAAGGCCGTAGTGGAGCCGGGCCATCTGCGGGAAGGTGATCTGCGTGACGGCCTCCGCGTACGGGATGCCGCTCATCTCCGCGCGTGACACCTCCACCGCGAGGCCCATCGCATCGAGGACGATGGCGGGCAGGGCGCGCTCGATCAACCCCTGGAATTCCGGGGGATAGAGCGGCATGACGGTGCGGACGACGGTGACGACGAGCTCCACGTCCTCCCCCTGGTCGCGCTACGACGCGGCGCCGCAGCGCGGGCACGCGAGGCCGCAGTCGATCGCGTGCCCGATAGCCCCGCCGACCAGCACCCCGCCCGCCGCGACCGCCTGCTGAACCCCCTGACCGCGGAGGGCCTTCTTCCCGAGGAGAAGAGCGAGGAGGGGGACGGCGATGGCCCCCACGACCTTCCCGATGACCTGTTCGTAGACGTGCCCACAGCTCCGGCATTGCATGGCGAGTACTCCGTGACGGTGGTGATGACCGACGTGTTCACCCAGCGTGACACGCGAATTCGTGTTCCTGACGGGGTGGTCGTCGAATTCGAGAAGCCTCGGTCGGCAGCGCCGTGGCGACGACGCCCACGAGCGCCGCGCTTCCCAGGGATCCAGGACCGACCACCGCCTCTTGCGTGGCTCGATGTTCTCTCTCCGTTCCTCCCGAAGCATGTGATCGGTGCCCGGCTCCTCCCGCCCGCGCGTGCTCACGCCGCGGACGGGTACTTGGCGTGGTAGACCCCGACGTACTCGGAGTCGCGGCAGATGCACCGACCCGTGATGTCCTGGCCGCGCACCTCGTGGAAGGCGTCGGTCGGTGAGCCCAGCAGGTCCAACCGCGTGTAGTTCGTCGCCGTCGCGGCGCACGCGCCGGCGCGCTCGAGGACGAACCGCGCGGCGAGCAGGACGCCCGCCGCCGCGGACACGAACGCGAGCGGGGTGACGACATCGCCACTCCCCGGCGCGTTGATCGCCACCGCCCCGCAGACGGCGCGCTGGTGGAAGGACTGGATGTGCTGCCCGACCCAGCTCTCGAAGGCGCCCGGCGGCACGCCCCGGTGTTGCTCGACCCTCCGCACCAGCCACGCCTCCACGGGCCGGTTCGCGACGAGGTGCTCCTCGACGAGGCCGACGTCGAGCCCGAGGTCCGCGGCGAGGCGCTCCTCCGGCGACGCGGACCCCGGGCGCGGAAGGTAGAGGCAGTGGAGGCACGCGCGGCCGTCGGCGAAGCCGTGGCGGGAGACGGTCACGAGGCTGTCGCTGGTCGCGGCGTTGAGCGCGATCCGCGGGAGGCTCTTCGCGAGCGCGCGCCGCCCGGCCTCGCTGTCGATGGGGCAGAGCAGCAACTCGACGTGGTGGCCGTGCTGAGCGGCGAAGGCAGCGAAGTTGTCGTTGAACGGCGTGACGACGGCGCCGCGACTCGCGAGCGCCTGCTTCGCGACGTCAGGCTTCAAGGCACCGATATCGGAGCGGCGCATCAGCACGTAGCGGTTGAGGTTCAGGAGATCGATGTGGTCGCCGTCGATGACGTGGAGCCGCCCCGCGAGGCGCGGGACGTGGCCCAGCGCGTAGACGAAGGCGCAGCCCACCGCGCCGGCCCCCACCAGGTGCGTCTCGCCGAGGTCCACCTCGGTCGGCGGCGCCATCGTCGGCGCCATGCCCAGCAGGCCGACGCGAAACGGCGCGACCGGCCCGCGCGCGGCGCCCGCCGCGGCGGCGGCGTGGAGGAACACCTGGGACGCGCCGTGGCAGGCCGCCGCGAGGGCCGCGAGGAGCCCGGGGCGCGCCCCCGAGGGCGCGGCGTCGAGGGTCACGCTCCACCCGTCGAAGCCCACGAACGTCGTCCGCGACGCGCCGGTCCCCGGCGGCGCTCCGACGCCCAGGGCGATGTCCGTGCGCGCGGGCGCGCCGAGCGCGACGTTCCCCTCGCAGAGCTGCTGGAGAATCGGCACCGCCTCGTGGAGCGAGGTCAGGCCCCAGGGGTTCGGCCCCAGCGCCGCGTCGGGCGCCACGAGCTGCACGCGGCGAAACATTCGGACCACGAGGTTCGCGGCGAGCAGCCACGCCGCCACGGCGTCCGGGCGCTGCTCCTGGCCCGGCGGGAGCTCGACGGTCACGACGGGCGAAGCGAAGACCTCGGGCAGCACCCCTACGCGGGCGGCGAAGCGCTCGTTCTCGAGCCCGTACCTCACGGCGTCACCTCGAAGAGCGTCTCGACGGCGCCGCGCGGGAGCTCCTCCCAGACGCCCGCGCCCGCGTGGCGGTGCACCGAGGTCGCGCGCAGGTCGCCGTCCCAGTCGCGGGCGAAGTACGGCACGACGATCGAGAGCGCCCCGAGGTGCCGCGGGATCGCCAGCCGATCATCGGCCGCCGAGTGGAAGGCCTCCGCGGGGTGCGTGTGGACCTGGACCAGGATGAATTCGCCGCGGGCGGCGACGCGCTCGACGAGCCGCAGCCGTTCGTCAAGCGGCACGTCGAAGTGGAGCCGCCCGGCGCGCTGCTCGGGTACCACCAGCTCGGTCGCCTCGGCGACGACCTCCGAGACCACGTGGCCCTGCCAGAGAACCACCGCCTCGATCGCGTCGCGGCTCAGGTCGCGGAGCGTCTGCGCGGTGGCGCGAAGTAGCGCGCGGGGGACGCGGTAGCGAGCCAGGGTCGGCGGCACCGCGCGGAACCCGTCAGCCATTGGTCACCTCGAAGCGCTGCTGGACCCGCTGCACGATGTAGAGCACCCCGTAGCTGTCGCGGCCGCGCAGCCCCTCCCAGGCGTCGTTCAGGTGGCTCGGGTGGGTGTGGTACTCCCGAATGCCGGGCAGGCACAGGAACGGGCGCCCCGTCGAGGGGTGCGGGTTGCCCGCCGACCACCCGCCCTGCGGCCAGCGCTCCCAGGGCAGCGCGGCGCCGGTCGCCGGGTCAAACAGGCCGAGCGACGGCGGGAGAGCATCCCACGCGGTGAAGTCGAAGTGGAAGCCGACCCGACGCCGCGACCCCGGGTGCGTGAGCACGAGGTGCATGTGCGGGTACCGGGCCTCGACGACCTCCCAGCCGTGCGCGGCGGCGAAGGCGCTCGCTTCGTCGGTGAGCGCCTTCGCGGCGCGTGCGAACTTGGCCTCGCTGACCTGGGGGTCCACGGCTCAGGCCCCCCCGCCGCTCTCGCGCGGCGCGAGCTTGAGCTTCGCCCCGTCGGGCACGCCCGCCTGCGCGATGGTCAGCTTCGGGTCCAGCACCTGGTCGCCCAGGCGCAGCTCCCACACCTCGCCCGGCGCGGGCGTGATGTGCAGCTTCGTGAACGTCCGCTGGACGACGTGATCGAGCGTCTGGTGGATGTTGAAGTCGTCCTCGAACGTGCCGGAGAGGGTCTGGACGATCAGGTGGATCCGCGGGTCCGGCTTCTGGTGGTCGTTCTGCATGGTGTTCTCCTACGACTCAGGCTCGGGCCCAACCCGTCAGCTCGTTGTCGCGAGACCCATTGTTGGGGCCGACGGGCGCCCTGTCTGTCCCGCCGTCGTGACGAGAGCCGTCCCCGCGGGCGCCCGGAATGTCACGGGCGGCGGACGCCCGGCGTAATGGGCTCCTGAAGGAGGAAGCACACGGCGACGTCGTAGCCGCCGCCCTGCTGGATCAGCGGGAACAGGTCCTCGGGGAGTTCAGCCGCCCGCTCCCCGAGCGCCTCTTGGATCCGCTCGCGGACCGCGCTCTTGGCCTTGCGCGCGTTGCTGTCATCGGGCCCCTTCGCCCGGCGGCTGATGCGCTCCTTCAGCGTCTTCGTGCCCACCGCAACGCTGTCGCGCTTCGCCCGCAGCACGGTCAGCACGAAGTTCCACTCGCGCTCCGGAAGCTCGATCGGTTGGCCGAGCGCCCAGAACTTCTCCCGGCCGACGTCGAGCACCAGCACGTGCTCCTGACGGGCGCGGAAGATCGCGGGCACCGAGGCCCCGAGCCGCAGCGCATCCACGATCGCCGGCAGCCACTCGCACCGCTGTACGTCGAGCAGGTTCCCCTGCGCGGTGGGGAGACCGGTCTCGACGTCGCGGCCCTCCGGCAGCAACAGCACCGGGCGCTCTCCCTCGCCGCAGCACTGCTGGATCAGGCCGTCGAGCTCTGCCGCTGCGAACGTCGCACCCGCGAGTAGCACGAAGCCCCGAACCGTCGCGGCGCCCAGGTCGATCGTTCCGAGGTCGAAGCAGCCGCGCATCAGCGTCTCCTCGCGATCGCCCCGGAACCCCAGTGCCTCTGCCATCATGCGGGCGAGGGCGCCGCGGTCGAGCGCGAGGCCGCCCGGCGCGACCGCCACGACCCGGGACGGGGTCCCCGGGTCGTCGCCCACGGCGACGATGTGCTCGCCGCCGTCGATGAGCTCCCGGCGCAGCGGCGCGGGCACGCCGCCGTCCGCGCCCGCCGCACCGACCAGCGCCCGCGGCACGAGCACCCTCCGCTGGATGAACTCCTCGTACCGCCGGGGGTGCGCCTGGCGCCATGTCGGTGCGGGATAGACGAAATCGACGAGGCCCCAGACATCCTGCATCGGGCTCGGCTGGGCGGCGCGGAGCCGGATACCGACGCGCTCGAGGTAGCGGTTCACCCACTCGCGGTGCTCCGGCTGGTGGCAGTGGATGCGCCCGGGCACCCGCACCGAGACGGTCGCGCGCCCGTCCCGGCGGCCCGTGAAGTGGATGTGCAGCTTCGCCTCCACAAGCACGCCCTCCGTGATCGGAAGCCGCAGGTCGGTGATCTGGCCGAAGCAGTCGCGGCCGCTGAGACGCACGCGCGACCCGTCGGGCCGGTGCCAGAGGCACTCGACCATGTCGACGCGGTCGATGATGCCGTCGTACTCCTCCTGCACGAAGGCCGTCGCGAGCAGGTCCTGCACCGGCTTCAGGGTGCAGACGCGGTGGTCGCTGAAGAACCCCGCGTCCTCGAACATGACCTCCCCGAAGACGCGCGGGTACTCGGCGAGGAGCGTGCTCGACCGCGTGGGTACGAGGAGCCGCCCCGTGGAGGGCTCGTAGCGGACCACGTCGCACTGCGCGGGCCGATATCGCAACGTCCGGCGCCTGCCCTTCTCCCACACGCGCGGCGTCTGGATGTGCCCCCCGCGAACGATGCGGAACCACACGAAGTCGTCGTCGATGCGCGCCGACACCGTGAGGTCCGCGCCGTAGTGGAGGCGCTCGAAGAGCGGCACCAGCAGGCGCTGCAGTCGGCCCTCCGTCGTCGCCGCGAGCTCCCAGGGGCGGCACTCCCTCGCGGCGAATTCGCGCGGTGACGGCGGCGCCGCGCGCTCGAAGAGCGTCAGCCGGGCGAGCTGGATGGCCTGGGCGACCTTCGGTTCGCCCCGGCCGCGCAGCCAGACGTCTACGACGAAACCGCGGGGGCCGAGCTCGGTTGGCCACGCCCCGGTGTCGATGCCGAGGTCCGCCGCGTGCTCCAACAGGACATCGACGCCGTCGTCCACGCCGAGCTCGTGGAGGGCCTGCAGCAACAGCACGAAGCCGCCCGGCAACTGGCCCTCGTCGAGCTGGTTCCCGAGGGCGGCGTGGTCGAACCGCTCGCGGGACAGACCGGCGGGCCACCCGAGGGTGTCGAAAACCTCCCGCCACTGGTCGAGCGGCACCTCCTCGATGGGAACGATGTCGCGCAACCCGGGAGGGAGGGCCTCGGGGGCCTCCCCCGCGTCGTCAGGAGTTACAGGGGCAGCCTCGGGCTGTAGCGCGCTTGGGAGCATGGCCATGCCCCGGAGAAGAACACCTGAACAGATGAATCGCAACTATTCGACAGGAACGCCCCGGGAGCCGGTGCCTACCGCGCCGCGACGGCGCCATCCCGAAGCCTGGGATGGCGCCGACTTGGATGCGAGGGCGGCGCACCGGGCAGCCCGTCGACCACGGGCGCCGGGGCGGCACGGCGAGACACGACCTCGGCGTCGAGCCCCTCGCGGTCCACCACGAGGCGAGTGCTCCGCCGAACCTCGTGCGGGGTCAGGGCGAGAGCGAACGGAAACAGTACCGGGCTACCCAGCACTGCCGGGAGCGACGCCGCACCACCCGGCGTGCCTTCGAGCAACGCCTCGAGCAGCCACAGGCCGATCGCGGGGCCGACATCGACCGGGGGGCTCCTCCGGTAGATCCCCCGGCGCGGGCCATTGGCCAGCAGGCCCCACGCGCGCATGGAGTTCACGGCGCGACCGACCGCACATCGCACCGTCGAGCGGTCGCCCCAGCGCTCGACGATCCGGCGCTCGACCTGCGCGAGCCCCACGGTGCCCTGCACGCCGAAGAGCCGACCGATGACGTCGGCGACGTCGCGAAGAAACGGGTACGACGCGACCGCCAAGCCCCAGTGCAACGCGACCCGCTGGCCGGGCGGCGCTTCGAGCCAGAGTTGTGTCGCGCGCTCGCGAAGCGCCGCACGCGAGGGGGTCGGCGCACCCCACACACGCGCGAGTACCGTCGCGGTCTTCCCGCAGGCCGTGATGCCGAGGCCCTCCGCCCGGAGCCGGTCGCGCAGGCGGCGGCGCAGCTCCACGTTGCCGGACGTGCGGGACAGCTCTGCCGCGGCGTCCAGCCACGACAGCGCGAGTTTGCGATCGAAACCGAGCACCGGGTGGGTCATTGACGGAAGATCCTCACGAAGGGCACGACGACCTCCTCCAACACGATGCCACCGTGGACGACCCGGCGCTCTCCAGGCGGAAGGAAGGCTTGCCGGTCCGGCGCAAGCAGCACGTGGACGCTCGGCGGAAGCCCGACCCCGGGCCAGGGCAGGGCGGCGGGCGCGTCGGCCAGCGCACGCGCCCGCAGCGCCGCGCTGGCGTAGCATCGGGCGCGCTCGCCGGCCTTGTCGACGAGCACCCCCTCGCTGAGACGGCCGCCTCCGACCGCCTCGGTGTTGCCGTGGTCGGCGGTTACGAAGACCTCGAAGCCGCCGTCGAGGAGGCGCGCGATGAGCGCGCCGACGCCGCCCTGCGCGACCCAGAGCCGCACCGCGCCGTGCAGCTGCGGGAGACCGAGCACCGCGCCGTGCATCGAGTCGTCGATCGTGTTGAGCACGAGGCCTACCACCGCGACCTTCGGGTGCTCGATCCACGCGCCAACCGTTTCGAGCGACGCGGCCTCCGCGGCGCGAGCGTAGCGGACGGCCTCGGGCGCGACACCCGCCTCGTGCCACGCCCGCCGCCAGCGGGCCTCGTCGCGGCCGGTCTCGAAGAGTGACTCCCCGAAGTACAGCGGCGTCCGGCCCGCGAACAGCGCCTGCCGCGACACGCTCGTGACCGTCGGCACCCACGCGAAGATCGCGCTCTCGTCGAGGTGCGCGTCGGCGAGCGCGGGCCCGAGCCCCTCGCGGAGGGTGAGCCACTGGTCGAGCGCCATCCCGTCGATGACGAGCAGCGCGACGCGCCCGCGCGCGCTCGCGGCGCGCTGCCGGGCGAGGAAGCCCGCCACCTGGTGCACCATGACCGGGCGCATCCCGGGGAGGAGGACGTTCGCCAGGCTCGCGTAGTGGGCCTCCATCCACGCAGCGAAGGCGGCGTCGACATCGGCCTGGGCCTCGTCGTAGCGAGCTTCGACGTCTGCCGGCACCGGGCCGTCGAGCCGCGCACGCGCCGCGACGACGGCGGCCCACGTCCGCGCAAACGCGAGCCACTGCGAGAAGTGAGCGTCGGCGGGGGGACGTTCGGCACGCGCGTGCATGAGCTGGCGATCCAGCCGCTCGATCGCCGCGGCCGGCGTCGGTTGCTCCACCCCGGCGCGCGCCCACGACGGCAGGTCCTCCACCGCGTCGAACGGGACCGGACGGAGGACCCCGTCGAGAAAGAGCGTGTCGACGTGTCGGCGCACGGCGTCGTCGTCGAAGGGGAAGCGCAGCCCGCCCGCGGGAGCCGCGGCGCGCCCCGCCCGCTCGGCGAGGTAGCCAGGCCACGCGCCCTGCACGGCGCGCAGAAACGCCTCGCGGCTCCCCATCCACTCGGAGAGCAGCCAGCCCGCCAGCGCCGGTCGCGCCGACAGCCGCCGCACCAGTTCAGCGTCGAGCGGCGCGGGCAACGGCAGCGCCCGCGTGTGCTTCTCGAGCAGCAGGCACGCCACGTCCGCGGCCGTGTGGATCGCCTCGGGGTCGATGCGGTAGACGCGCTTGAGGACGAACTCGCGCGTCGCCTGGTCGCCCAGCGGCGCACCGGTGTACTCGGCGTGCGCGTCGATGACAGCGTCGAAGGTCTGCGGATCGAGCTCGCGCAGCGCCGGGTAGGACAGCCGCGGGCACAACGCCGCGAGCCCGAGGCCCCGGACGGACTGGCTGAGGGCGAGCACGTCGCACGGCAGCGCGCGGGCCTCGGCGTCGGACCCGACGACGACGAGCGCGCGGACGTCCTCGCCCCGATCCAGGCGCGGGCGCAGCGACGCGTCGTAGGCGTACCGGAACGCGACGGGCTCCTCGGCGCGCACGACCTCGACGCCCCGCGCGCGGACCGCGTCGAGCAGCCGCGCATCCTGCAGCAGGCGGTCGGGGTCGGCGACGAGCGCGAGCGCGGGCCCCTTCTGTGGGAGCTGTGCCAGGATCGCTTCGCGCCACGCGCTCATCCCGCTCCCTCTACCCTGAGAAGCAGGACCGCCTCCAGTTCTGGGACGAACCCGGCGCCGGGCGTCGAGCGACGCAGCGACGCGAGGTCGTCGCCGGGCTCCAGCCGCGGTGTCAGGCCCGCCGCCGCGAGCCAGCGTGCCCCTCGACGCCGCTGCTCCGTCGCGGCCAGGAGGCCCGCGTGCCGGCGCTCCGCGCTCTGCGTGAGCCGGTCGCGGAGTTCGTCGAAGAGGCTCTGGCCGACGCGCTCGGCGGCACTGCGGCTGCTCGCGAGCGCCCGTTCCGTGTGCTCCGGCGCGTAGTGCCCCCGTATGGGCAGGTCGTCGGTCGCGAGCAATCGGTCCCAGAGCATCCGCGCCGTGGGCACCAGCGCCCGCCCATCATCGTGGACGAAGACCGGGAAGACCCGGGACTCAGCATCGTTTCCCCTCCGTACCACGAGCTGCCAGAGCGACCAGACACCCGTGAGCTCGGCCGGCAGGCCCGGCACGCGGGCGACGGGCAACGGCGTGGCGGGCGCGGCACGTGGCAGCGCGGTCGCGACGCCGCGGACGCGCGGATCTTCCAGGGTCAGCAGGCGGTGCTCCGCGACGGGCTCGGCCGGCGCGCGGAAGACGACCCGCTCGCTCGCGCTGCTGCCCGGCCAGCGCACCACCCAGCCCGCGCCTTCGCGCTCGGCCCGCCCCTCTTCGCTGCGCAGCCACGCCACTGTCATCTGCTCAAGCCAGCGCGGCAGGGGGTGTTCCGCGTACCGCCGCGCGGCCTCGCGGTCCACGGTACCTTCACTGGGCAGCAGCGCGGCGCCGTCGCGGCCGCGCTGCGCCCGTTCCCGGACGAGCGCGAGGAGCGCGTCGACCTCGGCATCGAGCTGCCTCGGGTCGAGCAGCCCGCGCACCACCGCCGCCTCGAAGTCCCGGTCCGACTCGACGCTGTCGAGCACATCGCCGGCCTTATCGACCCCGAACTCGTCGAAGATCGTGCGCAGTTTCGTCGCGAGCACCTCCTGGACACGATGCTCGACGCTGTCCTGCAGCACGAAGTTCAGCGCGCGCACCTCGTGGCGCTGGCCGATGCGATCGACGCGCCCGATGCGCTGCTCGATCCGCATCGGGTTCCACGGCAGGTCGTAGTTCACGACGACGTGGCAGAATTGAAGGTTGAGCCCCTCGCCCCCCGCGTCGGTCGAGACCAGCACCTGCGCCTCCGTCGCGAACTCGTGCTGGGCGTGACGCCGCTCGTCGAGCGACATCGAGCCGTTCAGGCATGCCACCGCGAACCCGTGCGCCGTGAGGAAGTCGCGCAGCATGTCTTGCGTCGGCACGAACTCCGTGAAAACCAGCACCTTCAGGTCTGGCTCGTCGCCGTCGCGCTGCAGGGCGTGGATCCAGTCGAGCAGCGCCTCGGCCTTCGCGTCGGTCGCGGCCGCGCAGCGTTCGGCGAGGTCGAGGAGCGCGCGCACCTCGGCGCGCTCCGCCGCCTCGTGGGCGGGCCTGGCCTCCGCGAGCAGCTCAAGCTGCTCCTGGCCGTCGAGATCGTGCCAGTCGACCTCCGTGACGTCGGGAGGGGGTGGCGCGTCCTGCGCACCGAGGGCGTCGAGCCGACGGCGCAGCGCCGTCGCGATGGCCTGCGTGCTGCTCGTCACGAGCCGCTGCATCAGGATCATCAGGAACCCGACGTAGGCGCGGTGCTCGCGGACGGCGCGGTTGTAGCCGACGCGAACATACTCGGTCACCGCCTCGTAGAGCTGGCGCTGGCCTTCGTGCACGGTGCCCCATGCGACGGGGACGAGCTGCGTGCGGCGCGGCCGGAAGAGCGGCGCCCCGCCCGCGTCGATCGCCCGGCGCTTCTCCGTGCGGATGACGTACGGCGCGACGCGCTCGCGCGAGACCGTGGCGGGATCGGTGAACACGTCGGCATCGAGCAGCGAGAGGAGGCGTTGGAAGCCGTCCGACTTGCCCTGATGCGGCGTCGCCGAGAGCAGCAGGAGGTACGGGGCGCTCTCGGCGAGGACCTCGCCGAGCCGGTAGCGCGCCACCTGGTCCGTGCTGCCCGCGAGGCGGTGTGCCTCGTCCACGACGATCAGGTCCCACCCCGCCGCCACGAGCCCCCCGAGCCGCTCGCGGTTGTGGGCGTCGACCTGCTCGCGGCTCCAGCCGCGGCGGGCGTCGAGCGGCTTGATCGCGTCCATGGGGCAGACGACCTGGGCGTGGCGGCTCCACGGGTTCTCCGCGCCGCCGTAGCGGCGGTGCGCCGCGAGCTCGCTCGGCATGAGCAGGTGGAACGGCTCCGCGAAGTGCGCCTCCATCTCGGAAACCCACTGCGCGAGCAGGCCCTTCGGGGCGACGACGAGCGCGCGGCGAACGAGGCCGCGGAGCTTGAGTTCACGCAGGATCAGCCCGGCCTCGATGGTCTTGCCGAGGCCGACCTCGTCGGCCAGCAGGTAGCGGACGCGGGGACCGGACACCGCGCGCGCGAGCGCGTGGAGCTGGTGCGGCAGGGGCGTCACCGCAGCGTCGATCGCCGAGAGCAGCGTGTCGGGCGTCAGTGCGTCGGCGACGCGGGCCGCGGCGATCGTGGCGAGCAGACGCTGGGGGCTCGCCTCGGCGGTCGCCGCCGGGCGCACGGCGTCGGCGCGCAGACACACCACCGTGCGCGTCCGGGGGAACCACACGCGCACTACCGCGTGCCCCCACACTTCGCTCCGCTCGACCACACAGCCGACTTCGCGCTGCGTCGGGGAGTACACCCACTCCGCGAAGCTGACCATCATGGGTCACGCCTCTCCGCCCGACAACACCCGCCAGAGACGGTGATAATCGTTGCCCGACAGCGGGCTGCGGACGGGACGCGCCGCGTCCCACGCGTCGGGAGGCAGCGCGGCGAGCCAGGTCCGGGCACGCGCGAGGCGCGGGCTCGTAGGCGCGCCGGGCGCCTCGCGCACGAAGCGCTCGCCGAGCTTGCCCGCCACGGAGCGCGGCACGGCGAGGCTGCGCATCAGCACCGCCGGCACGGTGTCGACGCCGTAGAACATCATCGCGGAGAGCGATCGGAACTGCTCGACGCGCTCCGGCGGCAGCGCGTCGAGCGGCACGCCCGCGAGCGCCTGCGCCGCAGCAACGCCCCACGAGCTGGAGTGCAGGAGCACGCCGAAGAGACGGCGGCAGCACTCGGTCACGCGGTCCGTCGCCGTCTCGCCCTCCTCGTCGGTGCGAAAGAAGTCCTGGGCGATCTGTTGGAGCGGCGCGCCGCGCACCCACGCCGCGAGGATCCGCGAGAGCTGGCCCTCGCCACCCCCCGACGGGATGTCGAACTGCAGCTCCCGCACAGGCAGAAGAACGCCCAGCAGCCGCCCCAGGCCGACCGCGTTTCCGCCGAACAGTGCGTCGGGCGTCCAGGCTGCGGCGTCCTGTGAGATCCGGTCCCGGCTGCGCAGGAGCTGAGCGACGGACTCCGGCGAGAACCCGGTGGCGTCGACGAGCGCAGGGATGCCTTGGCGCCCCCGGAGCCCCTCAGCGTAGGCACGGGTCGCATCGACGAGCCGTTCCGCGACCTTGGGCCGCCTCCGGAGCAACCGCCGATACCCGAGCGTGCTGCGGAGCAGCTTCTCCGTCTCCGCGACGAAGCGGTCGTGCTGGTTGATCGTACGGTAAGCGTGCGAGATGTACTGCACGAACCCCGACCACTTGATGTCATTGCGAACGAGGACCGAAAGGTCGAGGTCGTCGCCGCGCGCGAGCACCTCCTCGACCATCCGCTCCAGTTCGGAGACGAGCTCCTCGACCTGCTGGGCCACGAACGCCTGGATCTGCGGCGCCTCGGCCTCATCGGAGGCGAACACGACGAGCCCCAAGGTGTCCTGCAGCAGCCGTCCGGCCCGCCCCGCAATGTTCCAGAACGACGACGACGGCATGTCGCGCGGCCCGCCGAAGCGCTGGGGCAGCTTGTAGGTCGCAAGCACCACGGACGTGACGGGGAAGTTCACCCCCTGCGCGAGTGACGTCGTGGCGACGAGCGCGCGGAGCTTGCCCCGCTCGGCGAGCCACTCCATGAGGAAGCGCGCCTCGGGCGACAGGCCGCTGTGGTGGACCCCCACGCCGTGGTTGAGGAGCGCGCGGAGCGCGAACTCCTCGCCGAGCTCTGCCTCAAGGAAGCGCTGTACGAGCGCGACATCTGCGTCCGCGGCGTACGAGCGCGGAGCGAGAGGTGTGCTGTCCGGGCCGCCACCGTCCCCGCGGCCATCGCCGTTGCCGTCGCCGTACCCGAAACCGCTGCCATCACCCAGGCCGTCCCCGGGTCCGAGGCTCGGGCCGGCGACCTCGCGTTGATCGATTTCGGGCAGCATCGCCGCCAGGCGCTGCGCGGTCTCCCAGACCTTGTTCGGCGAGTATGCGAGCAGGATCGTCGTCCCGCGGCGCGAGAGCACCGCGGTGATCGCCGCCGGGATGCTCCGCATGTCGAGCTTCGAGCGAGCGAGATCGGCGCCTCGGTCGGGCCGGCCGAGCGCGAGCTCGTCGTCGACCTCGATCCCGGGTCGCGACGTGTGGAGCGTGCGGAACGTGAGCCCCCAGTTGCGCGCCCGGCCTTCGGGATAAGCATACCCGATCGCAAAGTCGTTCGGCTGCCAATCGGCCACGAGGATCGGCTTCGAACGCTGGTCGTCGAGCCAGCTCGCAACCTCCGCCGCGTTGGGCACGAACGGTGTCAGGAGCAGGAACTGCGTGTCGGGACTCTCGCGGTTGAGGGTCGAGAGCAGCAGCTCGCACCGCAGGCCGCGCTCGCCGTCGCCGAGATTGTGGGCCTCGTCCACGACGACGAGTGCGAGGGGAGGATTCAGCACCTGGTCCGCGCGGCTGCGGAGCAGAAGGTCGAGCTTCTCGGGCGTCGTCACCAGCACGTGGACCGCGTCCATGTGCTGCAGCATCTCCGCCTCGAAGACGTCGACTTCGAGCGCCGGCGCCGCGACCTCGACCGCGTAGCCGAGCGGCACCAGGTCGCGGCGCAAGCGCAGCGCGATCTGGTTGACGAGCGCGCGCGTGGGCGCGAGGTACGCGATCCAGCAGCGCTCGTGGCTGTTGAGCGCCTGGAGGATGCGGAACTCCGCGAGCAGCGTCTTGCCGCTCGACGTCGGCATCTGCACGAGCACTGCGCGGTGCGCGGGGTTGAGCAGGCCGTCCCGCAGCAACGCGTGGCGCTGGGGCGGAAGCAGCTCGAAAAGCGGACGCGCGTTCGTCTCCGACGTCAGGTTGCGCACGTGCTCGGAGATCTTGTGGTTGAACGACCGCAGCAGCCACCAGACCGAGTTCTGCGCGAGCTGGACCGTGGCAGCGAAGAGCCAGCGCACCAGGATCTCGAGCTCGACGAGGGGCGCGGCAGCGGCCGTGCGGATCGCAGCATGGAAGTGCAGCGTGAGCTCGTCGAGCACGTCCTTCGGCGTACCCTTCGCGAAGTAGGTGCCGGCGACCTCGACCGCCTTCGCGAGGTGGTAGAGCGCGATCAACTCGAACGCGGCGGCACGCCCGCCGTCGTGGCGGCTGCGCAGGTACTCAGCCTCGCGCCCCTCCTGGAGCGTCCGCAGCTCCGCGATCGCGTGCGCGACGGCCTTGAGGTCCTGCCAGCCGTCCTTCCTGACGACGCGCAGGAAGGCGTCAGCAACGGTACGGAACACCCGCTCGGCCCAGGTCGCGTCGGCCGGGATCTCGTTCTGCCAGGGGTGCTCGCGCAGCCACCGGCGCGCATCCGCAGACCGGTCGCCGAGCACGGCAAAGCACGCCAGCTTGACCGCGTAGAGCAGCGCGGTGAGGCTGCCGTCGTGGCGCTGCAGTACGCGGGAGAGATAGAACGCATCTCCCGCGGCCCGGCGAAGCACCTCCGACGGAGCGCCGCTCGCGGTCCCGGCGTAGTTCTCGAGTTCCTCGAGTGCCGTGATCTCCGCGACGGCGAGCGCGTCGACGAGCTTTGCCGCCTCGGCCTCGTTGAGCGGTCCGGCCCCGACATCTCCCGAAGTGAACTCCGCCACGACGGCGCGCAGGAGCCACTCACGAGATTCATTCAGCGCCGCGACATACCGCTCTGTGCCGAACGCCTCGGTGTAGGGAAGTGGCTGTGATGCCGATACCGTCACGGAGGCCCGTCCTTCCCCAGCATCACGTCGGGCCACGTCGTGATGGGAATAGGGAGGTAGAACGCCAGGAGGAGAACGTCAAAGCTGCCTGGACATTTCCTGACACGATCCTCGACGTACGAGAGGTCCTTCGAATCGGCGGCGCATTCGCGAAGCAGCACGCCGACGATCATTGCTGTTGACTGGGGCGAAAGATACGCCAGGAGGGCGGCACGATAGTCCGCCTCATAATTCGTTCCGCGCGCCCGCGTCTGGAGCCACTGCATCAGGTAGGCGCGCCGCTCCGCCTTCGTGAGCAGCTCGACAAGCTGGTTGCGCAGCCCGTCGTCGCCGTACACCACCTGCGGCGGGACGCTCTTGTCCGACGACGTCTTGACCTCCCCGAAGAGGAACCGTACCCCAGTGTCGGTGCGCTGAAAGCCAACGATGTCGGGACCCGTCAGGATCGCGGTGGCGCTGCGGCGGTCCCACTGCGTCGACCAGTGAAAAACCGCGCCCTCGAGGTCTGCGAGCAACACCTCCGCCAGCGACTCACCGACCTCCCAGTCCTGCGGCTCCGGCTCGGGCAGGGCCGCGAGCTCGGCGAGGCGGGTCGGCGAGAAGCCCGTCGTCGCGAGTCCCTCGACGTACTCGGAGAGCTGCGTTCGTGGCGTCCCGCGCTGGTGGTGGGCTCTGCATCGCGCCCGGAGATAGGCGCGGACTTCTGGCGTCGATGCGGCCGATCGACCGTGGGTGCGCACCCGGCTCGCGGCGCCTCGGTACTCGTCCTTCCAGGAGATTTTCTGGCCGCTGATCGACATGCGCCCTCTCAGCCGTCGAGCAGCGTCGAGGCGTTGTCCACGAACTGCACGAGGAACGGATCCTCCTGCACGACACTTTCGGGCAGCTTCCTGGCGACGTTGACGATCGTCTTGTAATCGCGGGCGTTCCAGGCAGCCTTGAACCCCGCGCGAACAGCCTCGGTGCGGAACTCCTTGAGGCGCGCTTGCTTCGCCTCCTTATACAGCTCGAACTCCTTGAGCAGCGCGCGCTCGCGGACCTTGTCGCGCTCCAACTGCTTGTTCATGTCCGGCACGTACCAGCGCTCTCGCGCCTTCGCAACGAGGGCCGGGTCGTCTTTTGCGAGGTTGCGCAGCTCCTTGAAGTTCGACGAAAGATATGCGTGGATCTGGTTCGGCACCGGGCCGACGCCGTCGTACTCAAGGAAGCTCTCCCGGAGAATGTCCTTGAGTTCGACGGTTCGCTCGTACTCTGCCTTGTGCAGTTCCCTCGTGAAGAGCGGGTGCAGCTCCTGATACGTGCCCGGCTTGCGCTCCAGCGTGCGCCGTAGCCACTGGATCGCGGACTTCTCGTCGGTCACGAGTAGCGCCTGTTGCGCGATCTCCTCGTGCTTGGCGCGGCGGCGCTCGTACTCGCCGACCTGCTCGGGCAAGAAGTACATCCCGTCGCGCTCGGAGAACCGCTGATTGAGACCGGCGTAGAACTCGGGCGCGCTCAACGGCACCGACGCGCGGCGCTGGATGTGGAATGCCACCATCCGGTCAAAGAGCAGGTACGCCTGCCGCTCGGCCACGACCTCGGCGCGCCCCTTCGCCTCGACGAAGATCGGGAGGTGCCGAAGATGGTCGCGCGTGAAGTCCCAGGCACCCTCCTCGGTGCCCTTGTGCATCTCGAACCGATGCTCAAGGGCCTCGGTCGGCTTGTACGCGGAGATCACGAGGTCCTGCTTGACCGCCGTGCTCGTGATCTGACGGTACGAGCCCTGCTGCTTGTCGAGCGTGCGCACGTCGGCGACGACGAAGCCGGCCGACAGCATCGCCTCCTGGATCGCGTTCCAGACCGCGTTCTGCGAGTTGTGGAAGACGACGGTCATCCAGCGCCCCGGCTTCAGCACTCGCGCGTACTCCGCGAAGCCACGACGCATGAGGTTCTGGTAGTCGCCGAGATCCTTCTTCTTCGCGCGGTCGACGATCGCCTCGGGGCCGGCATCGGTGATGGCTCGATGCCACGACTCGACGAGGTAGTTCAGATCAGCGTAGTAGATGTTCTCCCCAAACGGTGGGTCGGTGAAGACGTAGTCGATAGTAGAATCGTCAAGGGGCAGACTAGCGCATGAACCGACGGTCAGCGCTGCATAGTTGTGCCTCGCGAAGCGGGTCGCAAACGCCCGTGAACTGAGCCTCCCCGCACGGTTCTCAAGGTTGTACCAGGGCGATACCTCGGAGTGCTGTGACGGTACGTAGTAGACGCCCGAGAGGTACTGGTTGACGTTGGAACTCTCGGTCTTGCCATGCATGATCGTCTTGTAACGATTCAGCAGAGACATGCCCCAGATCGCCTGCTCAACGAACCAGAGGAGCATGTTCCGTGTACGAGGGTCAGACTCCGCGCGAGCCCTCCGCCAGAGCACCGCAAGCGCCTGAGCCTGTCGTGCAAGGAACAGGTGGTGCGCGTGGGTAAAGCCCTTCGGAGCGAGCCGGGACCCATGAGCCATCTGCTCGATCGGAAAGCGGTTCGTCGGAACCTCAAGGGGAAGCGGGAGTCTCTCGATACGCTCCCACAGCGCCTGATCTGTCGGGCCGAAAGGCTTCTCGTGCCGCTTCGTTCCGACTTGATAGTTCACGAATATCGGGCGGAACTTGACGTGCTCCCACGGCTGGTGTGTCGAGGGGTCGAGTTGCGTCTCCATGCAGCGTTCGAGAGTGTCCTTCGTAAGCGACGCTTTGCAATGAGGGCACGGAAACGTCTCGTGCACGCGCTTTGTCTTGGGGTCGAGCGCTTCCTTGAGGAATACGACCTCGCCGGAACAGTCTGGACACGCGAAGACTTCGGACCAGACCGTGTAGTTGATCCGGCCCTTTGTCCCTCCATCGGTGTGGAGCGTCTCGTACATCCACCCGACCTCTCGCTCGACGTCAGCGAGAAGCGCTTGGGCGGCCTTGCTGAATGCCCTCAGGTCGAACGGAATGTTGAAGTTGGCCGCGATGAACGAGGCAGCGGGGCTGAGGTCGTTCAGGACGACCCGTCGAGCTCCCCAGCGCGGCGCGGGTCGCTTCTCGGCCGCCCACTCAGCCTCCAACGCGGTGCGGAACTCTGACGGCGCTGCGCCGCACCACTGCGCCGCGATGCCAGTCATGCCAGATCCGCAGAAGCCGTCGAGCACGACGTCGCCCGGCTCCGTGTAGTGGAGGATCGACGGGACGATGGCAAGATGCGGCACCTTGGTGTGATACCCATGCGCCGTGTAGAGCGGGTCCGTCTTGCCAGCGCTGGTATCGACGGCGAACGGCTCCCGAGCATACGGGACCGCGGGATCGTACGCGCGCCCGTAGCACCGCACGAAGTCCGCGAGGAACGGGTTGGGACACGCCGTGTAGTACGGCGGATCGGACATCGCGAGAATGTCGTCGTCGCTCGCTCTCGGGAAGCCCTCAGTCTTACGAAACTCAGGATCCTTCAGCTTCTTCCTCAGATCCTCCAGGAAGAATGCCCGCCGCGCGGCGTCGCTGTCGAAGGTGCGGCCGAGGCACTCGACACGATCCTTCTCGATAGCCCTCTGCTCAACCGACTTGTCGAGGACGCGAAGCTGCCCCGAGTCCTCGATGAAGAGCTCGCCGCTCGCTGCCGCCGTCTTCTTGCGTCGCGCCATCACCGCCTCATTCCACCGCCCAGCGCACGCGCCTGGGGTCGCGCCCCGTCGCGAGCGTCGCAAGCAACTGCTGGAACCGCTGGACGATCGCGTCCTGCTCGCACGGCGACCCCCCCTCGTTGAGCGCGTCGCGCAGCTTGCTCATGGGGATCGCGATCTTCTCGAGCCCCTTGAGCACGTCCTTGAGCACGGACACGAAGTCGTTCGAGATCTTCGCTGGCAGCGCCTTATCGGCGCGGAAGCGATCGACGAGCTTGCGCTGGTCCGCCGGGAGGGCGTCGAGGCTCTGCACGACCAACGGATCGGACAGGCTGTCGAGCAGGGTCTTGGTCCAATCCGCGTGCAGCCCCTCGATCTCTTCGTCGAACGTGGCGAGCTGCGCCGACGCATTCGGGCCATTCAGCCGCGCCGGCTCCTCGACGGGCCGGAACGAGCAGTGCGGGCAGAGCGCCGCGCTCTCGAGCTCGGTCGGCACCAGCGCGAAGCACGGCCGCAGCTCGATCAGGCGGTTGCGCAGCCGGTCGAGGTCCGCGACGGGCAGCAGGTCGATCGGCGACAGCTTCGCCAGGCGCGTCAGGCGCGCGTCCGCGAGCAGCCGCTTCTTCTTCTCGTCGTCCGCCGCCCCGAGGCGCGCGTGGCCGTGCAGCGCGAGGTACGACGTCGCGTAGGCGGCCCGCAGGCCCTCCATCGCCTGGCTCGCCTGCGCCGCGGCGGCGGGCGTCTCGCGCTGCTTCGGGTCCTGGAGCAGCGCGAGCACCGCCGCGCGCTTGCCGGGCAGGCCCTTCCGCCACGCGTCGTCCTCCGGCAGGATGCCCTCGGCGACGGCGAGGTACGCGGCGCGCGGCGCGAGCTCGATCACCACGGCGTGCACGCGCTCGACCTGCCGGAGGTGGGTAAGCGCGTTGCGCGCCGCAACAATGTCGTCCGGGGTGAGCCTGAGATTCTTGAGCTTGGCGACCGTTACGAACGGCGCGAGGCCCTCCGCGAAGGCCTTGAGCACGTCGAGCTGACCGCGCTTCTCGACCTGCTCCTGCTTCGAGAGCAGGACCGTGCCCCAGAACGCGAGCCCCTCATCGACGATCTTGCGCGCCTTGAGCACGCGGTCGGCGAGCTGGAGCCGGACCTCGTGGAGGCGCTTCAGGCCCTCCTCGATCGCCGCGGGCTGGGCGAGGCCCGGGGCGAGTTCGAGCAGCTTGAACAGCTCCTCGATGATGTTCTGCGGCAGCGGGCGCGGGCGCTCGACGTGCTTGAACGCGAGCAGGTCGGCGAGGGCGCCCTTGCCCAGCTCGTCGAGGCTGCTCGCGTCGAGCTTCTTGGCGCCGGGGAGCGCGAGCGCCAGGTCGCCACTGTGGATGAGTGCGGCGAGGACGACGACGAGCCACTCCGGCTCCAGCCGGAACCGCACGTCGAACTCCAGGCCCTCGTTCGCTTCCAGCAGCTCGTCGCGGCGGAGCACCTGGCCCTGGCCCTTCTTCGCGAGCTGCTCGACGACATACTTCGCGTACCGCGACCCGCGCGCGTCGACGCGCCCCGCGTCGTCGAGCAGCTCGAGCGCCTCGAGCACCGTGGCCGCGAGCTTCGGCCGCGGCCCGCCCGCGATCGCGCGCACCGCATCCTGCGCCGCTCCGGACCGCGTCGCCTCGGTCACGAGCGCGCCGAACTTCGGGTACTCCGGCGCGCGCTCGTCGAACCACGGCGCGAGGCAGTTCGACGCCGCCACCTGCAGCGCGTCGCGCAGGTTGGCGTTCGCGGGCGCGCCCTTCATCCGCTCGGCGAGCTTCTTGGCTGTGCCCTTCGAGCCAACCTCGAACGCCGTCGAGAAGCGCTCGCCGAGCCACTTGAGCAGCTTCTTGCGGTGCTCCCCGGCGATGGACTCGTACTGTGCCCGCGCGCCCGAACTCGCGGACTGCGCCATCTCGCGGGCCCCGGCGTAGAGCCGGAGCGCATCGCGGAACTCCTTGTCGACGCCGACGAGGCGTACGAACACCTCGTCGGCGAGCTTCGCGTCAGAGAACTTCGGCGGGTCGAAGGGCTGGACGATGTACAGGTAGAAATCGCGCTGCGGCGTTGCCGTGGGGCGCTCGTTCGGCGTGCCGAAGAAGAGGTAGCCCTGGCGCGTCACGCGGCGCTCGCGCCACTCGACCTCGTGCTGCCAGATCGGGAAGTCGAGGCCCTTGTAGTGGGTGGCCTCGGGCTGCTCCAGCACGGCGTGCCGAAGCACCTCGAAGTAGAACGCATCGAGGCGGCTATCGCTGATCCCCTCGGCCCGCTGCTCGACCAGCGCCTGGTAGTCGATGTCCTTGTCGACGTCGAGGAAGTACTGTCCGTTGTCCGTGTTCAGCGTGAGGAACTGCCCGTTGACGGTCTGGACGATCGCCTTGAGCGTGGACTCGATGGTGAGCTTGAGGAACTCCGCGTCGGGCTGCGCGAGGTTCGGCTGGAAGAGGCACAGGTCGTCGCGCAGCTCCTCGGCGGTCGCGCCGAACGGCGCGCGGATGTTGTCGGTCGTCAGGCGGTGCACCGAGAGCGCATGGATGATCCGCAGCGCGAGCGGCCGGAGGTGGGCTTTGGTGAAGGCCAGCTGAACGCGGTCCTCGACGACCTTGCTCTTGTCGATCACCCTACGGATGTCCGGGTTGGCGCGGAAGGTCGCGTTCGTCCGCAACGTATCCCAGTAGGCGTCGTACGCGAGCAGGCCGGGCGCGCCGTCCGGCACGTCGTTCGGTAGCATGCGCTCCATCGCGTCGGCCAGCGTGCGGAGCACCTCGCGCTTCTCCGCGACGTAGAGCTTCTCGAAGGTGGCGAGGAACGCCGGGTGCACCGGGAACAGACGCACGAACTCCTCCAGCCGCTCGTTGAGCTGGCCGTAGAGCGGCGCAAACTTCTGCAGGTGGGCGCGGATGCGGGCCCGCTGCTCGGGTGTCTTGCGCAGCAGGCGCTCGGAGACGACGAAGGAGATGTCCTCGCGCGTGATGCGGACCTGGTCGAAGCGGTCCCGCACCCGGCGGAGCGTCTCCGCCACGAACTGGAAGCGCGGGTTGTCGAACAGGCTCTCCTGGAGCCCCGCCACGAAGCGCAGGCGCGTCGTCGCGCAGACCTCGCCCAGCTCGCGCAGGAAGTTCAGGTCGAGGATCAGTTCCGGCTCCTTGCGGGCGCGGAGGTAGTCGAGCAGCTCGTCGAGCACCACGAGCAGCCCCTGGTCGGGGTGCACCTCCCCGAACGTCGCCATCATCGCGGCGAGCGCGTCCTTGTTGTTCGTGACCTTGTTGGACGGCGGGAACTCGTACGTGACGCCCATGTCCGCGAGGTGGGCCTGCAGCTCCTCGCAGATCGCCTCGCGCAGCGGCATCGTCACGGCACCGAGCTCCATGCGCGCGACGCGGAAGCGCCCGGCGATCGGCGTGACCTTGTCGGCGATGACGGGATTCCGCAGCGCCGCGCCGAGGGACGCGCGCTCTGCGACCGCGGACAGCACCGCCATGAGGTGCGACTTGCCCGTGCCGTAGTTCCCGACGACCAGCAGCCCCCGCGCCTCGTGCGCCGTGTCGAAGCGCAGCTGCGGCACGATCACCTGGACGATCTGCTCGGCCATTCGGTCGGAGATGACGTAGGTCTCGACGAATTTCTGCGCGGCGTCCGCGGCGTCAGCCTGCCGGAGCTGCTGCACCGGGACGAGGCGCTCGTACTGGATCAGGTCGGCGTACTTCATGGAACGTCACCAAGGCCGGGCTGGAGGGCGAGGAGGAGACAGTCGAGGTCCGTCTCGCGGCGGAACTCGGGATGCGACGGCTGCCCGTGGTAGAGCGCGCCGTCGGCGAGGTGCCCGTGCCACGTCGCGACCACAGTGCGCGTGCGCGCGGCGTGCTTCAGGCATTTGAGCGTGTCGACGCGGAGGGTGGGCTCGAAGAGGATCTCGGTGTTGTCGACCAGGACGGGGTCGTGGCCGTCGCTCGCAAGGATCTGGTCGACGACGAGCGGGACGCGCGTTGCCGGGATCTTCGGCACGGCGTCGAGCAGGCGCGCGCCGAGCGCGGCGCCGAGGTTGATCACGGGGGTGCCGAGGAACGAGGACAGCTCGCCAAGGAGGCCGGTTTTGCCACTGCCCGACGGGCCGACGACCAGCACGAGGCGCTGGTAGAGGGCCTTGGCCTCTGCGACGCGCTCGACGAGCTCCTGAGCCCGCTCGCTCAAGAGCATGACGGCGGGCGGGGTTGCGAGCGGAGGCTCCGCGGGCGCAGCGGCGACCGTCGGCGCTGGCAGAGCAGGGACGACCGACTCCGGGGGTGGCGCAGCGATCGCCGGTGTCGTGGTCGGCGCGACCAGCGGCGTCGAGGGCAGGTACTTCGCACCCGCGGAGCACATCGTGCGGTAGTCGCACGAGAGGCATCGGCGCGGGTCGGGTCGCGCGACGAGCGCGCCGCTGCGGAGCGCGTCGGCCGCGGCACGCACCTTCTGCTGCACATCGTCGATGAACTCGTCGTCGACGGCGCGGGGCTTCTTGCGCTGCTCGTCGAGCTCCCAGATCTCGACGTAGTCCGGGCGGCGGCCCGTGAGCTCCTCATAGCCGAGGGCGTAGATGTGGAGCTGCGTCTCGGTGACGTTCTCGGCCTGCGCCCGCTCGGTGCTCTTGAGGTCGACGATGCTCGTCTCCTTGGTGTCGCGGCGGTAGACGAGGTCGATGCGCCCGGCCACCGAGACGCCGCCACCGAGACTGATCTCGATGGGCTTCTCGGCGAACTCCACGCGGTCGAGCACGCTCGCGTTCTTCCGGAGGTACGCGTCCAGAACGCGCCCGCCGGACTCGCGGAGCTTCTCGCGGAGCGCGGGGTACGCAAACGGGAGGTGCAGGTGCGTGTCGAGCAGCGCCGGTACGTTGGCGGGCGTGTATTTCGTCCCGTCGAGGGCCTTCATGTGCACCTCGGCGAGGGCGTCGTGGAGCGACTTGCCGTAGCCGAGGGCCGGGTCGAGGGGCGCGTTGAAGCCGTAGAGGATTCGGAGCTTGAACTGGTACGGGCACTCGAAGAAATACTTGAGCTCACTGAATGAGAGCGTGACGTTGGCGACGCCCGCGCGCGGCTGCGGCGTCGCGCGCGGGCGGGGCGCGAAGTCCGTCGCCTTGCGGCGCACGCGCTTGGAGCCCTGGAGGGCCTCGAAGAACTCGGACGGCTTCTGCAGCTGCTTCGCGCTGGGGACGGGGGCGTAGGTCGCGAAGAGGTAGCGCTGCGCGCGCGTGAGGGCGACGTAGAACAGCCGCCGCTCGTCCTCGACGGAGCCGCGGTAGCGCGCGGCGTCGACGACGCCGGCCTCGGGCACGAGGTGCCACATCGTCGCGCCGCCCTTGAAGGTGTTCGGGAAGCGGTTGCGCAGGAGCCCCGGCACGAACACGGCGGGCCACTGGAGACCCTTGGCCTTGTGGATCGTCAGCACGCGCACCGCGTCGGGGTTGGCGTAGGGGTTCTCCTGCCAGCCCTCAGCGTACTCGCCCTCTGCGCCGTGCTTCAGGAAGCCCGCGAACGAGCGGTACTTCTCGGTCGGGTTCGAGTGATAGTGGATCGTCTCGAAGTCGGAGATGAGCTGGCTGAACTGCCCGAGGTTGTAGAAGACTACCTCGCCGCGCCCGCCGGGCACGCGCTCCTCGCGCAGCTCGATGTCTTCGAGGAAGCGCAGGAAGACCCGTTGGAGATTGTAGTAGCTCCACCGTTCCTCGTCGGCCATGCCCAGGTTGCCGCGCGTTTCGGCGGCCGTTGCGATGGCGCGCGCGAGCGCGGTGGGCTCGGTGCCTAGGGCGGCGGCCTCCCAGGCGCTCCCGAGCGCGGGCAGGTCGACGTCGCTCTCGCCCGCGAGGAAGAAAAACAGCGCGCGCGCGGCCTGCGCCTCCGGCGTGTCGAAGAGGGTGTTCATTCCCTGCACGAGGAAGGGGATGCCCGCGGTCTTGAGCGCGTCGGTCACGATCGCCGCGTTCTTGCGGAGCCCGCCCCGGATCAGGACCGCGAAGTCCGACCACGCGAGCCCGCGAAAGGTCTCGCCCTCCTGAAAGGCCGTTCCGTGCAGGGCCTTGATCGTGGCGGCGATGTACTGCGCCTCAGCGGTGGGGTCGTCGATCGGGATCGCGATGACGTCGCCCGGTTCCGATGGCTGCGCGTCGGTCGCCCGCATCGCCTTCGGGAGGCGCTGCTCGTTCTGCGCGATGAACTCACGCGCGAGTTCGACGATCGCGGCGCTGGAGCGGAAGTTCTCCTCCAGGCGGACCTGTTTCGCGCCGGGATAGCGCTCGGCGAAGGTTAGGATGTTCCGCACGTCGGCGCCGTTCCACTGGAAGATGGTCTGGTCGTCGTCGCCGACGACGCACAGCCACGCGCCGAGCTCCGCGAGGGCGGAGACCACCTTCTCCTGGATGGGGTTGACGTCCTGGTACTCGTCGACGATGACGTGCCGAACGCGCGCGGCGAGGCGCGCGCGGAGGTCGGCGTCCTGCTGGAGCGCCCGCACCGCGTGGTCCATGATCGCGGTGTAGTCGAAGTAGCACTTCTCCTGGAGGAGTTGGCGGTACTGATCGAGGCCCTGTCGCACGGAGCACTGCGCGAGCGCGGCGTCGTTGAGCTCCGCCTGGCGGAGCAGGTCGAGCGCGTCGATGTAGCGCCCCGTATCCTTGTACCGCTCCAGGGCCTTGCCGTTGAGGTCCGTGCTGGTGACGAGCCCGCTCTTCTGCGCGTAGCGGTCGACGAAGAGCGTCTGCTGCACCTCGTTGAGCACCGCGTACTTGAGCAACGCGGGCACCTCGGCGCGCAAAAGGTCGAGGCAGAACCCGTGGATGGTGCCGACGTACATCTCGGCCATCCCGGCGATCTCGCCGTGCTGCGCTTGGACGCGGGCGATGATCCGCTCCTTGAGCTCCGCCGCGGCCTTCTCGGTGAACGTGAAGGCCACGACGTTTCTGGGCGTCAAGGGGGCCGGTGCTTGGGGGTCCAGGAGCCGGGCGACGCGGCGCGCTACGACCTCCGTCTTACCTGAGCCGGCGCACGCAATGAGTTGGAGGTGCCCGTCGTCGTGCTCGATCGCTTCCTCTTGCGTCTCGGTGAGCTTCACCCGTCAACTCCGAGCCCGCTGGGGTCGCTCCAGGCGGGGGAGGAGCATTGGCAAGTATCTGGGAATTTGCAAGGGTTTTCGGCGGCCAGCAAGGAGATCTCGGGCCACGAGGCACGGGCGTCAGGATCAAGCTGCCGCGACCAACCCGCATTGGTCGTCAAGGCCGAGTTTGCGGCGAGAATCGAGGGTTTCTGGAGGTTCCCGAGATTCCTCGTGCGGCGGCGCAGGAGGGGTGGGGGTCCTGCGGGGCAGGACGCTCGCGGGGATGGTCGCCTCCAGGCGGCGGACGGCCTCGCGGCGGCGGGTGTCGACAAGGTGCAGGTAGACGCGGGTGGTGTTGAGGTCGCTGTGGCGCAGGAGCTCCCCGACGGTCGCGAGGTCCGTCCCGGCCGTGAGGGTCAGGGTTGCGGCGGTGTGGCGCAGGGTGTGGGGGGTGATCTTCTTCGCCGTCCCCATCGCCCGGCGGAGGCGCTGGAGGAGAGCCTCCACAGCGCGGATGGAGAGGCGGGTTCCCCTCCCCGAGAGGAAGAGCGCTGCCTCCCCTACCGGGGCCCCCCGGACCGCGATCCAGTCCCGGAGGAGCTCGACAGCAGGGCGGTTGAGGGGGATGTCGCAGAGGGTGCCGCCCTTGCCACGCACCGAGAGAAGGGTCTCGGCCGAGAGGTCAACCTGGTTGAGGTCGAGGGCCACGGCCTCGTGCACGCGAAGCGCGGCCTGGGAGAGGACGGCGAGCAGGGCGAGGTCTCGGGAGCGGACGTGAGGGCGTGAAGCGCGGGTCGCGGCCTCGAAAAGCGCCGAGAGCTCCGGGGCGGAGAGCACGGCAGGAATGCGGCGGGGTTCACGGACAAAGTTGATCCCCTTCGTCGGGTCGGTGGTCCAGCCGAGTTCGTCGCGGGCGAAGGAGACGAAGGCCCTGATCGCTGCGAACTCCTGGTTGCGGGTCGAGGCAGCGCGCGGGGTTCCGTCCTGCCGACGGCGACCAAGGAACGCCTCGACCTGGGCCCTGGTCGGCTGGTGGGTGGGCTTGGGGAGGGCAGCGGTGAGAGACGAGATCACCGCCCCGTACGTTTTGATCGTGCGGGCGGCGGCATGGCCCGCGGCCAGATGGCGGGCGAAGGCATCGAGTTGGTCGCGCATACGCGCGGAACGCTAGGATTACGAGCGTATCCGGCGCGGGAACGCTCGGGAAGGGGCTCAGACCCGCGGACGTCGACCAATGCGGGTTGGTCGCACATTCGGCCCCTGAAACCGCCCATGCTCCGGCAACCCACCCCACCACGACGCGCCCCCGACGGGGCGCGTTCATCGTTCCCCCGGCGGGGAACGCGGTAGGGGAGGCGCTGGCGCAGGGTGAACCGGGGAGTCTGCCATGCGTCGCTTCCGCCTCGTCTTCTTCGCCTTCCTCTCCATCGTCGTTCTCGGCGCCTGCGGGGGAGACACGGCCCCGCCCGCTGTCGTCGATGCCGGAGAGGACCTCGCGCGCGACGACGGCCCCGCCCCGGCGCTCGACGTGCCGGCCCCTCCCGATGCGGTCCTGCTCGACGGGGGCAACCTGCCCGACCTTCCCGCTCCTCTCGACGCTCCCGCCGACACCCCACCGGCGGTAGATGCCGTGGACGCCGCGCCGAGCGACGGCACCGACGCCGCGGCGGACGCCCCCGCCCCCTGTACCGGGGACGGCGCCTGCGTGGGCAACCCCGCAGGTCCCGTCTGCGACACTGCGACGGGTCGCTGCGTGCCGTGCACCCCCCTGAGCGACCGCTGTCCCTCGGGGCAATACTGCGTCGCTGGGATGAACCGCTGCGCGCCCGGCTGTCGCGACGACATGGCCTGCCGCATGGTCACCGACGGTGGGGTGATCGAGCGTCGGTGCGATCCGATCACGCGGACATGCGCGACCTGCCTACGAGACGAGCACTGCCCGGCCGGGAACCTGTGCGTCGGCAACCTCTGTGTCCCGGGTTGCACCGCGAGTCGCGCATGCCCCGGCGGGCAGACTTGCTGCGCGGGAGCCTGCATCGACACCCAAACCAACATCACCCATTGCGGCGCCTGTGGCGCAAGTTGCACCCTGCCGAACGCCTCCGCCGCGTGCCGGAGCGGCACCTGCGGCATCGGAACCTGTACGGCCCCCTTCGCCGACTGCGATGGGATGGGCATGAACGGCTGCGAGACGAACACCGCGACCGAGATCCTGCACTGTGGGGGTTGCGCGAGGGCCTGTACGCCACGCGCGAACAGCACTGCGACGTGCGAGATGGGGACGTGCAGGTACACCTGCCAAGCGGGCTTCGGCGACTGCGACGGGATAAGCGCGAACGGCTGCGAGGCCGATCTCTCGATGAGCACAGCAAACTGTAGCGCGTGCGGAAACGCTTGCCGGGTAGCCTGCGTGTCCGGCACATGCGTAACAAAATGGCTCGGAGTCGGCGGACAACATACATGTGCGGCAGGTGCTGAGGCTGTCCAGTGTTGGGGAGCCAATGACTACGGACAGCTTGGTGATGGGACCACCACGGATCGCTCGACGCCGGCCAGGGTCCGCGACGGGACAGGGTTTTTCACGCGCCTGGTTGGAGTCACGGACATCGCTGCAGGCGGATCGCACACCTGTGTTCGATTGAGCTTCGGCAGCGTCCGGTGTTGGGGAGCAAACGGGAGCGGTCAGCTCGGTGACGGCTCGATGACAGCTGCATCAACACCCATCGCGGTGCGTGAACTTGACGGGGCCATCGCCCTCGCAGCGGGCACTAGCCACACCTGTGCACGCCTCATGGACGGAACGGTCCGCTGTTGGGGGAACAACCGTCTGGGTCAACTCGGAGATGGCACGACGACAAACCGCACGACACCGGTCGCGGTGGTCGGCCTGAGAGGTGTGACAGACCTCGACGCGGGGGCTGGTTTCACCTGCGCTCGACTGAGCGATGGAACCGCCAGATGCTGGGGTTACAACGGCAATAACGAACTCGGAAACAGCGGGTCTTCTCTTGTCGAGACGACTCCCGTTGCGGTGCGCGGTCTGAGCGGAGTCACTAACCTATCCGCTGGGTTCAACCACGCCTGTGCGCGCCTCTCGGACGCCACCGTCCGATGTTGGGGCTACAACTTCTTCGGCGAATTGGGCGATGGGACGACGATGAACCGTACATCGCCTCCGGTCCCAGTCGCGAGCTTGACCGGCGTCGCGGACCTGACCGCGGGAGGTTCCACAACCAGCAGTTTCTCGCCGACAGGATACACCTGTGCACGACTCTCGGATGGCACCGTCCGATGTTGGGGGCATGGAGACTACGGCCAACTCGGCGATGGCATGACACTTGACCGACTGGCCCCGGTCCCCGTCACCGGATTGAGCGGTGTCACGGAAATTTCTGCAGGTGAATCGCACACCTGCGTCCGCCTCGGCGATTACAGCATCCGATGCTGGGGGCTGAACTTCCATGGCCAACTCGGAGACGGCACGACGACGGACCGCGCAAGGCCGACTCCCATCTTCACGGCCATGTCGTCGCTTGACGCCGGGGTGCCTTCTGACGCGTCATCACCGACAGACGCCAGCAGTCCACTGGACCGGTGAGTGTGGGGCCAGCGGCTTCTTCGGCGCTCTCGACGGTGAGTCGCAAACGTGCCGCCTGTGATGGCCACGGGCCGTAGCGAGCAACGCAAAACGCCCGTGATGAACACGGGCGCTGCGGCAGACTTCGGTTGACACCAGGTTGACATTGGTGAGTTAGGTTGGATCGATTCGGATCGGCTCGGCCTCAGTCAGGCCCTTGCAGGAATTGGCTCTATTGAGCCCTGGGATCGACTCGAATCGGGTTGGGTAGGGGACCGCCCGGAGCGGTTCGATCCCCACCCTCGGAGCCACAGAGAAGGCCGTGATTTCGCACGGCTTTTTCTGTTATTCTAGCGGAGAATCGGGGGTGTGCACCTTCGATCTGATTCGGTAGAAGTGGCGCCGGTTGACGCCAGGTTGACATTTTTTCTCGGCGTTCGAGCAGGAGCACGCTCTCGTCGAGGGTCTCTTGACCCAGGTGTGCGTAGCGCATCGTGACCTCGACGCTCTGGTGCCCGAGCAGCTCCTTCACTGAGAACACCGAGGCCCCACGGCGGATGAGCTCGCTCGCGAAACTGTGACGAAGCGCGTGCCAGCCAATGGGCTCGATCCCAGCGCCGCGGCATGCCTCGGCGAGGTGGCGTCGCGCAGTCTCGTCGTTGATCAGTTTCCCGCGGTGTGTGAAGAGCAGGCCGCCCCGGTGGGGGAGTTCCTCGATAGCGACGGCGGCCTCCGCAGTGAGGCGTAGGTGGCGGATCCGGTTGTTCTTGGGGCTGTCGAAGACGCCCAGCACGCATCCGCGCCGCACCGTGAGGCGCCGCGCCGCGAGGTCCACGTCCGTCCAATCCAGCGCGATCAACTCCGAGAACCGGAGCCCGGTGTCGGCCGCGAGCGCGATCATCGTCCGCCAGGGCGGAGCGGCGAAGCAGACGAGTCGGCCGATCTCCGAGGGGCTCAGGAAGCGAAACCCCTGGGGAGGGACGCGGAGCGGCTTGAAGCGGGGGAGCGTGAGAGGGATGTCCCATTCGACAGCAGTCGCCAGACACCGGCGCAAGATGACTAGGTGGTTGTTGATCGTCTTCGGCGCCAGCCCGCGGCCCTGGGCGTCCGCCTTGTACTGTTCGATGTCGGCGGTTCGGATCTGGTCGAGGCGGTGCGTGCCGAACGTCGGGACGAGGTGGGCTCGGAGCACGGTGGCCTTGTTCCGGCGCTCGCTGGTCTTGTTGTTGCTTGCGACGTATTCGGCCATCCAGCGCACGGCGAACGCGGCGAAGGTCGGCACCTCGCGGGGGCGTGCGACGGTCTCCTCGAAGCGGGCCATGGAGCCGTGCCGGAGGACCTCCTCGCGGAGTTGGCGCTCGTACGCCATGGCGCCGTCGCGGGTGTTCACGGGGCTGCGTCTCCGCACGCGCTCATGGCGGTGCTGGAAGTCCACCCACCACGAGCCCTTGAGCTTCCTTACCGCCATAGTTCGGGGTCACGCGGGTCGGTCCGATGGGCAGCGAGCCAGCGCTCGACATCAACCCGGCGGAAGAGGATCCGGCGAAGGACGCGGTAGGCGGGGAGTGCACGCTTCGCGACGAGCCGGTAGATGCAGTCGATGGAGACGCGAAGATGACGGGCAAGCTCCTTCGGCGAGACGAACGCAAGATCGCCCGTCGGGAGCGAGCAGGTGTCAGTCATAGAATCAGGTTGTGAAAGACCAACCTCGTGTCGTGGCGCCTCGGGAGACGCCTCCGAGATCTGCAGTGGAAGCATAGAGTGCGAGAGAAGTAATGGAAATGGCTGACGGTCCCTGTCGGTCTCCTCTCGACAGGACGCGGTCAACTCCAAGCATCACACGCACCGCACTCCCGGTAAGGCTGACGCGCGGGTGAGATATCAACAACAGGGAGCCCCGATGGGTTCCCTGTTTCGCGCTTGCCTGTGGATAGTTGAGTTGCTTGCACCACCTTACCGACGCAACAATTCGCCGTACCATAATGAGACCGCCCGTGCTCTTTGCATGGAGGCGGAGCTAACTCCAGACCGGTGTCGTGAGGCTCCTCTGCGATGAGACTCCTCTCGATATCCGGCTACTACCCCACGCGTGAGACACGGGCGGACCACCACGTTGGAGGTCGCGTCTTCGTGTTGTCAAGCGCGTGAGGATTCATCGCTATGCGCGCCTCCTCTGCGCCCTCTGCCCGTGTTCTCGCCTTCCAACTCCATGCCGGCTCTTCCGGCCAGTGCGTCCTGGACGGCTTCGGCCTCGCCCCAGGCGGCTGGAAGACCTCCCGGGTTGCGACCCGCACTACAGCGTCGCTTGTCCACTTCATCCAACGCGCGGTGACACGGTATCGTCCGGCAGTCGTCGTGCTTGGCGTCTCACGGCGTGACGCCCTGAGCGATGCTCCACTCCGTGATCGCGCCGCCGCAGCCCTTCGTCGCCGTTCTGTTCCGTTCGTCATCCGTCACATGCGCGAGGCCTATGGTCTCCTCCGCGACCACATCCGCGGCACACGCCGGGAGGAACTGGCCTACACGCTCGTCGAGGGGTTCCTTCCCGACCTTCGATCCCACCTCGTGTTGAAGCGCCTCCGTGAGCGCCGGAGCGCTTGGCACGCCCTGGCGCTCGCCCTCGTCGAACTGGTCCATCGTTTCCCGCGAGCCGCCGCAGCCCTCGCCACCGCGCGAGCATTTTCGATACGACCCTTCCGCGAGGCCGTGGTGAAGGCCGAGATGGCTCGACACCCAGACCCTGTATGACCCCGACCGCTTCCATCACGCTCCGCCGGGCGCCGCTCGGAGAGATCCTCACGTCCCTCCCCGCCGAGCCCTGCCGCCTGCTCCTCCACCTCGCGCACCGGGCGTGCCCCCGCACGGGCCGCGTGTGGACGACGCCGCTGCGTGCGGCTGACGACCTCGGAGTGCCCGTGACGCTCGTCGATCGGCTCCTCGCGTCCCTCGTCTCGGAGGGGCACCTGACGGTCTGGACGAGAGGGGTCGGGGCGTTGCGCTGCTACGACCTCGGCGCCTTCTTCGTCCGCGTTCCTGAGGTCCCCGAGAATCTTCCGGTCGGCCCCGACGACCCATGACCTGCTCGGGCCCCGACCCCGAGATCCTGCTCGGCGTCGGCGGTGTCTTCCGGCGCGTCCCGTTGGCATCGATCGCTGCCACGACGCGCCTCCCAACCTCCACCCTCCGAGACGCTCTCGCCGGGCTCGTCTTCGCGTTGTCCGACCACGACGCGACGACCGTTCCAGGTCCCGGCGAGGGGGAACCTACGGAGGGGGAGAACGGTTCGGTGGGGAACGGTTCGGACGGTACCCTCGGAGGAACCGTTTCCCCTCGGGAACAAACAGAAACCGTTACGGTTCCCGTTCCCCACACTTCACCGAGTCCGACGGTACCGTCCGACGCGCCCGCGAGGCCGAACCCGCCCGTGGGGAGCGCCCTCACCGGCGCCGCGCTCGCAGACCTCCTCGACGACGCTGAGAGCCGGCCCTTCTACGAGAAGTTGGTCGCAACCACGGATGCGCGCCTTCTCGCCCATGCCCTCGACGAGACCCTCGCCCGTCGGCACCTGCTCCGCGGTCGGCCGGGAGGGTACTTCACGGCCGTGATCCGCCGCCTGGCTCCTCCCCCCACCCCCTATGCTCGAACCCCTCCCACCCCGTCGTGACCCGCGCATCCTCCTCCTCGATCTCCGGCGCGTCCCCCCGACCTACGCCGCCCTCGACCCCTGGGAGGTGCGTGGCGTCGGAGAGCTGCCTCGTCGCGGCCCTTCGGCGGCCCTCCAACGCCTCGCCCTCCAGGTCCGGCCGTCCCACGTCATCGTCATCCGGGCGGGGGCTCCACGCCCCCTTCTGGGCCTCAGGCGAGGGTTTTCGGCCCTGACCGCTCGTGGGCTCCCGCTCGTCATGCTCACCCGGGCGGACATCGTCCGACTCCGAGCCTGTGCGCTCCCGATCGCGCGGCTCCACGAGACCTACCCCGAGCTCCGTCACATCGACCCGGTGGACCGCCGTGGGGAGACCCTCTCCCTCGCACACGCCGCCCTCCTCCATCACCCCCTTCCACGCCGCCACTATGCTCCAAGCCAACCTGTTCGCGCCTCGCCCACCGTGGGTCGCCGGCGCCCTTGAACTCCTTGCCCGACATCGCTTCCTGACCGCCCGCCAGCTTGCCGCCGCGCTCGGGCGCGCCGAACCTGAGGTCGCCCCCGTGGCCGAGGCCCTCGTCGGGGAGGGCGTCCTCCAGACGCTCGCCCCGACGACCCTCTCCCTCGCGAAGCCAGGGTCGAGAGCCTTCGCGCTCACCCGCGCAGGTCTCGCCTGCATCGCGGCCGAGGGGAACCCGAGCCCTTCCCGGATGGTCCGCCCGCTCACGAGCTCCTTCACGTTGGCCCACGAACTCCTTGTGAACGAGCTCGCCCTCGTGGTCCGTCTGCTCGACGCCCGCGGCGCCCTCCGCCTCCTCCTGTGGGAGACGCGCCGCGAGCGCATCGCCGACGTGACCCACCTCGCCGAGCGGGGCCGCGCTGTCCGTGTGCCGCTCGTTGCGGACGCCCTCCTGGTTGTCGAACACCAGGGACAGCGCCAGGGCCTCCTCATCGAGATCGACATGGCGACCGTGTCGGCGAAGTCGATGCGCCGGAAGTTCGCCGGGTACCACGCCTGGTGGTCCGAGGGCGGCCCCGCCCGACGCTTCGGTCTCACGGCCAGCCGGGTGCTCACCGTCGCGCCCGCGGTGAAGCGGCTCGAACGCCTGCGCGCGCTCTCGATTGAAGCTGTGGACGCGCGCGGCTCGGGCCTCTTCTGGTTCCTGCCGCACGAGGCGGTTGATGTCGTCGCCCCCGAGCGACTCCTCGCGGCGGTCGCGCGCGTTGGCAAGGCGGGGGACGAGAGCCCTCGCCCGCTCTTCCCGCCGTGATCGACCGCGCCCTCCTGCCGATCTTCGCCGCCACCACACGGTGAGGTCGTCGCCGCCCGTGCACTGTCCGCGGCGGCGGTCTCCCCGTGACGGGGGACGTGCCCCGTACCGCCGAGGCGCAGGAGGGCAGCCCCGACAGTCCACCCACCCGCTCCTCGTCCCGGAGCGGGTCTTCGTCCCCATGCCCTTCCTTCCCGAGCGCCCGATTCCTTTCGCCGCGGTCGACCATCGACGGCTGCGGGGGCGTGTCTTTGGCGTCCTGCCCGAGGACCTCCTCCGACATGTTCATGTGCTCGGGAAGACGGGGATGGGGAAGAGCGTGCTCCTCGAACATCTGCTCGTCGGGCTCATCCGGCGTGGAGAGGGCTGTGCCGTCATCGACCCGCACGGGGACCTCGCCGAGCGCGTGCTCGACCTCGTCCCCACGAAACGATTGAACGACGTGGTCCTTCTCGACGGGGCCGACACGGAGCACCCCGTCGGCTGGAACCCGCTCGACTGCCGCGACCCGCGCGCCCGCCCCCTCGTCGCTTCCGGCGTCCTCGGTACCTTCCGCAAGGTGTTCCACGACTTCTGGGGGCCGCGCCTCGAGCACGTGTTCCGGAACACGCTCCTCGCGCTCCTCGAAGTCGAGGGGACGACGCTCCTCGGTGTCGTCCGCATGCTGGTCGAGGACAACTACCGCGCGCGTATCGCGGATCGTGTGCGTGACCCGCTCGTACGATTCTTCTGGACCCGCGAGTTCCAAGCGTACAGCGCGAGCTTCGCGGCGGAGGTCGCGGCCCCGGTGCAGAACAAGGTCGCGGCGGTGCTGACCTCGCCCGTGCTCCGGGGCGTGTTCGGCCAGCGGCGGAGCACGGTCACGGCCCGCGAGATCATGGACCGGCGGCGCATCTTCGTCGCGAGGATCGCGAAGGGGGAGATCGGGGAGGATGCGTCGGCGATGCTTGGTGCCGTCCTCACGACGAGCTTTCAGCTCGCCGCCTACGCCCGTGCCGCGACGCCACCCGAGGCGCGGCACCGGTTCACGCTCGTCGTCGACGAGTTCGCCTCGTTCGTCTCGGAGTCCTTCGCGGAGCTTCTCTCGGAAGCCCGGAAGTACGGTCTCGGGCTCGTGCTCTCCAACCAGTACCTTGCGCAGCTCGATCCGAACCTGCGCGCCGCGCTTCTCGGAAACGCGGGCACGCTCATCGCGTTCCGTCTCGGCGCCGACGACGCCGACGAGATCGGCCGGGAGTTCGCCCCGGAGGTCGCGTCCGAGGATCTCGTGCGGCTCGATCGGCATCAGATCGCGCTCCGCCTCGCCGTCGAGGGCGTTTCGACGCGCGCGTTCACGGCGACGACACTCGCACCCCGCATCGATCTCGTCGGCCGTGCCGAGACCATCCGCGCCGTGAGCCGCGAGCGGTATGGGCGACTGCGTGAGACAGTCGAGGAGGAGATCGCGCAGGACCTCGGCGTCGCTTCCGTCGGGACGGGTCGTCGCCTGCCGCGGGCGGGGACGAACCTCCGGCTGCCGCTCCGGTAGGCGCGGCTGTGGATACGCCCACCCTCCCGCCGGCCTTACCTCCCGGGGAGGGCCCGGTATCGTGGCGAAGAGCGCCAGCGCGCTCCCTCCCTCCCGATCACCCCCAACACCCCAGGAGCTTTCCATGAACGATCCACCGTCGGGCGTTCGCGAGGCGACGCTCGCCTACGTGGCGCAGCCACTCGACGCCGCGCGCGCCGAGGGAGACCGCCCTCGCGATCGCATCACGAGCATCGTCGGGTGCACCCCTGCGATGCGTGCGCTCCATGCGCAGCTCGTCCGGTTCGCCCGGACGACGGCGACCGTTGTCGTGGAGGGGGAGACGGGTACGGGCAAGGAGCTCGTGGCCCGCGCCCTCCATCAGCTCTCGCCGCGCGCGCGGCGCCCCTTCGTCGCGGTGAACGTCGCGGCCGTGCCCGAGACGCTCCTCCTCTCCGAGCTCTTCGGCCACGAACGTGGGGCCTTCACGGGCGCCCTCGCGCGGCGACGCGGACTCTTCGAGCAGGCCGACGGCGGCACGCTCTTCCTCGATGAGGTGGGCGAGCTCTCGTTCGAAGCCCAGGCATCGCTTCTCCGGGTCCTCGAGACCCGCGAGGTGCGCTCGCTCGGGGCCGAGCGTGACCGCCCCGTGAACGTTCGCCTGGTCGTCGCGACCCACCGCGACCTCGCCGGGATGGTCACCCACGGCGCCTTCCGCGAGGATCTCTATTACCGCCTCCACACCCTCGTCCTCCGTCTGCCGCCGCTCAGGTTCCGGACGGCGGACATCCCGGCCATTGCGGGCGAGCTCCTCCTCCGCATCCAGAGCGAAGTGGGCGAACGACGCCTCGACCGGGACGCCCTCACGCGGCTCCAGTCGTACGGCTGGCCCGGCAACGTCCGGCAGCTCGCGAACGTGCTCCGCCGAGCGGTGGCGCAGACCAATGCGTTCGTGCTCACCGAGGCGGATGTCGTCGCCGCCTTGGCAGACGAGCCCGACGCTCGTCGCGAGATCCGCGAGGGCGCGACCGCCGAGACCATCCGGGCTGTGCTCAAGGCCGAGGGCGGGCGCATCGCTCCCGCCGCGCGTCGCCTTGGCATGGCGCGCTCAACGTTGCGCGAGCGCATCCGGCGCTACGCGATCGCCCTCGACGGCGCGTGAGCCGCCAACACCTGTTCCCCAGGGAGAGCCCTGCCGCCTGGTTGCGGTACCTACCGGGCTCTCCACCTCCCTTCTGCATGACGAGCCGAACCATCGGGCGCACTTCCGCGCTCCTCGCGTTCGTCGGCAGAAACCGAGGTTTCCATGAACGCAGCGATCGTTCCCGTGTCCTCCACCGCGCTCGCCGTCGTGAGCGCCCCCGCGTCGCCTCCGCCGCCCCCGCCGGGCGGGCCCCGCGGCCTCTCGTTCGCGTCGGTCTACAGCGACGTGATGCAGCGCGCCGACGACATGCTCCCCGACCAGGTGGTCCACGTCGCCGACCTCAAGATGACCCCCGAGGGTGCGATCGAGCTCCCCGGCGGCCTCCACTACCGGCTGAACCCCTGGAGCCAGGGTCAGCTCGCGACGCTCCTCGGCCTCCGCTGGGCCCGCTGGTTCGCCTCGGCCACGCCCGAGGAGCGCGCCGAGGAGGTCAACCGCCGCTTCTCGCGAACGCCCGGCGAGAAGAAGATCAAGGCGTGGAAGAGCACGGACGAGGACGCCCACGGCGTCATCCGCGCCTTCCTGCCGCCCTCCTTCACGCCGATCTCGGACGAGCGCATCTTCGAGCGCTTCCACACGATGATGCGCGGCCTCGTCGAGGAGTACCGCTTCACGGCGGTCGTGTTCTCGGACTCGACGACGCACTACACCGCCGTGCACGTCGAGGGCTTCGACCTCGACGGGGAGGGGGACGTGCTCCACCCCGGGTTCCACCTGAGGAACTCCGAGGTCGGCGCCAGCGCCCTCTCGCTCGACGACCACTGGTTGCGCCTCGTGTGCACCAACGGCCTCATGGTGCGGGTCGGCGGCAAGCGCTCCCTCTACCGCACCCACCGCGCGATCGAGGACGACGCCCTCGCCGCCGCGCTCGTCATCGCCGTCGGGCGCCTGCCCGAGCGCTGGCAGATCTCGTTCGCCTGGATGCGGAGCGCCCGCGCGATCCAGGTGCCCCACCCGGACGACGCGGTCGCGGCCATCCTCGGCGACTCGGCCGAGGTGCCGAAGGCCCTCCTCGAGGAGGCCCAGCGGGTCGTGCTCCGCGACGGGGACCTCACGCGCTTCGGTGTCGTGCAGGCCATCACCCTCGTCGCGCACGAGACCAACAAGGACCCCGACGTGCGCTTCGCCATGGAGCGCCTCGCGGGGGACTACCTCGCCGCGACGCCCGTCATCGCGACGGCGTGACGCGCGCTCACCGCTTCTCATACGCCCGGCTTCCCCTCGGAGGTCGGGCGTGCTTCGCGATGAGTGCTCGCGAAGAGGCCGTAAGGTCACTTCGCGTGGTGGGGGTGGCACCAGCAAGCGGCACAGAGCACCTCCAGAACCCTTCAGCGGCGGGTTCTGGCTGACCCTGTTTCGGCGGGCAGCGTGACCACCTCGCGTTGCGCGTGGGGACCTCGCTCCCCGTGGCGGCGGCAGGATCGTGCCCCCCCTGACCCACCTCGGGATCGGTGCCCCGGCCCCCACAACGAGCACCGGCCCCTGGCCTTTCCTGAGAGACGGAAGCCCCCTGCGGAGCTTTCCCTGGGTCCGTCGCCCACGCACCGTGTGGACTGCCGTGCCGCAGCGGAGGGGATGGGAGCGGCGGGCCCCACGCGCAGCCGCAGGGGCCTGCCGGGCCCCGAGGCGAGCCTGGGGAGGGCCGCGACCTTCCCCGCAGCGAGCACGGCGGTACGCACTCGGCGGCGACGGAACCGCCGAGGGCCCCGGCAAGCAGCCGGAGGATCAGCTCGACGGCCCCGACGAAGACCGCCGCGAGCGCCCCCCGCAGGGGCTTGCCCAGGAGCGCCGTGGCCGTCCCGGCGCGGAGCTCCCTGGCCGTCCCGGATCGGATCTGGTTGGCCGTCCCCACCCGGATCTCATAGGGCGTCCCGTGACACAACTCCAACGCGCCCGGCTCACTGGATCTCAGGGGGCCGGGCGGTTCGCGTTCCCCAGCAGCTCGCCGGGCGCGCTTGCCCGAGGCTCGGGGACGGCGGTAGAAGGCGGGCGAGCCGATGTTCGAGAGCGCGTACCGAACTCTCAGCGCAGGGGCGTTCATGGATCTCCTCGACGAGCGAGAGGCGGAGCTCGTGGAGGACTGGCGCGAGCGTGAGCGCCAAGACCGCCTCGTTCCCCAGATCCACGGCCCGATCGAGCCGGTCCGCGTGGACCTCATCCTCACGCTGCTTAAGCGGCTTGGGAGCGAACTTCGGGCGTACGAGAAGACCGGAGCCGCGGAGCCCCTCGCGCCGACGCAATACGCTGCGGCGGATCGGGTCGTGGCTCAGCTGAGAGCCCGGCAGCTCGTCGGCCAGTCGCTCGCGGGTTCGCTCGCGGCGGTGCAGCACTTTCGAGGTGCCTTGCTCGGGCTACTGGCGAAGACCGGCTGCGTCCTTGACCCGACCTGCCAGGCGCTCGTCCACGCGGTGATCGACGAGGCCGTGCTCACGGTCGTGCTCGCGATTCATCAGGCGCCGTCCGGCCCCGCGCCGACGGGCGAAGAGAGCGCGCGGTAGAGGCCACAGCTACGGAGGGGTACACGATGCAGATCGTCTTTGAAGAAGATGAGGTGACCAAGGGGTTCGGCCTGCTGCGGAAGTGTCTGCGGGCGGGCCTCGGCAAGCCCACGAGCATCCCCTGGAGCTTCCCCGGGCACGGAACGTCGGACAGCACGCTGCCTACGTGGTCGGAGGAGACGGCTCACGGGCACCTGACGGTCGGTGTGGGAGAGGAGGGCGACTGGGACAGCCGCACGCCGGTCCTGATCGCCCTCGAGGCAGCCTACGATCGGATCTCCCCGGTGGTCGAAGTCAATGTGCCGGCGACCGACGACGAGCCTGATCGGCAGGTCGGTGGCTGCTTCGCTCGGGACGCTGACAAGCGGTGGTGGCTCTGCCACCGCGGCAGCGTGTTCACGGCTTCTGGCGCCCGGATCCCCAAGGAGGCGATCCACCGCTACTTTCAGAAGTGGCTGGTCGAGGTCGACGACGACGGGCGACGGACCGATGTGATTCCCATCGCGCGCCTCGACGAGGACGAATTCGCGATCGGGCTGCGAAGGTTCGCCGAGGCCGTCGGACGGCTGAAGGAGGTCTGGGGTAACCACGACGGGAACGACACTGGAGTCGACCGCGATCTCGGTTGGCGGGATGACATCAACTTCCCGGACGAGATCGAGCGCGCGACCTCCGACCGGAAGGCGAGCTATGACTACCGCCACGGACCGATCCAGCAGACGCTCCAGGAGTATCTCCGGGGCGTGCTCGCCAAGGGCTTTCGCGTCGCGTTGAACGCCCGCCTTGACCTCGCGATTCTACGCAAGGGCTCTATCGCGGCGATCTTCGAGGTGAAGACGGCGCTCGGCAACCAGCTCTACGCCGGGATCGGCCAGCTCCTCGTCTATCGGCAGGTCTTCTCGCCCGGCGAGACGCCGCCGCTCTTCCTCGTCGTGCCGGCGGATGTCGGCGATGACGCCGTCGTGGAGGCCACGACGACGCTTCTCGAATCCATCGGCATCACGCTCGTGCTGCAGAACGGCGAGGAGTTCGTGCTCGGTGACGGCCGCGACCTGCGAGATGCGTTCGACCCGACGTGGCTGAGGTGAGAGTTGTTGAGCCAGCTGGGTCGGTGGCGTCCTCGCGCGTTCCGCGTCAGAAGCGCCGCCGGCCCTCCACTGCGCGGAGCGGAATCTGATGGACACATCCCACGGGCTTTCGGCCTTCGAGCGGGAGGTGGTCGACAAGACCCTCGGTGAAATCCGCACGTTCCTCGACCAGATCGCGAACGGGTCGCGCCAGTACCTGACGATCCATAACCTCACGGAGCAGATCGAGCACCAGTACCACGGGAGGTTCGTCATCGAGCTGCTCCAGAACGCTCACGACGCGCTGCAAACGTCGCCCCGCGAAGCCTCCCGGCGCATCGAGTTCGTGCTGGACACGTCGGTCGAACCGCACGGCGTCCTCTACGTGGCGAACGACGGCCGACCGTTCCGTCGCGAGGATCTGCGCGCCCTCGCCAACCTCGGGCAGAGCAGCAAAGACCCGCGCGAGTCGATCGGCAACAAGGGGATCGGCTTCCGCAGCGTCCTCGAGGTCTCCCGGGCCCCCGAGATCTACTCGTGCGCCGGCGAAGCGCGCGGCCAATTCGACGGGTACTGCTTCCGCTTCAGCCCCGAGGTTCTCACCGAGAGCGAGGCTCCTCTCGCGGAACTGCTCGACGGTGCTGACACGCTCGAATGGCCCCTCGGCCAGATGACCGTCACGCTCGGCGACCTGCGCGCACCGCGCGTCCGCGCGCGATGCCACGACGAGGGGATCGACCTCATCAGCGAATTCCGCCACCTCTCGCCCTACCTCCTTCCACTTCCCGCGGCGCCGACCGACCCTCGCCTCCAGGACTTCGCGCGCCGCGGGTTCGCGACTGTGGTCCGCCTCCCGCTCGCTTCCGCGGACGCCCAGGCGGTCGCTGCGGCGAGGCTCCGCGAACTCGACGCCGACACGGTTGTGTTCCTCGATGGCCTCGACTCGCTGCTCGTCGCTATGGATGACGCCTCCCGCTGCCTCGTCCGGCGCCGCCGCGCGCTTCCGGACCTGCAGGCCGAGTTCGTGTCCGTGAGCGACAACACCGAACACACGGCGTACTGGCGATGGGACTACCTCCTGCGAGATGCCGAGGGGCTTCGCAGGGCCGCCGCGCGCCTTCCTGGCCGCTGGAAAGAGCTGGCCGAGGCCTCCCTCGGCATCGCGGTCCGGGTCGAGGGAAGAGCGTGCCCGGGACGGTTCTGCATCTACCTGCCCACAGAGGTACCGACCGGTACGGGCGCGCTCTTGCACGCGCCGTTCTTCGGCGACATGAGCCGGAAGGCGATCGACTTCGTCAACGAGCCGCTGAACCGCCTGTTGCGAGACACCCTCGCCAACTGCCTCGTTGAGGTAGTCCAGAAGCGCCTCATTGGGCGCGGAGAGGTCGAGGCCCGAGCAGTCATCGACCTTCTCGCGCCGCTCCCGGGCGTCACCTCGCCATGGCCGACCGAAGTCCTCCGCCGACTCCGCGGCGACGCGCTTCTGCTCACGGACCGGGGTTGGAGGAGTGCGGCGACGGCGAGGCTCGCGCCCGCGCTTCCGGACGCGCGGATCTTCACCCTCCAGCGGGTGCGCCAGACCGCTCAGTTCGACGCAATCCACGCGTCACTCGAAGGCCAACGGGCGTTCGTCGCGAGCCTGCTTCGGGCCCTCGAAGCACCAACAGACCCGAGCGACGCGGAGCTCGCAGCGACGGTCGCGACGGTGGCGAAGGACCCTGGTGGCTCGTGGGGGGATTTCTGGCGCGAGGTCGAGCGCCTGCTCCCAGGCCGAGCACATGCGCTCGTGGGTCATGCCGTCCTGGTCGATGATCAGGGCGCGCTGTACCCCGCGAAAGGTGCGAACGGCGTGCAGGTGTTCTTCCCGCGTGCCCTCGGCGAAGGCAAGACAGACGCGGCCCCGATCGCGATCCCGGCCTCGCTCCGGTCGCGGATCGCGTTCCTGGCGAGCGCGATTCCGCTGCGGTTCCGCCGGCCGGACGGCCGCGAGGAGAACACCGCGATACGTCGCTACCTCGACCCGCTCGTCGAGGACTACCGCGCGGAGACCGTCCTGCGTGCCGTCCTCGCCTCCGCGATGCCCGCGAAGCCCGTCAAGCTCGCTGGTCGCGACGCCGAGCTCTGCGGCGACGCGCTCGACCTGGCAGTGCGCCTCATTCAAGGCGCCCGGGATTCCACATCGCTCGTCCCCGAGCTGCGGCGCCTCCGAGTGCCGTGCCAGGGCGGCTGGTTCCTGCCCGAGGAGTGCGCTTTTGGCCCCGGCTGGTCCGGCACCACGGGCGATCTGTTGAACGAGTACCTCCAGGCGGTCGCGACGCAGGATGCGATCGATGTCCACGACCGGCTCCTGCTGCGCCCCGATCATCCGGCGTGGCGCGGTCACGCAGCCTGGCTTGCGACGGTGTTGTCGACGGTGGGTGTCGGAGACGGGTTGTTCCCGCGCCCCGTCCCCGCAACGACGCGGCTCACCTTTTCGATGCGGCTCGGCGTCCCCGTCCAACTCCCCGGGGCTCCGTCAGGCTTCGCCCAGAGCCAGTGGGCGTCCTACGTCGCGACCGCCAGCTCCGAGGTACGTCCGTACTTTGCCGGGGCGTTCACGTACGAACTCGTCGATGTCCAGGGGCTCGTTGGCCTCGACCGATTCGATGCCATGCCCCCGGCGGGACGACGTGCGCTCACGTTGCTCCTCTTCCACTCCATCAGCCGCTGGCCCACGAACTGGCAGACCAGCCGATTCCGCAAGACGAGCCGACAGGAGCACGAGGGCCCGATCAGCTCGTTCCTCCTGCACGCCCTGCGCACGCTCCGGTGGGTCTGGTGTGAGGACGACGGCGCGGCGCGGGGCGCGACGGTGGGGGAACGCTGGTTCGTCCGGGCGACAACGGAAAGCAGCCAATGCCGCCACTTCGATCATCTTCGGCCCCTTCCGCAGGACCTGACGCGGGAGCTCGTACGTCTTGGTGCCGTGGCGACGCAGGCTCTCGTCGCGCTCGGAATGCCACTGCTCGACCTTGACGCCGAGACGAGCGACCCCCGCCTGCTCGTCGACCTCGCTGCCGCGCTCGCTCAAGATCGCGTCGCTCCCGCGGCGAAGAACATCTTCCTCGGACAGGTGCGTAACGCTTGGCATGCTCTCCACCCGACCGACCGGAGCGAACTGCCCGCTGCAGTCGTTGTTCAACGGGGTGGACGACCCCTGGAGGCCCACGAACCAACAGAAGCGGAGCCCATCTACCTGCCCGACATCGCAACGCGCGGCGTCGACCCTGGCCCGTTCGCCGTTCTCCCGGTCGCAGTGATGGAGCTCCGCGACGCCGCCCGTCTGCTTTCGCTCCTCCAGCGGCGCCTCCCCGGTCGGGTACGCGCACTCTCGTCGCTGCGCACCGAGGTGTTGGCCGCCGGGGTTCCATGGGTGCGGAGCGAACCCGCCGTGCGCTTGATGGGGTCGTCGATGCACTGGCTGGCCACCCTGGCACTCACCGTCTCGGCGTTCGCAGGGCCGCAGGCCCACGGCGCGCAGACGAAGGAATTCAAGCAGCGCCTCGCGGCCATGCGAGGAACCTCGATCGAGTCCGTCTCCGGCCTTGCGGTGCGTGTCATGGGGCTCGACGGACCGAGCGCGGAGCACCCGAGCGCCGCGGTCTGGGACGCCGCCACGCAGACGATCGTGTACGCCCCGGAAGCCTCCGGCTGGTTGGAGGCGCTCGCCGGTCCACTCGCGCAGGTGCTCGATCGCACGGACGTGGTCACCCCGCTCCGGTACGCGCTCAGCAAGCTGCCGTCAGACCGAGAGCCGGAGCAGGCCGATGTGGAGCACGCGGTCTCCGCGGTCGAAGTCTCGCCGACGCAGCTGGCGGAGGTCCGGCAGCTCTGCACGGGCGATCACGCGTTCGTCTGTGAGCGCCTCCGGCCCGTCGTCGAACTGCTCGCGCCCGGCGAACCGTGGAGCGTGTTCGAGACCGCCGAAACCGAGGATGCGCTTCGTACCCTTCTGGGGGCGGCGGTCCCTGCGGACGTAGAGCCCGCGTGGCTTATCGAGCTCGCGCGTGAGAGCGCGACGGACCGCGCCATGGGGAGCAATCTGTTCGCGCGGATCGGGAAGCGCGCGCAGCTCGCGGCCTGGAATGGTGTATTGAGCCGACTCGGTGCGCCGTACCGCATCCTCACCAACGCCCAGGCCAACGACCAGTTCTACGAGCAGCGGCAGGCGGCGCTGCTGCCGCTACGCGCCGTTGCGCGCTACCTCTGTCTGCGCGACACGTCGCAGTCGTTCAACGTCCTCACCGAGGCGCTCCTCACCTGTCCCGCGCCCGCGACCTTCGCCACGAGCTTCTGGACCGTTCCGTTCGAGGCTGTGCTTACGACCCTCGGCGCGGTCTTCGATGGGGCTCCGCTGCCAGACTCTGTGCGTGCGGCGCTGACCGGCGCGACCTCGGTCGAGGAACTTGTCGCCGCACTCGCGTCTGCCGACGCCGCCATCGAGCCGACGCACGACCCCGCCGATACGCACCGCGAGAACGTTGCCACCTGCCAGAAGACGTATGACGCGCTCCGCCGCACGGCGCTCGCATGGTGCAACCGGGAGCACGCCAACATGGGGCGCTGGCTCGACGCGGGCACGATGCCCTCACTGCTGCGCGCCCGGCTGGACGCAGGCGAGGGTTTCCTCAACCGATGGAGCGAGCACGCTGCCGTGGTCGCCATCGCTGCGGTGGCCGTTCGCGAACCCGCGCACGCGGTGTTCTGGAGAGCGGTGGACGGCACCTCGGATGTCGCTGCACTGCAGCGTGAACTCGCGTTGCGCGAAGCGGAGCTTGCCGGCGTCGACGATGTGCTGGAAGCCGCCCACGAACGGCGGCGGCGAGCCGCCAGGACCCTCACGGTGTGCGGCGCCCCGTTCGAGGCCGATCCGGAGAACATGAGCAGGCTCTGGGACCACCTCGCACAGCAGGTCGAGGACGCTTGCCTTCCCCAAGTAGACCCGAAACAGACGCCTTCGCTCGCGGAGATGCCTCCCGTCCCCATGCGCGCGAACGGCCAGAGGCGTTCTGGCGGAGGCCGCCGTCCGCCGCGGCTCCCCGAGGAGCAGGCGCGCCTGATCGGGCTCGCCGGGGAGATCTTCGCGTACAGAATGCTCCGCAAGCACTTCGGCGAGGCCGTCGTGTCGCCGTCGGTCTGGGTCTCGGAGAACAGTCGCCACCGATTCCCGCAGAACGCGGCCGACGACGGACTCGGGTTCGACTTTCGAGTTGTCGTCGGCCGCCGGACGTGGCTCATCGAGGTGAAGGCGACGACGGGGCAGGAGACCACATTCGACCTGGGCCCGAGCGAGGTTCGCGCGGCGATGGAGTGCGCCAACGACAAGCGTCGGACCTTCCGGGTGCTGCATGTGAAGGAGGTTCTCTCCACGGCGCCGAGGGCGGTGTTCCTGCCGAACCCGTTCAGCCCCGATGGGCAGCAACACTACCGGCTCGACGACGCTGGTCTCTACGTTCGCTATAGACTTCAGGGGTGAGCGCAAACACGTGTTCGCCTCGCATCCCCAGGCCTACATCGATCAACCATCATGGTCCCTCGTCTCGAACAAGGTACACAGTATCATCCCAAGATACCTCAAGGCTCTCGTATCAGTTTAGTGGAAGCACACGCAGGTGCGCGTCGTCACCTTGACCGACAACGTGCGCTTCGGCATGGAGCGCCTCGCCGGGGGCTACCTCGCTGCGAGATGCTCAAATACGCCCGATCTCCTGCTCAGGAGATCGGGCGTCACTTGTCGTCTGAGAGGAGCCAAGCAACCATGAAAAAAGTTCAAGAAGTCGCATGCGCAGGCCTGCCGAAAGGTGACTCAAGGTCGCCATACCCGAAGAGGGCCAGATGCCCCCAAGTCGCGAATGATCTTTCATGGGCGGCGCTGGCTCGCTGTCGAGCCGCCCGTACCGCAGCAGAAATGGTGGGGGCGCCACGATCACCTGTTGCAGTAAGCGCTTCGAGCAGGTCAATCCAGAGGAGTTCAATCGAACTGCGAGACCCAGGGCGCGAGGGCGGAGTCAACACCGTCCAGGTTGCAGCCACGACCGTTGGGATTCCTGCGAGAAAGAAGCCTCGGATCAGACTCGGCATCTCTTCACCGAGATCAGGCGCGATGCGACCCGAAGAGCAGGCTCCAACAAGAGCAAGTCGGCAGTACTGCCACCCGATTCGCACCCCCTTACTCTCGGAGTCGATCAGGATGCGAACGGGCCCCCGATCCTCTCGATGTTCCAGGAGCGGCAGGATCAGGTCTCCGCTCCCCAGATCCTCGCTATTAACACGAACCCCGAGATTCTCATGAATCGCTGAAAAGCAGAACGCGTCCGGACGTGAGCTGTCCTTCCCCTTCGAATGGCGACCGTGTGACAACCAGACACAGGCAACGGGGTCAATGTGCGGGTAAGTGCACGCGGTCCACCCCGTCTGGCTCCATCGCTCCAACCTGGTACCCACGTTCGAGTCCAAGCCAGGGTCCCGCTCGTGGTGAGCAACGAGAAATCGAATCACCTCATTTCCATCGTTGAGTGCGCGCGCGACGAGACTGGAAACCCGGTCTCGGTACAGTGCGATATCACCTGCCACCAGGAGCAGCACGACTGGTCTGTCGCGAGGGACAGGAATCCGGAGAGCATTCTGGCGAAAGGCCAGGTAGCACGCCAGGGATGGAGACTGGTCGGAGAGAACCTGTCGGCCATCAGACCATGCTGGCAGAGCACCGGCGAACCCGTCGTGAAGAAAGCCATGTGGCAAGATCGTCAACGCCCTGGCGCTGATGCCTTCCAGAAGACAATCCGCCAGACGGTGTACACAATCCCTCAGTTCGACGTCGTGCGCCCACTGCCCCCTGCCGCTTGCAACGCGTTCAAGTTCGTCGGAAAGACTGCAAAACCTCAGGTAGAGAGTGTGGGCCATCCCGCGATCAATCTCTCGTCCAGAGAGCAACCCGTTAGATGCCAGATCAACTCGAATCAGTCGCTCACCAAGGTCGAAGAACCACACGAACGCACGATCCTCATCAGTCGCAATTCTTCTCGCAGACACAACCAGTTCGAGTCCGTTCGGGAGGAACGGACTCGGATCTCTCTCAAGTGACCGCGCGGCCCGCACACGAGGCAGGAACTGGCCCATGGACATGGAGGCGAGCAGCAACGCAAACTCATCGTCGGTTGGATGATGAATATCCTGAATATAGTTATTGAATATTGCTCGGGATAGGTGGTCGCCCAGTCCAACGGTGACGTCCAAACGCACATCCGTCTTGAAAAGGTCTCCGCGAATCTCCTGAATCCCTGCAATCAGTTCGCGTAGAGTCTCAACCTCCACGGGCATTGGACCGCCAACTGCCTGGTTCCAGGAAGCCATGGAGTAGATGCCAGCCGCTCCGATCGCCAGCATCAATCTCGGATCGACATCATCGGGCGGATTCAGAAGCTCGAGCAGATCCGTGACTGAGCGCTCACGGGAGTGGTCGAGGAACTGAGAGGGGAGAGTCGCCGAAAATTTCCGCCAGAACTCGGCCTCAACTTTCGCCCAAGTGCACACCACCAGTGCATCTTGCAGACTCGCTGATGCAGCAACGACCCCGCGCCGCCAGATCACGGTCCAGACCATGCGCGCAAGCGCTCCGACCAGAAACTTCCCACCAACATTTAGATCGTAACGAACGCCACTCCGGGCCACAACAGCCATGTCCGATGCGAGCTTCAAGACAATGCTCAAACGCTCTTCGGCGTCCTGGAAATCAGTCGTAGTCTCGGGCCACGGCGCGCCATTCTTGAGTTCGAGCAGGATATCTGGGTCCAGGGTCCTTCCCTCGCGCGCAGTGGAAAAGAGTTCTCGGTCGAGGAGCATCGCAGTCATGTGCGCTCCCGCATTGATCCACATGTGCGGAACTGTGTCTTCAGAAACGTGGCGCGCCGCGTTGATCCAACGCAGGCCAATGTGAAGAAGCTCCTCGATCTGGGAGCAACTTCCGAGCGTGTGTGCCAACTGCCGAAGGCTGCAGACCACATCGCCGACAGCAATCAGAAGCCAGGTGCGTTCGATCTCACCCTCCGGCCTCAAGTCCCACAACATTCTTGTGAAGACGACGACGCCTCGGTGATAGCGGATGGCCTCGGCTCCTCCACCGTGACCGACCAAGTGCGCGAAACGTTCAACGTGGGAAAAGAAAACCGAGACGTTTCTCGGCAAACATGCCGACAGGTCCAGTGTCGCTACCTCCATGCACCAGTCCCACACCTCTTCCCTTGCGAGGGCCCTCGCAGTTCCCTCCGCGTCCGTCCATTGGATATCGAGCGTGGCAAGGATTGCTCGACCCACAGTGGAAAGGATGTCCGCACGCGTAGGCATGGGTCTTGTGACCCATGCTCGACCGGCCCAGCGTAGAAGTTGCCGCCGGAATTCGTCCTGTTTCAAGGGATCATCAGGCACGAGTTCGATAAGTTCGTAACATGCCTCCACTGCATCGCCCGCAGCCACGTGGCGATTGAATTGAGAGTCTGCCGTCTCGAACGATTCCCAGGTACGATCGGCCCAGGCAACAACAACACCTAGATGTCTGCGCCTCTCTCTTGCTGAGAGGTTGAACTTGTTAGCGTAGTGTAGCGCGAGACGACTGACCTGTTGCGCAACCTGCGCTTGGAACCTCTGGTGGAGGTGACTATTGCCTGAAAAGATGGCTTCCGCCAAGCCCCGAACGTTGACATACCCCCACTGGATTTGTTGCTGCAAGTGTGTCGCTTGCTCAATGTGGGTTTCGACACACAGAAGATGAAGTCGTGCGGCTTCCGCGACATGAGCTGTAACCGGAGCGAGAATGACATCGTCATGTGGCCGGCCACTCGTAAGATTCCAGAGATTTCGGACGGCGGCGTCATAATCTGCAATTGCCTGCGTCCATTCACTAGAGCCGACTGCACAATCGTTGACTATTCCGTGAAGTTTGCGCACCAGGCAAAATGTATTGTATAGGATCTTTCCACCGAGAGCGGGTGCGATGCCGGCAATTTCCTTCGGGCCGACAAAGGAAACCTTGGGTTTGATACGCTGGACTCGTTTCCTCGGCTTTGGGCCCCTTCGTGTTGTCATCGATGCGATTCGAGGCGGAGACGGCCACCGCTTGTAGCGGCATGTCGGATGGTTTCACTGTCCAGGCGAAATACCCCAGGCTTCGGCTGGGGCAGGGACACCCCCTCATCCGGTAGGTCCAACCACGCCTCCACGGTCGTGACGCCCTCGCCATCGATCGAGACCCAAATGTGGATCTCGCCGTCTTCATCACTGAAAGTCCAGACCACGCCAGCTTCTGACGTAACCTCAAAGCCGTGCTCGGCGTCAGGTCCCGCTCCGCCGGCAACGGGCTGTGTGCTCCAGCCCGCTTGCTGCACCATCGCCTTCATGGTGTCGTAGGGCGTATCGATGGGCGCCATCGTCCACATGGAGAGGGGGAGCAGCAAGGAGCGACCTGAGAACGTCATGTCGACTTCCGGACCTGACGCAGGCTCCCGATCGACGTCTGCGAGTTGCTTTGCGAAGAGTGGCGCTGCGACGCGGTCCGCTTCCTCAAAGCGGGCCCGCAGGCGGTCGGCCTCGCGTTCGATGCCTTCGAGAGTCATCTCCCACGGTTTAGGCATAGAAGTACTCCAAACGACGATGAAGGTCGGCGAAACGCTCTGCTTCCAGCAGATCGAACCGCAGCGCGGGGCGTCCTCGTTGCAGAGTGGTCGATGCGTGCGAGATCCCCCGTACATGCGTCACCGACACCGACCACTGACCTGCCAAAGGGTTCATACGCCCTTCCGTTCCGAGGGGGACAAGAACCGGACTCTCCTCATCTCCGAATTTGTACGGAAGACACTGGAGCACCACTCCAATGTCGAGAGGCTGGTCGTTAAACTCCTGGGTCGAGATGACAACGCAAGGAGTGCGCACTCTGTCCTTGCCGAATGCGACCTCGACAATCTCGCCACGGGCCGGACCGTTTCGTGGCTTACGCTCGTTCCTGGCACGCCACGACGAATGGGGCGGTCTCAGACCAAGTACTTCCGCCACAACCCTTCTTGATGCGGTGTATGCGTCCTCTTCGTGGCGAGTGGCCTGGGGATGCTCTGGTGTGCACTCGCGTACGTGCGATGCGGCCCTCATCCGAGAGAGAAGCTCAATCCCAGGCGCTGAACTGATGCCCCAGCTCATCCAGAACTGAAAGTTCCCCCCGCTTCTCTTGCCTTGCTTCTGTGGGTAGAGGAGCCTCAATTCCCCAGGACAATGCGCGGGCTTTGTACCCCCAGGGACAAGGATCATCCGACCATAGCGCAATATCTCTCGCAGATTCGCGTCTGTGGCGTCTGTCACAGCAGTCAGACGTTCTCCCAACACGATGCCCGGACGAAAATGCCATAGATCGATCGATGGAGGGTCGTGATCCAACCAGACCATCTTGGTTGCTACGGATCCGGGGGGCGGGGGGTCCTGCGGAAACCAACACCTCTTGTGCATGATACCCGGACACGTACGAACGTCATCTTCATCGGACAGTGTCACGTATGCATCGTCCGGCAGCGCATACCAGATCTCGCCAGACGACACGCGCTGTTGCCCCCGTCGCGCCAGATCCCTTTTTATCTCTTCATTAAAATCAAAGAGGTGCGAAAAGTTCTTTCGCACCTCGGCCCCCCAGTCCAGGTCCGTGACCCAGCCGCCCGTGTCAGTCGTCCCCTTCGGGGTCATTGGGGACGGGCCAGTCGGACGCGTCGTCACTGGACCCCTCCGCGCAGGGCTGGACATCGCCCGCTGCTGCATCCAGGTTGCGTGCGAGGAGCGGCGCTGCGATGCGATCTGCTTCCTCGAAGCGGGCCCGCAGGCGTTCGGCCTCGCGCTCGATGCCTTCGAGAGTCATCTCCCAGGGCTTGGGCATGGTTGTCTCCTTCCCAGAAGCCAGGGATCGACCTGCCAGCACCATGCTGCGCAGGGGGATCCCTGCTGGCCGGGTGCTGGTGGGTGCAGATGCACCCGTGGTGGATGGGGAACATGTGGCCTCCTCCAGGCCAACTTGGTACTATGGCATAAGTATGGAAAAATGTCAACCGACGCTCTGGTTCGCATTGCTTCTTCTGCCTCAGCCCCCCTGCAAGGGCAGGACGGAGGGGCCTGGTGTCGGGGCCTAGAAAACGGCCTGGTTCTCGGAGAATCTCAAAATACGGTGGGCTCATGTCACGTTCGCAATTCGCCGCGAGTATATGGTATAGAGCTCGGGAACGATAGCCCTACCGAGTCGTCCAACAGCCCGCCCCAACGAAAGGACACCCCGCCGCTCACTGATCGTCTGCGCAGGACTCCCCAATCGATCCATCCAGCACGGGCGCCTCCCGGCGCCCACGAACCAACCCGATCCGCTGGAGGAGTCCAATGCTTGCTGCGACGTTCGAGAGCGCGTGCCGTATCCCGACGGAAAAGAAGCTCCGTCCCCACGAGGAGGCGATCACCAAGGCGCTGGTTCACCCGCAGACCCTGAAGCCGGAGGCGTACAAGAAGCTGCGCGCCGCGCTCGCGTTCAACGAGGACGCCATGCACGAGGCGCTCCTGTCCCTCCTGGAGGCGCTGCAGTGCGACCACGTCAACTGTACGTGCGCCCTCCACAAGGCATCTGATGAGGTCCACCGCGCGGTTGCGACGGCGCACACCCACGAGTGCGAGGAGACGGGCCTCCTCGCGCGCACGTTCATCGCGTGGTGTCGGAACCACCGCCGTCTTGAGAGGCGCCGTGGCTGGCGGGAGCGGCTCGCCGCCCCCAGTTCGGACGACAACGACAGCGACGCGACGAAGGCTGAGGAGCCGACCGTGAAGACGGGCGAGATCTCGGACCTCTGCGTGCGTGTGATCGCGCCGATCGAGGCTGCGACCGACCGCCCGAAGTACCGCGAAGCGCTCCTCAAGCTGTTCGCGGTTTCGGAGAGCTCGCCGGCCCAGACGGACGCGTTCGTTACGATCAACGTCCGCGACGGGCGCGAGGTCGGGAACGCGGTCCCGGAATCGGTGCGGCGTGCTGCCAGTGTCGCGCGGAAGAAGATCGACGGATACCGCGCAGAGAACGGGCTTCACGACCGCGAGGACTTTGATGTGGCGATGGAGGACGGCTCCCTCGACCGCGCCTACGCCATGAGTGCATAGCCCTCGTTCCTGACAGACGAATGGACCTGAGGTCGGCCCTGTCTCCGCAAGGAGGCGGGGCCGTTTGCATTTCTGGGCGTCGACCATCCCGGCAATCTGTTCCTCGATGTCACGAATCTCATTCGACAACGGCTCTATCTGCAGAAGCGCAAGGCGCTCAGGAGGATGAGATGATGGATTCGACGTTTCAAGGGAAGGGCGAGAGCGGCGCGCCGCGTGTTGGCCGGCTCGGTGACAGTGGCGGCGGGCGGGGCGGTGGCCGCGTCCGCTCCCTCACGGCCGTGTCGCGTGCACTGCGCCTCGCGCTTGCTGTCGGCGCGATCGCCGAGGCCACGGGGAGCGCGGGCTGCAAGGACACCGATGCGACCGCTCTGCACCGGACGCTCACGAACCTCGGCGTTGAGGACGTGCCCGCGCGGCCGCCGCGGGTGTTCCGGATCGTCTGCGATCGGAGCGAGACCGCGCCTTGCGAGCACGGGCTCGTGATGCAGCTGATCTCGGAGGTCGCCCACGAGGCCTACCAGCGTCCCGGCTCCCGCATCGAGGTGCACCTGATGGGCGAGGTGGTCGCCGAAACTCGGCTCGTGGGCTCGGCGACGATCCCGCCCCGCGAGGACCGCGGCGAACGCGCGGCCCGCGCGGCCGAGGAGCGCTTCGTCCAGAGCATCCGCCCGGTGCTCTGCACGCCGCTCGGGGCGGCACTCGCATCGCCTCGCCCGCGGCGGAGCCCCATCGCCGAGTCCCTCGACAAGGTCGCGCTGGGGCCTACGCAGGGACTGCCCGTCGAGGTGATCGCGGTGACCGATCTTCGAGACACCTCCCTGGGAGACATGGAGTGTGGCCGCCTCCCGTCGGCGGTGGAGTTCCAGGCGCGCCTTCGGCGTCGTGGCCTGCTCGAACTCGGCACGTATGCGAACACGCGCGTGCACTTCGTGGTGGGGGACCGCGGTCCCATCCCACGCCGCGACTGCCCCGTGACCATGGGGCGCGAGCGCGCGCTCATGCAGCTCTGGACCACGGCGCTCCGCACCGCGGGCGCTCGCGAGATCACGTTTCACACCGAGCTCCCTGACCTCACTCCGCTGCTCTCCGAGACCCCCGACGCCGGGGCGCCGAGCGCGACGACCACCTCCAACCGATCGAGGACGCGATGAAGATCATCCGAAACACCTTCGCCATGCGCGAAGCCGAACGGCAGGCCCAACTGGGCGTCGACGGCAAGGACCGCTACGTCACCGAAGTTCTCGGGCTCCCGCCCGCCGAGGTGGAGAGGACCAGCTACGTGTATCGCAACGCCGTCCAGCAGGTCGGCGACACGGGCCGACTCGAGGAGCTGAGGGAGGACCTTCGGCGAGGCCAGGACCTGCAGGCGATCGTCGGCTCCCCGTGGCCGTACACGCTCGGGCTCGTCGTCGTGTGGGGGCTCGAGGCGGCCGGCAGCCTGCTCATCCTGCGCGCGCTCGGCGTGCCGCCCGAGCACCGCCCCCTGCCGGCGCTGGCGCTGACGCTCGCGATGATCGGCCTCACCAAGGCCACGATCGCGGCGACCTCGGCGCCGCGACCCCTCATGGTGTCGGGGGCGCCGGGTGCGGACTCCGGCCCGGGAGCGCCTGGCGCGGCGTCCGCGGGCGCTGACCTCGATCCGAACCGTCCACTGCCTTCGCCCGCGGTTACCCCGTGGCGTCGGTACCTCCTGCCCATCGTGTACGGGTGCCTGGTCGCGGCTGTGGCCGCCTCGCGGGTCCTGGGTTCCGACGCGGCTGACGTGCCGGCCGCCGTCGCCTGGAGCGAGGCCGCGATCATGATCGCCGTGACCTGCGGCCCGGCCTTCGCCGCGATCTGGCTCGAGGGGAAGCGTGCGCCCGCGCTCGAACTCGCGCGCCGCATCGCGCTCATCCGTCGTCGGTTGCGCGTCGAAGAGCGGCGCATCCGGAAGGCCGAGCGGTTCCTGACGCGGCTCGACCGGGCGCAGGTCCGATGGGCCCAGGACAACGCCACCCTGCGCGCCCGGTTCTCGGTCGAGCACGAGCTCGCGACGGCGATGGACCGTCTCGCCGCAGACGACGATGGCAACGACGCAGCCGAAGGGACCGCGCCCCCGAACGGGCGCTGAAGGAGATCGCCATGGCAAAGATTCCGGTCCGCTCCCGCTCCCGCAAGCGCCTCCTCCACAGCGGCGCCCACCGCGGGGCCCGCGAGAACCTCGCGGCGCTCACCAACTTCAACCAGACCTCCGTCGCCGCGGTGATCGACGCCGTGTACGTCGATCCCGCGCCGGGGCGCGCGGAGGAAACCGCCGAGCTCGCCCGGCGGGACGGCCTCATCGCCGACGCGATCGAGGCCCGCGCCGAGGACGTGCTCGCGGCCGAGGAGGTCGACGCGAACGTGTTCCACGTCGACAACGCGGTCGCGCTCGCGAATGGCCTTGCCGTGCTTGGCGAGCGCCGCCTGCCTTCGCTCGGCTACCTCATCCTCGTGCCCCCCGTGGGCCGGATGATGGGGCTCCGCCTCGTCCTCCCCCCGGGGGAGAACGAGCGCCGTGACGAGGCGCGCGCGTTCTTCCGAGCGCTCGCGAAGGTCACGGCCCGCTCTGGTTCGCGCGAGGTGTTCGGCGAGAGCGCCCGCGGCTCGCACCAGCTCATGGAACCCTTCCTGCGTCGGTCCTTCGCGCGTCACACGCAGGACGAGCTCGCGCGCCTCACGTCGGGTGTGGTGCCCGAGCATGCGCCGATCGACGTCACCTACGACGGCGAGACCTCGCTGCCGATGCTCATCGACGTGCGTGACACGTTTGGCGAGCCCGGCGCGGTGATCGAGGCGGTGGTGCGCAGGCCCGCCGTCCCGCTCCGCCGCGGCACCCGGTTCCTCGTGTCCGAGGTGACCAGCGGGGGCGTGCGCCTCCACGAGGTGAAGCGCCGGGAGGTGGACGGCCAGATCGAGAGCCGGGCGCTCGCGACCATCGACGAGGCGAGCGTGCTCGCGCGGCTGCGCGAGCCACCCGCCGTCGCCCTCATGCTCGCCGAGCGCCCCGAACTCGCCCGCGAGAACGCGCTCGACCTCCTGTTCGGGCCGCTCCTGCGCGGCCTCGCGCGGCGCGCGGCCGACGGCTCCGGCGGGAGCGGCGCGGCCCTCGCGCTCGAGACGCTGCGCTCCGACACGTTCACGGCGACGTCGCCTGTCCTGACCTCGGACTGATCGCTCACACAGCACGCTTCGGCGGGGCGGGGGAACACCCCGCCGGAGCGCGCTGCCCTCTCACAACGCCCTCACGCTCCCGCGTTTCGAGTGCACGCCACCGTGCGCCCTGCGCGGATGGAGTCGCACCCATGGAAGTCTTGGAGAACCTCCTGCTCACACTCGTCTTTCTCGCCGTGGCCATCGGCTCGCTCGGGCGGATCTCCGGGTGGCCCGAGCTCGAAGCGTTCGGCAAGCGCGTGGCTGCGGCCATCATCGGCGCGCTGATCTGCCTGCCGTTGATCTGCCACGAGGTGAACGACGCCCGCGATGGCCTCACGTCACGCGTCTCCTGCGCCATGCCCAGGGTCGTGGTCGTCGGGCCTGGGCACCTCGCGGGCTTCGCCCTCATCGTCGCGGGGCACCTCGCGTTCGGGCTCTGGTGGCTGCGCCGCCGGGCGCGTGCCGAGGAGCGTCGCCGCCTCGTCCAGCAGCGTGAGGCGGACCGGCGCCGCGAGCGCGGGCGGCTGCCGCCCCGCGACATCGGGAGCGCGCCGTGAGCGGCCGCTTCCGGCGCTTCCTGCTCGGCGTGCCCCGTGACGAGGAGGTCCGGCGCGCGCGCGAGCAGATCGCGCGCGACCGGGACGCGCTCCTCGGCGACCTCGCGGCGGACGAGCAGGCGTTCGCCGCCGAGATGCGCCGCCGCGAACGTACGCCGCACGTGGTCGTCGGGGAGAGCCTCGACAAGGTGCCCTACCGCATCCCCCTCGCGCACCTCGCTACCGGGCGCGACGGCGAGGCCGCGCATGCTTTCTACAGCGGATCCACTGGCTCGGGGAAAACCATGCAAGCCGCGGCGCTCGTGGACTCGATCCTCGAGCGCCTCGTCGCCGGAGCTCCGGTCGCCGTCGTCGTCCTCGCGCTCCAGGGCAACTTCGCGGATCTCGTGCTGCGTGCGCTCGGGGCGCGACTCGCACGCGCCCCCGCGGAGCGCCGCCGCGCCGTGCTCTCGCAGCTGCTCACCGCGCGGTTCTTCCGCGGGGCGACCTTGCCCGAGTGGAACATCCTCGCGGCGACGCCGCACGCGCCCCCGCTCGTGCAGGCCGGAACGATCGCCGAGGTGCTCGAGAACGCCCTCGGGGCGTCGCTCGGCGGGCGCCAGGAGACGGCGCTCACGATGCTCCTCGCGCTCGCGATCGAGCTCGCGCTTCCCATCAGTGTCCTGCGGCTCTGCCTGCACGAGCCCGACGTGCTCCAGGACCTCGCCCGCCGCTCGAAGGAGCCGCTCGTCACGTCGTACGTCCTGAACCGCTTCGCGCGGGAGTCGGCGGCGACGATCGACGGCCTCGGCTCGCGGATCGACCGCCTGCTCTCGCTCGACGCGGGCATTCGCGGCGCGCTCGCGGGCCCCGGCACGATCGACTTCGCCCGCCGCTTCGAGCCCGGCGCCGTGTCCGCGCTCGACCTCTCGGGCACGCCGCTCGGCGCCGAGGGGGCCCGGCTCGCGATCTCGGCGCTGCTCGTCCAGTCCCTCGCCTTCGCCGCGCTCTCCGCGGCGCGTGAGGTGCGCGGGCACACCCTCCTCTTCGTCGACGAGGCCCAGCTCGCGTTCACCCCGGCGACCGCGCGCACGCTCGCGACGCTCCTCACCACGGTGCGGCAGTTCGGCGTGGGACTCCACTTCATCAACCAGTCGCTCGTGCAGATCCCGCGCGACTTCGTCCACCTCCTCGCGACAAACATCAAGTGGCGCTTCCTCGGGCGCTCGGGGCGCGACGACGCCACGCTCTCGTCGGAGTTCCTGCCGCGGACCGGGCGGCTGCCGAAGCCCCCGTCGCCGTTCGGTCCGCCATCGGATCGCCTGGAGTTCCAGTCGCGCGCCGAGGAGACCGAGGCACGTATCGCCGCCGTGGGCACCATGCCAAGCCGGCACTTCCTCGTCACCGAGCGCGCGGCGCCCTTCGGCCCGCGCGAGGTCGTCGCCCGCGACTTCAACCCGCCCTCGTGGGATGCCCTTCCGGGGGACCTTCGCGAAGCGCTCGAACGGGGCGCCTCCGGGGTGCCGCGCACCGAACTCATCGCGCGCGCTCGCCGAGCGGAGGCCGACGCCCTGGCCCGCTTCGCCGCGTCCCGCGAGGGAGACGACGTGGGCGAGGCCCCCGCGCGACCAGCCCGGCGCGGTCGCGCGAAGGGTTCGCTGCCGAAGACACCCGATGCGATCACACGCGCCGCGCGCTGGGGCCGGCGCGATGGAGACGACTCATGAAACGACTGCTCCTCCTCGTCCTCTACGCCGGCGCCGCCGGCGCGTACCTCACCCTCGGTTGGATTCCCGGCGTCGTGCTCGTCGCGATCGCCATCGTGGGCACGCTGCGCTCCTTCGTCCTCACCGCCTACGAGCTCGCGCCCACGGTCCGCTGCGGGCGCGGCCACATCGCGCCCACCTACGGCCTCGTGCAGTGCAGCGCCTGCGGGTTCACGGGCGAAGGCTCGATCTGGCGCTGCTCGCACTGCGACGCCCGGTACGGCCACACGCCCTGCCCGACCTGCGGGCTCTCGATCCGAAACCCCTCGCATTGATGGAGTCCGCCATGGAGACCGCCACCGAGAAGCGCACGCGCCGCCGTCGCACCGAGAAGCCTGCGCGACGCATCGGACGCCTCACCGATCGCGACCTGGCCATCCTCGAGTTCGTGGGCCGCTGCCGCGCCGTGCAGACGACGATCCTCGCCGCGCTGTACTTCGGCGACCCCTCGACCTGCTCGCGGCGCCTCGCGCGCCTCGTGGGGGCAGGGATGCTCCGGTGTCACGTCGAGCACCTGAACGCGGCCAACTGGTACACGCTCAACGAACGTGCCGCGGAGATCCTCGTCGCCGAAGACGTCGCGGAGGAGTCGCTCTTCACCGGGCGCCTCCCGAGCGCGGAAACCCTTGAACACCTGGAGCGGCTGAATGAGTTCCGCGCGGCGCTCCTCCTCGAGTCGCGCGACGCTGCGCACGGGGTCACGCTCCGGACGTTTCTGGCCGACCACGACTTGCGGCGCCTCGCCGGGGCGCACACGCCCGACCTCGTGCCCGACGCCATCGTGCAGCTCGCGCAGGGAAATGCGCCCACGATTGGCCTCGCCGTCGAGATCGACCTCGCCCACTACAGCCCCCGCATCGTCGCCGAGCGGAAGGGGCGGGTGACGCTCGGGCTCGCGAAGGCCCACGCGCCGCTCTGGGGGCTCCCCGACGGGTGGCGCCCCCTCTTCCTCGCGCCCTCGGTCGCGCGCCTGCGGACGGTCGCCCGCGCACTCGTCGACGAGGGAGCCGGGGACCTCTGGTGGGGGACGACCTTCGAACTTATCGTCGAGCGCGGCCCCCTCGGCCCGGCCTACGCCTCCATGCGCGAGATCGCTGCCGCGCCGCGGGGCGAGCCCGTGCCCTTCACGCGGAGCGTCCTGCCGGCCACGAGCAGCGCGTCGACTGCGACCGGATGAGCCGGCCGGAGGGGAGCGCTACCGGCTCACGCCTCCGCGTGCCCTCACGGCCGCGAGGGTAAGCCCGGCGAGCCCGCCCTTCACCCCCGCCTTTCCCGCAAGGGCGGGCGAAGTGCGCGAAACCGCCCGGAATCCAGCGCGATCGGCGAACCCTACGAGACCTGTATGTGTGGGGATTGGGGTGGACCGAGGGGACTCATGCAGCCTCGCGCGAAGACGCTCGACGAACGAGCAACGGTAAGGCTCCAGACGGCGCCGTGCGCTCACGCTGCCCGGCCCCGTCTGGAGCCAGAGGACGGGGAGCGGAGGGACCGCGGCGAGCGCGCGACGCCGTCGCGTCGCTCGCGCGCGTTCCCTCCGGGCGGTACGCGGCCGTGGGGCGCGGGG
>JACRDB010000008.1 GCA_016218725.1 Deltaproteobacteria bacterium
CCCGCCGCCTCCGCCGCCCGCCGCGCCGCCGCAGCCTCCGGCGCCGCCTCCGCCGCCCGCGCCGCCCCAGCCTGCGCAGCAGACCCGCGAGCCCCCTACCGCCGCGGTGGTCTGGCCGCCTCCGGCGCCGCCTCCGCCGCCGCCGCTGCCCGCGACGCCGGCGCTCCCTGGCGCCCCGGGCGAGGCCACCCACGCGCCTCCGACCACCGTGCCGGCGCCATTCCCCGCTGCGCCGTGGACGCCGTCCATGCCGCTGCCGCCGGCGCCGCCCATCATGCCCGGGCCGGCCAGCGAGGTCGCGTTGCACGAGGGCGAGGCGACCGCCGAGCCCCCGGTGCCCCCGGTGCCCGCGCTGGTCCCGCTGCCGCCGGTCCCGGAACCCCCGCCGGACATCCCGACGATGGCCGTGCCCCCAGCGCCCCCCGACGCCATGCACGAAGAAGCGCCAGGCGTGCCCGGCAGGGGCATGGAGACCAGCGCACAGCCCCCGGTCGCCGTGCTCGAGCCTCCGATCCCCCCGCTGCCGCCGTTGCCCCCGACGGCCCCGTCCCCTCCCGCGACGCCCGGGGCGCCATTGCCGCCCCGTCCCGCGACCACCGCGCAGTCGCGCACCGTCAGGAAGCCCGCGCTGTCCACCACCCGGAGCCCGATGCTGGCCTCCCCGGCGCCACCCGGCGCGGTGCCTCCGGCCGCGGCGGTGATCGAGAACGCCGCCAGGGTGGTCGGCGCCGCCAGCCCCGTGGCCCTCACGGCCACGGTGCCGCCGTTGAGCGAGGACTGCTCCCCCGGAGCCCGGCCCCAGGAGCCTCGGGGCGCCCCTGCGCGAGGGGTCCCCGCGTTGAAGCCGCCGTAGACGCTCACCCCGCTGACGAGCGTGAGGGACTCGTTGTAGGTGCCGCGGTCGGCGTAGACGTCACGCATGCCCGTGGCCGCCGTGGCCACCGCGGCCGCGAGGGTGCGCTTGGGGAGCGCCATGGTCCCGGGATTGCCATCATCCCCGGAGGGCGACACGAAGACCGCGCGGGCGACGGAGCCGTCGATCCCGTCGCAGTCGGTGTCCGCGGCCAGGGCGTCGGGGTTGTCCGCGCCGGTCGCCGGAGTGCACGCGTACTCGCACCCATTGGACGCGTCGCCGTCCAGGTCGTGAAAGCCCACCTCGCACGACATCACCCTACATGCTCCGGCGACGCAGCTCGGGGTGGCGTGGGGCAGCATGCAGGCCCGGCCGCACATGCCGCAGTGGGCCGCCGTGGCGCGCACGTCCGTCTCGCAGCCATTGGCGGCCATGGCGTCGCAGTCTCCGAAGCCCGGCAGGCAGCTCGCCACCGCGCAGGCGCCCGCCACGCAGGACTCCACCGCGTTCGAGAGGGCGCAGGCGCGGCCGCAGGCGCCGCAGTGGGAGGGTGTGGTGCGCACGTCCCTCTCGCAGCCGTTGGAGGCGGCGCCGTCGCAGTCCCCGAAGCCGTCGTTGCAGCGGCCGACCCCGCAGGTGCCCATGGTGCACGCGGGCGCGGCGTTGGGGGTCACGCATGCCCGGCCGCACGCGCCGCAGTGGTCCGAGCTCGTGAGCAGGGAGACCTCGCAGCCGTTGCCAGGGACGCGGTCGCAGTCCCCGAAGCCCGTCACGCAGGTGTCCAGGCCGCACACCCCCGAGGCGCACGTCGCCGTGGCGTTGACGAAGGTGCAGCGGTTGCCGCAGGCGCCGCAGTTGCTCCCGTCCATCGCCGTGAAGGAGCAGGTCCCGGAGCACACCACCTGCCCGACGAGGCACGACACGTCGCAGGTGCCCCCGGCGCAGAACTGCCCCGCCCCGCAGGCGTTGCCGCACGTCCCGCAGTGCGTCCGAGAGGCGCGGGTGTCCGTCTCGCACCCGTTGGAGGCGTCCATGTCGCAGTCCGCGAAGCCCGCCGCGCAGCGCGCCACCGCGCACGCCCCGGCCACGCAGGCCGCCGTGGCGTTGGGCAGGGCGCACATCCGCCCGCAGGCCCCGCAGTTGGCCGTGGACGTCTGCAGGTCCTGCTCGCAGCCGTTGGTGGCCACGCCGTCGCAGTTGCCGAAGCCCATGGAGCACCGGGCCACGGCGCACTCGCCCGCGGCGCAGGTCGCCGTGGCGTTGGCGAGCATGCACGCGCGCCCGCAGGCGCCGCAGTGGGTGGCGCTCGCGCGGGTGTCCGCCTCGCAGCCGTTGGCCGCCATCGCGTCGCAGTCCCCGAAGCCCGCGAGGCAGGCGGTCACCGCGCAGGCGCCCGCCCGACACGAGGTCATGGCGTTGTCCAGGGCGCATGCGTTGCCGCAGCGCCCGCAGTGGGCGGCGCTCGTCCCGGTCGGGGTCTCGCAGCCGTTGGCCGCCATCCCGTCGCAGTTGCCGTAGCCCTCGGCGCAGGCGCCGAGGTTGCACAGCCCCCCGGAGCAGGTCGCCGCCGCGTTGGCGAAGGTGCAGGCGTTCCCGCAGCGCCCGCAGTGGGCGGGGTTCATGCTGGTGGCCGTCTCGCAGCCGTTGGCCACCATCCCGTCGCAGTCCCCGAAGCCCTCCGCGCAGGTCAAGAGCGCGCAGGCGCTCATCCGGCACTGCCCCGTCGCGTTGGCCGGGCGGCACTGCCCGCCGCACGCGCCGCAGTGGTCGTTGGACACCCGCACATCGACCTCGCAGCCGTTGGAGGCCATCCCGTCGCAGTTCCCGAAGCCGTCGCTGCAGGTCATCACGGCGCAGGCGTTTGCCATGCACGCCGCGGCGGCGTTGGAGAGCGCGCAGGGCTCGCATGCCATCGGGCCGCAGCCAAAGAGCGGGTCGTCCACGCGCACGCAGCGGCCGCCGCAGAGCTTCTGCCCCGTCGGGCACCGGCATGCGCCGGAGCAGCCCTCGCAGCTCGCGACGCAGCGGTCCTCGCAGCGCCCCGTGGCCGTCGCGCAGGAGCCGCAGTCGCTCACGCACTCTCCGTCGCAGAGCAGCATCCCCTGCACACACCGCGCGCAGCGGCCCCCGTCGCCGCGCTCGGCGCAGGGCCCCGCGTCCCCGCCGCCCCCGTCGACCGCTCCGTCGACCGCGCCGTCCCCTGCGGCGTCCATGCCGCTGTCCGGCGTCGGTGTTGTGTCGTCCCCGCAGCCCGCCGCCTGCGCGGCGATCGCCCACGCAAGGAATACCGTCACCCGTGCTCGCATCGTTTCGCTCCTCCAGCGCGCAGACTCCGCGAGGGGTCCGCCCGGGCCCGGGAGAGCTGCAAGCCTCAGACCGCCATGAAAAGCCTGCTTTTCACGGTGATTCCTGCGCGCATCGCCCCAACGCTGCACAACGCTGTACGGGCGCTGCGCAGCGGCCTCGGGCCAGCGTCACGCCGCGGAGGTGCGGCCCTTGATCCACGCGTCGATGCACAGCGCGAGCCTCGGGTCGCGGTCGCAGCGCGCGAGGCGCTCCCGGGTGATCGCCAGGCTCTCGGCCACCGCCTGCGCCTGGGGCGTCGCCTGGGGCTTGACGTCCAGCGCGCGCAGCCACGCCACCACCGCCATCGCGGTGCCGTACACAACCCGCCGCGCGCCGGACCGGCAAGGCACCCCCGCCACCCAGAAGCGCGCCCCCGTCGCCGGGTCCTCCCGCCAGACCTCCAGCTTCGTCGGCTTCGCCCTCGGGGCCCTCCAGGTGAACAGGTACCCCGCCGCCCGGATGAAGCGCTCGTCTGGTTCCATCACTTCCATCGCCTCCTTTGAGTGCCCGACGCGCTCCGCCGGTCACTGAACGGGTGTACCCTACCTCCAGGTACCTGGACAAAAATTCAGCGACGGGGCAAAGGGCACTGTAGGCGCAGGACGCAGGTTGTTGTACAAGGTAGGGCGATGACGTTCTCCCCGGAGCTCCTGAACGAAATCGACGTTCTCTACGAGGCCATCGCGGGGATGGACCACTACGGGATCCTCGGGGTGGACCGCCAGGCGGACCGCCCCACGATCCTGAACGCCCACCAGACGCGGGCGCGGCGCTTCCGCCCGCTGCCGAGCCCGCTCCCGCCGGAGTACCGCCCCAAGGTGGACGCCCTCCTGCGCGCCCTGGATGACGCCGTGGGCGTACTGGCGGAGCCCACCCGGCGCTGTGCGTATGATCAAACGCTGCCGCCGCTCCGGAGGCACTCGTCCAGGCCCCCCGCGCGCCCGTCAAGCAGCGCCATCGCGGCGGCGCAGCCCGGGGACGACGCCGGGCTCCTCCAGGCCGTGATGCACTCGCTCCTGGCGGCCCCGTCGGAGCCGACGCCCCCGACGACCCTGGCGAGCCCCATGGCCCCGAGGCCCTCCACGCCGCCGCCGCGGCCCCCGACGCTGCACGCCGCCGTGGTCTCCGCGGCGCCTACGCCGGTGCCCCACGGCGCCCCACCGGGACCCGAGGACCGCCGGGTGCGCATCCTGGAGCGCCAGGTCGAGGGGCTGCACCGCGAGGTGTCCGGGCTCTACAGCGAGCTTGAGAAGGTCACGGCCACGCTCCAGCTCTGCGTGGCGGAGCTCTCGCGGGAACACTCGCCGAGGTTGGAGCCCCTCCAGGGCGCCGCCCAGGTGCTCCTCGGGACCCGCGCGGAGTTGGCCCTGAGGCTCGCCCAGCGCGAGGTGGAGGCAGGCCGCTGGGACCAGGCCCAGACCCTCTGGCAGAAGGCCCTGCGCGCCAGGAATGACGCCCCCACGCACGTCCAGATCGCGGACTGCATCCGGCGCCATGACGGGGACCTCGGCCTCGCCGAGGATTACGCCCGCAGGGCCGTGGCGCTCGACCCGGACCTCCCCGGGGCGCAGGCCTGCCTCGCCATCATCAGCGCGATGCGCGAAGCGGCCCCTCGGTGACTTCTTTGGGACTCCGAACTGGAGTCCTCAGCCGCCGTTTCAACCGCCTTGAGGGGCCTGCGGCACCACCGCGCCGGGCTCTATCTTCGTCGGGTCGTTGGCGTCCGACGGCGAGGGCGCCGCCACCACCGGCTCCGGACGGACCTCCGGCGGAGGCTCCGGTGCGTTGAAGAGCGCGCCGCCCGAGACGATCGCGGCCGCGCCAAGGAACCCGAGGAGCTGCTTCATGGCCGCACCGTAGCACGCCCCGGGAGCCTCCGGGAGTCAGCGCCCCTCTCGCAGGGCCTCGAAGGGCGCCGGGTCCACCCGGGCCCCGGGCTCCACCGTCGCCACCAGCCTGCGCCACTGCGCCGCGGGCTCCCCGAGGCGCTCCTGCCACTCCGCCGCGGTGGAGGGACCTCCCAGGACCTCGTAGCGCCCCGCCCGCGGGAGCCTGCGCTCAAACGCCGCCAGGGAGGCCCAGCGCGCCGGCGTGGTCACCTCGTCACCGGCCACGGGCATCCCCCGGAGCCCGGCCACCAGCGCCCCGAGGGCCTCCGGGCGCGACAGCCCCACCAGGGCCCTGGCGGACAGCGCCACCTGGGCGCTTCCCGCGCCCAGCACCCACCCCTGGACCTCCGTGCGGCTGACGCGGGTGCCGGGCCTCCGGGCGTCGCCCGAGGCGTCGAGCTCCAGGGAGTCTCCGCGAGGGACCCTCGCCACGGTCCAGCCGCCGTCCCACACACGCGCCAGCGCGCTCCAGGGACCAAGAATCGCCATCACCCGAGGGGTCTGGAAGGCCGCCGAGGGGTCGTCGCGCGCCCCGACGGAGGGATCCAGGAGGCCCAGGGAGCGGTAGACCGCGTCCCAGTGGAGCATCGTGGCCCGGTCCGCGGTGGCCTCCCGGGCCACCAGGGTGCCGTGTCCCAGCACCGTCGGACCCACCGCCGTCCAGAGGGTGCCGCCCTCCCGGGACCAGGTCCACGCCGCGGCCAGGAGATCCCACGAGGTCCACTCGTCGGGGTCTCGACGGACCTCGAAGCCAAAGGGCAGCCTCGCGCCGCAGCACGCCTGGAGCCTCGCGTCCAGGGCCTCCCGCTCCGCCGGGAAGCGCTCCAGCGCGCGCTCCAGCGCCGCCCGGCGCACCGCGAGGGCCACGGACCCAGCCGCCACGGGCACCAGGTACCAACGCCTCCGGGGCCCCTCCTGGCGTAGCCCGAAGGCCCCCGCCGGGGTCTCGAAGAGCCGCCCGAGCCGCCGAGAGGTCTCCCCGTCCACGGGGGCCACCAGGGCCTCCAGGGGACGCAGGGAGCCCGCGTCCAGGAGCGCCGGGAGCATGGTGGTGGACACCACCGCGAGGTCCACCTCGCCCTCCCTCAGGCCCGACGCGAGCGCGCTCAGGCCCCGCACCGGGGCCCGCACCAGCGCGCAACGGCAGGTGCCCTCGATGGCCGCGCGCACCTCCGGGTCGAAGGTCACCTCGTCGGGGAGCGCGACCACCACGCTCCGGCGCGCGAGCCCGGAGGCCTCCGGCGCACCGGACAGCCTCGTCCGGGCGCCGGGGTTGGCGCGCTGAAACCGCCTCCCGGCCAGGAGCCCCACCACCAGGAGCCCCGCGAGCAGCACCATCACCTCGCGGAGCCTCCGCCGTCCGGGAGGAGCCTTCGGCGCCTCCTCGGGCGTCGCCGGAGGGGGCTCCGGGAAGGGCACCGGCGTGGACGACGGACCGGAACCCCGGAGGCTCTCAAGACGTACCTCCTCCAGGGATGCCTCGTCAGAGAGCGGGGTGGGTACCTGTGCGGAAATGTCCGTGGAGGTAGGCGGTGGAGTGGGGCCATCGAAGGTGAGCGTTCGGTCGGCGCGGGTGGAGGCCACCCCGGCGCCCGAAGCCACCACCTCGGACACCTTCCGGCGGAGGGTGTCTTTGTCCGGGCGGAGGCCGTGGGCCTCGGCGGCCTCCAGCAGCGCCTCGCGGAAGGCCCTGGCGTCCGGGAAGCGCTCCGAGGCTTCGGGGTCCAGGGCCCGGGCGGTGACCGCTCGGAGCCCCTCGGGGACCGTCGGGGCCACTTCCTCCAGGGGCACCGTGAGACCCGCGCGCACCGCGTCCACCAGGTCGCCGTCCTCCCTGGTGCGGTGGGGCCTGCGCCCCGAAAGCAGCTCATAGAGCATGGCCCCGACGGCGAAGACGTCCGCCCGGGCGTCGATGTCCTCGCCCCGGGCCTGCTCCGGGGCCATGTACGCGTACTTGCCCTTGACCCCGTGGGGGGCCGTCTCGAAGCCCCCGGCGGCCGCGGCCTTGGCGATGCCAAAATCCGCCAGCTTCACCTCGCCGGCCAGGCCCAGGAGCACGTTGTGAGGCGACACGTCGCGGTGCACGAGCCCGAGGGGAGCGCCCTTTGCGTCCGCGCGGCCGTGGACGTACCCGAGGCCCTCGAGCACCTCGGCGATGACGTACACTGTGACGCCGACGGGGAGCGCCCCGCCCGCGGCGCGCACCACCGCCGCGAGGTCACAGCCCTCGACCAGCTCCATGGCCAGGAAGTAGCCATCCCCGGCCTTGCCGAACTCGTACACCTGCACGACGTTCGGGTGCCGGAGCCTCGCGGCGATGCGGGCCTCGTTGACGAACATCGCCACGGCCTCGGGGTCCATCGCCAGGAGGTGATGGATCTTCTTGAGCACCAGCTCCCGGACCACGCCCTCGGCGCCCACGAGCTCCGCGCGGAACACCTCGGCCATGCCGCCGGAGCCAATCCGGCGGAGCAGACGGTACCGCCCGAGCTGCGCCGCGCTCACGAGCGCACTGTAGCACCCCTGACGCGCGCCCTCGACGCGCTACGCGACGCGGGCGCTCACCGGGTGGCTGCGAGGAACGGTGTCCGAGGCCCGGGCCCCGAGGCGCCCCGCGGTCACCACCGCCCGCAGGAGCCCGAGGCCCACCCTCACCGCGGTCCGGCGTCCCAGGAGCACGCCGGCGTCTTCGAGCACCGCCGCGAGCTCCTCGGCGTCGGCGACCAGGGTCTCCTCGCCGCCCTCCTCGTCCACGCCCTCGGCTACGTTCTCCGCCCGGAGCGCCAGGCGGTGGGCGATCCCCGCGGCGAGCTGCGCGGGGTGGTCCCCCTCGCGCTCCACCCCCGCGTCGGCTTCGGCCTCGGCGCGGGCCTCGGCGGACGCCCTCTCCAGCGCCGCGGCGAGGCCCCGGAGCCCGCCGGGGTCCCGCGGCGTGCGCGCGCGCAGCGCGTCCACCGCGGGCCCGGAGACCTCCGCGGCCTCCAGGCACAGCACCGCCACGGGCTGGAGGCGCTCCAGCGCGGCGCGGAGCATGCGCTCTGCGCGCGCGTCCCCGAGGCCCGACGTGTCGGTCCCCGCGAGGAGAGCCCTCTCGGCCCTGGTCCAGCGCACCCCCAGGCGCTCCACCAGCGCCGTCACCAGCGGGTGTGAAGGGGCCAGGGCCTCGGGCGCGGCCTCCTGGGCGCGCGCCGTCGAGGGAGCCAGACCCACACCGAGGAGCGCCGCGCACAAGGTGATCGTCGGGAGCTTCATCGAGGGCCTCATGCCCTTGAAGATCGTCGGCAGCGGCCTCCGGCTTGAACTGCGCCGTAGCGATCACTCCGCGGAGAAGGTCATCAGGAGCGCGTCGGCCACGCGAACGCTGGCGCGGCCGTCCCAGCCCTCGATGGCCGCGCCCTTCTTGTAGCGCCCCGCCAGCACGTCCTCCAGGAGCGCGGGCACCCGCGAGAGGTCTTCCCCCACCAGGGTGTTGGTGCCCTGGCTGACGGTGACGGGCCTCTCGGTGTTGGCCCGCAGGGTCAGGCACGGCACGCCCAGGAAGGTGCTCTCCTCCTGGATGCCTCCGGAGTCCGTGAGCACCACCGCGGCGCTCTCCATCAACCCGAGGTTCTCCCGGTAGCTCAAGGGCTCCCGGAGGAGCACCCCGGGGTGGCACTCAAGCCTCGCGAGGAGCCCGCCCGAGGCGAGCGCGGCGCGGGTCCGCGGGTGCGCGGGGAACACCAGCGTCAGGCGCCCGGCCATGGCGCCAAGGAGCGCCACCAGCGAGGCCAGGCGCCGAGGGTCGTCCACGTTCGACGGACGGTGCAGGGTGATCAACGCGTGGCGCCCGGAGGCCAGACCCAGGCGCGCGCCCATGGAGAGCGCACGGGCCTCGCGCAGCTCGTGCACCAGGGTGTCAATCATCACGTTGCCCACGAAGCGAACCCGGGCCTCGGGGATCCCTTCCCGCCGGAGGTTCTCCGCCCCGGAGGGCTCGCTGGTGAGCAGGAGGTCGCTCACCGCGTCGGTCACCAGGCGGTTGATTTCCTCGGGCATCGCGCGGTCGTTGGAGCGCAGGCCCGCCTCCACGTGCGCCACCGGGACCCCGAGCTTCACCGACGCCAGCGCGCACGCCATGGTGGAGTTCACGTCCCCCACCACCACCACGCCCCGGGGGCGCTCGGGCGCGTCCAGGAGGTAGCGCTCAAAGCCCTCCAGCACCCTCGCGGTCTGGGCTCCATGGGACCCGGAGCCCACCCCGAGGTGCACGTCCGGCGGCGGGATCCCGAGCTCCCGGAAGAACACCTCGCTCATCCCCGCGTCGTAGTGCTGGCCCGTGTGCACCAGCACCCGAGGCACCTCCGGCGCCCGCTCGGCGAGGGCCCGGAGCACCGGCGCGACCTTCATGAAGTTGGGCCTCGCGCCCGCCACCACCACCAGGGGTCTTGCCACGGCGCTCAACCCTTCTGGAGCGGCCTGGCGGGGATCCCCACCACGGTCACCCCCTCCGGCACGTCCCGGTTTACCAGCGCCCCGGCGCCGATGATCGCACCTTTCCCTACCTTGACGTACTGTAGCACCTGGGCTCCGGTGCCCACCAGCACGCCCTCTCCGAGGTCCACGCCCCCCGAGAGGTTCACCGTGGGGTTGAGCACGCAGCCTCGGCCGAGGTGGGCCTCGTGGCCGAGGGTGCATGCGAGGTTGACCATCACCCAGGGGTCCAGGGTGACGTTCACCGTGGCGATGACCCCTGCGCACACGATGGAGCCCTGGCCGAAGCGGCAGCTCCCGCGGTCGCCCAGCACCGAAGGGTGCTGGAGGGCGGGGAACTCCAGGGTGGGGAAGCGCGCCTCGAGCTCGGCCCCGACCTTGACGCGGGCCGCGGCGGTGCCGATCCCCAGGGCCAGGGCGTCCACCCGGCCCGGGGTGTCCAGGTACGAGAGGTCCCCGAGGACCTCGTCGCGGGAGTCGTGGGGGCCGAGCTTCGCGAGGTCGCTCACGAGGTAGCCCGCGAAGTCCCAGGTGTCCTCGACGCGGTTGTGCTCCCGCAGGAGCCAGGCGACCTCCCGCGCGAAGCCTCCGGCGCCCACGATGGCGATGCGCCTGCGCGCGCGGTGTGTCACGTCGGACTCCCTTCCGTCCCGTAGAACTCTGGCATGGTGGCGTGCCCTTCTCGTGAGATGCCGTCCCGGCGCAGGACCTTCAACAAGGTGCCCGCGAGGATCTTCGCGTCCAGCGTGAGGCTCCAGTGGTCCACGTACCAGACGTCCAGGGCGAATTTCTCCTCCCAGGAGAGGGCGTTGCGCCCGTGGATCTGCGCGTGGCCGGTGATCCCCGGGAGCACCTCGTGGCGCCGGGCCTGCGCCGGGGTATACCGCGGGAGGTACCGCACCAGGAGGGGCCTGGGACCCACCAGGGACATCTCCCCTCGGAGCACGTTCCAGAGCTGGGGCAGCTCATCGATGCTGGAGCTCCGCAGGAAGCGCCCTACCGGGGTGATGCGCGCCTCGTCCGGCAGCGGCCTCCCGTCGGGGCCCGCGGCGTCGGTCATGGTGCGGAACTTCACCAGGCGGAAGACCCGCCCCCCCTTGCCCGGGCGCTCCTGGAAGAAGAAGGGCGCCCGCCCCGTGCTCCAACGCACGGCCAGGGCGGCCCCGGCGAGCACCGGCGCCACGGCCACCAGCCCACACGCCGCCGCCGCGCGGTCCACGAGCACCTTGACCGCCAGCCTCCAGCCCTCCTGCCTCATGGCGCTACCAGCGATTCAAGCACGGAGAGGTAACGCGCCGCCAGGGACTCCCGCGTGGCGTTGGCCAGCACCCAGGCGCGGCCCCGGGCGCCCATGGCGCGGCCCTCGCCCCGGTCGGCCTCAAGGGTGACAATGACCCGGGCCAGGTCCTCGGGGTCCTCGGGCCGGGCGAAGACCCCCGCCCGGGCCTCCTCGCAGACGAGGCTCCGGGCCACGCCGTCGATGGCCAGGAGCGTGGGCCTCTCGCCGGCCATGTAGTCAAACACCTTGTTGGGGTACACCGTGCGGAAGGTGGGGTTGTCCTGGAGCACCGCCGCGCCCACGTCGCACGCCGCGACGAAGAGCGGCATGCGGTCCTTGGGCTGCGAGCCGTGAAAGGTGATGTTTGCGAGCCCCCGGCGGGACGCCTCGGCCTCGCAGGCCTGGCGCTCGGGGCCGTCTCCCACGCTGGCCAGGAGGATGTCCGGGCGGTGCTTGAGCCTCTCGGCGGCGTCCACGAGCTGCATGATGGCGTTGGCCCTCCCGTGGGCCCCGGCGTACAGCACCACGAAGCGGTCGCCCCAGCCGAGCTCCCGGCGCACCTCGTTGTCCCGGGCCGAGGGCGTGAAGAGCGCCACGTCGGCGCCGTTGGGGATGAACACCACCCGGTCCTCGGTGACCAGCCCTCGGCGCACGATGTCCTCCCGGAAGGCCGGGGTCAGCACGTTCACCCGCGTGGCGAGCCTGGCGGCGCCCCGCTCCAACCCATAGAGCGCGCGGGTGAGGCCGGAGCCCTCCCGCAGGACGCCCGTGGTGACGGCGCTCTCGGGCCAGAGGTCACGCATTTCAAACACCCACGGGACGCGCCTCCACCGGAGCCTCGCGGCGAGGAAGCCCGGCACCGTGGCGGTCAACGGCGGGCTCGTGGCGATCACCACGTCGGGCGCTCGCACCTTCACCAGGCCCGCCCAGGACGACGCCAGGGCGAAGCCCGCGAAGGCCCCCGCGCGGCCCAGGTAGCCCTTGCCATAGCTCGACGGGACCCAGCAGCGGTGCACCGTGGCGAGGCCGTCCCTCTCGGTGGTGACCAGGCGCCCGCGGTACGCCTCGGGGACCGCGCCCGTGGCGTAGTCCAGGGAGCCCGCGAGCACCGTCACCTGGTGCCCGGCCTGGGTCCAGAGCCGCGCGAACTCGTTGAAGCGAGAGCCCCCGGAGCGCCCCGGGAGGAGATAATACTGGTGGATCACCACGATGTGCATCAGAGGCAGGCCTCCAGGTCGAGCGTCACTTCGTCGTCGCCGAAGCGCCAGCGGGGGCCCTCGGCGCGCACCGCCAGCGCCTCGGGGCAGACCACCGTCACGAAGGTGAGGGGCGCCCTGCCCCGCTGCTCCACCGCCAGCGAGGGCGCCGGCACCTTGACCCCGAAGCGCCGGGAGTGCCAGCCCCTCGGGGGGCTCTCGCGGCCCGAGACGACGTCCCCGTGGAGGGCCGCCCCGGCGGCGTCGGTGACCGTGACTACGAGGCCCCCGGAGGCCGCTGGGAGCGTGAGCGCGCAGCGCTCGGCGGAGAACTGGTAGGGCCCCGGGCGCCCGAGCCAGTGGAGCCTCGCGCGGTGCTCTCCCTCGCCGACGAGCCGGTCGGCGATGACCCAGGCGCCGCCGCGGTGGTGGTACACCGCCCGGCGGTGCAGGGGCGCCCCGGGGAGCCGCCGGAAGCCGTCGTGCTCGCAGGTGAGGCCCCGGATGGGGCCCTCGGTGATCCTCCGGAGCACCCTCACCCGCGGGCGGTAGAGCACCTTGAACTGCCGGTGGTGCACCATCGGGCCCTCGCCGTCCACGGTGAGGGTGTTGTGGCTTGAAGCACCGAAGAAGTGCTCATGCCACACGGGCTCCGCGTAGAGGTAGCTCCCAGGGTCCACGAGCACCTCCTCGCCCCCGGCGAAGAGCGAGAGCTGGAAGGTGTCGATCTGGGTGAAGCGATCGGGGGTGTCTCCCGCACGCAATATCGCGAAATTATTGGTTTTTTCTGAGTCTCTCAGGACATGGTAGCCGTCCAGGGAGACCGCGCGGGGAAGCGCCTCGCGCGCCGGCGGCGTCTCGGAGGCCCCAAGCCACAACGCCTCCTCGTCCCAGGGCCCCGGGGGGAACGGCGAGCCGAGCCCGAGGGCCGAGGCCACCGCCCGGAGCACCGGCCGGAAGTCTTCATAGTCACAAGAAGAGAGCACCCGAGGGAGGGAGCCGTCGTTGGAGCCGTGGTTCGGGAGCCACCCGGAGCCCTCGTCCTGCTGGGCTCGCAGGAAGCGGTAGGAGCGCAGGAGCATGGCCGCCCAGGGGGCGGGCACCGGGGCGTGCTCGGCCCTCCGGAGGGCCGCGGCCAGGAGGTACTCCTGGAGCACGGCGCGGTGGTAGGTGTGCGATTGATTGATGTACGCCCCCTCGGGGTACACCTGCCGGTCGGCCTGCTCCGTCAGGAGCGAGAGCCCGAGGTGGCGCCAGCGCGCGGTGGTGGGCGCCTCCGGGAGCACCCACGCGGCGAGGTAGAGCCCGAGCGCCTCGGTGATGAGGTGGTTGTTGTACACCGCGCGGCGGGAGTAGGCGAGGTCGTGTTCGATGAGGTGACCCGCGGCCCAGGCGGCCTCGGCCACGCTCGCCGCGAGGCCCTCCACGGGGCACCCCAGGCGGCCGAAGACCGAGAGCGCGAAGAGCCACGCCGCGAGCCGCAGCGAGGCCTCCTGCGTAGAGGCGTGGTGGATCCCGAGGGGGTGGGGACAGGCGCGGAGGAACCCTCGCACCTGGGCCTCCAGGTGGGACCAGTAGCGCGGCGCCTCGGCCGGGGAGAGCGCCGCGGCGCGCGCGAGGTGGTACGCCTGGGGGAAGCGAGAGGCCTCCCAGACGAGCTTGGGCTCGCCGCAGCGAGGCACCTCGCGGAGGCTCCGGGAGGCGTCCACGGCGGCGCTCCAGCGCGCTCCCGTGAGGGGGTTGCGGTACCAGTCCACCGGGTCGCCGAAGTCCGCCTCGAAGCCCGAGAAGCACCAGAGCCGGCCCAGGCACGCGCGGTCCGCGCGGCGCCGCAGGTCCGCGCGGACGGCTTCGTCCAGGCGACCCTCCAGCGCGCGCGCCACGATCCTCGGGTGCGCGAAGGGCAGCGCCGGAAGCCACGCGCTCGGGTCCCCTCGCGGGCAGGGCGGGAGCGCGGGGCGCGTGCGGGCGGCGAGCGTGGAGCGCACCCAGAGCTCCCTCCCGGCGCGGTAGAGGGTCCCCCGCACGCCGAGGTCCCGGAGCTCCTCCAGGCCGTCACGAAAGCTCACGGGGCGCCCGCCACTGCGGAGGGTCCATCGAGCACCCGGGTCGCCCACACCTCGATGCAGAGCGCCTTCCAGATCACATCGAACCACAACGGATCGGCGGTGTCCTCCAGCGTGTGCGCGAGGCCGGCGGAGTCCCAGAGGCCCCGGGCGCGGGCCGTGGGCCCCAGGAGGGTCTCGCGCACCCAGCCGCGGTGGGGGCCCCGCATCCAGCGCTCCGCGGGCGTGTCGAAGCCCACCTTGCGGCGGTTGAGCACCTCCGCCGGGATCACGTCGGCGACGGCCTGGCGCAGGAGCCACTTCGAGGCGCCCGCGCGGAACTTGCGGTCAAAGCGGCTCTTGAACGCGAAGCGCACGAGCCTCGGGTCCGCCAGGGGCACGCGGGACTCCAGGCTGTGGGCCATGCTCATCCGGTCGTCCTGCTGGAAGAGCCCCGTGAGGTAGGTCTGCAGGTCCCAGTGCATCGCGCGGTCGGCGGGATCCTGGGCGGGAGAGCGGTCCACGGTGTCCCGAAAGAGCGCCTCGCAGCCCGCGCGGGATACCACCCTGTGGTCCGCGAAGACCCGCCTCCAGCGCGCCTCGGGGACCTTGGCCACGGTGTTGAAGTACCGCGAGCGCCAGTCGAGCGCGCCCCCGAGGCCCTGCCTCACGGTGTGGGCGAGGCGCCAGAGGGTCTTCCTCTCGGCGAGCTGCTTCCAGAGGTTCCCGCCCACCGCCGCGGTCCCTGGCGAGGCCCCGACGACGCCGCGGGACCGGCGTCCCCGGGCCCAGCCCAGGGCCACCGCCAGCGGGTGCACCATCCCGTAGCGGGCGTACCCGCCGAAGATCTCGTCCGCGGCCTGGCCCCCGACGCAGACCTTCACCCTCCGGGCGGCCAGCGCGGCCACGGCGTCCATGGGCAGGAGCGCCGCGCCGATCACCGGCTGGTCTTGTTGATAGAGAAGCCTTGGGAGCGCCTCGGGGAAGTCCCCTCCGTCCAGGGTCACCAGCTCCAGCTCCAGCCCCAGGGCGCGCGCCGCGGACTCTTGATAGGGCCTCTCATCGATCACCCCCTGGTCGGAGAAGTGCACCCCGAAGCACCGTGGGGGCTTCCCCGCCCGCGTCGCGAACGCCGCCACCGCCGTGGAGTCAATGCCCCCGGAGAAGAACGCCCCCACCGGCACGTCCGCCAGGAGCTGGTCCCTCACCACCTCCGAGAGGGCCCCCTTCAACGCATCGATGTCCTCCTCGTCGGTGCCGCCACGGGGAGTGAAGTCGCCCACGGACCAGTAGGTCCGGCGCGCGATGCCCGCGGCGCTCACCCTCCACCACTCGCCAGCCCGAAGCTGCCTCACCGCGCGCAGAAAGGTCCTCTCGAAGAGCGGTGTATGGAAGTGTAGGTACTCATTGACGGCCTCGGGGTCCAGGGCTCTGGGGACGGCGCCGTGGACCAGCAGGGCCTTGATCTCGCTGGCGAAGAGCAGCGTCTCGCCGTCATCATGGACGTAGAGCTGCTTCACCCCGAGGGGGTCTCGGGCGAGCGTGAGCGCGCGGGAGTCCCTGTCCCAGTAAGCCAGGGCGAAGATCCCACGGGCCTCTTCGAGCGCGTCGGGGCCTCGCTGGGCGAGGAGCGCGAGCGCCGTCTCCGTGTCGGAAGAACCCCGGAAGGAGTGTCCCTTGTGGGAGAGCGCCGGGCGGAACTCCCGGTGGTTGTAGAGCTCACCATTGTAGACAATCCAGCGCCGCGACGACCCGTCGGTCATGGGCTGCGCCCCGGTGGGAGACAGGTCCAGGATGGCCAGGCGCCGGTGCCCCAGGCCCAGGCCCGGCTCCGTGTGGAAGCCCTCGCCGTCGGGGCCTCGGTGCGCCAGGGCGCGGGTCATGCGCGTGAGGGCCCCCTGGTCCACCTCGCGCTCGGGGTGGCGGTAGTGAAAGATCCCGGCGATCCCGCACATCTCAGTCCTGGAGGGCGTCGTGCCCCTCGCCCTCGGCCCAGACGGGGTACCCCTCGCGGAGGCTACGAACGGCGGCAAGGGACGCCCACGTGGAGGCCCAGCTGTCCTCCCAGGGCACGGGCCATGCCCCGCCCACCCTGCACGCATCGAGGAAGGCCCGGAACTCCCGGGCGTGCCCCCGGTCCTTGCCGGTGTCCGTGGTCTGGGCCTGGCCGCCCCTCCAGAGGGTCACCGCGCCAAAGTCCTCCACCGTGGCCGTGCGGCCGCCTCCGAGGACCTCCAGGCGCTCGGCCGGGGCCCCGCGGTCCCCCGCGGCCTGGTAGCTCACGTTCACCACGCTCCCGTCGGCGCAGCGCGCGGTGATGAACACCTGGTCGTCGGTGGTCTCCAGGCCCGGGGCCCTCCCCACGCTCTCGGCGTAGACCTTCACCGGGGGGCTCCCCACCAGGTGGAGGCACAGGTCCAGGGCGTGGCATGCCTCGCCCACGATGCGCCCGCCGCCTACGTCTTCGTCCTGGGGCCACGCGTTGGCGGGGATGTACCCGGGCGCGAAGCGGTAGTGCACCGTCAGGGGCTTGACCCCTCGGAAGTGCTCCTTCACCCGGCCGGTGGCCTCGGCGAAGCGGCGGTTGAAGCCAGGCATCACCATGGGCCCGTCGGGCCCCTGGGCGCGCACCGCGCGGTCGATGGCCACGAGCTCCTGCGGGGTGATGCACAGGGGCTTCTCGACGAAGACGTGCTTGCCCGCGCGCAGGCACCGCAGCACCAGGTCCGCGTGGAGGTCGTGCCGGGTGGCCAGGAACACCGCCCGGGTGGACGGGTCCTTCAAGAGCTCCTCCACGTCGCTGGTGGCGTACTCGAAGCCGAGCTTCTTCGCGGAGTGCGCGGCGTTGAGCCCTCGGGCGCTGCAGAGGCCTCTCCAGCGCACCCTTGGGACGCGCGCGAGCGCGGGCATCATCACCAGGCGGGCGTAGTTCCCGGCGCCCACGAGGCTCACGCCCAGGTCCCCGTCCACCGCGGGACGCGCGCGGAGCTCGGCCCTGCGCGCCGCGGCGCGAAGCTCCGGGTAGGCCAGCACCACGCCGGTGAAGGGCTCACGGCCGCCGGTGATCAGGTCGTAGGCCTCCGGAGCCCGCTCGATGGGGAACCGATGCGTGGTGAGCTTTTCTACCGGGAGCCTCCCCTGGGCGATGGTGTCCAGCACCGCGGCCATGTTCCGCTGGGCGGTCCAGCGCACCTGGCCGATGGGGTAGTCCACGCCCTTCTCGTCGTAGCTGGGGTCCGTGCGCCCCGGACCCAGCGAGAACGACACGGTGAACTCCAGCTCCTTGGCGAAGAACGGCGCCCGCGGGAGGTTCAAGCCCACCACGCCCACGAGCACGATCCGCCCGCGGGTGCGACACGCCTCCGCGGCGAACTCGATGGGCTCGTTGCTGGGCGTGCTGGCGGTGATCACCACGGCGTCCACGCCGGCCGCGTCGGAGAAGGCCCGGACGGCCTCCCGGGGCGCGCCGAGGCCGACCTCGTCGGCGCCGAACTGCCGCGCGAGCTCCAGCTTCTTCGGGTCGATGTCCGTGCCGAAGACCCTGCACCCCTGGGCCTTCAGGAGCGCCACGCAGAGCTGCCCGAGGAGCCCGAGGCCCACCACCACCACGCGCTCCCCGAGGGTCACCCTGGCGAGGCGCACGCCCTCCAGGGCGATGGACGCCACGGAGGCATACGCGGCCTGCTCGAAGGCGACCCCGTCGGGGATCTTCGCGCACTGGAGCCTGCCCACGGAGACGATCCCCGCGTGGGGGCCCACGTGGGCCACGCGGTCCCCGGGCTTGAGCTCCTGCACGCCCCGGCCGCACTCCAACACCACGCCCGCGCCGGAGTACCCGAGGGGCATCGGCTCGTCGAGCTTGGCGCCCACCTGCTGGAGCGTGCTCACGAGCCCCTCCTGGCGGACCTTCTGGAGCACCCTGCGCACCTGGTCGGGGCGCTCCCGGGCCTTGCCCAGCAAGCTCTTGCGCGCCAGCTCGACCACGTACCTCTCGGTCCCCGCGGACACCAGCGAGGCCCGCGTGGCCACCACCACCTGCCCCGCCCCCGCCACCGGCGCGGGGATCTCGCGCACCTCCGTGCGCCCCGAGCGAACGTCCTGAACGACCTGAAGCATCATTGGGGCGGTGACCTCTCCTCGAAGGGACGGCGTTGTAGCCCGCGGGGCCAGGGACCTACAAGCCCGCCGCCACTCCGATGCGCCCCGCCACCGACGGATTCACCCGCTCAGAACCTCGGAGGATCCACCCTCAGGGTGAAGGCCCCGCAGCCCGGGTCCTCCCGCACGACCCCCACCCACACGCGCTGCCCCGGCGCGGCCGCCACGCTGATGTCCTCCGCGCAGTCGTCGGGCTCCGTGTGCACGCAGTCCCGCAGGACGTTGTACACATGGAACCCCGGGGACACCGTCACCGTCGCGCGGAACGCGGCGGCGCCCCCGGCGACGAAGAACACGTCCGGCGTGCCCCGGTGCCACACGTTGGTGGTCACGTCCGCGCAGCAGGTGGTGCCGGAGATGGTCCCGCCCACCGCGGGCAGGGCCCTGGCCGAGCGGCACTGGTCCCCCAGCACAAGGCCGTCGTCCACCATGCCGTTGCAGTCGTTGTCGAGCCGGTCGCACACCTCGGGCGAGGGCCCGAGGAAGCCGTCGCAGGGCCCCCAGTCCGTGGAGCCCCCGCGGTCAACGCACCGCTGCCTGCCCGCGCGGCAGAGGCCCACCCCCGCGGTGCCCATGGGGCCCGGGTAGCACGCCCGCTCCATCCCCGCTCCGCAGCCGCAGCCCGTGGCGTCGTCCACGCGACCGTTGCAGTCGTTGTCCACGCCGTCGGAGCAGTTCTCCGGCGCGGGAAGCACGGCCCCGGAGCATGCGCCCCAGCGCCCGAACTCGCCGGTGCCCTCGCAGCGGTGCGTGCCCGCTCGGCAGGGCCCGCGCCCCAGGGCCCCCATGGGGCCTGGATAGCAAGGCTCCGTGCCCCCGGGCATGCACACGCAGCCCTCGTTCACCTGCCCGTCGTTGTTGTCGTCAAAGACCGTGTCGCAGTTCTCCCCGCTGGGGGGCGGTGGCGGCGGCGGAGGCGCGTCCAACGACGCATCGGGCAGGCTCCCGCGGTCGCTCACCCCCGTGTCCGGGCTCCCTCGGTCAGGCCGGGACGGCGCCCCGGTGTCCTCGTCAAAGGGAATTTCCCCAGGAGGGGCCGCGCTGCAGGCCGCCAGGAGCGTCAGGCCCAGGCACCAGGTACGGTCCATGGGGGCAGTGTAACCCAAGGTGCGCAAGGCACCACCGAAACCGCCCTCGGAACGGCGCGTAGAGCACGCCGGTGCTGGGGCGCTCTGCCCCGGAAGGGAACTGAAACCCGATGGGTGGTTCGAAGGCACTGTGGCTTGCTCTGGCGCTCTTTTCCTGTACCCGCACGGCGACCTCGCCGGCCCCGAGGGTGGCCGCTGCGGACGCCCGCCCACCACCGATGGCTCCGAGGACGGACACCGCGAGCTCCTCGCTGACCGTGGACCCGTCGCACCCGCCTCCGGTGGGCGAGCGCCTGACGCTGTCGGAGGCCGAGTGGCGCCAGCGGCTGACGGCGGAGCAGTATGAGGTCCTGAGGGAGCAGGGCACGGAGCCTGCGTTCAGCGGGGCTTACTGGAACCACCACGCCCAGGGGACGTACTACTGCGCCGGGTGCGGCGCGCCGCTGTTCTCCAGCGCCCACAAGTTCGACTCGGGGACCGGGTGGCCGAGCTATTTTCAGGCGCTGGAGGGGCGCGTGGGCGAGACCCGCGACGAGTCCCACGGCATGGCCCGTACGGAGATCCATTGTGCCCGCTGCGGCGGTCACCTGGGCCATGTCTTTGACGACGGACCGCAGCCCACGGGCCTGCGCTACTGCGTGGACTCGCTCTCCCTCGCCTTCCGCCCCTGAGCGAGGTCCGGCGCCGAGGGAGCGGGGTTCGTCAGGGCCGTGAGCACGTGGTCTCTCCACTGGCCGTCGACAAACAGGTAGTCCCTGGCGTAGCCCTCGACCACGAAGCCAAGGCGCCGCAGGAGCCGCGCGGAGCGGAGGTTCTCCGGCAGGTGGTTGGCCATGACCCGGTGGAGCCTCAGGGTCCCGAAGGCGAACCCGAGCACGGCCTGGAGGGCCTCGAACATGAGCCCTCGGCCCTCCCAGGCCCCGTCCACGCGGTACCCGAGGTACGCCGCCTGGAAGGGCCCCCGGACGATTTCTGTCAGCGACGCGGTCCCGAGCACCGGCCCCGAGGGCTCCTCCGCCCGGCGCAGGAAGAGCCTGGTGCTCCTCCCGGCGAGGTACTCCGCGCGGAGCTCCACGAGGCGCTCCCGCCACCAGAGCTCCGTGAGGCTCCCCTCGGGCTGGGCGCCGTCCGTCGGGCGGAAGCGCTCCCGGTTGCGCAGGAGAAAAGCAACCAGCGGTGGCGCGGTGGCCACCGAGGGGAGCGTGAGGCAGAGACGTTCGGTGCGCAGGAGCACCGGCGAGGGCGCGAGGAGGTCCAGCGGTTCCATGGCGAGGGTCCCTGGGATACCGTAGGGGCACCAATGCGCGCCACCCTCGCCGCCGCGGTGCTGGTCCTTTGTCCCTCCGTCGCCGTCGCCCAGACCTGCGAGGGCAACCCCATCTATGACCGCTGTATCGCAGCCATCGGGCGCGTGGGGGGCCCCATGGCCGTGGTGCGGGACATCTTCCGCACCCCGGACGGCCGCGACGCCCGGGGGCTCACCTTCGGACGGCTGATCGCGGGCACCGTGTCGGGTTACGGGGTCACCACGGACCCGACGATGTACACCGCGTACACGTACACCGGGTCGACCTCGGTGATGGCCGTGGCGGAGTACGTCAACGCCCTGGATTTCCGCTGGGGCCAGAGCCTCCGATCCTTCGATGACGGCACCTTCGTCCCCGACGGGGTGGGCCCCGGGATGAGCATCCCGGGACACGACTGCGACCGTGGGGACAACTGCGGCTACGCCCCCTGGAGGGGAAAGATCTTCGACCTCCTCGGGGACTCCAACCGCGTCGCGGTGTTCCCCATCACCGACCACACCACGGACTCGTGCCTGGAGGCCTTCGAGTACTCGGTGTACCTCACCGACGACCCGATGAGCCGGGAGCTCGCCCCGGAGGGCCGCCCGGACTCGTCTCGCTGGAATCGCGCCGTGATGATCCGGGCCTTCACCGAGGGCTGGACCCGCGGCGGCACGGACCCGTCCATGCCCTCGCCGCGGGGCAACTACCTCGCGGACTCGCCAACGCTCGTGTGGGCCCTGCCCTGCGGGGTGACCTTTCGCTACGTATCCCTGGTGCCGGGGAACTATGGCAGCCCGGACGTGGCCTGCCGCTTCAACAGCGGCGACGACGAGCTCGACGCCGTCGCGGGCCTCAACGAGGACAACACCGCCGTCTGCCCGGACCGCGACGACGACGGCTTCCGCGACAGCGCCTGCGGGGGCAATGACTGCAACGACATGGACCGCAGGGTCAACCCCGGCGCCGTCGAGAACTGCACCGCCGCCCGGGACCTGAACTGCGACGGACGCACCCCCTCCTGTCCCGAAGGCCTGGTGTGTGTCCAGGGCCTCTGTGTAGGTCCCTGTGTGGAGAGCGCCTGCGGTCGGGATTTCGTCTGTGTGGTCTCCGACGGCGGGGGGAGTGGTTATTGTATTCCAGCGCGCTGCGCGGGGGTCTCGTGCCCGGACGGGCAGGTGTGCGGCCCGATGGGCTGCCAGGACCCATGCATGGGGGCGCGCTGTCCCACCGGGCAGGTGTGCCGTGGAGGGGCCTGCGTGGACCCCTGCGCGGGGGTTCTGTGCCCGATGCGCCAGCACTGCGAGGGCGGGCGCTGCCTGCCCAACTGCCCGTGCGTACCGTGCCCGATGGGCAGCACGTGCTTCACCTCGGGGCGCTGCGAGCGGCCCGCGTGCGCGTCCCTTCGATGCCCCGAGGGGCAGCTGCCGGACTGCACCGGCGAGCTCCCCCGCTGCGCCAACCCGTGTGAGACGGTGACCTGCCCCCTCGGGACGCGTTGCAACGCCTCCACCGCGCGCTGCGAGCCCGACCGATGTTTCGGTGTTGGCTGTCCAGAGGGCACGTTGTGCGCCGAGGGGCGCTGCGTGAGGCCCCCGAGGCCCGACGCGGGCGTGGACTCGGGGTTTGATGGCGGCATTGACGAGCGCCCCGTGGTGGACTCCGGGCGCCCGAGGGCGGACTCCGGCCGCGCTGCGATGGACACCGGACCGCTCCTGACGGACGGAGAGGGCCCTGGGGACTGCGGCTGCGCCGTCCCTGGTCGCGGGCGCACAATCCTCGGCTTGCCGCTGGCGGCGCTGGCGGCCCTCCTCGGGGCGCGACGAAGGCGCCGTTGAGCGACGGCGCTGGGAGCGGTCGCCTCCGCGCGCTATACCCCACGGCGATGGCAAGGGTGTATCGAGCGATCTCCGTGGGGTGCGCGCTGGCATGCGCGGCGCTGTCCCTCGCGTGCCCCGGTCCCACGCCGGAGACAGGCGTGGACCTCTTCCGCGTGGCCGTAAGCGGAGCGCCGGGGGGCTCGCTCCTGGCGGTCTACGGTGACAACACCCGCGAGGAGGCCTGGATCGTCGGCGGCTACGTAGGCGTGGACCCGGCGGCGGTGCCCGAGGGGCGGGTGGGCCGGGTTGTGTCGTTTGACGGCAGGACCTTCACCACGCGCTGCACCACGGACCGCGTGCTCTGGTGGATCCACGGGACGCGGGACGAGACGGGGCTCACGCTCTTCGCCGTCGGCGAGGGGCAAAGGGTGCTCCGGGTGCGCGACGGTCGCTGTGAGACGCTGGACACGGGGCTCTCGTTCACGGAGGGCGTGGCCACCTTCTGGGGGGTGCATGCGTTCTCGTCTCAGGACGTGTGGCTGGTGGGGGGCTCGGCGCAGCCCACGGGGCCCCACGGGGTGCTTGTGCACTTTGACGGCACGCGCTTTCGGAGGGTGACCACGCTCCCCCCGGAGGCGCTGGAGCAGAACCTCTACAAGGTCACCGCCACCCGCGACGGCACCATGATCGTGGTCGGAGGCTCCGGCGTGGTGCTCGAAGGGCGCGAGGGCGCCATGAGCGCGGTGCAGGTGCCCTCCCGGGGCTTTGACAACCGGCTCTTCACGGTCTCCTGCGGTCCGCTGTCCTGCTACGCCGTGGGGGGCACCGCCCAGGGCCTCGCTCTGTCCCGCAGGAGCGGCGCCTGGCAGCCCTTCGGGGCCCTCGGGGAGCCCCCGGGCCTCAACGGTGTCTTCGTCCAGGACGAGTCCAACGTGTTCATGGTCGGCATCGACGGCCTCACCGCGCACACCAACGGCTTCAGCGCGTTCCTCCCGCCCCGCGCCCTCACGCCGGCCTCCCTCCATGGCGTGGGCGGCTTCGGCGGGGTGGTGCTCGCCGTCGGGGGCGAGCTCTCCGAGCGCAGCGCCTCCCAGCGAGGCGTGGTGCTGGTGCGCGGCAACGACTCTCCCAGCTTCACCTTTGACGGCAGGGTCTTCAACGCCACCGGGAACCTCCGCCGCGCCGTCGGCGGCTCCGGCCAGTGACCTGCGTCCTCGCGAGCGCCGCGCTCGCCCCCATCGGTGGCTCCGGGTGCTCCGTGGGCAACGCCCTCGCCACCTGGCAGGAGCGCCGCGGCCTCCTCCTGCGCGTCACCGACACGGACGGGTCCCAGGGCCAGGGCGAGGCCTCGCCGCTCCCGGGCTACTCTCCAGACTCCCTGGAGGATGTCCAGCAAACGCTGTCCAGGGTGTGTAGGTTGTTGCCTGGGATGTCCCTTGAAGGGGAAGATACCGTTGCGGTGACGTCTCTCCTGGCGCCCTTCTCCGAGGCGCTCCGGGCCCTCCCCTCGGCCCGCTGCGCGCTGGAGGTCGCCCTCCTGGACCTCCTGGCGCGGCGCCGGGGCATTGCCCTGGAGGGCCTCCTCGGGGCGCCCGAGGCGCGGGACCTGCCCCTCGCGGGCCTCCTCGGGGTCGCAGGCCGCGGGGACCTCCTGGCGGAGGCCGCGCGGTGGCTCTCGCAGGGCGTCACCACGCTCAAGGTCAAGGTCGGCGCGGACCTGGACGGGGCCCTCCCGCTGCTCCAGGCTCTGCGCAGGGCGCACCCCGAGGCGTGCCTACGGGTAGACGCAAACGCTTGCTGGAGCGCCTCGGAGGCCCCCTCGCGGCTGCGCTCGCTCGCTCCCCTCCAGCCGGAGCTGGTGGAGGAGCCCTGCGGCCCCGAACGGCTCCTCACCCTCCCGCGGGGGGACGTGCCCTGGGCCGTGGACGAGAGCCTCACGGACCCTCGCGTCGCGGACGCCGCGCGAGAGGGCGCGCTCGGCGCCGCGGCCGTGGTGCTCAAGCCCATGCTCCTCGGGTTTCTTGGGGCCTGGGAGCTTGGCCTCGCCGCGCGCTCCCGAGGCTATGACGTGGTCGTGACGCACCTCTTCGACGGCCCCGTGGCCCTCGCGTCGGCCTGCGCCCTCGCCCTCGCGGTGGGTACAGCCAAGGCCCAGGGCCTCGCGCCCCACGGAGCCCTCAAGCTGTACCCTGCGGCATCGGTGCCGCATCTCCAGACGGCCGTCTTATCCGCATGCTCCGTGAGCGGTCACGGCGTGGCGCTGTAGGTCCCTTCGAGCACCTTCAGGAGCGCGTTGGGAAGGGGGATTGGGCGGAAGGCAGCGCGGTCCACGGCGACGTGCACGGTCTGGCCCGTGGCGTACACATGCGAGGGATCCTCCGGGTGCTCCACCCGGTACCCGAGGCGGAAGGAACTCTCCCCGAGGCGGGAGCCCACGATGCACACGCGGAGGGGGTCGCCGAAGCGCAGGGCCCTGCGGTAGTCGGCCTCGGCGTGGGTGATGGGAGCGGCCCAGGTGCCCTCGCGAAAGTGCGCCGGGAGGTCCAGGCCGCGGTGGCGCAGGAGCGCCCCCCACACGTCCGCGAAGAGCTCGAAGAGCCGCGGGTAGAAGATCGTCCCCGCGGCGTCCACGTCCTGGAAGCGCACGTGGGTGTCCGTGTGGTGGCGCGGCGGGAGCGCGCGGAGCTCGTCCGTGGTGAACGCTGGAGGCGAGGCCAAGGACCTACTCCGTTCGCTTGATCACATGGAAGCCAAAGGCCGTCTCCACGATGTCCGACACCTGCCCCACCTCCAGCGCGAAGGCCGCCCGCTCGAAGGGCGGCACCATCTGGCCGTGGCCGAAGGTGTTCAGGTCGCCGCCGCGCTGGGCCGCTCCGGGCTCGTCGGAGTACTGTGAGGCCAGCGCCGCGATGGGCTCCCCTGCCCGGGCTCGGCGCAGCACGTCCTCGGCGCGGGCGCGGGCCTCCTCGCGGGTGCGGGTGATGTTGTCCGGGGCCCTCTCGCTCCCACGCCACATCACCAGGACGTGGCTCGCGCGGATGGTCTCCGGCCTCCGCGTGGGATCCGGAGGCGGGGCCAGAGCCCCGCTCGGACGGCTCGGTGGCGGCTCCGTCGGCGCCCGATTGCATGCGTGGAGCGCGAGAAGCATGGAAATAGCGATCGCTGGACCCTTCATTTGCGCCGATCCTAACCCTCGGTGGCCGATTCTGCGCAACCAATCCCGCGCAGGGCGACGTAGATCCTTGGAGGGCGTTCTCCCTTGCAACGCCACCTTGCAAGATTGCGTTCATGTCCGGGGTCCGCTCCCCCGTTCTTCCCAGGAAGACCGGGCACTTCGGGTCTCCCAAAGCGTGGCATGAGGCTCGCAATTGGAAAAGGCACCATCACCATGCGCGTGCTGATCGTAGAAGCGGAAGAGGACGAGCGCCTGCGCCTCGCCGTGGTCCTGCGGGGCGAAGGGCTCTCGGTGAGGGCCGTGGCCAGCGCCGACGAGGCCCTCGGGGCGCTGGCCCGGGAGGGGTCTGCCATCCAGGTGGCCCTGGTGGACGTGCTCCTGCCGGGGCTCTCGGGGGCGCGCCTGGCGAGGCTCCTGAAGGAGCGCTGGCCTGCGCTGCGAGTCGTGCTCACCAGCCCCTTCCATTTGTCTCCGGGGCAGCTCGCCCGGCTCGACTGTGACGGCTCCGGGTACGTGGACTGGCATGCGGAGCCCGCGGGGCTCCTGGCCTCGCTCCGGGGCCCCAGGGCGGTCGCTAGCCTTCTCGCTTGAGGTCCAGGGAGCGCATCTTCTTGTGGAGGTTGGTACGCTCCACCCCGAGGAGCGTGGCCGCCCGGGAGATGTTCCAGTCCACCTCGCGCAGCGTGTCCAGGATGAACTGACGCTCGGCGCTGTCCCGGTGCTCGCGCAGGGTCATGCGGGAGCCCGGCGGCCTCGGGGTGAGCGCCGCGGGCTCGTCGTCGTCGTCCGGGAGCGAGTCCCGCGGAGGGGGCGGCGTGGATGGGCGGGCGCTGCGCTCGCGGAGCTCCCGGGAGAGCCTGGACTCCTCGGGCAGGTCGTCCAGGGTGAGCTCGTCCCCGGCGAGGATCACCATGCGCTCGGTGAGGTTCTTGAGCTCCCGGACGTTCCCCGGGAAGGCCCGGTGGCGCAGCTCCTCCAGCACCTCGGGGCGCAGGGGCTTCGGGCGGAAGCCGTTCTCCTGGCAGAACTGCCGCACAAAGGCCACCGCCAGCCGGGGGATGTCCTCCGGGCGCTCGCGCAGCGCGGGCGAGCGCAGGAGGAGCACGTTGAGCCGGAAGTACAGGTCCTCGCGGAAGCGGCCTTCCTTGACCTCGCGCTCCAGGTCCTTGTTGGTGGCCGCCAGCACCCGCACGTCCACGGTGAAGGCCCGGTCGCTCCCGACGCGGGTGACCTCACCAGACTGCAACGCCCGGAGCACCTTGGCCTGCGCGGCCAGGGGCATGTCACCGATCTCGTCCAGGAAGAGCGTGCCCCCGTGGGCGCTCTCGAAATGCCCCCTCTTGCGGCCCACGGCGCCGGTGAAGGACCCCTTCTCGTGGCCGAAGAGCTCACTCTCCACGAGCTCCGCGGGGATGGCCGCGCAGTTGACCTTCACGAAGGCCTGGTCCTTGCGCGGACTCAACCGATGGATGGCGCGGGCGATCAGCTCCTTGCCCGTGCCGCTCTCCCCGGTGATGAGCACCCGGCCGCGGGTGGGGGCGACCTTCTCGATCTCCGCGAAGAGCTTGCGCATCACGGGGCTGTCGCCCAGCATCTCCTCGCGGGCCCCGAGGTCGCGCTTCAGGCTCTGGAGCTCGCGCTCCAGGCGCGCGGTGCGCAGGGTGTTCTGCACCGTGAGCAGCACCCGGTCGCGGTCCAGGGGCTTCTCGAAGAAGTCGTTGGCGCCGAGCTTGATGGCGTCCACCGCCTCGGCCACGGTGGCATGCCCGGAGATCACGAGTATCGGCAGGCCCGCCGTCTCCGGCGCGCGGCGTACGCGCTGGAGGAACTCCACCCCGGAGATGCCCGGAAGGCGGATGTCGCACAGCACCAGGTCCACGGGCTCGTCCGCGAGGAGCTGAAGGCCCTCCTCCGCGCTCTCGACGTCCCGCACCTCCAGCCCGTCACCCTCGAGCACCATGCGCAGGGCGCGGCGGATGTTCTTCTCGTCATCAATGACCAGGACCGTGCCGCTCACGCCCCGCAGCGTGCGACGACGGGACCGCCCGCGTCAAGCGGGCGCCGGGGCCTCGCACCAGCGCGCGTGGAGCCAGCGGGTCACCGGGTCAAGGTACGCCCTCGGGACCAGCGCGCTCACCCGGAAGGGAGAGGTCCACAGGGCCTCCACGCCCCCGCCCACGGCGCGCGCGCCGGCCAGCACCGAGGCCACGACGTTCCCCTCGCGGGTGAGCCCGTCGCCCACGACGCTCACGAGCCCCAGGGCCTCGTCGGCGCTCACCCCGCAGGCGGCGAAGAGACCGCGGGCCCGGGGCCAGTCGGACACCCTCGCCAGGGGCACCAGCGCGGCGAAGGAGCGCCCGTCGGTGTGCAGCTCCCGCAGGGGGACCTGGGCGCCGTCGGCCGCCTGGAGCAGCGCCTCCAGCGCCCCACCGGGGCCGCGCAGCCACGCCACCTGCGCGTCGCCCACCACGGCCCGGACCCCGGAGGCCTCCCGCGGGGCGCCCTCGCGCACCACGGTCTCCCGCGCGCCCGGGTGCCGGTCGCCGGTCTTGCGCGCGTAGATCGCGATGCGCTGGCGCCGCGCGAACTCCACCGCCTCGGCGTTGAGCACCCGGGCCCCGGCCTCGGCCATCTCCTGGAGCTCCGGGTGGCCGAGCTCCGGCAGGTGCCGCGCCCCGGGCACCACCCTCGGGTCCGCGGTATACACCCCGTCTACATCGCTGTAGATCTCGCACCGCTCGGCGGCCAGCGCCGCGGCGAGGGCCACCGCGGTGGTGTCGCTCCCGCCGCGGCCCAGGGTGGTGATCTCCCGGCGGTAGCTCATGCCCTGGTAGCCCGCCACGATCACCACCCGGCCCCGGGAGAGCTCGTCCTCGATGCGGAAGGGCCTCACCTCGATGATCCTCGCGTCGAAGTGGCGGTCGTTGGTGATGATCCCGCTCTGCGAGCCCGTGAACGAGATGGCGTCCAGGCCCCGCGCGTGGAGCGCGATGGCCACCAGCGCCATGGTGGTGCGCTCGCCCACCGAGAGCAGCATGTCCAGCTCGCGCCGGGGCGCCTCGGACGACACCTCGCGCGCCAGGGCCAGGAGCTGGTCCGTGGTCTTCCCCATGGCGCTCACCACCACCACCACCTCGTGCCCCTCGCGCCGGGTGGAAGCCACCCGGTCCGCCACGCGCCCGAGGCGCTCCAGGTCCGCGACGCTGGAGCCGCCGTACTTCTGCACGATCACGCTCATGACCCGGGAGGTGTACCGCTCCCTCGCCGGAGGGCTACACTTCTCGACGTGCGTCCGCTCCTGGCCCTCGTCGGCGTGGTGCTCCTCGGGGCCCCCCGGGCCCTCGCGGACCCGCCCGTAGAGGCCCAGCTCGCCGTAGCCTCGGCCCGCTCCCGCTGGTCCCGCTGCCTCGACGAGGGCGCCTGGGACCGCGACCGCGGGAGCGTCCGCTGCTGCGCCGAGGACCTCTCCGTGGAGCTCCTCCCGCACCTCGGCGCAGGCCCCACCACGGACCCCCAGCTCTGGGACCTGCTGACGGACCTCGAAGGCTCCGCCCTGCGCGATGCCCTCCAGACCCAGGAACCTGCGGAGAGGTGGGTGGCCGCCTACCTTTCACGACATCGTGACCCTGCGTTCCAGGCCTCGCTGGAGGGCACGACGGTGAGGCCCCGGGTGCTCGCGGCGGAGCTCCTGGCGAGGGGATCGCCGCTGGCCGTGGGATACCTCCGGGCGCTCTGGCCGACGCTGGAGAGCGCCGAGCGCGAGGCCCTGTGTGAAGCGGCGATGGTCCTGCCGCCCGCGGCGAGGGCGGAGCTCGGGCGGGTGGTGGCTACGGCGGGGCGCGCGGCGATGCAGCCGGGGACCCTCTCCTGCGCGGCGCTGGCGGCGGAGACCCCGGAGGGCCTCGGGGCGCTTCGGGGGCGCCGGGAGACAGTGGCCTGCTTCGGGGACTTCACGGCGCTCCTGGGGGCTCTCCATGGGGACCGCGCGAGCTCGGCGGCGCTGGCCCAGAGGTTCCAGCGCGCGCCCCAGGCGCCCCAGGATGGGGGTCCGTGCGGGCTGTGGCTCAACCACGCGCTCGGGGCGGCGCTCCTGGCGTGGGACGCCCCGCCGGAGGGCCTACGCTGGGTGCTCCGGTGGCTCGCGCGGCGGGTCGAGGGGCGAAACCCCGTGGCCCTGGGCGTGCGCCTGCGGTGGAGGGACGCCTCGCTGGTGGATGCGTTGCCGGGGCTGGACCCTCGCATCGTGCCCGCGGTGCGGGTATTTCTGGGCCTCGGAGCGCGCGCGGCGCTGGAGCCCTCCGGGCTCGCGCCGGCGGTGCGCTTCCCCGTTGACCTGGCCGAGGAGAGCGCGTGGCTGGAGGCTGAAGGGGCCGTGAGCCGCTGCGCCAGCGCCGGGTGCCTGGTCTCCCTCGCCAGGCGCGGCGCGGATGAGACCGCCGCCAGGAGCGTCCTGGCGCTTGGTCCTCGGGGGCTCGAAGCGCTCACCGCGGAGGAGACGCGCCCGCTCCTGCGGAGGGTGATTTCCGCGGAGACCCCGTGGATGACCGCGGCGGTGCTGCTCACGCTCCGGCGCCCGACGGCGGCCTGGGGCTCGCTCCGGGAGCTCCTGCGGGGAGAGCGCCCCGCCCTCGTGGACGCCGAGCGTCACACCATGGTCGGGTTGACGCCCGCGCTCCTGGCGCTGGTCCGCCGCGCTCAGGGCGCGCCGTGAGGGCTGCGCTCGCGGCGCTCCTGGGGCTCCTCGGGGCGTGCTCCTCGGCGCCCGTGGCGCAGCCCGGCGCGCGCTGGGCGGAGCGCCCGAGGCCCTCTCCCGCTGCGTGGGAGAGGCTGTACCCCAGGGAGTTTCCGGGGCCCTACGGCGATGTCGCGGCCCTCTCCCAGGGCGAGGCCGTGGTGGTCTCTGGCGAGGGTCTCTGGCGGGTGGGCGCCCAGGGCCCCGCGGAGCGCGTGTGCCTGGGCGCCGACGGGGCCACGATCCAGGCCGTGCAGGCCGACGGCGACCGCTTCCTGGCCCTGGGGCTCCACGAGGGTGAACCGAGCGTCTGGAGCTCGCCGGACCGGGGGCGCTCGTGTCACCTCTCGGTGCTGCCGGCTCCCGCGAGGAGGATCTTCTTGCGAGGAGAGGTCGCCCTGGCCTGGGGGCCGCCGGACGGGCTCCTGCGCTCCATGGACGGCGGGCTACACTGGGAGGCGCTCCCTGCGCTGGTGGGGGTGTCCGAGCTGGCCCTGGGGCCCTCCGGTGCGCTCTACGCGGCGGTGTCCCTCGGGCTCCACAGCGATCGCGTACGGTGGTTCCAGCTCTTCCCGAACGGCACCGAGGCATGGACCCCGAGCGCCCTGGGAACGCGTCGCGGTCCGTCGGCCCTGAGGCTCCGGGCCGACGGCACGGCGCTCCTGGGCGACGCCCTCGGGACGGTGACCGTGGACCGCGCCCAGGGGGTCACCCGCGGCCCGACGGAGGCGCTGGGGTTGGTGCAGGCCGACCGCCCGGTGGCCTTCGTCGAGGCGGGGGACGCTCGCTTCATCGCCATGGCGGAGCGTCATTTCCGCGAGGTCACCGCCGAGGGCTCCCGGCCCCTCGCGGCGCTCCCGGGGCTGCGCCGTCCGGGGTATTTCGACGCCTCGGAGGACGGCACCCTATGGGCGACGGACCCCTACGCGGTGTGGCGCCGCGCGCCCGGGGGGGCGATGGTGACCCTGGCGTCGTCGGACGCCACGGAGCTTGAGCCCCTGGCCCTGGCCGTCGAGGGACCGCACCTCGCGGTGGTGTCCCGCCCGGGAGCGTTGGCCACGAGCCACGCGGGAGGCGCGGGGTTCCGGCGCGTCAGGCTCCCCACGGCGCTGGGGCTCCCTTCGGCGGTGGCGCTGACGCCCTCGGGCGTGGCCCTGGTGCTCGGCGCCGGGGGCCTGGTGGTGCAGCAGGGCGAGGCGCTCGTCGGGGTGGAGCTCCCGAGGCGTACCGGGAGCGCTCCGGGGCGCGCCACCGTCGCGGTCCTCGGGGATCGTTGGGTGGTCTGCGACGGCGATGTCTACACCTCGGACGATGAAGGCCACCACTGGGAGCACCGTTTCGGCCCCTCGGCCGGCAATCCTCCGCAGGGGGCCCGGGCCATCGCCGCGGTGGTGCACCCGAGCGGCGCGGTGCTCGTCCTGGATCACGAGCGAAACCTCTGGAGCAGCCCCGACGCGGGCACCACCTTCCGACGCCTGGAGCGCGACCAGCCCATCCCCAGCGCCCACCCCGGACACTGGCCGGGGGTGCCCGTCCTGGCCTGGGATGGAGGCCGTCACCTCGCGGTGCTCAACCGGTACACCTTCGCCCGCTCCAGCGATGGGGGCCGGACCTTCACCGTCTCCAGCGCGCCCTTCAGCCCCCGGGCGGCCTTCATGACCGCCGAGGGCCGCCTGCTCGTGGTCGGCGAGCCGCCCCAGGGCCTCCCCGAGGGCTGCGCCTCCAGCGCCACCGACGCCTCCGTCGCCATGGAGGGCAGCGACGCGTGGCGCTTCCCCCCCGACGCCTGCGCCACCCTCGCCGCGGCGTTCACCCTCGGCGCTGGCGCGCTCTACAGCGTGTCCACCGCGGGAGTCCTCCGGCGGATCGCCACCGACAGGCCGTGGCCGCCGCGCTGAGAGGCCCCTCGGGGGCCCTGCGGCATGCGCGCCACACCCTGGTGGATCGTGCGGTGGGTGCGCTGTTTTCGCTCGCAGGGCGGCTCCCGGAGCGGTGGTGCCTGGCGCTCGGGCGCATGCTGGGCGTCATGGCCTTCCTGGTCGCCGGAGCGCTCCGCCGGACCGGCCACGGGAACCTCCGGAGGGTGTTCCCCGGGATGCCCACTCTCGCGCGCTCGAGGCTCCTCCTCGGGGTCGGTCGCAGGCTCGGCGAGGCGGCGGCCTGGACCTTCCTTGTGGCGCGTGGGGCGGTCCCCCTGGAGCGACTCGTGGTGGTTCCCCCCGAGGCCCGGGCGGCGCTTGGTCCCGCACCTCGCGGTACGGTGCTGGCGACCGGGCACCTCGGCCCCTGGGAGCTCCTCGGGGCCACGCTGGCCTCGCTGGGCCACGAGACCCTGGCGGTGGTGCGCCGTACGCGCAACGACGCCCTCGCCCGCCGGGTGACGGCGCTCCGCGCGGCGCTAGGCTTCCAGGAGCTCCCCCGCGGCCCGACGGTGGCAGTGGGGTGCGTGAGGGCCCTTCGTCGCGGGGCGCTGGTGGGGCTCCTCGGAGACCAGTCCAGTGACCCCAGGAGCACCCTGGTGCCGTTCCTGGGCTCCGCCGCCCCGACCCCGGTGGGTCCGGCGCTCCTCGCGCGGCGCACCGGCGCGAGGCTCGTGGTGGCCTGGCTGGAGCGCCGTGAAGGCTCTGGGTGGACGCTCCGCGCGCAGGAGGTCCCGGTGGCCGCGCGCGACGAGGACACGCTCGTCGCCATCAACGGCCTGCTTTCCGCGGCGATCCTCCGGGACCCCGAGGGGTGGGTATGGTTCCACGATCGTTGGGCGGCCGGGGCTCCGCCGCGCCGCGCGGCGCGCGGGGCCCGGTGGGCGCTCGCCGCGGCGCTCGCGACCGCCGCGCTAGCCTTCACCCACGCCCCACCGGGGACGCTGCGCTGCGAGGAGGGGCGCTGCGTCCTCGTGCTCCGGGACGTGAGCGTGGGGCCGAGGCCCCAGCACCGGGTGGACAGGTACCTCCCGTGGCCCGGCAACAGCGCGCGCACGGGCGCCGTGGTGCTAGTCCACGGCGGAGGCTGGGACGACCCGCTTCAACGCAAGGAGGATCTGGGCCCCGAGGCGCTGCGCTTCGCCAGGGACCTCGGGGTCCCGGCGTTCTCCGTGGACTACCGCCTCGGGCGCGAGGGAGGGCGCTACCCCGAGGCGGTGAGAGACGTGCGCTGCGCCCTCTCCTGGCTCGGGGCCCACGCCGCGGAGCTCGGGCTCCGGAGGGACCGCGTGGTGCTCTTCGGCGGCTCCGCGGGCGCGCAGCTCTCGCTCCTGGCCGCGGATCGGCGGGCGCCCCCCGAGGAGGCCCCTCCCGGAGCCTGCGGGCCCGGCGCCACCGCCGCGGTGGCCTCCGCTGTGGTGGCCGTGTCATCCCCCTCGGACCTCGGGTACCTCTGGAGTCACCTCCTGCCAGCCAGCGCGAGGGACCTGCGCGCGGCGCTGCGCGCCCACCTGGGCCGCGCCTGCGAAGACTCCCCCTCGGACTCGCGGAGCGCCTGCACCGTGGCGTCGCCGGTCTCTCGCGTACAGAGCCTGCCGCCGTTCCTGCTCGTGCACTCCGACGGCGATCACCTGGTCCCGATGCACCAGCCCCAGCGCCTCCTCGACGCCGACCGGCGGACCGGCGAGCCCCGAGGGCGCCTCTTCTTCGTCCCGGACAGTGCGAGGACGAGCTGTCGGGTCCGGCGGTCCATGCACGGCAACTCGCCCTGCCTGCTGGACCCGGCGTGGGCAGAAATTCTTTTGTTTTCCAGTCGTTACGTACTGTAGGGAAAGGTAGGCTAGCGCCGCCTCCAGGCGGGCTCGCGGCGCTGGAGGAAGGCATCGATGCCCTCGGTGGCCTCGGGGAAGGACATGTTCCGGGCCATGGCCTCGGCGGCGAAGGCGAGGGCGTCTTCGAGCCCGAGGTCGCGCTGGCGCCAGAAGGTGGCCTTGCCGTGGACCAGCACGCTGCGGGGTTTGTCCGCGAGGGCGGCGGTGAGCTCGCCCAGGACCTGATCGAGGTTGTCTCCCTCGGCGACGCGCTGGACGAGGCCCAGGGCGAGGGCCTCGTCGGCCTGGAGGAAGCGCCCGGTGAGGGTGAGCTCCAGGGCGCTCCTCGGCGAGATGGCGCGGGAGAGGGCGACCGCGGGCGTGGCGCAGTAGAGCCCGAGGTTGACCCCCGAGGTGGCGAAGGCGGCGCTCCGGGCGCACACCGCGAGGTCGCACTGGGCGACGAGCTGGCAGCCTGCGGCGGTGGCGATCCCCTGGACGCGGGCGAGCACCGGCACCGGCGCGCGGCGCAGGGCCAGCATGAGCCTCCCGCAGCGGTCGAAGAGGGCGCGCTGCCAGGCCTCGTCGGGGTGGGCGCGCATCTCCTTCAGGTCGTGGCCCGCGCAGAAGGCCTTGCCCTCGCCCGCGAGCACCACCGCGTGCACGGCGGGGTCCTCGGCGGCGCGGGTGACGTGCTCCTCCAGCGCGTCCAGCATGGCCCAGGAGAGGGCGTTGAAGCTCCTGGGCCTGCGCATGGTCACGGTGGCGACCCGGCGCTCGACCTCCGTGGTGACGTATGGCTCTTCTGGCATGGTGGCCGGGAGAATACCGCGAGGATTCGGCCCGTGCTCGGGCTGAACGGCACGGAGGCCATCGGTCGTGGGGTAGTGTAGCGGGGCCCCGTTGCCTTTGGCGCGAGCTGGGGGCTCGTGGCGCCACCGGCGCTCGATTCGCTACCGTCCCAAGAGCAACCCCTCCAAGGTGGATGTCTGGAGGATGAAACCGCAAGGGGCGCAAGGGGCGCAAGGGGAAGGAGAGCTCAAGGGTAGGTCAGGGATCGCCGCGAAATAGACGCTTCACGGCGACCTCACCCCCCGGCCCCATAGGCGTTAAGCGCCATCACGTTGCGGTCTGGTCGGGACCGTTCCTCCAAGGCGCCGCGGAGCTCGGACTTCGGCAGGGGTTGGGCGGTGGAGCCCCGGG
>JACRDB010000086.1 GCA_016218725.1 Deltaproteobacteria bacterium
CGCCAGCGCCAGGCGCCGGAGCGAGCGCCGAGCCCGGCGCGCCCGCCGCGGGCGTCACGCTCAGCCGGATGCCCTGCGGCGACGCCCCCACGCTCGGGACCAGCACCGGTCGCGCCGCGGGCGCGAGCGTTGGCAGGATGACGGGCACCGCCGCCGCGGCGGTGTTGGCGGCGGGAGGCGCCCCGAGGGCCGACGCCGAGGCCACGCTGCCGGCGGGCGCCTCGGGGCCCGGCACCGGCGTCGCGCCGAGGAGCCGGTCGGGGTAGGTCACCGGCCGCTCCCCCGGCGGCGCCGCGAGCGCGTCCAGGCGCGCCAGCGGGTCCTCGCGGCCGGCGCGGGCCTCGGGGCCGGACTCGCGCCCCACCAGCACGCCCACCGCGAAGAGCACGCAGGCCGTGGCCAGCCCGCCGAGCGCGATGGACATCAGCCTGGAGCTCCCTCCGGGGTCGTCGTGCTCGCGGATCTGCTCGAGGTTGCGCATCGTTCCCATTACGTCCATGGCGCTCCTGATGGCTCTCCTCGGAGGGTGGAGGTGGCTACGGTTCGGCGCTGCGGGTCATGCGCGTCGGGGCCTCGACGCCCAGGAGCGCCAGCGCGTTGGCGTACACCTGGCGCACCGCCCGCAGCCACAGGAGGCGCGCCCGGGTGGTCTCCCAGTCCCAGGCGCGGACCCAGCCCGGATCCGCCTCCCGGACGCCCTTCTGCGGCAGGATCGGCGCGTCGTGGACCCGCTGCATGCGGGTGAAATAGCTCGCGAAGCCCTGCGCGAACTCCAGCGCCCAGAACGCGACCCGGTGAGGCGCCCGGGCCTCCGCCGCTTCGCGCACAAGCTCCGGGAAGGCATCGCATGCGGCCAGGATGGCGCGTTCTTCGGGCAGGGTCAGCTTTTCGACAAGAACCGGGTCCGGCGCGTCCGGGACGTACAGAACCCCCGCCTCGCGCGCCGGAAGGAGCTCCTCGGAGTGCTCCGCCCGGTGCAGGATCGAGCACATCCTGGCGTGCGTCATCTGCGCGTAGAACACCGGGTTCTCCACGCTCTGCGCGCTGGCCACCGCGAGGTCGAACTCCACCGGCGACTCGTGGCTCCGCGCCAGGATCAGGAACCGCAGCGCGTCGCGCCCCGCCCCGGGGTGCCCCGTGGCCTCGTCCACCTCGTCGAGCACCTCGTCCACGGTGATGAAATTCCCGAGGCGCTTGCCCATGCGCACCTCCTTGCCGTCCTTCAGGAGCTTCACCATCTGCAGGAGCAGCACCTCGAAGGCCTCGCCCGGCAGCCCCAGGGCCTCCAGGCCCGCCCGCATCCGAGGGATGTACCCGTGGTGGTCCGCGCCCCACACGTCCACCAGCCGCGTGTGCCCCCGGGCGAGCTTGTCCCGGTGGTACGCCAGGTCCGAGGCGAAGTACGTCAGGTCCCCGCTGGACTTTCGCAGCACCCGGTCCTTGTCCGTGTCTCCGCCGCGGAAGAAGAGCGCCCCGTCGCGCGCCTCCAGGTGCCCCCCGGACGCAAGCGCATCCAGCGTGGCCTCCAGCCTCCCGTCGCCCAGCGAGCGCTCGGAGAAGAACCGCGCGAAGTGAATCCCCAGGCGGTCCAGCGTCCGACGGATCCCCCCGAGCACCTCCTCCACGCAGCGCTCGGCCAGGGGTCCATCGGGGCCGTCCAGGAGCGCCGGGGCGCTCGCCCGCAGCGCCTGGGCCAGCTCGGCCACGTAGGCCCCGCCGTAGCCGCCCTCCGGCGGGGGCTCCCCCAGGTGCGCCGCGCGCACCGACGCCGCGAGCTTCAGCACCTGCGCCCCGAGGTCGTTCACGTAGTACTCGGTCTCCACCGCGAGCCCCGCGGCGCGCAGGAGCCGGGCCAGGACGTCCCCCACCACGGCCCCGCGGGCGTGGGCCAGGTGCAGCGGCCCCGTCGGGTTCGCCGACACGAACTCCAACAGCACCCGCTCGCCAGGTACCGGCGGGTGCTGGCCGTAGCGCTCGCCCTGGGCCAGCACCTCGCCCAGCACGGCCAGCACCACCCTGTCCTTCACCCGGAGGTTCAAGAAGCCCGGACCCGCCACCTCCACCGCCGCGAAGGGCGTGTCCGGCAGCGCCAGGAGCGCGCCGCAGAGCGCCTCGGCCAGCGCCCTCGGCGGGCGCCCGACGGCCTTGGCGACCGCGAGGGCCACGTTGGTGGCCAGGTCCCCCAGCTCCGCCCGGCGGGGCTTCTCCAGCACCAGCGGCACCGACTCCGGGAGGTCAAGACCCTCCGCCCGGAGCTGCGTGAACACTTCATGAAACGCTTCACGAACCCGAGATCGCATCCCGCGGGTATAGCGCGCCACGCCCGAAGGCCAGGTAGTGATGGTGGGATTATGTAGGTGAATGTAGCATATAGTGGTGCTATACTCTGCGCTGGTGGCGCGCTGGTTCAACATCGCGGGGCCGTGTTTCGCGGAGGAGCACTACATGCTCCCCCCGGAGCGCAGGCTCGACGCCGCGCGCGAGCTCCTGGAGCAGGGGCGCTACTTCACCCTGGTGGCCGGTCGCCAGACCGGCAAGACCACCTCCCTGCGCTGGCTCCGCGACCACTACAACGCCGCCGGGGCCCTGAGGGTGACCTGGGTCGACCTGGAGACCGCCCGCGAGCAGCCCGACCCGACGGCGGCCTTCCGCACGGCGCTCGGCGCGCTGGAGCGGGCGCTCGCGCGGGACCTCCCGGCGGTCCCGCGGCCATCGCGGGAGGCCGTGGAGGACCTCCTGCGCGACCCGGGGAGCGCGCTCCTACAGTATCTGCGCGCCGTGTGCGCCGCCTCGGACCGCCCCGTGGTGCTGCTCCTGGACGAGGCCGACGCCCTGGTTGGCGCGGCGATGGTCTCGCTCCTGGCGCAGCTCCGGGAGCTGTACCTCACGCGCCGCGACGCCCCCTCGCCTCGGTGCGTGGTGCTCGTCGGGCAGCGCGCGGTGCGGGACTATGCCCTGTCCGAGGACGAGCGCCGCGACGTGCCGTGGCTCGGCACGGCCTCGCCCTTCAACGTGACCGTGGAGAGCGTGGGGCTGGCGCCCTTCACCGAGGCCGAGGTGGTCGAGCTCACCGCGCAGCACACCGCGGACACCGGCCAGCCCTTCGCGCCCGAGGCCGCGGCGAGGATCTACACCCTGTCGCAGGGACACCCGTGGCTCGTGAACGCCCTCGCGGACCAGTGCACCCGACGGGACGTCAGGGACCGCGCCGTGGCCGTCACCGCCGCGCACGTGGAGGCCGCCCGGGAGACGCTGATCCTTGAGCGCCGCACGCACATCGACTCCCTCGCAGCGAGGCTCCGGGAGCCGCGGGTCCGGCGCGTGCTCGACCCGATGATCGCTGGCCTCCCTCCCGCCGCGGACCTCCTCGACGACGACGTGGCCTACGTCGTGGGCCTCGGCCTCTGCCGCATCGCGGACGGGCGCTGCGAGGTCGCCAACCCGATCTACCGCGAGGTGATCCCGCGCGCGCTCACCTACGCGCGCCAGGTCTCCCTCGACCAGCAGACCGCGTGGTACCTGCGCGCCGACGGGGCGCTGGACGTCCCGAAGCTCATGGCCGCGTGGCAGAACTTCTGGCGCCGGGACGGGCACCTCGCGGCCGAGGGCTTCGCGTACCGGGAGTCTGGACCGCACCTCGTCTTGATGGCCTTCCTGCAGCGCATCGTGAACGGCGGCGGCCGCATCGAGCGCGAGTACGCCCTCGGCAAGGGGGCCCTCGACCTCCTGCTCTTCTGGAAGACCCAGCGCGTGGCGATCGAGGTCAAGCTCCGGCGCGACACCGAGACCGAGGGCGAGGCCCTCGCCCAGGTCGCCGGCTACCTCGACGCGCTCGGCCTCGACGTGGGGTGGCTCGTGCTCTTTGACCTCCGCGCCGGCAGCACCTGGAGCGAACGAATCTTCACCCGCGCCCGCCAGGTCGGCGCCGCCACGGTGCACGTCGTCGGCTGCTGATGCCCTCGCGCCGGGCGCGCTACCTCCGCGGGACCGTGACGTCCACGGAGAGCGAGATCCCACCACTCTCCCCGAGGGTGACCTGGTACACCCGCAGGACGTCCCCGCGCTGCACGGCCCTCACGCTCCCGCCGGCCGTGTCCCGCTGGGGGCCCAGCACAAGCCGCCAGTCCCCGCGCTCCGACGCCCTCGCCGCCCCAGCCAGGAGCTCCCCCCGGGCGCCCTGCGAGCCAGGGTTGGTGTCCTCCGCCACCACCACCGCCCCGGGCTGCGCCGTGCCCGTCAGGGACACCCTCACCCCCCCGTTGGGACACTCCGCAGGGTCACACCCCTCCACCTCCGGCGGGTTCACCCCCGGCGGTGGAATCGGCAAGGCCCGCCCCAGACACGAGGTCACCCACGCCGCCACCAGCACCCCGAGCACCCGACGAGGGACCATGGAACAGAAACCCTAGCACACCCGGTGCCGCGCACGATCGCTCGGAATTCCCAACATCTCGCGCCCTCGCCTGCCAACCCCGGTTGGCGATTGATGCCTCTGCGCCGGGAGAGTGACAGAATATGTCAATCAGGGTGTGTGGGAGTGGTCTGGGAGGGGTAGGGTCTGGTACAAGGCGAGCGCCTCCAAGGACACCCTTCAGGGACGACCATGAGCCAGACTGACGACGCGGGCGCGGCGCCCGGCGCACCCGGGGGGATGACCTTCATCCCCACGCTGATCGAAGAGGAGATGCAGCGCAGCTACCTGGACTACGCGATGAGCGTGATCGTGGGGCGCGCGATCCCGGACGCCAGGGACGGGCTCAAGCCCGTGCACCGGCGGATCTTGTACGCGATGCACGACATGAAGCTCCTGTGGAACCAGTCGTACAAGAAGAGCGCCAGGGTGGTGGGCGAGGTGCTGGGCAAGTACCACCCGCACGGGGACTCGTCGGTGTACGAGGCCCTGGTGCGCATGGCGCAGGACTTCGCCATGCGCATGATGCTGGTGGACGGGCAGGGGAACTTCGGGTGCTTCACCGCGGACACCCGCGTGAAGCTCCTGGACGGGACCGAGCGGAGCTTCGAGGAGCTCGCGGCGCTCCCGCCCGAGGAGGTCTTTCATGTCTACGCCGTGGACGCCGCCGGGAGGATCACCGTGGGTGAGGCGCGGGCGGCGAGGATCACGCGTCGCGCGGCGCCGCTGGTCGAGCTGACCTTCGACGACGGCAGCACCGTTCGCTGCACCCCGGACCACCGCTTCATGCTCCGCGACGGGTCCTGGAAGGAGGCCGAGGCGCTTACCCTGGAGGACAGCCTCTTCGCGGGTCACTTCGACAAGGCCCCGATCAATCCGCGCACGCGCGAGTACCTCCGCGTGCGCCAGCCAGCGACCGGGGCGTGGCAGTTCGTGCACGAGGTCGCGGACGCGTTCAACGCCGAGCGCGGCGCCGTCAGCAGGGATCGGGGGCCGTTCGTGCGGCACCATAAGAACTTCAACAGGTTCGACAACCGCCCCGGCAACATCGAGCGGATGACCTGGCTGGAGCACATGCACCTCCACGCCGAGCACCTCCATGCGCTCTGGCAACAGGAGGACTTCCGCAGAGCACAGCGCGAGGGCGTCCTGGGCTACTACGCGCGGACCCCGGCGGCGCGCGCCTCGCGGCGAGAACGGATGGTCGCCCAGAACAAGAGCGCGGAGTTCCGGGAGGCAAACGGGCAGCGGACCTCGCGCGCACTCAAGGCCCTCCACGAGGCGCACCCGGAGCGCGCCGCACGTCTGGGGCAGCGGATCCGGGAGCTCTGGCAAGACCCTGACTACCGGGCGAAGATGTCCAAGGCGCTCCGGGGCGTCGAGCGCCGGCTCCCCTCCCCGGAGACGCAGGCGAGGGTGGCGCGGATCATCAGCGAGGCGAGCCGCGCGCGCTGGGCGGACCCGGCGGAGCGCGCTCGAGTCATCGCGGCGATCACCGCCTCGCTCGTGGATCCAGCGCTCCGCGAGCGCATCAGCGACAGCTCCCGGCGCTGCTGGCTGGACCCCGAGTACCGTGCTCGCTTCGCGCCGGAGCATCATCGCGCCATGGCGCTCAAGCTCTGGGCGGACCCGTCCACGCGGGCGCTCCACCGGGACAAGATCCGGCGCCAGCGTGAGGATCCGACGTTCCTCGCGGCCCATCGGCGCGGCCTGCAGGCGAGCGCCGCGCGACGGAGGGCCGCCAACCCGAGGCTCATGGCGGAGCTCGCCGCGAAGGCGGCCCCTGCGCTGCGCGCGCTCTGGGCCACGGACGCGCACCGCGTGGGCGTCCTCCGGGCGAAGATCGTCGGCTACGCCTCGCGCCTCGTGGCGGAGGTCGGTCGCGAGGGGCTCACGGAGGCGCTCTTCGACGCGCGCCGCCCGGGGAACTGGGTGCCGCGGAGCGCCAAGGCGGGCCGCTATTTCGGCGACTTCGCAGCGCTTGTCAATGCCGCCGCCACACACAACCACCGCGTGGTCTCCGTGCGGCGCCTCGATGAGACCGCGGACGTCTACGACCTCACGGTGGACGAGCACCACAACTTCATGCTCGCCAACGGCTGCGTCGTCCACAACAGCGTGGACGGGGATCCGCCGGCCGCGATGAGGTACACCGAGTGTCGCCTGGCGCGTTTGTCGGAGGAGCTCCTCGCGGACATCGACAAGGAGACCGTGGACTTCGGCGACAACTTCGACGGCAGCGAGCACGAGCCCCTGGTGCTCCCGTCGCGGTACCCGAACCTGCTGGTCAATGGCTCCAACGGCATCGCCGTCGGGATGGCCACGAACATCCCGCCGCACAACCTCGGCGAGGTGATCGACGCCGCCGCGCACCTGATCGACCACCCGGAGGCCTCCGTGGTGGACCTCCTGCAGTTCGTCCAGGGGCCGGATTTCCCCACCGGCGGGATCATCATCGGCCGGGCGGGGATCCACCAGGCCCTGGCCACCGGCCGCGGGAGCCTCACGGTGCGCGCCCGGGCGCGGGTGGAGCCCCTGGGCAAGGGCGACCGCGAGCAGATCATCGTGGACGAGCTGCCCTACCAGGTGAACAAGGCCGCCATGCTCGTGCGCATCGCCGAGCTCGTGCGCGAGAAGCGCCTGGACGGCATCGCGGACCTTCGGGACGAGAGCTCCCGCGAGGGCATGCGGGTGGTCTTCGAGCTCAAGCGCGACGCCAACGCGCAGGTGGTGCTCAACAACCTGTACAAGAACACCCAGCTCCAGACCTCCCTCGGGGTGATCACCCTGGCCATCGTGGGGGGGCAGCCCAAGGTGCTCACGCTCCGGGAGGCGCTCCTGGTGTTCCTCGACCACCGGCGGGACGTGGTCACCCGCCGCACCCGCTACGAGCTCCGCCAGGCGGAGCTCCAGCGGGACCTGGTGCTCGGCCTCGGCATGGCCACCACGGAGATCGACCTGGTCATCAAGACCATCCGCGAGAGCCCCGACGCGGACACCGCCCGGGAGGCCCTGATGCGCCTGCCGCTGCGGGGCCTGGAGGCCTTCGTCCTGCGGGCCGGGCGCCCCGAGGAGGAGGTCGCCCTGGCCCGCGCGGTGCCGGAGTACACCCTCAACGAGCGCCAGGCGCGGGCCATCCTGGAGATGCGCCTCGCGCGGCTCACGGGCCTGGAGCGCGAGCGCCTCGCCGCGGAGTACGGCGCCCTCTCGGACACGGTCACCCGCCTGCGGGAGATCCTCGGGAGCGAGGCGGTGCTCCTGGAGGTCATCAAGGCCGAGCTGGCCGAGGTGCGCGCGCGCTTCGCCGACGCCCGCCGGACGGAGATCGCCGCCGCCGAGGGGGAGCTCTCCGTGGCGGACCTGATCGCCCCGCACGAGGTGGTGGTGACCTGCTCGCACCTCGGGTTCATCAAGCGCACGGCGCTGGCGGACTACCGCGCCCAGCGCCGCGGCGGCCGCGGGAGGGTGGGCATGGAGGCCCGCGAGGAGGACTTCATCAACAAGTTCTTCATCGCCAGCTCGCACGACCACGTCCTGTTCTTCTCGGACAAGGGCAAGGTGTACCTGAAGCGCGTCTTCGAGGTCCCCGAGGGCAGCCGCGTGTCCAAGGGCCGGGCGCTGGTGAACTTCGTGGGGAGCGAGCCCGGCGAGCGCATCGCCGCGGTGCTGCCCGTCAAGGCCTTCGGCGAGGGGCTGTACCTGGTCACGGCCAGCGCCCGCGGGCTGGTCAAGCGCACGGAGCTCAGCGCCTACGAGAACATCCGGTCCACGGGCATCATCGGCGTGGCCATCGATGACGGCGACACGCTCCTGCGCGCGGTGGTGGTCCGCGAGGACCAGGAGCTCATGCTCGGCACCAGGAAGGGCATGAGCATTCGCTTCAGCGCCAGCGAGGTGCGCTGCGTCGGGAGGAACTCCCAGGGCGTCCGCGGGGTGGAGCTGCGCGACGGCGACCAGGTGGTCTCCATGGACGTGATCACCGACCCGGAGCAGCAGTACGTGCTCACCGTGTGCGGGAACGGCTTCGGCAAGCGCACCCACGTGAGCGAGCACCGCTGCCAGTCCCGCGGCGGCGTCGGGGTGATCGCCATCGACGCCACGGACCGCAACGGCGACGTGGTAGACCTGGACCTGGTCATGGCCGGCGCCCAGATCATGGTGATCACCGACCGGGGCCAGATCATCCGCACCAGCGTGGACGAGATCCGCGTCGCCGGGCGCAACACCCAGGGCGTGCGGGTCATCCGCCTCGACGAGGGCGAGAAGGTCGTCGGCGTCGAGCCCCTCGCCGAGGTGGAGGAGGGCACCCCCAGCCTCGCGCCCCCGCCCATGACCACGGTGCCACCCGAGGCCCCCGAGGCCACCGAAGGTCCCGGGGCGCCCGCCTCGGACCCGCCCCCGGACGAGCAGAACTGATCACCCTTGCCTGCGCCGCCGGGCCGGTCAAGACTGTCCCGTCCATGCGGGTCTCTGGTCGCCTGATCGCGGCGGTGGTGGGCCTCGGCGCCAGCGCCCACGCCCAGCCCGCGCCGGACTCACCACCCTGGGCGACCACCTCGCCGCACACTTCCACACCTCGCCCTACGTTCCCCGACAGCGCCCCACCCGCGGCGTCGGCGCGCTCCTGGCCCGTGCGGCCGGGGGTGCGTCCTGTGGAGCTCCTGCCGGTGCATGGCTTTCGGCTGGAGCCCATCGGGGCTCCCGAGGGCGGCGGGGACCCGGCCTCGGGGCACCATTTTCAGCTCCCCTCCGGGAGGCTCCTGCGCCTCGGGGACGTGCTCGGGCAGTATGTGTCCCACCTGGGCTGGGTGGGGGCGCGCTGGGGCGTCACCCGCCGGATCGATGTGGGTGTTGGCGTTCCGTACTACTTCGTGGGGCTCTCGCTGGACGCGAGGCTGGCGCTGGTGCAGCGCGCGGGGCTGGCGGTGTCCTGGTGGGCCTACGCGTCGGTGCCGCTGCAGCCCGACGGGGAGCGCTCCACCACGAACCTCGGGTTCACCTGGGCCCACGCGGGCATGGGCTGGGCCACCGGGCCCCTGGTGAGCCTCTGGGGGCAGCGGGCGGGCTTCCACGCGGGCGCCCACGTGGCGCAGCGCACGCGCCTCGGGGGCCTGTGGCTCCTGACCCACGCCACCTTCGAGGCCCGCGTCTCCGACGGGGTGAAGTTCCTGGGCCAGTCGCTCATGCTGTACGAGGTCATCCCCGAGGAGGCCGAGCGGGAGCGGGCGCTCCTCGGGAACAACCAGCCCCGGTTCCTGCCGTATGCCCTGGTCGGGGTGCGGTTCTACACCCGTCGCTTCGCGGCGGACTTCGGCGCCCTGGCGCCGCTGGTGGAGGGCGCCCCGCTCTACTCCGAGCGCCTGCCGGTGCTCCCGTGGGTGAGCCTGGCGCATCTGTTCTCGTGAGCGATGCCCAAAGGGACCCCGAGCGCCTCTACGACGCCCTGGTGGCGGGCCTGGCGCGGCGCCCTCGGCCCGTGGCGCTCGTGTACAAGCGCGACCACTGGCACCAACAGCTCATCCACCGGCTCCTGTGGGCGCTCACCCTCGGGGGCCAGGACCGCTACGCCACGGAGTATGTGACCACCCTCGGCCACCGGATCTACCTCCCGGACCGCTGGGAGGAGGGCGCCGCCGCCTCGCGGTACGCGGTGCTCCGGCACGAGCTCGTCCATGTGGCCCAGTTCGAGCGCCTCGGGTGGCTCGGGATGATCTTCCTCTACGGGTTCTTCCCGCTGCCCCTCGGGCTGGCCTGGGGCCGCGCCCGGCTAGAGTGGGAGGCCTACGCCGAGACCCTCCGGGTGCACCGCGAGCTCGGGGGCCCTCAGGCCGCCAGGGACCCTGCGCTGAGGAGGGAGATCCTGCGGCGCTTCACGGGGCCGGACTACGGCTGGATGTGGCCCTTCCCGGGGCAGGTGGGGCGCTGGGTGGAGGAGGCCCTGGCCGCCCTGGACGCCGAACCGGGGGGTGGCGGTTGATGGTGATTTCCGGGAGGGCCCTGGAGTAGGTACAGTATTGCGACGATGAGTGCTCCGGCGGTCGGGATTGATCTAGGGACCACCAACTCCGTCGTGGCGGTGTCCCTCGGGGGCAAGCCCCAGGTGCTGACGGACAAGGCCGGCGGCCCGCTGATCCCCTCGGTGGTGGCCTTCCCCGAGGGGTCCGTCCCCCTGGTGGGCAAGGCCGCCCGGGCCCGGCGGGCGCTGGATCCGGCCAACACGGTGTACTCGGTCAAGCGCCTCCTCGGGAGGCCCTTCAAATCCGAGGAGTGCCGCAGGGCCCGCTCGCGCATGGCCTTCGAGCTCAAGGAGGGGGCCGACAGCGCCATCGTGGTGAGCACCCGCGGCGGCGAGCACACGCTCCCGGAGCTCAGCGCCTTGATCCTGCGCGAGGTGCGGCGCGTGGCCGAGGAGTCCCTCGGGGAGAAGATCGATCGCTGCGTGGTCACCGTGCCCGCGAATTTCAACGAGCTCCAGCGGTCCAGCACCAAGGTCGCCGGGCGCATCGCCGAGCTGGACGTGATTCGCATCTTGAACGAGCCCACCGCCGCGGCGCTGGCCTACGGGTACGGCCGCGGCACCCGCGAGAAGATCTGCATCTTCGATTTCGGCGGCGGCACCTTCGACGTGACGCTCCTGGAGCTCTCGGGCAACGTCTTCGAGGTGCTGGCCACCGCGGGGGACACCTTCCTCGGCGGGGACGACATTGACATCGCGCTGACGGAGAGCCTGGCGGAGCCCTTCGAGCGCGCCACCAAGGTGGACATCACCCGGGACCGGCTGGTGTTCGACATGCTCCGCGACGCAGCGGAGCAGGCCAAGATCGAGCTGTCCTTCAAGGATCGCGCGGAGCTGGACTTCCGGAGCGCCGGGGCCAAGACCCTGAAGTTCCAGAAGTCCCTCACCCGCGAGGACCTGGAGGCCGTGGCCGCGCCCTTCGTCTCGCGCACCTTCGACGTGTGCGCCGAGGCGCTCAAGCTGGCCAACCTCCGGCCGACGGACCTCACGGCGGTGATCCTGGTGGGGGGCTCCACCCGCATCCCCGCGGTGCGCCAGCGGGTGTCGCAGTTCTTCGGCAGGGACCCGCTCACCAACCTCCCGCCGGAGGAGGTCGTGGGCCTCGGGGCGAGCATCCTGGCCGAGGCCCTCACCGGCGGGAAGCGCACCCGCGGGGCCACGGGCGCCAACGTGCGCGCCCCGGCGGCGCCCGCCTCGGTGCCGCCGAGCTCCGTGGGCGTCCCGGGCGCCAACGCCCCGTCGGTCATCGAGGACAACCGCAGGCCCACGCTCAACCAGGCCCCGGTGCCTCACTCCCCGAAGAAGAGCTCCCCGGACACCCTGCGCATGGGCGTAGGCGTCGGGAAGAACGAGCCCTCACAGGCCACCAAGAGGCCCTCGGTGGGGACCTTTGACCTGGACGACCCCTTCGCCGAGCTGAGCGGCCCCAAGAACCTCCCGACGGCCCCGCAGCCGGCTCCGGGGCCCGCGTCGGCGCGCCGCTCGCAGCCGAGCGACCTCACCTGGGAGCCCGTAAAAGACGTCCCAGGCGCCCTCGGCAAGCTCGATGAGCCGTCGTTCATGGGGCGCCTCCCCAAGGGGCCCGAGGGGCCCGAGGTGCACGTAAAGCCCGCCTCGGAGGGTTCTCCTGGCGCAGCCGGGGCGTCCGGTCCGGTGCCGCCGGTGGGGTCCCTCTCGGGCCTCTTCGACGACCCGCTCCCCGAGGGGACGCCCGCGTCCGTCGGCGCGTCCACGCAGGTGAGCGCGCCCTCGTTCAACCTGGAGGACCCGAGCTTCGTGGGCAAGCTCCCGACCACGCCCGCCGTGGCGCCGCGCAAGGAGGCCTCGTCGCCGGGCTTCTCCGTGGACGACCCGCTGGCCATGCCCGACCCGCTCGCGTCCAACACCGTGAGGGACCCGCTGGCTTCGCCCACCAAGGGCGGGCGCTTCGGCGCCCCGGCCTTCGGCCAGTCCCTGGATGACTCGTCCCCGGCGGACACCAGCGACCTGTCCATGTCCTTCAGCATGACCGCGGATGACATCTTCGGCGGCGGTGGCTCCAAGGGCCCCGCGGCGGCTGCGGTGGCCACGGCCCTGGCGGCCGGCGCCGCGAGCGCCCTCGGGAGGCCCCCGCAGCGGCCCCAGGAGCGTACCCAGGAGCGTACCCAGGAACGTCCCCAGGAGCGCGCGTCGGAGCCCCCAGCCCCGCAGGCGCCGCCCGCGCCGCAGCAGCCGTCGAGGCCCCCGGGGCCGCCGCCGGTGACCGCGCGAGAGTCCGGGGCGAGGCCCGCGCCGCAGCCCGCCG
>JACRDB010000087.1 GCA_016218725.1 Deltaproteobacteria bacterium
ATGCTGGAGCCGAACCAGGCAACGCTCCAAACCCTTGCTACGCCAGTGCTTGCGCACGCACGTAAGCGCCCCCCGGCAGGGGGGCTGGCATTCGTGCACAGGCCGGCCCAACGGGCCGGTGGGCCGCACCGAGGACGGTCATCCAACGGCGCCCACCCGCACCGAGGACGATCACCCAACGGCGCCCACCCGCACCGAGGACGGTTACCCAACGGTGCTCTCACCGCACCTCCCACGCCCACACGTAGGAAAATCGGCTACAGTGGTGTTAGCTTCCTGCGCATGGACCAGCTCCCCTCGCTCTACGTCGACCTCGCTCCATGGTGGCCGCTCCTCTCGGCGCCCGAGGACTACGAGGAGGAGGCCGGTGTCTACCGGGACGCCGTCCTCGCGCACCGACCGGGGACCCGGACCCTCCTCGAGCTTGGCAGCGGCGGCGGCAACAACGCCAGCCACCTCAAGCGCTCCTTCGACGTGACCCTCGCGGACCGCTCCGAGGGGATGCTCGCGGTCAGCCGGCGCCTCAACCCAGAGCTGCCGCACCACGCCGGTGACATGCGCACCCTGCGGCTCGGTCAGGTCTTCGACGTGGTCTTCATCCATGACGCCATCGCGTACATGACCACCGAAGACGACCTGCGCCTGGCGGTGCGCACTGCTGCGGCCCATTGCCGGCCCGGCGGCATGGTGCTCCTCGTGCCTGATGACCTTCGCGAGCGGGTCGCCTTCGAGACGAGCCACGGCGGGCATGACGGGCCCGACGGGCGGGGCCTCCGTTACCTCGAGTGGTCCTGGGACCCGGATCCCGAAGACACCTGGTTCTATACCGAGTACGCGTATCTGCTCCGGGAGGCCGACGGCACCGTCCGCGGCGTCCACGACCGCCATCGCATGGGCCTGTTCCCACGGCAGACCTGGTCGCGCCTCCTCGCGCTGGAGGGACTCACGCCCGCGGTGCTGCCCTATCCCCACTCCAGCTTCGATGAGGTGCACGAGATGTTCGCCGGCTTCAAGACCGACGGCTGACCTGGCGATCACGGCCCACCCTCTCGCGGCACGAGCCCCAGCCGTTCGGCGGCCAGAGATCGTAGCGACGCAACGGCCCGTCGTGCTTACTCCACGTAGCGCCCTCGGACGCGCACCAGCGCGCCCTCGCTGGGCCTCGGGGTGCGCTCGCTCCACCCCGCGGGCACCTCCGGGGTGGTCCACAGGAAGAGCCAGCGGGCGTCCGCCGGGGCGAGGTTCACGCACCCATGGGACACCGCCACGCCGAAATGGTCGTGCCAGTAAGCCCCGTGGAGCGCGCGGCTGCCGTCGAAGAACTGCACCCAGGGCACGTCCCCGTAGCGCATGTGCCGGGCCGGGCTGGACCCCGGAGCGTCGTCCATGGTCCGCGTGGTGTGCTTCTCCCACACCCGGAAGATCCCCGGCTCCGTGGGCGAGTCCTCCAGGCCCGTGGACACCAGCGTGGCGTACACCGGGTCGGCCCCCTCGTAGGCCACCAGGGTCTGCGTGGTGAGGTCCACGTCCACCCAGCGCTCCCTCCGGGCGACGTTCACCTCCGGCGGCGGGGGCTGCGGGAGCACCACCCTCAGCCCCGAGGCGCGCACCCAGCGACCCTCGCCCACCCGCGCCAGGGCCTCCCAGCCGCGGCCCCGGACCTCGTACACCACCACCCGCGAGAGCCTCGGGAGGGTGATCCCCAGCGGCGGCGGCAGCGGCGGCGACCGCGGCCGACCGTGGCGCCCCGGGGGCGCCGCCACCGGCGCCCCCCGCACCTGGAGGTTCTCCGTCACCACCCAGCCGAAGGGCTGCCCCCCGGAGGCCCCGCGGAGCTCCTGCCAGGGCGCCCCGGCGAAGCTCGATGGGTGCGCGTGGAAGGTCTGCGACTCCAACAGGTACACGCCCTCGCGGGTGCGCACGAGCCCGTCACGCTCCGCCGCCACGGAGAAGCCAAAGCCCGAGCGCCACACCTGCAGCGGGTTCGGCGCCTGGGCCAGCGCCTGCCAGCCGTGCTCGTAGACCCCCACCCGCTGCCCGCGGGCGAAGAGATACGTCGACGGCGAGGGCTCTGGCACCCCCCGATCCGGCGGCGCCACGGTGTCCCGGAGCACCCCGTTGTCCCCGCACACCCACGCCTCGGGACCGATCCGGAGCCACTGGCGCCGGCACTGGCTCCCCGGGGCGATTTCCAGCACCGGGAAGAGCGCGCGCGGGACCACATGCCCCACCACGTCCTCCGGTCGGCTCGGAGAGGACACCACCCGCCCGTGGCGGGAGTCCACGAAGAGGCTCGCCGCCCCAGAGGGCAGCGGACCCGAGACCGGCACCGCCCACTCCCGAGGGTCCGCCACCGCGGCGCCACCAAGCGCCACCACCGCCCACGCCAGCAAGCCCCGACGAAGAACCATATACGCCGCGGAGCCTATCCTGGAGGATGCGTGGCCGCCAACTTCGTTGTTGCGGCACGGACGAGCTTGTCCCATGGAAGCATGGAATGTTTGGTGGCGTCGCGCTTTCCGGCGTACCGGTGGACTTGCGCCCTGGAGCTCGGGGTGCGAAGTGTCGTTGGTACGGGTGGCGAGGAGCACAGTCCTCCCGGAAAGGCGTGGTGGCGATGAGCCGAGCGGCGTTGGAGGCGGTGCCCGAGTACATCCGCGCGGAGCTCGAAGGGCTCCGACGTCTAGCGGATCTGGGGGACCATTACGGGCTCCTGGGCGTGGCGCCGGACGCGCCGCGCCCGCAGGTGATCCAGGCCTACGTGGATGTGGTGCGCAAGCTCCGGAGCTACGGGGACCGCTACGACCTCTCGGCCATGCGGCCCGGCGTCGACGAGCTCCTGCGCGCGCTGGGCGCCTCGCAGGCGGTGCTCACGGACGCGATCCAGCGGTTCCAGTACGACCAGAAGGTGCGGCAGCGCACTTCGCCGGGGATGCCCGCGGTGAGCCCGCCGAGGGACCGCATGACGCCTCCGGAGCCCGCGGTGCTCTCCCGGGCGGAGCGCGCCCAGGAGGCCTGGAGCCCCACGGCGGAGGGCGCCCGGGGCCGGAGCCCGTCGCAGGGCGCGTTGCCCGCGGTGGACGCAACCCCGGGTGTCGTCCAGGGCACAGCGCCAGGGATGCGCCCGAGTCCCCCCAGGCGCACGCCTACGGCGGAGTTTCAGCCGGTGCCGACGCGGGCGAGCAACACTTACCAGGTGGTGGGCGACCGCGCGCCGGAGCGCGAGCCTGCCACGCCGCCGCCGCCGGCGCCCACGGCGCCGTTCCCGGTGCAGCGCCCCGCGGCGCCGCGTCCCGAGGCGGCCCTGGAGGGCGCGGTGCATGCCCTGGACGACCTGGTCCGGGAGCTCACCGCGTGGAAGAACCAGACGGAGGTGCTCCTGCGCCACGTGGACACCGTCGCCGCGGCCACGCAGGCGACGCTCACGCACCTCCAGGCGGAGCCCTCGGCCACCCCCGACCGGGAGCGGATCGGGCGCTCGCTCGCGGCCCTGGTGGGCCTGCGGCGGCGTATCGGAGGGCGTTGACCGGACGCGTCCTGCGGTTGTCTTGACAGTTCCAGCGCGGGCGACGCACGAAGGGGGCGATGAACCGCCCGCGACGGAGAGCCCCCACCGCCGCGCTCGCGCTCATGGCCCTCGCGGCGCTCACCTCCTGCGGCGCCGGCGCCCTCTACAACGACTCGCTCCGGAGCGTCCAGGGCGCGGTGGACGGCCTGCGCCGCGCGGGCTCGGACCCGCTGGACCCGGACACCGTGGACGCCCTCTCCGCGGGGGCCGTGCGCGGGGCCCTCCGCGGCGCCGGGGTCCATGGGCCCCTTGAGCCCTTCATACAGTCCCTGGTGCAGGGGCTCCTGCGCTCCTTCCGCGAGGAGCTCACCCGCGCCGTGGAGTCGCTCCTGGCGTCCCTGGCCACGCAGCTCGGGGGCTCGGACCCCGCCAACGCCCGCCGGGGGCTCCTCGGGCGCGGCGTCGCGGACGCCAGGCCCGAACTCGTCGCGCTGGTGCACCAGGCCCTGGGAGCGTCCCGCGCGCAGCTCCACGGCGCCACCGTGCAGCTCTCCGCGGACGTCGACGGCCGGCTGCGCCCCGCCCTGGCGGCCACCGCCCGGGACGCCACCCGCGGCGCCGTGGAGGGCGCCGCCGAGGGCCTCCCGGCCCTGCGCAGGCAGCTCGAACGCGAGGTCGACCCCGCCCTCCAGGGCACCCTGGAGCACGCCTCCGCGGCCGTCGTCCGCGGCGCCCGCGGCGAGCTCCTCGGCACCGCCGAGGACCTCCGGCGCGAGCTCCGTGGCGCCTTGAACGATGTGCGCGAGAGCTTCATCGACAAAGACGCCCGCCACGCCCTCTACCTCATGGTCGCGGCCCTCGCGCTGTTCATCCTCGTCCTGTACCTCCTCACCCGGAGGCTCATCGACCGCATCTGGTCCGAGGCCCGCGAGACCATCCACAGCATGACCGCCGCGGTGGACCGCCTGGCCACCATGATCGGCCGCCGGGACCCGTCAGGCCCGGCGGGTCCGTCGGGCTCCCCGGGAGGCTCCTCCGGCGGTCCCCCGGGCCCTTCGCCCGGCACCCTCCTGGCGGGCCCCGCCGCGGACGGCGCCGAACACCTGGAGCGGCCGAGGTTCCGTCGCCGGCTGCGGCGCAGACCCCGCAGGCCCGCGGCGCCGCTGGCGCTCCTGGCGCTCCTGGCGCTCACCCCCCGGCCGTCCGAGGCCCAGCCGAGGGTGCTCCGAGAGCGCTGGACCCTGGCGGGCACCGGCGCCGTGGTCACCCCGGTGGCCCTCGATGGCCTCGCCGTGGTGGCCGCCCGGGCCATCTCCAATGTGGGCGAGGGCTGCCCCCTGGAGGTGCTCTCGGGGGACGGTCGGCGCCACCGCGCGCTCCTCCTGGACCTGGAGCCCGGCACCGCGGTGGCCCTCCTGCGCATCGGGCCGGAGCCCTCCGGTTCACCCCCCGAGGGCCTCCCGGTGGTGTCCCAGCAACCGGACCTCGGGGCCCCCGTGCGCGTGGTCCTGGAGCGCGACGAGGGCCGCTTCGCGCTCGAAGGCACGGTCCTGCGCGCGGACCCGGACCGGGTGGTGGTCCAGCTCGACCCCGGCGCCCGCCTGCGCCCCTCGGATCGCGTCGGCGCCGTGGTGGATCCCGACGGCTGGCTCCTGGGCGTGGGCCTGGACGCCGACCCGGAGGGCCAGCGCGTGGTGGCCACCGGCGCCGGGGTCGTTCGGGCGCTGCTCCGAACGACCCATCGTACACGCGGCTACCCCGCCTGCCATGTGGTCTTTGGTCGTACCCACTTCGCGACGCATTTCGGTCTGGCGCTGGGGGTGGCGATCCCCACCGCCGGGGTCCACCGGCTGCGGTACCAGTCCCTCCTTGAGCTCACGGCCTTCGATGATTACTATTTTCATTTGTCCGCGGGCGGGGGCTTCGGGGCGGCCTCGGCGCTGGCCTTTGCCTTTGCGGGCGGCGGGGTGCTCACGCACAACCAACGGGATGGGCTCTTCGCCCTGGGCGCGCGGCTGGAGCTGGAGTTTGGTTTGGGCCAGGGCGCCGCCACGGTGCACCGCGAGGGCTACGGGTTGGAACTCCGGGGCGCGGCGTACCTCTCGGAGGCCCTGGCCTTCACGGCCTCGGTGGCGGTGGGGGCCGAGCGCCAGCGGGTGGACCCGTCCCAGGAGGCCCTGGTGGGGGCCTCGGTGGCCCTGAGGATCGGGCTGTCGGCCCGGCTCAGCGACCCGGACCGTTAGTACCGCTCACGCGGTGGCCACCAGCGGGGCGCTCTGGAGCCTCGGGGCCCGGGCGCCGGTGGCCGTGTGGAGCCTCGCGCTGCGGGCGATCTCGTCGCATAGGGAGCCGAAGTCCAGCCCCGCCCCGGCGGCGATCTTGGGCAGGAGCGAGGTGGGCGTCATCCCCGGGGTGGTGTTCACCTCCAGCACGTACTCGTTCTCCCCTTCGGTCACCAGGAGGTTCACCCGCGTGGCGCCGTGGCACCCGAGGGCGTGGTGGGCCCGCTCGGCCAGGCGCAGGATGTTCTGGTACCGCGTAGGCGGAAGCCGCGCCGGGTAGAAGTACTCGCTCTGGCCCTTCTGGTACTTGGCCTGGAAATCAAAGAACGCCCGCCGAGGGACGATCTCGATGGCCCCGAGCACCCGCCCGTTCACGATCCCCACGTGCACCTCCCGGGCGCGCACGAAGCGCTCCACCAGCACCCCGTCGTCGTGGCGCAGGGCGAGGTCCACCGAGGACCGCAGTTCCAGGAGGTCCCCCGCCCGGGTCACCCCGATGGAGCTGCCCTCCCGCCGGGGCTTGACCATCACCGGGAAACCGAAGCTCCCGTGGCGCTCCTCGAGCTCCGAGGGCGTCACCGGCCCCGTGAGGTCGTAGTAGGGGGGTGTAGGCACGTTATGGAGCCGGAAGAGCTCCTTGGCCTTCAGCTTGTCCATGGCCAGCGCGCTGGCGAGCACGCCGGAGCCCGTGTACGGGATCCCGAGCCACTCCAGGAGGCCCTGGAGGCAGCCGTCCTCGCCGAAGCGGCCGTGGAGGCAGAGGAAGGCCAGGTCCATGGGGGTGGCGCGCAGGACGCGGTCGATGTCGCGGTCCACGTAGATCGGTAGGACCTCGTGGCCGCGGGCGCGCAGGGCTTCCACGACGGCCTCACCGGAGCGGACGGAGACGTCCCGCTCTGCCGAGATGCCGCCCATGAGTACGCCGATTCGGGTCATTGGGGTGGTCCTTTGTGCGTCGGGTCCTGCATTCTCCTGGCGCACGAGGCGTGCCAGGGGAAGGCAGCCCATGCGGCGAGGCCTCCCGCGGTTCGACCGTGGGCCCGGGGCCACACCGCCGAGGGCCACGGCCCTCACCGTGGGACCCCCTACCAGGATCCCCGAGGGAGGGTCAAGAATTGGCCCGGACCGGGGCGCCGGGGTGGTCGATGTGGCTTGCTGGCCTCCCGGTCCCTGGGCTAGCTTGGGCGCCCCTCGCAGAGGTCGTTACGGGAACGGTGCCTGGCGAAGGCACCGGACCTCCACGCCCGAGGCCCCAACCCTCGACGGCCCTGCACCGGCTACACGCGGAGAGCAGAACAGCGATGAGCGCAGACAAGGTCCGGAAACTGCTGGCCTCCCTCCACGACGACCCGGAGAACGACAAGGCATGGTCGTCCCTGGAGGAGCGGGCGATCGAGGGTGAGTTCGCCCAGCCCGGGAGCGAGGCGCCGGCCTGGCTCGCCCAGGGCCGCGCGGAGCTCCTGGCCCGCGGCGAGGCCGAGGCCGCCGCGAGGCTCCTGGACCTGGAGGTGCTCGCGTGCGCGGACCCGCCGGGCAAGGCCAGGCTCCTGCGGGAGCGGGCCCGGGTGCTGGAAGAGGAACTCCTGGACGACCGCACGGCCCTGGCCGCGCTGGAGTCCGTGGGGCTCCTCGGGCTGCCGGAGAGCTCCCCGGAGGCCCAGGCCTGCGCCGAGGCCCGGGAGCGCCTCGCGTCCCGCACGGCGCGCTGGAAGGACCTCCTGGGCGCCTACCGGCGCCACGCGGAGAACGACTCCACGGACCCGGCGCTGATCGCGTCGCACCTGGTCAGCGCGGCCGGGATCCTGTTGCAGTACAAGGGCAAGGGAAAAGAGCGCGAGGCGGACACGGTCTTCGAGCAGGCGCTGGCGGTGGACCCCGGGAACCTCCGCGCGGTGCAGCTCTGGGAGCGCGTCCTGCGCCGCCGCGGCAACCGCTGGGATGACCTGGCCTCGCACCTGGAGAAGAGCGCCGAGGCCGTCACGGACCTCGACGCGCGGGTGCACCTGCTCTACCGCGCGGGCCGGGCGCATGCCGCCCGGCGCAGCGACGTTGCCTCGGCGGAGCGCGTCTACCGCAGGGTGCTGGAGCTTCGCCCGGGCGACAACGACGCCACGCGCTTCGTGGTGGCCATCCTCCAGGACCGCGAGCGCTGGGACGACCTGGCGCGCTTCTACGAGGAGCAGCTCCGGTTCCGGACGGACCACTCGGAGGACGTCGGGCTCCTGGTGCAGGCGGCCATGACCCACTGGCGCATGCGCAACGACCCGGCCGCCGCCAGGCCCCTCTTCGAGCGCCTCGCCCAGACCGTGCCCGGCCACACCCTGGCGGAGACCTTCTTCCGGGAGCACGGCGGGCCCGCCGCGAGCGTGCCGTCCGCGGGGGAGCGCATGACGGACCCGGACGTCACCGTCACCCACCACGGCGAGACCGAGGTGGACCTGGAGGACGCCCCCACCCTCATGATCCCGTCGGAGATCGCCACCGCGGCGATCACCGCCGCGCAGGCCCCCGCGGCGGCCCCGGCGCCAGAGGCACCACCGCCTGCGCCCGCGCGCGCGATGACCCCTCCCGCGGCCACGCCCGTGGCAGCGCCCGCCGCGGCGCCGGTGTCGGCGCCGTCGGTGTCGCCCCGCGCGGCGCCGCC
>JACRDB010000007.1 GCA_016218725.1 Deltaproteobacteria bacterium
CCCGCCGGACGCCGGCGCACCCATGGACGCCGGGCCCAGGGTGGTCTACTCGGGCGACGGCTGTAAGTGCCGCGCCCAGCGGTACGACACCCGCGGCGGACACCTCGCCCTCGGCCTCGTGGCCCTCGGGCTCCTCCTCGCCAGGCGCCGCCGCCCCCGCGGCTGAGTGCGGCGAGCTCACCCCCCAACCCCCTCTCTCTGTCCGGAGAGGGGGAGGAAACACCAATAAATTCAAGCTCTTACTCCCCCTCTCCTGCCAGGGAGAGGGGGCCGGGGGGGTGAGGTCTCAACCATGAACGAAGTACCCGCGCTGGTGCTCTCCCGGTGGGCGGCGCTCGCCGGGAGACCCTCCCGGCGGCACGGCACTGGGCTCATTCAAGACACCTTCCTCGTGGAGGGCAGGGCGGGTCCGGCGCTGGTGCAGCGGCTCCACCCGATCTTCGGCGCGGAGGTCCACCAGGACATCCTGGCGGTGACCAGGCACCTCGCGGGCCAGGGGATGCCCACGCCCAGGCTCCTGCCCTCGGACGACGGCGCCCTTTGCGTGGAGTACTCCCACCCGGAGCGGCCCCTGTGGCGCGCGATGACCTTCCTGGAGGACACCGTCGCCCATGATCGCATGCCGTCGCCCACGCTGGCCCGCGAGGCCGGGGCCCTGGTGGGGCGCTTCCACCACGCGCTCCGGGCGTTTGTGTACGACTACCGCTTCGTGCGGCCCGGGGTGCACGACACCCGGAGGCACCTGGCGGCGCTCCGAGGCGCCCTGGAGCGCCACCCCGGGCACCGGCTCTTCCCCCAGGTGGAGCCCCTGGCGAGGGAGCTCCTCGCGAGGGAGCCCGGGCTGCCCTCGTGGGACGCGCTGCCGCTGCGGCATGCGCATGGGGACCTGAAGCTCTCGAACCTGCTCTTCCGGGCGTCGGGCGAGGGGTTGTGCCTCGTGGACCTGGACACCGTGGGGCTCCTGCCGTGGCCCCTGGAGCTGGCCGACGCCCTGCGCTCCTGGTGCAATCCCCTGGGGGAGGACACCGCCGAGACCGTGTTCTCCGAGGCCATCTTCGAGGCCTCCGTGGAGGGCTACGCCCGGGAGGCCCGGGGGCTGGTCACGCCCGAAGAGCGCGGGATGCTCGTGGAGGCCCTGGTGACCATCTGCCTGGAGCTCTCCGCCCGCTTCCTGGCCGACGCCCTGGAGGAGCGGTACTTCGGGTGGAAGCCCGCGCTCTTCCCGACCCTCGGGGAGCACAACCTGGTCCGGGCCCGAGGGCAGTGGGCGCTCCTCCAGGCCGTCGAGCGCCGCCGTGGCGCGCTCGAAGCGACGGTCCGCCGGAGCAGGTGAGCCTTGCGGGGGGAGGATGCCTGTGCTAGCCCCACCGACCCCGCGGTGTACAACCCGAGCCCTTCGGGAACAGCCACCGCGGCCGTCAGGAGCCGACGCCGTGAAGGAAAAGATCCACCCGAAGTACAACATCTGCCAGATCCGTTGCGCCTGCGGCAACGTGGTCGAGACCCGCTCCACCCGCGGGGACTTCGCCACGGAGGTGTGCGGCGCCTGCCACCCGTTCTACACCGGCAAGCAGAAGATCATGGACACCGCGGGCCGCGTGGACCGCTTCCGCAAGCGCTACGAGAAGATCGCTCCCCGCGCGAAGTAGCGCCCTGGGAGCGCCCCGGGCGGGGGTGTGGTACGCTTCCGCCCCATGTCCGACAGCCCACCGCAGGCCCCCTCTGGCGAGAAGGGCCAGCCGTATCGTCAACCACCAAAGGCACCTAGGCCCAGCGTCGGCGGCCAGGCCGTCATCGAGGGCGTCATGATGCGCTCGCCCAACAGCTTCGCCGTGGCCGTGCGGCGCAAGGCAGGGGAGATCGTGATCTGTGAGCAGCCCTGGCGGGGCACCTGGGCCTCCCGGGCCCTCAAGGTCCCCTTCGTCCGGGGCGCCGTGGTGCTCGTGGAGTCCATGCAGAATGGCCTCTCGGCGCTGCGCTTCTCCGCCGAGCAGTTCGAGCTCGACTACGGCGAGCCCGTCAAGGAGGACGCCCCCCCCAGCCGCACCAGCGAGGCCCTGGGGCGCGCGGCCTTCCTGGGGGCCATTCTGTTCTTCATCGCCCTGCCGAAGCTCCTGGCGGCGCTCCTCGGGTGGCTCCTGAACCACCCGCTCACCATGGGCGACCCGCGCTTCCACCTGGTGGCGGGCGCGTGCAAGCTCGGGCTCTTCGTGGGGTACGTGTACCTCCTGCGCAAGACCCGGGACGGCCTGAGGCTCTTCCAGTTCCACGGGGCCGAGCACAAGGCCATCGCCACCTACGAGGCCGGCGAGGCCCTCACCGTGGAGAACGCCCGGCGGCACTCCACCCGCCACGCCCGCTGCGGCACCACCTTCATGCTGGTGGTGGTGATCGTCTCCGTGGCCGTCTTCGCGCTGGTGCTGCCGCTGCTCTTGCCCAACAGCTCGGGCCTTGGGACGCTCCTGGCGTCCATCGTGATCTCCATCCCGCTCATGATCCCCATCGCGGGCGTGGCGTATGAGCTCCAGCGCCTGGGGGCGCGCTTCGTGGACCACCCGCTGGCCCGGGCCTTCCTGGGGCCGGGGTACCTCATCCAGGGGCTCACCACCGCGGAGCCCTCCGAGGACCAGCTCGAGATCGCCCTGGTGGCCCTGCGCCTGGCCCTCACCCGGGAGGCCGAGGCCGAGGCCCGGGGACCCGTCACCGCCCCGCAGGTGCAGACCTTCCCGACCTTCGCCGCCTTCGCCGCCCAGTACGGCGGGCTCTAGCGCCTCCGCGCAGCCTGTTCCTTCCGCAAGAGACCGAAGCCGTGTGAAGCTGGCGCCGACCGCGCCGGGAGCCGTGACCGATGTTACCGATGGAGAAGCTTGAAGCCCTGGTGCGCCGCGCCGACGAGCTGGACCGGCTCCTTTGTGAGCCCGGCGTCACCGCGGACGCCCAGCGCTACCGCACCCTCACCCGCGAGAGGAGCCACCTGGACCCGCTCTTGACCGCGTACGCCCGCTACCGGGACACCGCCCGGAGGCTCAAGGACGACCAGGAGGCCCTCGGGGACCCGGAGCTCCGGCCCCTGGCCGAGGCCGAGCTCCCGGGCCTGGAGCGGGACCTCTCGGAGCAGGAGCTCGCGCTCACGCTGCTCCTCCTCCCGCCGGACCCCCACGACGAGCGCAACGTGATCCTGGAGCTGCGCGCGGCCGAGGGCGGCGACGAGGCCACGCTCTTCGCTGCGGATCTGTTTCGCATGTACGCCCGCTTCGCGGAGAAGAAGGGCTGGAGGATCGAGGTCCTGAGCGAGAACAAGACCCTGGTGGGCGGGCTCAAGGAGCTGGTGGCGCAGGTGTCCGGCGCGGAGGTGTACAGCACCCTGCGCTTCGAGGGCGGGGTCCACCGGGTGCAGCGGGTGCCCGCCACGGAGGCCCAGGGGCGGGTGCACACCTCCACGGCCACGGTGGCGGTGCTCCCGGAGGCGGAAGAAGTGGACGTGCGCCTGGACGACAAGGACCTGGATTTCTCCATCGCGGCCTCCGGGGGCCCCGGCGGCCAGGGGGTGAACACCACCAACAGCGCGGTGCAGGTGCGGCACATCCCCACGGGGATCATCGTGAAGTGCCAGGACGAGCGCTCGCAGATCAAGAACAAGGCCAAGGCCCTGAAGGTCCTGCGGTCGCACCTCTTGGAGCGCGAGCGGCGGCGCCAGGACGAGGCCATCGCGTCCGAGCGGCGCGGGATGGTGGGCTCCGGCGAGCGGGCGGAGAAGGTGCGCACGTACAACTTCCCGCAGAACCGGGTGACGGACCACCGGATCCAGCTCACGCTGTACAAGCTCGATCGGGTGATCGATGGGGCCCTGGAGGAGCTGGCGGTGCCGCTCCGGACGCACCACCAGGCCGAGCGCCTGCGGCGCGAGCTCGGGATCACCACGGCGGTGGCGCTCCAGGCGCCAGCCAATGGCCCTTCGGACGACTGACGAAGTATCGTTTCATCCACCAAGGAGAAGAGGTCTCATGCGACAACGGCTCCCGGGCGCTACAATCCTGGCGCTCCTGGCATGCAGGAGCGAACCGGCCGCGAGGCCCCCGCGCCCGGCGAGGCCCGCGGCGACGGCGACGGCGGACACCGGCGGGGCCCCCGCGGCGCCCGCGGTGGTCTCCGAGGCGGCGGTGAGGGCCTTCCTGGACGGGTGGCTGGCGGCGCAGAACCAGGGGGACTTCGAGCGCTACCGGGCGCTGTACGCGGCGCGCTTCTCGGGAGTCAAGCGGGTGGGCCCCCGGCGCGCCAGCTACGACCACGACCAGTGGATGGTGGACCGCCAGCGGATGTTCCGGGACGCCATGAGGGTCGCCGCCACGGACGTCGCGGTGAGCGCCGGGGTCCAGGGGGCGGAGCTGCGCTTCACGCAGGATTTCACCTCCGGGGCCTTCCACGACCAGGGGCCCAAGCACCTCTCGCTGGTGCTCGAGGGCAGCGCCCTGCGCATCGCCCGGGAGGAGATGCTGCGCTCGGAGCTGGGCGGCGGGGCGGGGGAGCCCGCGCAGATCGCGCCCGGGGGCTTCTTCCCGGTGCTGGACCACCACGCGCCGTGGGTGGTGCTCTCCACGCGCCCGGAGGCTGGCTGGAGCCGCGGGGCGCCGACGCTGGTGGACCAGGGCCAGGTGGTGGCCACGCGCCAGGAGGCCGTCGCCTCGGCGCTGCCGCCCGCGCTGAGCGCGCTCCAGGGGCGCCAGGTGGTGCTCTACACGGACCAGGGACGAGCCTGCGCGGGCACCCTCGGGGCGCCCTCGGTGCTCCGGCGGGTGGACGTACACTTCGGCACCGAGCAGCGCTGGAACGGCGAGGAGGGCGCCCCTCGGGCGACGCCCGCGGAGATCGCCCAGGAGGCCTGGGGGCTCGGCGAGGGCGGGGCGCTGCTGGTGGCCCCGGTGGACAGCCGCCAGGGGAGCTGCGACGGGGCCCGCTGGGCGCGCGCGGCGGACGCGGGGGAGGGAGTGGTGTTCGTGCAGCGCCCGGCGCCGGCGGCGCTGGCGGCGGCGGCGCTGGCGAGGGCCCGGGCGCTGCCGGCGTGGGCGAGGCTCCAGCGGGACTACGTGGCCGAGGTCCAGGGCCCCGCCGGGCGGCGCTGGGACGAGCACGGCGGGCAGCGCCCCGCGGTGGCGCTCTGGCAGGCGGGCGCCGCCGGGCGGAGCTTCGTGACGGTGCGGTCCAGCGTGGCGGTGGGCGGCTGTGGCGAGTACGCGGGCGCGCTCACGGTGGTGCTGGAGTCCGTGGGGCCGACCCTGGTGCTCCAGTCGGACCCCGAGGACCCTGGCTCCTTCGAGCCCCTGGCGGCCACCGACGCCGACGGTGACGGCGCCGTGGACTTCCTCACCACCGCGGGCGTCTGGCGTCGCCGGGGCACCGTGCTGCGCCTGGTGGAGAGCCTGGCCCACCCCATGCTCGACTGCGACTGCTGAAGCGCGGGCCCCCGGCGCCGTGGTGCCCGTCGCGCGGGGTCACCCGGTGGGGTGTTGATGGGTTCCTCTGGGGCCCTGGAGGGGTGTACGCTCGGGGCTGACACGGCGGTTACGCCAGGAGGCTCGCGATGCGGTTCCTTCGGTGGAGTGTGCTCTGGGCGGGGTGGGTGCTCGTGGCGCTGCTCGGCGGCTGCGACGGGAGCGCCGTGGTGGGCCAGCGCGCCGACGGCGCCACGGACCTCGGGCCCCCGCCGTGCCCCGCGGGGCAGAGCCGCTGTGCGGGCGTGTGCGTGGACACCCGCATTGATGGGATGAACTGCGGGATGTGCGGGAGTGTGTGCTCGCCCGGGCAGGTGTGCTCCGGCGGGGTGTGCGCGCTCACGTGCCGGAGCGGGCTGACCATGTGCGCCGGGCAGGACGGGGGCGCGGGCTACTGCGCGGAGACCAACACCGACCGAGGCAACTGCGGGCGCTGCGGCGGCGCGTGCGCGCAAGGGCAGGTGTGCGTCAACGGCGAGTGTCGGGTGGAGTGCGTGGCGGGGACGATCCCGTGCGGGGGGCGCTGCGTGGACCCGCAGACGGACCGGTCGCACTGCGGCGGGTGCGGGACGGCGTGCGCCGAGGGGCAGGTGTGCTCCCTCGGGCGCTGCCAGGTGTCCTGCGCGGTGGGGCTCACGGACTGCATGGGGACGTGCCGGGACACGCAGACGGACCTGGGCCACTGCGGCGGCTGCGGCAACGCATGCCCCGCGGGGCAGGTGTGCTCCCGCGGGGCGTGCGTGGTGACGTGCGCGGCGGGGCTGACCAACTGCGCGGGCACCTGCCGGGACCTCACCACGGACCGGGCCCACTGCGGGGCGTGCGGGGCCGGGTGCCTGATGGGGCAGGTGTGCTCCGAGGGGCGCTGTCAGCTCTCCTGCGGGGCGGGGCTGACGGAGTGCATGGGGAGCTGCCGGGACACGCAGACGGACCTGGGCCACTGCGGCGGCTGCGGCAACGTGTGCCCGGGCGGGCAGGTGTGCTCCCGGGGCCGCTGCGTGGTGTCCTGCGGGGCGGGCCTGACCAACTGCGCGGGCACCTGCCGCGACACGGACACGGACCGGAGCAACTGCGGCGGGTGCGGGACCGTGTGCATGGCCGGGCAGGTGTGCTCCGAGGGGCGCTGCCAGGTGTCCTGCGGGGCGGGCACCACGGAGTGCGGGGGCGTGTGCCGGGACCTCCAGAGCGACCTGGCCCACTGCGGCCGGTGCGGCACGGCGTGCGTGGCGGGGCAGGTGTGCTCGCGCGGGTCCTGCGTGGTGTCCTGCGGGGCGGGGCTCACCAACTGCCTCGGGACGTGCCGGGACCTGGAGACGGACCTGAACCACTGCGGGCTCTGCGGGATGTCCTGCGGGGCGGGGCGGGTGTGCTCGCGCGGGACCTGCGTGGTGTCCTGCGGGGCGGGGCTCACGGAGTGCAGCGGGGTGTGCCGGGACCTGGAGACGGACACCAACCACTGCGGGCGCTGCGGGATGGCGTGCACGGCGGGGCAGGTGTGCTCGCGCGGGACCTGCGTGGTGTCCTGCGGCGGGGGCACCATGGACTGCGGGGGCATCTGCCGGGACCTGACCACGGACGGGAACAACTGCGGGCGCTGCGGCAATGAGTGCCCCGCCGGGCAGGTGTGCTCCATGGGCGCCTGCCGCGTGTCCTGCGGCGGCGGGCTCACGAACTGCGACGGGGTGTGCCGGGACCTGCGCACGGACGGGGCCCACTGCGGCGCCTGCGGGATGTCATGCCCGGCGGGGCAGGTGTGCGCGGACCGGGCCTGCGTGGTGTCCTGCGGGGCGGGGCTCACCAACTGCGGGGGCACCTGCCGGGACCTGGCCACCGATCGGGCGCACTGCGGCGCGTGCGGCACCGCGTGCCCGGCGGGCCAGGTGTGCATGGACCGGGCGTGTGCGGTGTCGTGTCCGGCGGGGCAGACGAACTGCGGGGGCACCTGCCGGGACCTGATGACCGACCGGGGCCACTGCGGCGCCTGCGCGCGCGGGTGCGCGGCCGGGCAGGTGTGCTCCGGGGGCGCCTGCGCGGCCTCCTGCGGGCCGGGGCTGACGGACTGCGGCGGGAGCTGCGTGTCCACGGCCAACGACGCGGCCCACTGCGGGCGCTGCGGGGGCGCGTGCGGGCCCGGCCAGGCGTGCGTGGCGGGGGTGTGTCGGCTGTTCTGCTCCGTGGGCGAGACGGTGTGCTCCATGGCCTGCGTGGACACGCGCACGGACGTGGCCAACTGCGGCGGCTGCGGCAACGCGTGCCCCGCCGTCACGGGGGGCGTCCCCCGCTGCGCGGGCTCCGTGTGTACGGCCACCTGCGACCCGGGCCGCTCCCTCTGCGGCGCGCGCTGCCTGACCCTGGCCAGCGACGCGATGAACTGCGGCGCCTGCGGGGCCGCTTGCCCGTCGGGCTCGCCGTGCATCGGCGGGGGCTGCACGCGCTTCCCGTCCACGGGCGTGGAGGGGGCCTTCGACCCGACGAGCAACACGGTGCTCCCCCCTGGGGTGCACAATTTCACGACGATCAACATCCGCGCTGGGGTCACGGTGACCACCAACGGGGCGGGGGTGCTGGACCTGCGCGCGACGGGGGCGATCACCATCTCGGGGACGATCAACGTGTCGGGTGGCCCCGGTGGGGCGCACACGGACTGCCTGGACAACGCCTCGGGCTCCGGCGGAGGGGACACGGGCAACCCCCTGGCGGTGCCCTTCAACGGGGACACCTGCACGGTGACCTCCCGCTGCGGGGGCCCTGGGGGCAGCGGCGGGGTGAGCACCCTGGTGGGCGGCACGGCCTCCGGGTCCCTGAGCGGCCGCGGAGGCTCCGGCGGCGGCGGCGGCGGCGGGTACTCCGACGGCGGCGGCGGCGGCGGTGGCGGTGGCCCGGCGGGCGGCGGCGGCGGGGCGGCGTACGGGAACATCGGCC